>JAZNJB010000001.1:0-25116 GCA_045577815.1 Acutalibacteraceae bacterium
CTTAATCCACTCACGAATAGTTCCGTAACGCTCGCTGATTTCCATCGGAGGAAGTTTACCCAAAACTCTGATAAGTGTTTCTGAAAAATCTGAATCTTTTTCAAGAACCTTGCAAGCGTGAACAGTTCGTGTAAAAAGTGAATAAATAATCTGAAAATCTATTGTTGCTCCTTCGGTAAACATACTCTCCTGCTTCTGACCGTCGGCATCAACATAATAGAATTCGTTTTCAGGTGAATTTGAGGGTGAAGTGATAAGCTGACCCTGCTCATTTTCTGTTAAATAATCCTGAACAAATTCACAAGAGCCTTTTAATATTGGGTAAATTTCTTCAAGATATTCTTTGCTGTTTGTGTATTCATAATGCTCCCAGAGGTTAAGGCAGAGCCAAGGACCTGCCATTGGGAAGAAGCCACAGTCAACACTATCGTGAACACCTGTTCTGCCGAATGCATCGGTGGTATGGTTAATAACCCAGCCTCTTGCACCGAAAAGCTCTTTGGCGGTTTCAGAGCCGAAGCTGCTTATCATTTTCATAAAATGAATAAATGGTGCAGTTGTTTTTGAAAGGTTACCGCTTTCTGCGGGCCAATAGTTCATCTGAAGATTAATGTTTGTGTGGAAATCGCTTCCCCAAGGGGGATTGAAATCGTGGCACCAGATACCCTGAAGATTTGCAGGAAGACGAGCGTTTTTGCCCGAGCTTTCAATTAAAAGGTATCTGCCGAAATTATAGTAAAGAGCGAATAAGTCAGGGTCATATTCATCCCATTTAAGCTCTTTAAGTCTTTGGTTTGTAGGAAGGGCGCTGAATTCACTTTCGGGGAGAGTAAATTCAACATTAGAGAACCATTCCTTGTGAGCAGAAATGTGCTTTTCTTTTATTTCGTCATAATCTGCATTATAAAGCTTTTCAATTGTATCATTTAATTTGCTCTTGAAATCAATGGCTTCATCAATATCATATTTTTCTACATTGTAGTTAGTTTCAAAAGCGGAGTAAATGATAACATAGGTTGCATCTGTGACACTTATAGTGCTATGGTCAGTAGTAAGCTCACCATCGGTTTTGATGCGAAGCTTTGCCCCAAAGCTCATACCTTCTCCACCTTCACCGTAGTAGTGGTGGGTGCGGTATGTAACTCTGCCGTTCATAATAATCGTATCAAAATCGGTGCAGGAGCTATAAGCATCCTGCTTTCTTCTTATGCTTACATTACAGGAGAAAGGCTTTCCGTCAGTTTCAACCTTATAAACGAAGCCGTCAAAATCCTCGCTTATAAAGCATTCACTTTTATAATTAACCTTGCTTCTTGTCCAGAAAATGCGGTTGATAGCCTCGCTTAATTCCAATTCCTTACGATAGTTTGAGTAAGGGGATTTATCAAGAAAATCAATAAAGATTTCCCCGAAGCTTTCGTAAGAACGGACAACGGGTGGGTCAGATAAAAAGGTTTCTCTTGCAAGCTGAGCAGCCTCTTTCAGCTTTTCTTCGTGAAGCAATTTGCGGATTTCGGCAAGGGCTTCGGGAGAAGCGTGGTAGCTTTCTTCAATTTGTCTGCCACTCCAGAGAGATTCTTCGTTTATTTCAATCTGCTCGCAGTCAGGGTTACCATATTGCATAGCACCGATTCTGCCGTTACCAAGAGGCAACGCCCACATCCATTCATTTACAAATTCATCATACCAAAGCTTTGTTGACATATTTTCACGACCTAATAAATTATTATATTACATTATATTATAATATTATAGCAATAACTTTGATACATTTCAATATATCTTTGTTGACAGTTTATATTTGTGGAATTATAATTGACTTGTTAATGAATTTTCTCTTGAGGAGGTAATAAAATGGAAGCTCAGGGAAACAAGGGTATTATTTCAAAAGCAAAGGGCTTGATTTTCTCTGTTAAGGAATATTGGCATGAACCTGCCAAGGGTAACTATATTCCTAATAAAGAAATTGCAAGTCTCAGCGGTGCAGGCTTTGGTGTTTATTGGACAACCTTGCTTGCGTCTGCAATCGGTCTTGACGCGTCAAACTTCCTTGTTGGTGCCAGTATCGGCTTAAAGCCTGTGGATTTGTCTGTTATGCTTATTGTTGCAAATCTTGTTGGCATTCCTTTGGGTATTTTTCGCAGCTGGTATTATGATAACCATAAATTAGAAGGTGGCAAATTCCTGCCGTTTATCAAGAAGACAGGTCTTCCCATTGTTCTTATTACAACTATTTTTGTATGGCTTCCTTACGAGCATATGAATTACCTTACGAAAGCTATAGTTGTGTGGTTTATGTATATGCTTCTCAATGTGTTCCTTTGTTTTTATAATGAAAGCTATACATATTTTCAGCAGATTATAACCCCGGATGCTCAGGAAAGAGCCAATGTAATGAGCATTTCTCAGGTTGTTTATTCTCTTGCTCCTACAATAACAGGCTTTGCAGTTCCTACTATTGCAGGTCTTACATGGGGTCTTAATAATATCTGGACCTACAGAATTATACATCCCATTTTTACTATTGTTGGTTTAGTTATATCGACTATTTTCTTCCGCAAGGTTAAAGAAAGGCTTATTCTTCCTAAAAAGAAGCCCGAGCCTGTAAGAATGCTTGATGCATTAAGAGAGGTTGCCAAGAATAAATATTTCTGGATTATTCAGGCGGCAGCTTGGGTTGTTTTCCTGGAGTCAGGTTATGGTGTTGTTCTCGGTTGGTCCTTTGTTTATGGCTCAGGCGGTGAGCATCAGGCAATGCTGGGTACTGCCAATACCATTATTGGTAACGCAGCATTGTGGTCAATGCTTCTTTGTCCTCTTGCTATCAAGAAAATGGGTAAGAGAAACCTTTTGATTACAGCTAACTCAATTAATATTGTAATTCTCATAATACTCTACTTTACATATAAGAACCTTATTGTGATTTGTGTTCTTTGGTATTTAAATAATTTCATAAATACTTTCTGGAACATTGTTCAGCATAATATCAGCGCAGATATGCGAGATTATCACCAATGGAAAACAGGTGTCAGAGTTGACGGACTTTTCGGGCCTCTTGGAATAATCGGTACATTTATCGGTTTCTTTACAGGACTTGTATATCCCACAATTTACGAAAATATGGGTCTTCTTGATGACTATAATGTTCTCTATGACGATAATATGAGAAATAACCTTTTTGAAGTGTTGATTATCTGCTCTGCATTTGGCGCGCTTCTTAACCTTATTCCTTACTGTTTCTATGATTTGACAGAAAATAAGCACAAGGCTTATGTTGGAGTTCTCAAAATCCGTGCGATGTTTGAAAATCATTCTTTAGGATTGCTTGAGGATAATGAGCTTATTGATGCTATGGAAATTATTGAGGAAGCTAAAGAATTCGGGGCTCAGCAGAAAGCTTCAGTCAATAAGACCTTAAGCAGGAAAGCTAAAAAGGAAACAAAAGAGAAAAACCTTGCCATTGAGAGAGCTGCAATAGTAATGCAGGACCTTAACAAGTTTTCAACTCCCGCAGGCAAGGCGAGACTTAAACAGGCTCAGGTTGATTTTACAAAGGGTGAAGCTTATTTCTATGAAAGCGCTCGTGATGAATTGAAGAAAGCAAAAGCGTTGCCTAAAAAGACTGCGGATGAAAAAGAAATCCGTTCTGACGCCATTAAAAATGCAAGGGTTAAAAAACGCGCTTGTGCTCTTATAAGCAAATACGGTGCAGAAAACATAAAAGCTCCTGATGAAGCAGTTAAAGAAGAAATTATGAACAGAGAAGCAAACAGCTTCTTTGACAGCATAAAAATCAGAAAAGAACTTAAGGCTTATCTTAAAGCAGTTTCTGTTTATACACAGATTATCAAGCCCTATACAGATGCTAAAAATCTTATAGAGCAGGCAGAAAATTACACTCATTATGACGAGCTTGAAGAAAGATATTTTCAGTTAGTTAAATAAGAAAAAAGTCGTTCAGGAAGAAATCTGAACGACTTTTTTTATATCACATTGTTTTTTGCTAAAATTGAACTCTTTCCTTCGAATGAAAGGGGGGCGCCATCGAGTGTTGTAACACTGCCACCTGCTTCTTCAACAAGAAGTTTACCTGCGGCAAAATCCCAAGGGGCGGTTTGTAATTCAAAATAGAGCTCTGCTCTGCCACAAGCTACGGAACATAAATCCAATGCGGCAGAACCACATCTTCTTATATCAAGCGCTTTATAGAAATATTCGGTAAGAATTTCGATGGTTTTTGGGAAAAGGGTTTTATCGTATGGAGATGAGCCAAAAAGAACCAACGCCTTATGGAGTGGTTGCGAAGATACGCTTATTTTTTTGCCGTTCAGGAATGCTCCCTGACCCTTTATTGCAGAAAATATTTCGTCAAGATAAGGGTTATAAACAACACCTGCCACAACCTCCTTGCCCTTTAACAATGCAACGGAAATTGCGCTAATATGATAGTCTTTTACAAAGTTTGTTGTTCCGTCAATAGGGTCAACAATAAAAGCGTAGCCATCTTCAGTTAATTGGTCGCTTGAACCCTCTTCACCGATAAATTTTGCTTCGGGTAAAATTCCTTTTAAACCGATTTCAAGCTGTTTTTGAATATTTTTATCGTATTCGGTAACTAAATCAGCAACTCCTGATTTTATGTCAATTGCCATTTTTTCTCTGTCTGCATTGAGAATTACCTTTCCGCATTCTTTTACAAGCAATGAAATCTTATTTACTAAATCTGTCAAATCAATCACCGGCATCTGTTAATTTTTATGTTATATGTCAGCAATATTATAGCAACTAAAGACTCGCTTTGCAATATAAAGTTTCTACACAAAAAAACAGAAACACGAAAGAGTCGGTTTTCTGCTATTTGGCATAAGCTACGCTATTTGATATAAATCGTCATTTTTTCAAATACCGTTGCACCTTAAATGTTGAAAATTATGATTGGATAAGGTTATTTGTTCGTGTTGGGATTTTTCAGATAAAATTTGTAAAAAATATGTTAAGAAATTAACAAAAAACTGTTGACAAATAGTATTGAAAAGAATAAAATTAATCCAGAGTTTATAACGCGTTATAAAAAACGTTATAGAGCGCGGTTTGAAGTATAAAAGAAGGTGTACATATGGTAGCTAAAACACAAGCGCAAAAGCACGAAGAAATGAAAACCAAAGTGCTTTATGTTGCTGCAAAACTTTTTCTCGAAAAAGGCTATACAGAAACTTCTCTTAAAGAGATTTCGTCAGAAGCAAACATTAATATCGGTTCGCTGATTAATCTTTTCAGGAATAAGGAAAATATACTGTGTGAACTTGTTGGGTATGTTTTTGAAGGTCAGTTTAAGGCAACTGAAGTCTTCCTGAAAAATAAAACAGATGATAAGATTTTGTTTTACGCTGTTGAAACTACTTTACAGTTGCACATGGCAGAATCAAATGAGTGCATTCGGGATTTGTATGCTGCAGCTTATTCGATGCCACATACAATGGCTTTAATTCAGCAGAAAATAACAGGAAAGCTTGAAGAAATTTTTAAGGAACAACTTCCCGATTTGGAAACAAAGGATTTTTTTGAACTTGAAATTGCTTCAGGCGGTATAATGAGAAGTTTTATGACAACTCCGTGTGATATGTATTTCACAATGGAAAGAAAGGTGAAGCGTTTTATCGAAACAACGCTTCTCGTTTATCGTGTATCGGATAAAAAAATTAATGAGGCTATTGATTTTGTAATGCAGTTCGATTTTGAGTCGTTAGCCGAACAGGTTATCGAAGGCATGTTAAAATATCTTGAAGAAAAAACATTATGATTACGAAAGCAGTTTATATGGAGGTGTCGTAATTGGCAAAAATTAAGAAGCTTGTCCAAAAAATTAAAGGAAATAAACATGGAAAGAAGATAGCGGCAGTTGCTTTAAGTGCTGCAATCGTTCTTGGTGTTGTTGCTCCTGCGGCTGTCATTTTTGTAAAGGCAGATTCGTATCTCACGATGCCCGATGTAGGTGACGCAGGTTACAAGGTAATGAACCTGAAGGATATGGATTATTCTAACAACTCAATTTACTCTGTTTTTGACAGGTCATATGAGTGTGAATGGTACAGCAGTAACCGAGGATTTTATGAACTTGATAAATATAGTGGTTCGTTGGGCGGACTTCATAAAGTTAAAATTGAAGGTTACAGACACTCATCATGGCCTATGAGCTCTGTTGGAATTGAGGAGAGTAAAAGAAATTTCAGTGTAACCTATGAACTGAAAACATCGGTTATACAAAGCGATATGCTTGAGATGAGATATGTCGGAACAAAATATGACGGCAACACTTATAAAGGTTTTGAGTCAAGTTGGTCAAAGTCAAAATATGTTTCACTCAGCGGTGACCAATGGACAATAATCAGTGACATTTATGTGGCTCTTGGTGACAGATATATGCCGGGTAGCAAGGGTTGGACCTATAGCGTTACTGACAATGACCCGAAGTATGATAATCAGCCGATTATCTGGCTTGATGCAGGTGAAATGCTTCGTCCGACTAACCAGAAAATTACTCTTGATGATTTGGCAAATGTCAGAATCAAGCTTACACTTGATAATGCTAATATGCGTGAGGTGTATGATAAGGTTGATGTAATGGCATATGCAGTTGCTCTTGATAATGAAGATGGTAAAATCGGCTTCAAAATTACAGATGAAGATTGGCTGAAGATAACAAGAAAAGAGTACGAAACTGCAACAGGTATAACATACGGAGCAACTTATATTATTGTTTCTGTTACAGATTTGTCAATTGGTGATACGTATATACTTGAAAGACTTGATGATTACGGAAGAAACATGGCAAGTGTAGTTGAGTGTTCTGTTGTTGACCTTGCAGGTAATCCTCTTGCACTGCCTGAGAATAAAAATATTGCAGCACAAGGGCTTTGCATCGATGCTTCGGGTCCTTTTGTAACAAGAATTGAAATGAGTGGTAGCAGTCTTGCAGATGTTGAACCTGATGAAAATGGTACAGTTGAAATTGAAGATGCAACACAGCTTATTTCAAGAATTGGCGATACTGTTGATGCTGATGTTATTATCAGCGAAAAGTTAAAAACAGATACAATAAGCAACAATCTGAAACTTGAGTGGAGTATAAATGATAAGAACGGAAATACTGTTACAACAAGTCTTGTCAAGGCAGATAATGCTCACAGAGAGTCGGTTAACAGTGATTACGTAACAAGACTCGACTTTGCTCCTTTTGTAATTACAGAGGGTATGACGGTTTCAGGAAAACAGATTAAGCCTATAAGACTTATCAATGCACAAAGTGCAACCGATTCATCGGATAACCACCTTGCAGAAAGTGGAACAGTTGATTTTGCTGAAGAAGGTACTGCAATAAGCAAACAGACATATCTTGACATTGAAGGTCCTGCTGTTGAGGTTGTGCAATCAGTAAAACAGGTTGATTCTGAAACAGGCGAGATACATATTATTGCAGAGCTTAATGTTTCTGACGGTGTAAGTGGCAACGGAAACCTTTTTGCTGGTATTGAAAGAAAAGGTGATGAACCAAACGGGTTCCTTTCTGTTAAAGGCTATAACGGAGATGTTGAATTACCTTTTAAATATGCTTTTACTGATTCAATGACACTTACCGATGATGTTGTTTTTACAGATGCCAGCGTAGGTGAAAATCAGGTATCAGCACTTAAACTTGCAAATGACGGAACATACTTTATGCATGTTTTCCTCAACGAAGCTGAAGGTGTTGAAATTGATAATGACAAAGGTATTGAAATCAGTTTCAGGCTGAAAGATGCCGTTGAAAATGAAAATGAAACAAACATTGAGTTCAATAAGCTTGATATTGACGATGTAGCACCAACAGTTGCAATTACGCAAGCATTAGGTGTATTAACACCAAATAGTGATGAAACAAGTAGTCAGAGAGTAATTGGTTACATTACTGCTGAAGATGCTAATGGTATTCTTGCAATAGATTGCAAATGGGGTGAAAACGGCACCTGGGAAAATCTGTATACTTACAATGAATACAGAGGTCTTGAAGATAAGGTTGAGGTTACAGCACTTAATGATATTACAGGTAGTGGAACTGTTACCGAAACACTTTATGTGAGAGTAACAGATGCGAAATCTGACTTCATAACAGCTAATAAGGAAACAGAAGCAACAAGTGTATATGTTCTTGATTTGAACAGAGTAAATGCAAACTATACAATCGTAGGTGACCCAACGGTTCCTGACGGTTCAATTAACGTTAAAGTTTTTGAGCCTGAATATTCAGGACTTGCTGAGGGAACTCGTTATACAAGAGCTGTTGTTACCGTTCAGGATGTTGAAGATTACATTACTGTAATTAAAAATTATGTCAGAATTTTTGACAGCTATACTGAAGACGGAACAAATCTTTTTGGTGAAGGCACATGGTACAGAGTTGATATGACCGGTGGTGATTTTGGTACATATCAGAGTGACCCTGTTGAGGAAAGTCCTGATTGGACACGATATGGCACAATGACAGTTCAGTTTGCTGCAAGTATGAATGACCTTACACCTGTTAAGGGTGCATACTATAACAGCACAGAGGATGCAACTCTTCATGAAAGTGAAGCATTTACAGTGTGTTTCGCTCCGAAAAATGACGGCGTTCACAAAATTTCAAATGTTACTGTAAGAAACAATCTCAATGAGGTTCAGACAGCATCAGAAAAAACCTACGAAGGTGAAAAATATACTTATTATAGATTTGATATCTCCATGGACGGAGTAAGGTACCATTATAATCTTAAAAATGTTCTGATTCCCGGTTGGAAAAGTAAAGATGTCAATTTCGATAACTCTTATGCTGTTCTTATAAAGCTTGACAGCACCGGTAATCCTATGACAGATGACAATGGTAATGTTATTGAGGTTACTGACAGAGTTGCACTCAGCAAGGGTGAAGAACAGTCTTTCGCAATTAATGGAAATAATTACGACAGCGGACTTTATGCACTTCAGGTTTATGTTGAGCAGAAAGCAGGCGGAAAGCAGACTTTTGTTCTCGACCCGATTATGCTTGATGCGGCAACTGCTCCTACAAGCTTCGGACTTCCATCATACACTCCAATAGCAAGTATCGATTCCAGAGGCAGAGGCGTTTCGGTTGCTCAGGAAGCACCTGAAGGCGAATTTCTCAATTATGTAACTGTTGGCGCAGCTAAACGTGATGAATATACTACTACGGTGGATACAGGAGATGGTTATACTAAAGAAGCTCATGTAGATAACAGAGAACTCGTAAAGATTGGCGATAATCCGATTTATCTTTCAGGTTCAACAAACGCTCTTTCAGATGACGGAGATACAAGCTTCAGATTCTATGTGAATCTTGACGAAGATAAGGCATACGAAACATATTTCGGTGAAAGAGTCGGATATCCCTTGGGTATAAGAATATGGAATGCTGCAAGCTCAGGCGACGTATCATCGGCGTTCATTTCTTATGGTTTCAGAGAAGAAAGTGCAGATACCTTCTGTACTGATGTAACTGTAAATCTTTCCTATGATTCAATTCCAACTGCTGAAGAACTTGCTTCTGCAAATGTTGCAGACGGATTGAAACTCACATCAGGTGAGAATACTGTATGCTATCAGATAATTATGACAAACGGTGAAACATCTTCTGTTCGTCAAATTAAAGTTAATGTTGATACTGAAGCTCCTGAAGCAGATTTTGGTTTCAACTTCAACGATATGGCATACGAAAAATCTTATGACAGCGAAGGAAATGAAATCGTTAAGGGTTATGCTTCTTCTGTTGAGGCTTATCTTGAGTCTATGTCCTACGATGACCCCGGAGTAAAGATTTATCTCGCTTCTTTCGGGCATTCGAGTGCCACATACACAGAGGTAGAGGATATAAACTCAATTCCGCTTCAAAATTCAGATGGTTATTTAGGAAGATGGGCAGCAGTACAACAATATTCAAAACTCAGAGAGGCTATTTGTGTTGTTGATAGTTCAGGTAATGCAAGAGTTATCTATCCTATTCTTACAAATGAGCACGATGACCAGAATGGTGATTACAAAAACAATGCGGCAAATGAATATCCGTACGGTGTAGGCTTCTGGTTCCTTGAAACAGGAGAGTACGGCACAGAAGACGGAAGTACTTATACAATCCGTAATACCACATATTCTGATTATGCATATGAAGGCTCAAACGGTTGGGCATATGGTTATTCATTTGCAGAAACAGTTGAATACTTCACAGTTCAGATTGACGATAATGCCCCTGTGACAATATGGGCAGATCCTGCTGACAGCAGAAATAATTTTGATTCTGCAGAAACCGGTGGCGTTGTGGGATATGAAAGAATCGTTGACGAATATAGCGGAACATATGATGATATCAAGCTCATAATGCCATATGATTCAGAAGTTGCAGAGGGTGAAGATGTTGCACATACAGTAAACTTTGTTTTCTACAACTGGGAAGATGAAAGCGGTGAAAGAGAAACTTTTGAGTATGAGACAACAATTACTGCTCCGAATACAAAGCCGGTAATTGCTCAGAACACTGCAAATTCTCCATCCTTCGGTAAAGTTCCTCTTACAGCAAACACATATGTTGATATTACTGCAGTTTCAACAGAGGAGTATTCACTCTCACCTGTATTCCCTGCATACAATAACGGCGAATATGAAATTGAGTTTACTGATAAGTTTGGAAGACATTATGTTCAGACTTTGGATGTTACAGGTTTTGGTGCGAATCCTTCAATTGAGATTTCAGAAACAGGTCTTACATGTAATCCTGTAACAGTTACAGTAAGCTGTACCGATGGCGTTTCTTCTGTTGATGAAGATACGCTTCCTGCAGGAACTAAGGTAACAGGTAATTCAACAGCAGAGCTTAAAATCGTTCTGAAAGAAAATGCAAAATTTGATATTACATACGGTGACGCAACTTACCCTGTTGGGATTACAAATATAAATACAACTCCTATTGTTCCAAAGGCAGTCTGGATTTATGATTCAAATGTGGCTGAGGAAATCGGTTCAGTTGACCACGAAGTAACTGTTATTCTTGTGGATGAAAACGGAAGTACACTTATCGACCCTGATACAGGTAGATGCGTACAATATACTTTCGTTTCAGGAGGAGAAACCTCATATACATTCTCAGGCTATGTGAATGAATATGGTATGGTTGGTCCTGACTTTACTGTTGAAGTTCCTACGGAAATTACGGTTCCTGAACTTCCTACAACGAAGAAGGATGATTACAAACCTGATGTAGCAGTTGGTGCTTTTGTAACATATAACAATAAAACAAATGCATCTCAGAATTATTATAAATCAGTTGATGAAACTCGTCCTGAAGATTCATTGGTTTATCTCAATGAGTTGTCAGAAAATGCACTTACTGATATGGATGAGTTTATAAAGTCACTTGGTTGGGCAGAAAAATACGCTTTCACAATTGATGTTGCCGACGAAAACGCAACAAAGCTTTTCATCACAACAGATATTTATGGCGATGTTCCTAAATATGATGAAGGGACAAGCGAAGCAATTGATGGTGTAAGCCTTATGGGCAGGTCACTTCTTGTTACAAAGAATGCGACATTTGCACTTCATGTTGTTGACTCAGAAAACAATGTTAACAGTGTTCTGTTTGATATTCAGAGTCTTGGCGAAGGTGCACCGGTGCCTGAATATGCTCAGGTGCTTACAAAATCAGGTGATGCGGTAAGACTTTATCTTATGCCTCCTGCATTTGAGGGTATAACAAACTTTGAAATAACAAATGTTGAACCTGTTGCAGTATATGAAGATGATAAAGATTCAATGTTCTATGGTTGTCCATATCTTTCATACAGTTTTGCAAAGGATACAGAGGTTGTTGTTTATTATTCATACAACTTCAATTCAATGACCTATACAGGCGAAATTAAAACAACTATTAAGGCTATTGATGCAACCGTACCTTATGTTGAAAGTGAGAAATGGTCTGCAAACTATGATGCAGACGGTGAAAGGTTCACCAACAGAGATATAAGTGTTCAGCTTGAATTTGATAAGGATCTTAGCAGTTTAGTTGTTGTTAATGAAGCAGGAGAAGAAATTTCTGCTCCTGAAGGAGTATCAGTTTCAAATCTTGAAGACCGTGTAACCGTTACTTTCGGACAAAACACATCTTCAAAGCTCTATCTCAAGGCAACAGCGATAGTAAATAAGAAACAAACTGTTGTTGAGCTTCCTGCTATCAGCACAATTGATAAAAAACCCCCTGTGGTTAATGCAACTGTTGAATACAGCGAAAACCACAGAAGCGCAATAGTTACATTTACTGCAGATGAAATAATTACGCTCGGTGGGGTAAGCATAAGCGGAAAGACTATTTCACGAACAGTGACAGAAGCCGGCGCAAAGACATATAACATTTTTGATACTGCAGGTAATGTAGTCAGAATGACCGTTGATTTCCCTGAACTTATAACTGAAAATCTCGATCTTACAGTCGGTATTAAAGGTACAGGCGGAATGATTACCGTAATTGATAATCCTGAAGAATATGACATCAAGGTTGGCGATACCTTCTATGCCAGAGTTAACCGTGATTCAACAATAAGAGTAAGTCAAGCAACACCGGTCAATGCTCCTGCAAACGAATGGGTAATGCTTACTGTTGAAGCTGATTCATCAGGCCTTTATCCAACGGTTTATGCAGTTGATGCTTATGGTAATTCAGCAATTGCCCAGTTTGCAAAGATTCCTCTTGCTGACTATATTGCGCCTACACTTATTATTGATAAAGGTATAATTTCAGCATCAATTAAATTAAGCGATGAAGAAATTGACTCACTTCTTCGTGAGAATATGGCAGCTTCCGATAACCGTACTGCTTCTGATAAACTTATTTATGAATTTGAATATGTACGAACAGCAGGAAAGAATTCAGTAGTATATAAGGTTACTGATGAAGCAGGTAACACAACTTTAAGAGACGGTTGGATTCGTTTCTATGACGGAAATGAAGCTCGCATTAAGGTAAATGGAGAAATTGTTGAAAGAGACTCAACAATTATTGTAGAAAAGGGTAATCAGGATATTACCGTTGAGTTTACCGGCGAACCGTATAAACTTGAATGGGAGCAGGGTAAGAAAACAGCAGGTAACCTTAAAACAGGTGCTGCATCTCTTACTAACGGCTACTCACAGGAAAAAAATAAAACGTATCAGGTAAGTCTGGATGATTCAGGCTACTACACATTCCTTATCACAACTCAGGGCAGAGATATTATCCGCTTTGTGTTGTATGTGGAATAATTTGCAGCGAGGTGATAAATTATGAAAAATTTCAGAAAAATTTTAGCGGTTATCTTAGCCGTTCTTATCACTATTGGTACAATTCCTTTAACGGGATTTGCTGCAGATGAAGAAAGTATTCTCGAAATGGCAGATGAGTATCTCGCTGTCACTTTGTCAGGCAAAAATGGTGGTTTCCTTATTTCCACTTGTGACGGTGATAAACTGAATAAAGCAGATGATGATAAAAATCTGCTTTATCCTGCTGAGAATTTTGACACATCATTCACATCTTTCCGAATTACAAGAGATAACGGAGAGGTTGAAGAATATATTTTCGGTGGAAAATATGGTTTTCTTGGTATTGACAGTAGTGATGTTGACATTAGTCGAGAAGGCAATACTCTTGTTGCAACATGGAAGGTAAAAGACCTTGCGATTGAGCAGAGAATTTCTTTGCTTGACGAAACTTCAACTCAGCACGGTATGTCACAGATAAGTTATTCGGTGACTTCATCAAAAGATGATGTTTCAAATGTCAAGATAAGAATTTTACTTGATACAGCATTAGGAAAGCAAGATTATGCTTTTTATCAGCTTTCGAATTCTCGCGGTGAATATACAACTGTCAGAAGCGAAGTGTTGATGAACAACAAAAACAATATGGCGTATGACACAACTCTTTTCGCGGTTGATGATGCTATGTCACCGTCAATCAATGCTTATACAGTAAACACAACTATTGATGGAGCAACGCTTGCACCGTATCAGGTAGCTTTCGGTCATTGGAATAACCTGGCAAGCAGCGTATTTGATTTCGCACCTGATACAACACTTGATTTCACAACTCCGTATAATGCACAGTATCGCACGGCTGACAGTGCTTATGCTCTTTATTTTGATATGGGCGCTCTCACAGAAGATACAAAATCAACAATCTCAACTTACTATGGTATTTTCTCAAATGCTAATGTAGGTGCAGAAGAAAATGTTGCGATTAATCTTCCTGTGGTTCCTGTCAGCATGGAAATGAATGAAGAAAAAACCGCGTATATATCGCAGGTTGAAAACGGCAGACCGGGTGATGCTGTAATTAAAATGCTTATTGAGAACATCTCAGGTGAAACACTTGATGATATGACGGTTGTTGTTAATACAAAACTCGGAAACACACCGTATTCTGACTGGTACACAAATCAGAAGATGTCAGAAGCGGATACAGTAACAAAGGTGTTTACTGATGTTCTCGCAGGCGAAGAAATCTCCCTTGAATTGTTCTATAATTTTGCTCCGAGAGTTGGTAGTGAGTATAGAAAATTTGAGATTCTTTGTTATGATGCAGGTGCAAATGAAACCATCACAGAAGACAAACTTCTTGGTAGTCGTGAATTTATGGTTTTCTGTCCGGGCGAACTTGGAGAAAACGTTCTCTTCAACAGTATGGACCCACAGATTATCTATTACGAAGGTTTCCGTAGCTTATTCATCACAGGTCTTAATTTCTCAATGCTTGAGGATACTTCGGCTTATACCGTTTCACTCAATGCCATTGACAGTGGTGCTTCATACAGCATTCCTGCAAAGAATGTTATTGTTAATCCGGGTGCAGAAACAATAACTCTTAATCTTGAAGAAGAAATGCTTACAGGTACATATCAGGTTACATTTGATTGGCATGATGCAGGTAAAGAGGATATAACCTCAACACTTCTTCAGTTTGTTGTTACAAATGATTACACCTATTTTTCACCTGTTTATGGTATTCTTACAGTTGAAAGAACTGAAAGATATGGTGATGAATACAAGATAGGTTTGTATTCAGATGAAAATGATTATAAGAAAAATATGAAAGATGCCAACAACCTTGTTCTTCTTGAATTCAGAGGCAGTTTCGGTGCAAGACGCGATGAAAACGGCAATGTTCTGGAAGCAACAGCAAAAGCTATTGAAGAGGTTGACGGCACAATAACAAGCACAATAACTATTAACAAATGTATTGATGTTGAAGATGGTTATGTTACCGTCAGAGCAGTCAATGCAGGTAAGAGCAATCAGTATATAGAAACAGATATTGAAGGCAGACTTTACACAAGCTCTTCACGAAGCAAAATCTGGGACGGTGTTTGTGCTATTACTGCAATCAGAAACGGAAAGGAAACCGTTCTTGCTCAGTATCATTTTGAAGGGAACCGTGCAACTGATGTGGCAAACACAACAGCAAACAAAGATGTAGTAACTCTTCTTTGGCCGGGTGCAGCAAGTGTTGGACAGACAATTGCCGGTCTTATCTTCGAGTTCAGATACTGTGAATTTGGTCAGATTGCACTTGAGGACGTGTCACAGATAACTGCTGACACACCTAAAGAAAGAATAATTTCTTTCGGTGCAAAGCTTTCTCCTGATTTCCTTATTCCGTCAAACTTTGATTATAAGCGTGCAAACACATCTCCTCTTGAAGCAGTACAGTTGAATTTTGCAAAAAGCAATTATCTTCCGAATCAGCTTCGTGAGGCACAGGATAACTATAAAGCTGACCAGGAAAAGTGGGAAATTGCACAGAAAGGCAGCCTTAATCTTTATGTAAAAGATATTCTTTTTGGAGCAGGCGGTTTTGTAGGCTTTAATATTTCCGCTGATGTTGGTATTCCTGATTATGCAATGGGTCTTCCTGAAATAAAAGGTTCTCTTAACCTCAGCATTATGCCAAGAAACAAAATGTGGGCAGTAGGAGTTTCGGGAGCAGCAAACTTCATTTATCTTGAAATGAAGGCATCTCTTGAACTTAAATCCTATAATGGTATTCCTGTTCCTAACAAGTTCTTTGTTGCCGTTGACGGCGGCCATACAGGTGTAAATGTTGATGGTGTAGGCGTCCTTTGGGTAAAAGGCCTTGGCGGCGGTATGGATAACATTTACGATACGATGTTCAGTTATTCAACTCTTCCACCTTTGGCATTGTTGCTTTACGGAAGCTTCAGCTTGTTCTTTGTTCTCCAGGCAGACGCAAACCTGACAGCAAGTCTTAGAGGTTTTGATGTAAGCCTTGATGATATAGGTTTAGGTGTTAAACGACTGAATCTTATTGACCATCTGGGCCTCTCTACTTATTGGTATCCGGATTTTAAATTTGGTGCTGATATTGATGTCAATATTCTCGACATAATTGTTGGTAGCGGTTATATAGCTGCTGAGCAGGACCTTCGTGACAACAGCACGTTCTGGGAAGCATTCGTAAAAGCAGTTCTTCAGATTCCTGAACTTCCATTGATTGGTTCAATTAAACTTGCCGGTGTTTCCCTTGGCCTCAATGATGAAAGAATTTGGGGTGCCTTCGAAATTCTCGGACTTGATATGGGTGTAACATATCATTGGGGCGGTGATGTTGACTTCGGTTTCGGAAGTTACGATACACCTGAACCAACAATTCCAAGGTCATTTATGAATATTCCTGTTGCAAAGTCAGGCGGCAAAATCCTCTATATGAGCTATGGTGCAAATATGGCACTTGCCGCATCAACAGAACCTGCAGATGATGTGAATTCCGATGAAATAAAGATAGTCAGCACAAATGACCGTATGAGTCATAAGCTTTATCTTGGTGATTACAAATCATATCAGGATTTGGCACTGACTGTTTCATTCCCTGCAGAAAGTCTTGAAGACGCTGAAAGACTTGTAAAGGGTGACAGATACGGTAAAAATCAAATAAAAATCACAGCTGTTGATAGTAGCGGAAAAACAATAAGCTATCCTCTCAAGTGGCTTGATAATTCAATTGATGCAGGTATTCAGACAGATAAAAACGCACTTCTTTCCTATAACAAGGAAAAGAAAGAAGCAAATGTCACAATTTCTTTCACAGAAGAATGGGCATATGACTATGTATGGACACTTAATACAAGTGTTGATGCTTATGTTTCAATTTATGAAGTGGCTGACATGGCAAGTGTGGATTCTCTTGATTACTCATACAGCCGTGCAGACGGTATGACTGCTACATGGCACGGTGAACAGCTTGAAATGTATGATTCATTAAGCATTTACGCAGTTTCTGAAGATGATGAATATACTGCACTTTATGAAACAGTTTTAGTTGCAAAAAATAGTAATTTGGGAACAGCAACATTTGAACTTCCTTCAAATCTTCCTAGCGGTAAGTATGATATTGTTGCAATTGCATCAAGTGAAGAAAATTCACTTCACAATACTGTTTATGCAGATGAGAAGTTTGTTTATGTAAATCCTGATCAGCCTGAAGCACCATCTATCGGCGGTGCGAAGCTTGGTGGAGATTATACAGTTGATGTTTCTGTTGCAAATCCAGGTAGTTATGACGGATTTATTGCAACTGTTTATGAGCAGACTGCTGACGGACTTGTGGAAACAGAGTTCGCCGCAATGAATACAGAAGCTGAAAATGGTATAATAACTATTGGTGGTAGTTATGAGAATACTTACTACACTGATGAAGACGGTAATTTCGTTTCTCATTACGATGCACAGGGCAGAGATGATGTAACGGAAAACAAAAAGACAGTTTCTCTTAAATCAGGTAAAAAGTATTGCGTAGGAATCAGCGGTTACGTTGAGGGCGATGACGGAAACTACTATATTTCAGAGGAAACTATCAGTAGTGCAGTCACAATGACAGCACCTGAAAAGGCTTCTATCACCATTTCAGCACAAGGTGCAAAGAAACTTGCTGATGCAAGCGGACAGACTGATACAATTGATGTTGTCGGAGTCAATAATGTAGTTGTTAATATAACATCTGATATGGCTGTTTCAGGCAAATGGACTCTTGATTCTGATGTTGCAACAGGTACATGGTCAGCAGATAAAACAGGTACAATCACTATTTCGTCACTTGATGAGGGTGAGCACACACTCAGACTTAATGGTGAAAACGCAAACGGTGACGGAATAATAGAATATTATCGTTTCCGTGTTGATGCAACTGCACCTAAACTTATGATTTCTTCTCCTGCTAATGGTGGATTCTTTGAAAAGAGCACAACCATCAGTGGTATGAGTGATGCAGGTGCAACTGTTGTAATTCTTGTTGATGGTGAAAAATATAAAACTGTAACCGCAGATGCAGACGGCAGTTTCTCCGTTGATGTTGCTATGGATACCGATGTTCTTGAGCATAAGGTTTCACTCTATGCAAAGGATGCGGCCGGCAACACATCAAGGGAAAAAACTCTGAAACTTAATAATGGTCTTGTTCTCGGTAATCCTGATACACGCTTGGCAATCTATATTGATGGTACAGATTACACAGATAAAGTTGTTCCTGCGGGTAAAACAGGTGAATTAGAGCTTCGTTTTGTATGTGGTAAAAAGAGTGTTCCTGTAAACAGCGTTATCGGTGGTCAGGCAGAGTGGGATACATACACAGTAGATGGTACTGCGATAATAAGTGGAAATACTTTGAGCACATCTGTTGATGTCAATGGTGTCCTCACAGTTCAGCTTGACAGACAACAGGTGGCAGCAGTTCTCGGTGGTAACAGAAATCTTACTTCTGATATTCTCACAATAACTCTTCCTGAGAACCCCGAGGGATATGAAATTAAAACTGACGATTCAACTACTGTTGAATATGGTTCAAGTTTCAGTTTCTCTGTTGAAGTTAAAGATGGTTACAGTGCAGATGACATCAGAGTAACTGCAAACGGTGAAGCTATTGAGGCGGTTGACGGTATATATACAATTACCGCTATTCATAACAATAAGACTGTTGAAATTACAGGCGTTAAGGATGTAACTCCTCCTGAAGTTGAAATTTCAGTAGCAGACAAAACCTGGAGAGAATTCCTGAACACAATTACATTTGGTTTATTCTTCGACGAAACTCAGGAAGCAACTGTTACAGCAACTGACATTGGTAGTGGTGTTGACAAGACTTATTACTATGTTTCTGATTCTGCATTCAGTGTTGATGAGATTAAAGCTCTTGAAAACTGGACAGAATATACAGATGTAATTCCTCTTGAAAGAGGTCAGCAGTATGTCATTTATGCAAAGGCAACTGACCGTGCAGGTAACACAACCTATGTAAGCTCTGACGGAATTACAATCAACAAGCTTTCTCCTGATTATACAGTTCCTGAAAATCTTGAAGCAGTATATGGCGAAACTCTTGCAGATGTTGAACTTCCTGATGGATTTACATGGCAGGATGACATTACAACATCAGTAGGTAATCCGGGCGAAAACGAGTTCAAGGTAACATTTACTCCTGATGATGTTGATAACTATGCAACAGTAACCGACATTACAGTTGTTGTTAAGGTTGCAAAGAGACCTGTAACAGTTACAGCACAGAATGCTGAAAAGATTTACGGAAAAGCAGACTCTGAATTAACATATGTTGTAGATGAAAGCACACCACTTCTTGCAAATGATGTCCTTACAGGTAGCCCTGCAAGAGATGAAGGTGAAAATGTGGGCGTTTACAAGATTAATCAGGGAACAGTTGAAAACGTAAACTATGATATTAATTTTGTTGAAGCATTGTTCACTATCAATCCTGATACAAGCGGAATTGATGAATTGAATATCGACAATGTAACAACCTCTGATACAGATGCAGTAATTGCAGTTAAGAATATGATGGACAATGCAAGAGCTGAACTTGCAGACGATGAAACCAAGGCAGAGTGGGAAGCTATCAGTGATAAGTGTGAAGCACTTCTTGCAAAGATTCTTTCATTTGCAAATGACCTTGAAAAAGTTCTGATTGCTCTTGATTGTTACGATGAGTCAAATGTTAAGTCATCTGACAAAGATGCTATCAGGCAGATTAAGGATGATATTGAGGCTCTTGAAGAAAGCGGAAAGTATTCAGATTCTGAAAAAGAAGCATTAAGAGAAGCTGATGAAAAGGCAGATAAGCTTATTGCCAAGATTGATGAAATTTCTGCAGAAATTAAGCGCATAGAAAAAACTGCTGAAGATTATAATGAAGACACGTCAGATGAAAGTGATATACCGGCAATCAAAAAACTGGTTAAAGATATTGAAGCTCTCACAGACGGAAATAATCTTACTGATGATGAAAGAAGCACACTTGAGGGTATTAAGGAAGAACTTGAGGTTCTCATTGATGTTCTTACAACACCGGAACCCCTTATGAAGCTTCGTAAACCATCACGCACACGGGTTGCATTTTTAGATTCACTTGTCCTTCATGCTTTGGTAGGTGAGGATGTTCCTGAAGGTGCAACAATAGTATGGAAAGCATCTAATAAGAACTTTAAGATAGAAGAAATGAATGATGGAAAATCATTAAAGATTACTTCTTTGAAAAAAGGTTATACAACATTTGTTGCCACACTTTACGATGCAGATGGAAATATTCTCGCATCAGATAGCATAAAAATGTATTCTGATGTATGGTGGTTGGAAATAATTTTGGGTATCATACGTTACTTCTTTGGCTTAACAAATCACTATGATTACTAATCTGACAGAAAAATAGCAAAAAAGAGAGGCGGGGTCTTATGACCTCGCCTTGTGTATCGATGTTCTGATATGTGATGAACTTGACCATTCAAAACATTGTATGATAAAATATAAATAACTTTTCTTAATAGGAGTATTTTTTATGGCAAACATAAGAAATTCAAAGCAAACTGCAGAAATACGTAAAAAAGTTCTTGTGGCAGCAACACAATTGTTTATTGAAAAAGGGTACGAGCATACCACTGTTAAAGATATATCAAAGCTTGCAGGTATACCCACAAATACTATATTTTACGAAATGAAAACCAAAGAGGACATTCTCTGTGCATTACTCAACTATTTTTTAGATGGAATTTTTGGTTTGGCAAATTCTTATTCAAAAGAACACACAGATGATGAAATGTTGCGTTATGTGGTGTATGTTTGTTTGCAACTTTATATGGCAGAAACAAGTGAAGATATGCGGGATCTTTACCTTAATGCTTATTCGTTGCCAAAGGTCAGTGAAGCGCTACGTCTTCGTCTTACTAAAGAAATGCAGCATATTCTGTCATCGGAATTACCCGAACTTGAACCAAAGGATTATTATGAAATAGAAATTGCCTCTTCGGGAATAATGAGAGGATATATCAGCGTTCCTTGTGATGTGTATTTTACTGCTCAGATCAAGTCAAAGCGATGCATTGAAATGATGATGCTTATTTATAGATTTAAAGAGGAAAAAATACAGCAGGCAATTGAGTTTGTTGATAGATTCGATTTTAAAACAATGGCGAATGAAGCTATTAAACTTGTGTTTAAAGAGCTTGCTGTCAGGTCTGAAAAGGTATCAAATGATGAATAATTGTTATGCAAAGAAAAAACCAGATGTGTATTTTTAAATAATGAATAAAAAAGATTACATAGGAATCAAATCTTATGTAGTGCCACTAAATCATCCCTTTTTTAACTTTCCAATGTTTTCATAGCTTTTTTAAACTGGAAAGTGAAAAGTATCGTTGTAAACATTACTGCAAAAATATCAGCAATGGGTTCAGCCATATAAACGCCGATTGTCTGGTCTGAAACTAAATGTGGAACGATATAAATAAGCGGTATAAGCAAAACAAACTTTCTTACTACTGCAACAATGATTGAGTTGACTGCTTTTCCAAGAGATGTGAAAGTCATCTGACAGGCAATCTGTATACCGAAAAGGAATACACCTCCAAGATAAATGCGAAGAACGGGAGCGGTAAATTCTATCAGTGCTCTATCGGGTGTAAATATACCGACGAAAAGATCAGGTAAAAGCATTACGGCTAACCATAAAATTACAGAATAAGAAAGACATGTTATAAGAAGCAACTTAAAAGTTTTCTTAACACGTTCTGTGTTTTTTGCACCATAGTTGTAACTAGTGATAGGTTGTGCACCCTGTGCAATACCCTGAAGTGGCAACATTGCAAACTGCATAACACTTGTAAGGATTGTCATTGCACCAACTGCTATGTCTCCGCCGTAACGGAGTAACGAGGAGTTAAAGCAAACTGAAATAATACTTTCACTTGCCTGCATAATAAAAGTTGCTGTACCAAGAGCAACACAGGGCAAAACGAATTTCGGTGATAATTTAATGTTGCCTTTTTTCAGTTTCAGCAAACTTTTCTTTGAGCATAGGAAACTGAGCACCCAAATGCACGAAACGGCCTGAGAAATAATCGTTGCAAGCGCTGCACCACTAACGCCCATATCGAAAAGAAAAATAAATATGGGGTCAAGAATAATATTGCATACTGCACCGATAATTATTGAAACCATTGATATATTGGTAAAGCCTTGTGCTGTAATAAAAGCATTCATACCAAGAGTCAGTTGAACAAAAAGTGTTCCTAAAGCATAAATGTTCATATAATCTGTGGCAAACTTTATGGTATTCTCACTTGCACCGAACAGCAGAAGTAAATCTTTATTCCAGATAAGCAGAATAATCGTAAGAACAACTGAAATAATAATTTGAAGAAAGAAACATCCACCAAGAGTTTTTTCAGCAGAATCAATTTCTTTTTTGCCCATAAAGATAGATGCACGGGGAGCACCGCCTGAACTTACCAAAGCCGCAAAGGCAGATACAATCATTATGATGGGCATACACACACCTACACCCGTAAGGGCAAGACTGCCTTCTTCGGGAATGTGACCGATGTAAATTCGGTCCACTATGTTGTAGAGCATATTTATAAGTTGCGCCACAACAGTGGGGATTGCCAATTTAAACAATAATTTGCCGATAGGGGCTGTACCTAAAAATTCTTTGTTATCACTCATCTTATCTGCCTCGTTCTTTGTAATTGGTGTTAAATAGAGCAACGTATTTGCAGTTATCACCTTTTGATAAAAGAAATTGTTTTTTCTACTAAATCAGAAATCTCAACAACTCCGACACCTGTTATACCGGTATCAAGTTTATTATTAAGTACATTAATCCATTTGTCACCTATAGAATCAAATCCGTTAAGCATACCTAAAACAGACCCGACAGTTGCACCGTTGCAATCGGTATCATAACCCATTCCAACCGCCAAACAAATTGATTTTCCAAAATCACTATTGCCATATAGCAATGCAATAACAACAATCAAAGCATTGGGTATTGTGTGAACGGAATCATGAGGGTCAAACTCATCATATTTATTATTTATAAATGAAATGCATTCGTCACAGGAAACGCCGTTTTCATATTTGTTTATAATATCATAAACAGCTTCATAAAGACGTGATGTATGAGGGATTTCCGAAAGTCCCGCTTTTATCACATCAGAAACATTGTCTGCATCTGCTGCAGCTGAAATCATAGCTGAAACGAACATCTCTCCGTAAATACCATTTTTAGTATGAGAAATTGATGCATCACGGAAAGCATACTCTGCACCTAACTCCTTGTTTCCGGGTGTGATGTATCCAAAATAATCACCACGGATTTGTGCGCCAATCCATTCTCGGTAAGGGTTTTTATAAATCGCCGAATGTGGTGGCGCATAACCATTTATAAAGTTACGGTATGCAGACTTTTCGGCTGTAAAGTATTTTTCAATCGGCTGGCTCTGAAGCCAGAGCTTTGCAACATCTTTCGACGTGAAATCGTGACCAAACTTTTCAATCAAAATTTGTGATAAAACCGTGTAGGTTGTGTCATCATCAACGGGGGCATATTCTATAACATCTGCCCACGCTTTATCTTTTAGCCAAAAATCGTAAGACTCAATCATTTCTTCTGTAATATCACTTGATACTACATAACGCGATAAAGGATAGTTGTTTGTTGATGTTAAAAGAGTATAAAGTTCACCCTTCTTTATGCCTTCAAGAGGCTTACCCAGAAGGCAACCGCAAATTCTTCCATACCAAGCACCTTTTATTTTTTTATATAACAAATTATCGTCAATTACGATTTTTTTATATGTATAAGGCTTTCTTAAGGCTTTAATACCATCTAAATCAGATGGCTCATTATATTTATAATCTGACCTTATATCGGCATTTATAATTTTCTCGAAAATTTCATCAGCAAGGTCTGCTTGTTCTTTTGAATATGGCATTTCAATTGCCTTTTTAAATAATAATTCAAAATCTGTAATATCAAGACCCTCGTCAATACATTGTTTAAGCTCGATATCAAGAGTTTTACAATAAGAATCCCAGTAATATTCACCTGAATAGTCAGGCTGAATTTTAATTTGTGGCATAAAATCACCTCAAAACCAATTTTAAAAAATTATATACCTTTAAAAGTCAATCTTCAAGACAAAAAACAGAAAAGATGTAGTGAAAATCTCATAAATAACAAAAGAGCCACGTAAGTGACTCTTTTGTCATTGGTGCGAGTGACAGGACTTGATGGGCTCTGCCCATCATTCGCTACGCGAACGCCCGATTGTGTTCGCCTTCGGCGAGGGCAGGTTCAAGTCCTTTTATTTCTCTCATAAAACAAAAACAGAGCCGCGAAATGCGACTCTATTTTTATTTGGTGCGAGTGTTCATAAGGGAATTACTTAACGGTAGTGTTTATTCCCATTACTATTAGGGCCGATTCTGACAAAAAGAAACTGCCCTCAAAAATGAGAGCAGTAAAAATATTTAATCTAACTGTTTCTTATTGTCTATTATCTTTTGCTGCTTTTCTTTCAGCATTTCATTAAGCTTTTTAGTATTTCGTTTAGTTATGCAATAAATAATTGCCCAAACTGCCAGATAGCCTACAACAAAAATACCTGAGAAAACCAAAATCGGTGTTGTGCCCCATTCAATCCAATCATTAAGCAAATACGCACCTAAATAGATGAAATATAAGATAATACCGTGAATCAGAAT
>JAZNJB010000002.1:0-82465 GCA_045577815.1 Acutalibacteraceae bacterium
AAAGCATCCGAGATTAATCGGTATGTCCCATCATGACGAAAGAGAACTAAACTCTATTGAAGAAGTTGCAAAATATATATGTGAAAAAGGTGTGTCAGGTGATGTAACAATTACATACGAAGACGGAACTCCGTTCTTAAACACCTTCGGAATATATATTGATAGAATTTCTGATATGGAGTATCGTTCAGAATTGTTAAAAGTTCTTATTCCCATGCAGAAAGCATTGGACGGCACAGAAGATTTTGGTGATCCCGATGACTCTGAAGATATGGGAATCGAAATGTAAAAGAGGTGAAATTTTATGAGCTCATTTGAGAATATGTCACGATATGCAGAACGAATGCAGAAGCAGTATCCCGAAGGTACTCGCCTTTTGTTGAACAGCATGAATGATCCTTACGCTCCTGTTCCACCCGGTACAAGAGGTACAGTTGACTTTGTAGATGATGCTGGTCAAATTCATATGAAATGGGATAACGGTAGAACACTTGCAATCGTTCCCAGTGAAGACGATTTCAGAAAGCTCACCGATGAAGAATTGGCAGAAGAATCTGAAATTGAAGAATCAGAAGATTTCGAACAAACAATGTAAAAAGAGGTGTTATAAAAAGTAAATAAATAGGAAAGGTCGGATGCTGTATGGCAATCCGATTTTTTGATATGTTTGCAGGTATAGGTGGTTTTCGTTCAGGGTTAACTGCTATAGGTGGATTTGAGTGTATAGGTCATTGTGAAATTGATAAATACGCTAATGCTGCCTACTGTGCGATGTATGAAACCGGAGGTGAGCATTATTATGAAGATGCACGAAAAATTGACCCCGAAACCTTACCCGATTTCGACCTGCTCTGTGCAGGATTTCCTTGCCAAGCTTTCAGCGTTGCCGGAAAAAGAATGGGATTTAGTGATACAAGAGGAACTCTCTTCTTTGAAATTGCCCGAATTCTTGAGGTTAAAAGACCTGCATTTATATTCTTGGAAAATGTCCCGGGTTTGTTATCACATAACAAAGGCGAAACACTTAAAACCATCTTTTCCGTGCTTGTTGAAATGGGGTATAATCTTGAATGGTGTGTGCTCAACAGCAAATTTTTCGGAGTCCCCCAACAGCGAAAGCGGTTGTATATTATCGGATGTCTTGATGGACGATGTACCGGACAAATATTTCCAGTCGAAACTTGTGGTGGATCGGCTCTCAAAGAAATCATCCCAGGAAGTCAAGGACAAAGAGTCTATGATGTAACAGGTGTTGCTTGTACTTTATGTGCAAATGGCGGTGGTATGGGTGGAAAAACAGGATTGTACTTTATTGATATGAATAGTGATCCTATTATCACTCCCCAAGCACGATGCATAACTGCACGACAAGATTCAGGTGTAAGCAATCGCAGAGGAGAACACTCAGGTGTACTGGTAGAAGAAGCTCCACGAGCCGTATTGACACCCGACAGAGAAAAGGTGCGTCAGCAAGGCAGAAGGATGAAAGAACCCAATGAGGAAATGTTCACAATAACTGCTCAAGATAGACATGGTGTTTATCATAAAGGCAGAATCCGTAAACTTATGCCTATTGAGTGTTGGCGTCTGCAAGGTTTTAAAGATGAACAATTTAATAAAGTTGTCGCATCCGGTATTAAGGATGGACAGTTATATAAGATGGCTGGTAACTCTGTGAGTGTACCGGTCATTTCTGCTATCGGCAGAAAAATCAAAGAAGTTAATGAAAAATATCAAATTATAAAGGAGTGATAGTATGCCGAACCATGTTACTAATCGTATCAAGTTTTCAGGAGAACCCGAAAGAATCAGAGCTATTATGGAAGGTATAAAACACGATGAAATGGGTCTTGGCTCAGTCGATTTCAATAAGGTAATTCCTATGCCCAAATCATTGAATATTACGGCAGGTTCGATTACAGATAAAGGTCTTAAAGCATACAAAGACTTTGTTGCTGTTCTTTTGTTTGATGGTGCAAACAAAGGGATTGACCTTCTGAATATCCCCGAAGAAAAAGAAGCTATCTTTTTAAAACAGAGAACAGATATCGATGAAGAAGAATGGTCAGCAGGTCGTCAGGCTTTCCGTAACATTCAGCAATACGGTTTTCCTACATGGTATGAATGGAGTATCAATAATTGGGGTACAAAATGGAATGCCTACGACTGTATTGAAATTGAAGATGCATCAGAAGAACAGGATGAACTCTGTTTTAATACTGCTTGGTCTGCTCCACATCCTGTTTTGTCAAAACTTGCACAGATGTATCCCGATGTTGAAATCGAACACGAATGGGCTGACGAAGACTTCGGTCATAATCTTGGTAGCGTTAGGTATAAAGGAGATATAGTTCTTGAAGAATATATACCCGAATCTATGAAAGAATCCTATGAGTTTGCCTTAAAGGTTCACGGATATGAAGATATGGAAACCGTAGGTCTTTCGCTTAACTCAACAGAAACTGACTATATTCCTATTTGGCATAAGGAATTATCTGCTGTTCAGTTTCAAGATAAGGTATTTTTGTTCTCTGAAAGCAGAAAGTCTGCAGCTGATGTTCCTAAAGGCTTCTACTGTTATGAGTGCAGAACAAGTGATGACCAAAGTTTCTTGGCAACTCTTGAACCAAAGGTAAAAGTAAACTATGGTGGTACTCTCATAACAGATGAACCTATTGATTTCGGTGAAAAAGGTTATATAAACCTTAAAGAAGAACCAATTTCATTCCCCGATATTGACGAGGTATCTTTTGAAAGGTTTATGAATAATAAGTCAGAAATTGAACAGGAAATGGTAGGTGCAGAAAGTTGTCAGTTAAGTCAGTAAACACAGAGAAACTTCGCAATATGTCCAATATCGAAGGTCTTGTGTTGCAGGGCTGTGGTGGTGAACTGAAAGAATGGATTGACGGCATCAACGGATTGTTTAAAAGGAGTGGAATTCTCCTTGAAGACAGCGAATTCAAAGAAGATGACTGTTATACCTTTAAAAACGGTGAACTCACTTGTTTGCTGTTCCCCTTCAATGATGAAATTAGCATTGATTTAAGGAAAATGGCAATGTGGCGTTTGCAGACACATCAGGACCTTGGTGGTACTTGGTTTTCAGATTATGTGGATAATCGTCTTGGTGGTTTCATTAATGAGAATGATTCTGTCGAAGAAAAAGTCAAACCCGATTGTGCTTTGATTGGAGAAGATGGCAATATTTTCAATCTTATGGGTATTGCATCAAGAACTTTAAAAGAAAACGGTATGGCTAATGAAGCCAAAGAAATGTGTGAGCGTGTAAGGTCATCAGGCAGTTATTACGAAGCTCTCGGTGTTATCGGTGAATATGTCAATATCACCTCCTCCGAAGACATGACCGAAGATGAAAGCGAGGGAATTGCATTACAATGAGTGAAATCCTTGCATTCATCATAGGTGCTATGTTAAGCAGTATAGTAACTACCATAGCGATGTGTTGCGTTTTTATAAACAAAAAGAATTACTATGAAGAAAAAATCATAGAACTTCAAAAATCAAATAAGCAAGAGTAAGACGGTATTTATCACAAAATGATGAATACCGTCTTTTTTTATGCCCAAAAGTGAGGTGATTCAATGAAAACCCCTGTATCAAGGGTTGGTAACAAAAGTTCAATACTCAACATTCTCTATGCTGTATTTCCTTTACAGTACGGCAGATTTGTTGATGTGTTCGGTGGTTCCGGTAGCGTCCTTCTGGGAAAAGAGCAGGTTGACTCCTTCGAGGTTTACAATGACTATGACAGGAATTTGGTAAACCTTTTCCATTGCATGAAGGAACGAACTATGGCAACAATTCGTGAAATCGGCTTTTGCAATCTTAACTCACGTGAGGATTTTAACTCTGTTAAAAAGTTCTTTGAGTTTGAAGAATTCAAAGATGATTTTTGCAGAGAAGAATTACTGTTGACAGAACTGATGTTTCCACCACCTGAAGCAAATGAACTTAATGAAATAAGAACTCGTATTACTAAAGATTATGATGTCCGTAGAGCAGCAATGTTTCTCAAACTCTTACGATACAGTTATTCAAGCGGCTGTAAGTCTTTTGCATCACAGCCATTTGATATACGAAAGTTGTTTGAGCTTATAAAACAACTTGAAAATAGAATGGCTAATGTAGTGGTTGAAAACCAGGACTTTGAAACGCTTATTAAGCACTACGACAGACAGGATACTTTTTTCTATGCTGATCCTCCATATTTTTCTACTGAAGATATGTATGCTGTAGGCTTTAATTGGAATGACCACGTGCGCTTAAAGGATACACTTTCAAAAATACAAGGTAAGTTCTTGCTTTCATATAACGATTGTCCTGAGATAAGGGAACTGTACAAAGGCTTTTCTATGCTTGATTTTTCTCGTACTCATTCTATGGCACAAAGGTACGAAGCCGGAAAAGAATTTAAAGAGTTGCTTATATCAAACTATGACTTGTACGAAAGAGAACGCAGTAAACCACAACAATTAACTTTATTCAGTTGTTGTGATGACAGGTACGATTATGAAAAAGTATTAAAGGAGTGTATTGTCCAATGCAGAATTCAGAGTTAAATCAAGATAGTATTTTTCTTTCTATACCTCTTGAAGATTTTGAGAGTTTAAATATTTCGGTAGAAAGAGCGTGTTCTACCCGTTCAGGTGTGGGAACATTACAAATCAAAATAACAAATAACGAAAGCGAGGCTGATAGCTAATGGCAAAAATATATCGTGTTCTTGGGAAAAAAGGAAGGGTTACAATTCCTTTTGAATTGAGGCAGTCCGTCGGTTTTAAATATAACGATATTTTATCATTTACCGAATCCGAGGATGGGAATTCAATAATTGTTAAAAGAGAAAAAGTCTGTGATAACTGTGGGGTAACTGATTCGTCACAAATTGATGAAATGACTTTATTTGATTTTCTGAATGAACTTCCTGTTGAGCAGCAAAAGGCTGCACTTGTACATCTTTCGGTTAAATGGGCAATGGAACAGGCAGGTGTTGCTCTTGAAAATTAAAATATTCCAAATCAATAATGAACGAGATGCAAATGATGTTAAGTTTATGAATCTTGACAGAACTGCACGAATTCAGAAAACAGACAAAATAGACCCGCAAATATATGATGAGGTTTTCAGTGGTGATATTGATGCGAAAACACTTGAAGATGTGTTTACTCGTTTTAACACAGAATCTCATCCACTTCACAGAGGGCACTCTCTTTCCGTTTCGGACATGGTCCAGACAGATGAGGGTGCCTTTTTTTGTGACTCTGTAGGTTTCCAAAAGGTTGATTTTGATGCAACCCTTACGCAGAAACCCGACAACTTAATGACTATCGTCTATGTTGAGCCAAACCGTCCTCCGTTTGTTTCTGAGGTGGCACACACCCTTGAAGCAGAGCAGAGGGCTGTAGGTGGATACATAGAACCGATATACATGGAAGATGACAATGTCTGTCTTATAGGCAACGAAGAATCAAAACTTATGGGTATGGCAGGTAACCGTAGACTTGGTGAAAGTACCATCATTGCCGGACCGTTCTTTGTTGTTGGTTTGACAGAAGATGACTTCCGTTCACTTACAGATGAGGAGGTGATGACATATATGGAACGGTTCAAAGAACCCGAACAGATTTCTCAGGCAGAAGTCGAATCGGATATGGGATTCACAGTTATAAGTTTCAGTTAATCGAAAGGTAGGAAAAAATCATGGCACAGAAAAAACAGCCACTTGTAAATGCGAAAATTGATCGCATGGTAAATCAGGAAGATAGCAAAATCAAAGCATATGCCAGTGCAAATATTGCAGGTGCATTTGCTATCCACGGTCTTAAAGTAATTGACTCGTCAAAAGGTCTCTTTGTTCAGATGCCTCAGAGTGTTTATACCAAAGATGGTGAAAAGAAATATAGCGATATCTTCCATGCTATTACGGCAGATGCAAGAAACGAAATTAATGCAGCCGTTCTTAAATCATACGAAGAAAGACTTCACATGGATGAAGCCGAAGCAATGAGTGAGCAGCCTGACGATGATGTCGAGGCTGCTTTTTCACAGTCAATGTAATTAAAAAATAAGAAAGTTGAGGTAAAATTTATGTTTAAAAAAATCAAAGACAAAGTAATGTCCATTAAAGCAAAGGCTGTTGAGGTTATCGAAACCAAAACAGCAGAAACCTATGTTGATACAGGTGTCAAGGTTCTCATCGCAGTCGTAATCGGTGCGCTCCTTCTCACTCTTCTCTATGCCCTTTTTGAAGACACTATCATGCCTTCTGTTGTAACAAAGGTTCAGGGTCTCTTCAACTACGCAGGTTAATCCGAATTAAATAAGAAAGTCGAGGTAAAAAATTATGTTTAAGAAAATCAAAGATAAAGTTATGTCCATCAAAGCAAAGGCTGTTGAGGTTATCGAAACCAAAACAGCAGAAACCTATGTTGATACAGGTGTCAAAGTTCTCATCGCAGTCGTAATCGGTGCTCTCCTTCTCACTCTTCTCTATGCTCTTTTTGAAAACACCATCATGCCTTCTGTTGTAACAAAGGTTCAGGAACTCTTCAACTACGCAGGTTAATGAGATGTGAATATGTTTAAAAAAATCAGAGATAAAGTAATGTCTATTAAAACAAAAGCTGTCGAGGTTATCGAAACCAAGAAAGCTGAAACTTATGTGGATACAGGCATTAAGGTTCTTATCGCTGTTGTTATCGGTGCTCTTATTCTTGCCCTTTTCTATGCTCTCTTTGAAGACACAATTGCTCTGGCAGTTGAAACCAAAGTGGGCGAAATTTTCAATTACGCAGGTTAAGGATATGACATACGGTGGGAGTTTTAATACTCCCACCAATTTATTGAAAGGAGAATCTTATGAATTTAATTGTTGGTCCGATTATACCGAATATTATTGACGTAACAGTTGAAAAAATTCTGACGATATTTGGTGTATCGATTATTCTTAACGCAGTTGTATGGGCAAGTGTGTATATTGCGAAATATGCCCTTAAAAGATGGGGTGGCGAAAAGGTGAAAACTATTGCAGGTTTTGTAGGTATCGGTGTAGGAATAACAGTAGCGTTGCTATGTTTTTTCGGATGTACCACTATGGCAGTGCGTGGCATTTTGTTCAGCTTAATTCTCCTTTTAGCATCTTTTAGTGATATTAAATCAAGAGAATGTGATGACTGGCTCCATGTAATGATTGTCATAGTGGCATTCGTAGGCTTTGAATTATCTGGTATACCAAGTATGTTACTCTCTGCTTTCGTTATTTCCTTGCTGATGATATTAAGCATCTTCATAGGAAAAGGAAGAATCGGTGGTGCAGATATAAAGTTCTGTATCGCAAGTTCATTTGTGCTTGGTTTAAAAAACAGCGTTATAGGTCTTACTTTGGGATTGGTACTCGCAATTCTTATGAACATTAAAAGAAACAAAAAAGAGGGCTTCCCCCTCGTTCCATATCTTGCCACAGGATTTATGGTGGCATATTTCATTTAACAGGAGGTTATATAAAAATGAAAAACAGAACAATTATAGGTATCGTCTGTATGGTACTTGCCGTTGTAATGACCTTCGTAGTTGCTCCTATTGTTACGAATATTACAAGCGACACAACAAAGATAGTACGACTTACACAGGATGTAAAACAGGGATCACCCATTACAGAAGATGTAGTTGAGGTGGTTAAGGTTGATAAAGATTCAATCCCTGCAGGTGCTATCGAAGATAAATCAGATGTCGTAGGTAAATATGCTGCATCAAATCTCTATACAGGTGACTTCTTCACAAAGGCAAAACTTACTAATAATGGTAATACTGCTGAAGATGTATTCGCAACACTTGACGGTAAACATGTAGCAATCAGCGTAACAGTAGACAGTCTTGCGGCAGGTGTATCAGGTAAGCTCCAGAACGGAGATATCGTAACATTCCTTATTGTCAACAATGACACAAATAAAGCAGTAACTCCTCCCGAACTTAAATATATGAAGGTTATAACTACAACTACATCGGGTGGTATTGATAAAGATGCAGTAATTAAAAATGATGACGGTAGTTATGAACTCCCAAGCACAATTACTGTTCTTGCAAATACACAACAGGCAAAGTTACTTGCAGAATATGAAGGTAATGCAGAAATTCATGCGGCACTTGTATACAGAGGTGATAAATCAACTGCCGAAAAGTTCTTATCCACACAGAACAACTACTTTAAGAATAAAACAGAAGTAACAACCGAAGGTGGTGCTGTAAATGAGTAAAGTTATTGCCGTTTGTGGCTCACCCGATAGTGGTAAGACATCTGTTGCAATTAAAGTTGCACAGACCTTATATAACAAAGGAAAGAAAAGAGTCCTTTACTTTTCACCCGATTTAATGGTGCCTTGTATGGGTTACATCTTCCCTCATTGTAAGGAAAGCGATTTGTATTCAATCGGTAAGGTTCTTGATAAAACAGACGTGTATCGTGAAGATGTCCTTCGTAGCATTGTAACAACAAAGAATATGCCGAATTTCGGTTATTTAGGTTACAAGGCAAACGAAAACAAATACACATATGCAAGACCGACAGAAGACAAAATCAGTCAGTTGTTTATGAATATGAAAGACCTTTCTGACTATGTGATTATTGACTGTGTGAGCGACAGAAGTGATCTCATATCTTCTCTTGCCAAAGCAGAAGCTGATGTTATTATTCAGGTTGTAACTCCGACACTTAAATGCATGTCATACTATGCAGCTAACGGTGACCAGTTTATTGCATTTGCAGATAAAGTGGTAAAGGTAATCAACATAAAAGACAATGACATCTATCTCCCTGTAGGTGAAGTTAAAGAACACTTCAAGGATGTTGAAATCAAAATTCCTTATAGTCACTCCCTTAAACAGCAGTCTATCACAGGAACTTTATCAGAGCATATTACCGATAAGGTGTTCTGCGATAACATTTCGAGGTTAGCAAAGGTGGTGAGCTGATGAGCCAAATAATTGGTTTTTTTCCGCTTCTTAATAATGTACAGAAATACATCTCGGAAAACTATGCAGCTTCATTATCCGATAAGGATAAATACGGTCAGTTGAGAACCTACATTGATAAATACTTGTATGACCACGATTATATGGTCGAAGGTATGAGCTTCAAACAACTGTCCGACAAGCTATATTGTGAAATGGCTGAATACTCCATTTTAACAAAGTATTTAGGACGTGAGGATATTGAAGAAATTAATATCAATGGTTGGGATGATATTGCCATAACATATACCGATGGTCACATTGAAAAGACTACGGAATGTTTTTATTCACCCCAACATGCTATTGATATTGTTAAAAGGCTTCTTCACCATTCGGGTATGATTATTGATAATGCAACTCCTATGGCTCAAGGTCATTTGCCCGGTAACACACGAATCACAGCTCTTAAAGAACCTATTGTTGATGATGACAGAGGTATCAGCGTATCAATCCGACTTTTGCACCCTTCAAGAGTTACAAAGGATGAAATCGTAAAAGGTAATAATGCAACACAGAAGATGATTGACTTCTTGTGCATGTGTCTTCGCTATGGTGTTTCTTTCGTTGTAGCAGGTGCAACCAGTTCAGGTAAAACAACACTCCTTAATGCATTGCTTTCAACAATTCCCGATAACAAGAGAATATTCAGTATTGAATCAGGTTCTCGTGAATTATCCCTTGTTCGCAGAAATGATGATGTTATAACCAACAATGTAGTGCATACATTGTCAAGACCTTCTGATAACGAAGCTTACGATATCACACAGGAAGATTTGGTTGTAGCATCCTTGCGATTCAACCCCGATATTGTAGTTGTCGGAGAAATGCGAGATACTGAAGCTTATTCTGCTGTTGAAGCATCCCTTACAGGTCATACTGTTGTATCAACTATTCATGCCTCTGCTGCCGATGCAGCTCATATGCGTTTAGCACTCCTTTGTCAAAAGCGTTTCCCTATAAACTTTAAGATATCGCTGATGCAGGCTGGTCAGGCATTTCCTCTCGTTGTTTACGCTCATAAGTTGGAAGACAATTCCCGAAAGATTATGGATATATCTGAATGTGTAATCACTCCTTCTGGCGAAAGAGAGTATCGCACATTATTCAGATACAATATCACAAGCAACACTATGCAGGGTGATAACTATATAATCGAAGGTCATTTTGAACAACCCGAAATAATGAGTGATAATCTTAAACACAAGTTGATGCAGTTTGGTGTGCCTCAAAGCGAGCTGAAAAAGTTCTTGCAGAAAGGAGCTGATTATGTATGATTGTTTTTTCAATCATATCCTGCGTGTGCATTATAGTGGCAATTGCCTGTTTCCTTGACCTTACCCCCGAAAGAGTAACGGATGATTTAATTCGCATCATTACTCCTCACGATACCCTTCGTGAGAAAGCAAGGGCTATAAGAGGAAACAAAAAAAGACATGGTGTATATACCAAGCTCATGGAAATGAAAACTGCATTAGCAGTAACAGGTAAATCTAAAAACTTCGTAATCGTTTGTTTTTCTTCCGTTATCCTGTTTGCTGTTGGTGCATTCGTTTCTGTCCTTATTGATAACCTTTTCTTGCTCCCGGCTCTCTCAATATCACTTGCATTAGTACCTTTTGTGTACACTGCAAATACTCTTGCGATATATGAAAAAACAACAAAGGAAGAATTGGAAACAACTCTTTCAATTATCACAACATCATATATCCGTAATGATGATATTGTGTCGTCAGTAAGAGAGAATATCCAGTATATAAAGCCACCTATAAAAGATGTTTTCAAAGCCTTTGAAACAGAAGCAACGCTCGTTTCATCAAATATAAAACATGCTTTATATAACTTGAAAGATAAGATTGACGATGAGATTTTCCGTGAGTGGTGCGACACCTTGATTCAATGTCAGGATGACCGAACATTAAAAGATACCTTGCTCCCCATTGTTGCAAAGCTTACCGATGTTCGTATAGTAAACAGCGAACTTTAAACAATGCTAACTGCTGCAAAGAATGAGTATTGGGTAATGGTGTTATTGGTTGTCGGCAATATACCTCTGTTATATATGCTTAACAAAGACTGGTTTAACACTCTGATGTATGAAACATCAGGAAAAGCCGTGTTAGGTGTATGTGGCGTGGTAATTTTAATAACAGCTTTGTTTATGATGAAATTTACAAAGCCAATAGAATACAAGCGATGAGGAGGTTGAATATATGATACAAGCAATTGTCGGAATCCTTTGTGGATTAGGTCTCTTTTATATCCTTGTTGATGTGTATGCAATCCCTTATTACAAAACATCAAAGGCTGTTGAATCAATCTCGAAACAACAGAAAGAAAAAACATCGGGTCTTGACGTGTGGCTGAAAGGTGTTGCAGGTTTCTTTGCAAAGCATATGCGACTCAATGAGTTCAAAAAGGCTCAACTCCAGAACGATTTGAACACAGCACAGATGAATATCTCTCCCGAAATGTTCAAAGCAAATGCGATTGTAAAGTCTCTCATCATAGCTTCATTTGCAATACCCGTGTTGTTCATACTCCCATTATTAAGTCCCATAATCCTTGTGTTAGCCATAGCGTTATATAACAATGAGGTGCGTTCAGTTTCAAAAAGAATAAAGGCAAAAAGAAGAAAAATTGAATACGAGCTTCCAAGACTTGTCTTTACAATTGAGAAAACCTTGAAGCATAACCGAGATGTGTTATATATGCTTGATAGCTACATGGAAAGTGCCGGACCCGAAATAAAGCACGAATTAGAAATAACCGTAGCTGATATGAGGTCAGGTAACTATGAAGCGGCGATTACAAGGCTTGAATCCCGTGTAGGCTCATCAATGATGAGTGACGTGTGCCGAGGTCTTATAGGCATACTTCGTGGTGACGATACAGAAATGTATTGGGCATCCTTATCAATCAAGTTCAATGACATTCAAAGACAACAGTTAAGACTTGAAGCACAGAAAGTACCGAGAAAGGTAAAGAGATTGTCAATGTGCCTTCTCTTATGCTTTATGCTGATTTATGTTGTGGTAATCTTCTCGCAGATTATGTCATCTGTGGGCGTTCTCTTCACATAAGGGGGTGTCGGTGTGTTTAAGTTAAATAAACGTGGCGAAGGCTACATCGACATCTGTGTCGGTGTAGTTGTTTTTGTAATGGTATTGGTGCTTTCTCTCAATCTGTTCAGCTTCATCACCTTAAAGGTGGAAATGGATCAGATAGCCGAGGAGCTTATAAAATCGGCAACCTACACAGGAGAATTCGGTGACGAGTTTTGGGAAAGAGATTCGGATTTACTTGGTGAGTATTATGACTATGATATCGAATACGGCGCTGATGAGTGGTTCAACACATCACTTGAACGAGTGCAGCTCGGTGACAAAATGTGGATAACCATCTCAAAGGATACCTATGTACAGGGCTTGGGAGTTTTCAAAATCCCGGTTACCGTAACAGTTACAAGGTCAGGTCTTTCCGAAAAGTATTGGAAGTAGGTGGAATAATGAAGAACAAGCGTGGCGATGGATACATCGGAACATGTGTTATGATTTTAATCCTATGTATGATACTTTCAATTTTTATTGAATTCGTTGCAACAGTAAATGTGATACGCATATCAGAAAGAAATGCCCGAATTGTATTGGACAGTTTCGTAATGGAAAACTCAATTGAAATATATGATTCAATAAAAACCGGTACAGATTTTACAGAGGTTGTTGATGTTGAACAATATATTTCTAAATATACTGAATATAATTCGCTGGACATTAATGGAAATATGTTGTATTGTTGTGGTGACGATGGCGAAGAACTGTATCGGCAGACAATACCCACAGTTCAACTCATAGAGGAAAACAGACTTAAAATAATTGCTGAATACACGATAACGGTTCCTCTGTACTTCGCAGGTCAACAATTAACTGAAGTGACTGTACCAATAACAGTAACTTCAAAATTCAATCCGAAATTTTAATCAGGAGGCTGATAACATGAAAAACAAAAAGGTACTTATCGGTACAATCGTAGGCATCGTGGTGGTAGCTGTAATAATTGTGGCTGTAATCGGTCTCGGCAAAGACGAGAACAATACAGAACCCACAACAGAAATCACAACCGAAGAAGCAGTAATCGAAATCCCTACTGACATAGAGGATGATACAACAGAGCCTGAAACCTTGGTGGAAGATAACGATATGCTGAAAATCGAAGATGTCGACACAGTAACCGAAAAGCCAAACACAAACGAAAATACGGTTAAGGTGGACAAACCCGTAGAAGAAAATGAAAACAGAAACGAGAATGGTCAAGGAATTGTAATTAATGGTGATGATGCTGATACAAACATCTACTCATGTGGCAAGAGTAGTCACCATTGCGAAAGCAAAGAAACCCATGACTTTATCGTAAGTCTCGAAAACAAAGGCTGTCAACACTGTGGTTCACACTCATGCAAGAGCTTCTATACCACAGATGAATGGGGAAATGCATGTTACGATGAAACAAAATGTCCACAGTACAATGTGAAGAAAGACCCCTTGAAATACTGTCAAGATTGTGGAAAGCCTGTAGGAAAAGGTGATAACGGAACTTGTGTACACTTCACAGTAGATACAAAATGTCCCGACTGCAACGAACCAGTAAAAGCAAGGACTTGCCACTCACATTAAAAAAACAAACTTAAAGACCTGCTTCGGCAGGTCTTTTTTTATTGACAGAAAGGTGTTGATTAATATTAAACGAGTAATTTCAATAATACTTGCCATAATCACAGTTATAAGTGTACTACCCACATCGGCATTTGCTCTCTCTTGGGATGGTAGTTCTGTCACAGGTAATAATGCCGCAGGTAGTGCGAGCGATCCTGGTTATGCCATAAGAACAAGTGGTGACAACTGTATCGGTTATCGTTTTAGTTGTGTTAACTCAAGTGGCTCTATGAAGGTCACAAAGGTAATCGACGTTTACAGAAACACAGGATATGGTAAGCTCGGTTATTCAGACGGATATAAATTCTCGACCAAATATAATAAGAAACAGTTGATTTCTCGCAAGGGAAACACTTTTTCAACATCAGCTAATACAACTAACTGTTACAAAGAGGAGTACATACCATTTACAACTGCTCTACCTGCTCCATCAGGAATGGGTACATGGCAGACCTATACAGGAAATATCAATCAGATACTTTCACGTTTAGGTGTCGGTAGCGTGAGTAATCTTGACTATGGTGATAAAGTTATTGTGGAGCCTATTTACGATCTTTGCTTAAAATCAACTTACCATTCGGTTACCGTAACAGAATATGCGGTGTATGGTAGATATTTGCTTGGCGGTTCAAGTACGGGTGGTTCTTCCGCAACCTCAAATACATGGGGATACATCTCCAAATTCACCAACTTAAATTATCCAAATGCCTTATACACCCCCAATGGTCAGGGTTTATGGACTGCAGCTACTTCACTATCATCAAGAGCAACTTTTGATACCATAATTGATAATGGTTATGGTGCAGGTATTGCATATACCGAAACAACCAACAAAACTTACAAAATCAAGTTTAATGGTAATGGTTCGACAAATGGTTCAATGAGTGACCTTTCGATGGTCTACGGTACTGCGAAGAACCTTACTGCTAATGCTTTCACGAAAACAGGTAATAAATTTAAAAACTGGAATAGACAATCAGATGGTTCAGGAACCTCATATTCCAACAGACAGTCAGTAAACAACTTGACTTCAACCAATGGTGCAACTGTTAATCTTTATGCCCAGTGGACACCGAATACATTGAAAGTTTATTACGATGCCAACGGTGGTAGAATTGCATCATCCGACACATACAAACTCAATTCTGAAGGTCATGTGTATAAGAAAGCTGATAATGAGCAGTATTATCAGACATGGACATATAACAGCAAAAAGTCCGATGGCTTGGTAAATGTCGGTACATTCGGAATTGCAAGAACAGGATATATCTTTAATGGTTGGTGGTGTACAACTGCCGATGGTGTTGGTCAGATTATTAACCAAAACAATGGTGATATAAAACCGACAGATATCAATCCCGACATTGCAAACGGAGACTGTTCAATAAGAATGTATGCTCAATGGAATCCTATAAGGTATACTATTGCATTTAACGGTAACGGTCATACAGGTGGTTCTACTACTGCTATGATATGTACTTACGATGTTGCAAGTAATCTTACTGCAAATGGATTCACAAAAACGGGCTATCACTTTTTAGGATGGAATACAAAAGCTGACGGATCAGGCACAACCTATACAAACAGACAGTCAGTATTGAATCTCTCATCTACTCACGGTTCGACTATTACTCTTTATGCACAGTGGGAAACCAATGCATATTCCATAGGCTTTGATGGTAACGGACACACAGGTGGTAGTACATCAGGTATGACAATGAAGTTCGATGAGAGCAAGGCTCTTACTGCAAACGGCTATACAAGAACAGGTTACACATTTAAGAACTGGAATACAAAAGCAAACGGAACAGGTACATCATATTCAAACAGACAGACTGTAAGAAACCTTACCTCTACAAATGGTGGAACTGTAACTCTTTATGCCCAGTGGAATCCTATAACATACAAAATTGTTTTTAACGGAAACGGTCACACAGGTGGTTCAACTTCTGAAATGGCAATGACATACGATGTTGCAGCCAAGCTAACAGAAAATGGCTTTAGAAAAACCGGTTATGTATTCACTGGTTGGAACACAGAACCCGATGGTTCGGGAACAAGATATACCAATCGTCAGTCAGTTATTAATCTGTCTTCAACAGAAGGTGCTGTAATTAATCTCTATGCACAATGGCGTCCGATAACATACACAATCAGATTTAAAGGTAACGGTGCTACAAGAGGTACAATGGCAGCTATGGAAATGGTATATAACCAGTCCAAGAATCTTTTGCCTAATGCTTTCACCCGAACAAGCTATAACTTCCTCGGATGGAACACAAGAGCTGATGGCTCAGGTACATCATATACTGATAAGCAGTCAGTAAGAAACCTTACAACAGAAGATGGTGCAACAGTTTATCTCTATGCACAGTGGGAATACAATCCTGCACTTGATGTAAGAATGGTTCATGTATACGAAGGTAAAAAGGGCAATTCCGACTTTAACTACGGTTTTTCAGATGGTGAAACCTTTAATGATTACACATATAAAAAGGGTTATCCGTCAATGAATGATACGGTATGGTTTAATGTTCAGTTCCCTTATGAAGCAGAAGATATCCGTGTAAGACAGTATGTAAGAACAGGTGATTCGGCTTGGCAGACACGAATTGTTACATTGAGTAACAGTGATGCAAGTACATCTCTTTTCCCTGTCCAGTTTACAGGTGCAAATAAAACAATTAATGCAAGTAAAGATAGCTTTGTAATTGAAGCGAAAATGGACTGGGTAGATGCAAATGGTACAGTAAGAAAAGCAGGTGCAATCCGTAGATTCTATGTTCCTGTTGAACCTACCGTCCACAGACATCGTGTAACTGCTTATGGATATGACGGATCAGTTGTGGCAACTGCAGGTGATACTACAAGTGGTAAAATCTATGCAGGTCAGCGCGTGAAATTCTCTTACCATTATAAAATGGATAACACATGGACTGCACTTGAAAACTTAAAAGGTACAATGAATTATTTGAACGGTTCTTCTTGGACTAAAGTACCCGTTGGAGAACCCGATGTATCACAGAGTGTGCATATGAACAAGAATAACCCTGTAACAGCCAATAGCAGACTTGATAAATATACTATCCCTCTTACAACAAAGTTGCGTGTTAAATTAGAGTCTGCATGGGCAAAGGATACAGTACACACAGCAGAAACAAATAACATTGATATCCCTGTTATAAAGGCTGACGTTGCATTGGCAGAAATCATCCTTATAGATGCAGATACAAATGCTGTCCTCGATCCGAACAACCTTGAAGTATCACAGAAAGTTACAGTACAGTATGTGTACAAAAACAATACGGATACAAAGATTTTTGTTGAAGGCTTTAAGGATGACAAGTCACAAATTCCCGGTGTATTCGCTATACCTGCAAAATCACAGGCAAGGGTAAATGCATATACCTTCAAAGTTGCAAATACTCGTAGCTTTAATATTTGGGGTGGCGTATATCTCGAAGGTATGGGCATAGGAAACACAAAATATGAATCCAATGGTAGCAACAATGAAAAGACTTTAGTATGTAGGGTTAATCATCCGTTATCATTAATTCCTATTGCTCCCAATGCACCATACAGAGAAGGTACAGATATAATCACAAGTTATTGGCTTAATAACAGATGTGATATCAACTATACACCAAATAGCAATATCACTCTTGAATTTAATATATATAATGGTCAGACTCTTGTTGATTCTATCAGTATATATGAGGCAATAGTACCTGCCGAAAACAAAAACTTAATATACTTCAAGTGGACAGTTCCCGAAGGTCTTAATGGTGCGAATATCTCAATTCATGCTGAAGTGGTTGAAGATGGTTTGTCATATAACAAGAAGATAACATCATATGCAACCACACCTTACAACATATCTGCTACACCCGATACTGACTTTGAAAAGAAAGCTCCTCGTGGCTTCTCTATCCCTTCAAAGTTAGAAACAAAAACAGGTGCAGCATCATGGTGGGAATGGAAATATGAGAACGGCACATATAAGAAGGTTGACTATGCTATCGGTATTTCAAATAACAGAGCTAACTTGACTCCTACTGCTGATTCAACAGCAGAGAAAAACGGTAGTGTATGGACAATGAAATCAGGTTATGGTCTTACAATGGCTCTCAACAATAACATGAGTGCCGTTACAGGCTACACCAAACCCGATGACACTGCATATACAACTGCACAGTATTGCAAGGCTCTTCTGCCCGAATATAAGTATTCAACAACTGAAAATGAATATAGAACACTCGGTAAAGATGGCTTGAAATGGGTATTCAGAACCAATGGCTCATACGGAAATGTTCACTTTACACCTTTATGGTATCCCGATGGCAACTACACAATTGGTGTAGTTCAGAGCGATTGCTGGACACCTGCAGGTATGATTACAAGAAATGCAAACACCAACTCAATTGAGATATCTGAATCTGCATATGATGATTGGTATGTAGGTCGCAGATAAGAGGTGGAACAATGCTTAAAAAGGTTTATATCTGTTCTCCTCTTGGTGGTAACATTTCTGTAAACCTTGAAAAAGCAAAACTGTACGCTAAATATGCACTTAAGTGTGGTACTGCTCCGGTAGTGCCACACTTTTATGCACTCTGCCTTAATGATGACGATCCAAGAGAAAGAGAACTTGGTGTCACAGCAGGGTTAAGCCTTTTATGGTTTTGTGATGAATTATGGGTTTTTGGTGATGAAATCACAAGAGGTATGCAATCAGAAATTCGCTTCTGCGAGAATCTGAAAATACCCATAAAGTATATCAAAGAAAACAAAATATTTAATAAGTTAGGAGATGTTAATGATGAAAAATAACATTAAAAAAATTCTTCTTTGCATTGCAGTAGTAACTGTCATTCTCTCTGTTTTTTCAGTCACAGCCTTTGCGGCTGGTGATGTTGCAGGTGCAATCGAAGGAACATGGGATGCAGCTCAGGGTCAGATTAAAGATGTTGTAAACAATGTTGTGTTTCCTGCTGTGGATTTGATCCTTGCTGTCCTTTTCTTTGTTAAGCTTGGTACAGCTTACTTCGATTACAGAAAACACGGTCAGTTTGAGTTTACTGCTCCAGCAATTCTTTTCGCATGTTTGCTCTTTACACTTACAGCTCCTCTTTACATCTGGACAATTCTTTCATAAGGAGTAAACTATGGATTTTTTTGAAAAAGAAATGCGAACATTGTTTGAAGATAATACAGTAATCTCAAACCCTAAGTTTGTAGGGAAAACAATGCTCGGCAGACTTGATGAAAACAAGCTGTGTAAACTCCAGTTTGTAACAACAGGAACAGCAGGCAAATATACTGCAATTCAGTCAACCATAATCAATTCTGATGATGGTGTAATTGATAAACAGCTTTTCAAATTTTCTGATATAATCGGTTATTTCTGTAGTTCACTTTCAGATAAAATTGAACCCTATATGTGGGATTATAATAAACCGGAGTGGTACACAAAAGTATCTCAGTCAGATAAAGCTAAAATTGCAGATACTGTCCTTGAATATGTTGAGATGTTTCAGGACCAAAGCTATGCAATGGGCATGCAATTTAAATAAGACTACAAGTTTTGAATTTCCATTTTATTGTACTGACTGTGGTTTTTTAGTACTATTTTTCCATAACTAAAATTTGTGGAGTTTGTTATGGGAAATACATGTTGTTTTACAGGTCACAGACCACAGAATTTACCATTTGGTTTTAATGAGGAAGAAGATGCATGCAAAAAATTAAAAGCATTACTGCTTAATTCAATTGTTTTGCTTATCACTAAATACAATGTTGACAATTTTATTTCAGGAATGGCATTAGGTGTAGACATGTATGCTGCTGAAATTGTATTGGAATTGAAGAAAACTTATCCACACATTAAATTAGAAGCAGCTATTCCTTTTGAAGAACAATCCGTAAAGTGGTCAGAACCTTTTAGAGATAGATATTATGATATTTTAGCCAAATGTGATAAAGAATCTATGTTACAGTACCACTACACTTCAGATTGTATGCAAAAAAGGAATAAATATATGGTTGACAATTCCGATTATATAATTGCAGTTTGGGATGGAAAACCAAGCGGAACAGGAAACACAGTAAAATATGCAAAACAAAAAAACAAAAAAATCTTAATAATAAATCCATCGGATTTATGATAGCAAGACGAGGTTTTCTCGTCTTGCTCTTTTTTTGACAGGAGGTGCAGCCTTTGTTTGATTGGGTGACGGACATAGTCGAAGCTATAGGTGGTACTGTTTCCGAAACAGTTGCATCAATGGGTGAAGCTATTGCAGAATCAATATTCGGAGCATTTCTCCAATGGATATATGAAATAGTATTCGGTGCAATAGCAGACTTTTTCACATACATCACTTCAATGGGTGCTGAATTATTTGATTTGGATTGGGTGAAAGCCGTAATCCTTCTTTTTACAACCTTCGGATGGGCATTGTTTGTTGCCGGAGTTGTAGTAGCCGTGTTCGATACGGCAATTGAATATCAAAATGGTAGGGCTAACATCAAAAGCACAGCAATAAACATTTTAAAGGGTTTCTTTGCTTGTTCTTTAATTGGTGTTGTCCCAGTTGAGTTGTATAAATTATGTATCACTTTACAGAATACTTTTGCACATGATTTGGCTTCGCTTGCAGGTGCTAATGCGGCTCGTGATATTGGGCAGTTGTGTTCAGATGTAATGAAAATATACTTTGATATGAAGACTGGTTCATTACATGTAAGTTTGTTTAGCTTACTTGCTCTTATTGCCTTTGCATACTGCGTTGTTAAAGTGTTCTTCCAAAACATTAAACGAGGTGGAATATTGCTCATTCAGATGACTGTCGGAGCTTTATATATGTTCTCTGTACCAAGAGGATATACCGATGGTTTTAATCAATGGATGAAACAGATTGCTGCGTTATGTTTAACTGCATTTATGCAGACAACTTTGCTGTATCTTGGTTTAATGACATTCAAAACAAGTATGTTATTAGGTCTCGGTATTATGTTAGCAGCTAATGAAGTTCCACGAATTGCACAACAGTTCGGTCTCGATAGTTCAGTAAGAGTTAATATGATGAGTGTGTTCCATGCATCAACTACTGCTGTAAATTTGGGTCGAACAATTGTAAAAGCGTTTAAATAATTTGGAGGTGTAAAATGAAAACATATATTTATCCACAGAACTTAAAAGCTACGGCGAATATATGGCTTTGGGGATTGAAAGAATTCTGCATTTTAGGAATTGCTGGTCTCATATCTATAGTTTTCTTGGTACGATTTACATTCGTAATTCCATTTGCCTTAACATTATGCTATGGCTTTCTTACAATAAGAATTGATGAAATAACAATTCTTGATTTTATAAAATACGCAGGTAGATACCTTTTATCTACCCAGCAATACTTTGAATGGAGGTGACAGCCGATGAAATTAAAAAGAAAAGAAGTATCGGTTCAGGAACTTTTGGGAATAAAGAGTTTTACAAAGTATGGGCTTTCCACTAAACATGGAGAGCTTTTATTTTTTAATGTATCTCCCACCAATATATCAGTTATGTCAAAAGCAACTATTGAAACAAAGATATATCACTTAATGATGGTTTTATCATCAGTTCCCGATATTGAAATTGTGTGTGCCGATGCAAGTGAATGCTTTGATGATAATAAAAGATACTTGCAAGAAAGAAAACTTGCAGAGGAATCAAATAAGGTCAGAAGAATTATTGAAAAGGACATTGTGTTCCTTGATAAAATCCAAACTGAAATGGCAACGGCTCGTCAGTTTATGTTAATCGGCAGATGTAAAAATGCAAAACCCGAACAGGTGTTTACCGTGCTTAATAACATTGAAAAAGTTATCTCCGAACAGGGATTCGAGGTTCAGAGAATGAGCAAGGATGATATAAAAAGATTTATTGCCCTTTACTTTGATTCATCATTTAACGGTGAAAGACTTCCCGATGTTGACGGTCAGCAACATTTTGATTTAAGTGATGGTTTTTCAGGTTTTGACAGAGAGGAGTTTTTTAATGAAAAGAAATAAGAAAGAAGTAATATTAACAGAGGAACAGAAAGAAGAAATTCGCACCAAGGATTTCTTTGACTGTGTCTGCCCAAGTACAATAAAGTTTCTTTCCGACCACTATATTGTTGGTGACAGTTTCCGTTGTGTATGGGCTATTAGAGAGTATCCACCTACGACAGAGGAACAGGCTATTCTTGCTCAACTTGCAGATAGAAACGGTGTAACTCTTCGCATATATCATAGATTGGTTGATCATGCAGAACAGAGGAAAATTATCCAAAATGCAACAAGAAGAAACACTCTCAAAAGCACAGGTAATGATGTTAATGAAACTGTTGAAGCTGAAGGTAACTTACAGGATGTAGTTGACCTTCTTGCAAACATGAGAAAGAACAAGGAAGTCCTCCTTCATTGTGCTGTGTATATTGAACTGAAAACAAAAAGTTATGATACACTTAAAGAACTTCAAAGTGATATATCAATGGAGCTTACCCGTTCAAAAATTATCGTTGACCGGCTTACATTAAGGCAGAAAGAAGGTTTCTTGTCGGTAATGCCTATGGGTTCAAATATGTTTGGTACACAGTTTGAAAGAGTATTACCTGTCTCAAGTGTAGCAAATCTCTATCCTTTCAATTTCTCAGGTAAAACTGATCCACAGGGTATATACATCGGACGAGATAAGTATGGTACAAATATTCTTGTTGACTTCGACCATAGAGCAGAAGATAAAACAACTGCAAACACACTTATTCTCGGTAACTCAGGTCAGGGTAAAAGTTATCTTTTGAAGCTTATACTCACCAATATCCGTGAGTCAGGAAAGAGAATTATCTGTCTTGATCCCGAATCCGAATATGAAGAATTGACAGAAGCTCTTGGTGGTTGCTACATAGACTTTATGTCGGGTGAGCATATAATCAACCCTCTTGAACCAAAGGAATGGTCGTATAGCGATAATGATTTCGATAAAGAAGATCCCGAAGCATTCAGACGAGTAACAAGACTCAGTCAGCACATTGCATTCTTGAAAGACTTCTTCAGAAGCTATAAAGATTTCACGGATGCACAGATTGACACTCTTGAAATTCTTCTCGGAAAGCTTTACGGTAACTTTGGTATTACCGATACAACCGATTTCTCAAGACTCAAAGCAACCGACTATCCAATTATGACTGACTTATACAATCTCTGCGATTCGGAATTTAAGTCATATAACAAAGAAGAAAAAAGCCTTTACACAGAAGCAACACTTCAGGAAATCTGTCTTGGCATCAACTCAATGTGCGTAGGTGCAGAATCGAAATACTTTAATGGCTACAGTAACATTACAGATGATGCCTTCTTGTGCTTCGGGGTTAAAGGTTTGCTTGATACCAACAAGCGATTAAAGGATGCTATGTTGTTTAACATCCTCTCATACATGAGCAATCAGCTTTTAGGTGTAGGTAATACAGTTGCATCGATTGATGAGCTTTACCTCTTCTTGACAAATATGACTGCTATTGAATATATTCGAAATGCAATGAAACGAGTTCGTAAGAAGGACTCTGCAATCATTCTTGCAAGTCAGAATATTGAGGACTTCTTAATACCTTCAATTCGTGAATTTACAAAGCCAATGTTTAGTATTCCTACTCACCAATTCTTGTTTAATCCTGGTAGCATCAATCCCAAAGAATATATGGAAGCTCTCCAGATAGAACCAAGCGAATTTGAATTGATAAGATATCCTGAACGTGGTACTTGCTTGTACAGATGCGGCAACGAGAGATATCTTCTCCAAGTTATCGCACCCGAATACAAGACAAAACTCTTTGGTAAATCAGGTGGTAGATAATGAGTGCTACCGTTGCCGCCGCATTAAAAAAGATAGCGGTCTCTATACTTACGAATCCGAAAATTCTAAAAAAAGTATTGTGCATTGTTCTCGTCCTTGTCGTAGCACTTGCCACTCCCCTACTTGCTGTTTATGCTGCTCTTACCGGCAAAGTAGAAGTTGATATTGATGGAATTGCAGAGAACTATGTGGAGAACTTAAATGATGCACAGGTCCGTGAATTACAAAAAATGAATGATACAATGTTAGCTGTTGAATCTGCGTTAAACGAAGCAGAACTCGGTGGACATTATCGAGAAGCTCAGGTGCTATATGCACTTGGGCTTTTTGATTTTTCAGACAATGAAAACTTTGCAAGTGACCTGGCAAGTTGCTTTAAAGATGACTTATCTGATGCAGAATTGGTTGAGCTTGTTAATACAAAATTCGGTAGTCAAATAGATGCCGAAGAATACTCCACCGTAGTTAAAGATATTCGCAGTACCTATATTGACTCATCAGGATTTACTAATAACGGATACAAAAATAACATTGACCTTTGCGTATGGGCTGAAGAAGCAGTTGCAAATGGTTGGGGTTATGTATACGGAACATACGGAACTGTTCTCACACAAAAAATTCTCGACATAAAGGCAAAACAATATTCTGATGAGGTTGGTGGTAAATACGACTTTATCAAAAGCAATTGGCTCGGTGGCAGAACAGCTGACTGTGTAGGTCTCATAAAAGGATATAGTTGGCTTGATGAAGAAACAGGTCAAATCAATTACAGAACGAATGGTATGCCCGACATTGGTGCTGACGGAATGTACTCTGCGGCTACAGAGAAAGGCACAATAGATACCATTCCCGAAATACCCGGAGTAGCAGTTTGGCACAACGGTCACATTGGGATATATATCGGTGATGGTTATGTAATCCAAGCAGCTAACACAAAAAAAGGTGTTATAAAAACACCTTTGTCATATAACAGTTGGACTCATTGGTTGAAGATCCCATACATCACATACATCGAAGAAACGACCAGTGAGCCGACAACAGAAATTTTATAGAAAGAAGTTGATAATATGAGTACACGAAGTTTAATTGCAATGCAAATCGGTGCTGATAAATACAGAACGATTTATTGCCATAGTGATGGCTATCTCTCGCATAACGGTGCCTTGCTTATAGACCACTACGATACACCCGAAAAAGTAAAAGAACTTATTGATATAGGTGGTATTTCATGCCTTGCTCCGAATCTCAATCCCGATCCTTCGAAACCTCATGGCTTTGAGTATACAACAAGGCAAGACGGTGTGGTTGTTGCATACGGCAGAGATCGTGGCGAAAAAGGTATGGAAGCTAAAGAGTATACGTTCAATGAGCTTGATGATCCCAACTCATGGGCAGATTACATCTATGTTTATACCGAAGAAAATCGTTGGAAATTCTTCAGGCACGGTTATTCACAGGAAGGTTTAAAAGAAATTGAACCTGTTCTTAAATTCCAGTATGAGCAGTTTGGTGTTGAAAGACCCGAAGGTTATTATGGCTTCGTTACCCAAGAAATAATAGATGAGCTTGATAAGGACGGGCGAATTACTTATCTTGACGCGTCACCTAACATGGAGGTGAAATAATATGTTTTTTCAAACTTCATTTGATAGAAATGAGCAACAGGCCACAACTCAGTATTGTTCTATCGTGAAAGTTGTTGAGTTATCTGAAAATGAGTTTAATCTTTTGAAAAACAATACTATGAAGAATTTTGACTTCATTGCTGAATATGCAAATCTTATGCACAAGGACGAAACAGGAACGAACAGATGTGTCCTCTATCTTCATGAGAATTATGATGAAGGTATTATTGTAAATTCAGAAGGAACTGAGTTTGCTAAAAGCTTTGCTTATCTTCCGCAAGCAAGAACTTTATACCTTGCTGATGAGTCTTTTACTTTGCAACAGTTCATGAAGTCGATGTTACATATCAGAAATGATATCGTTGATAAAGCGGTAAAAGATCAGGATGATGGTGTATTTAAAATTGATTTGGATGAGATACATAAGTTCTATAAACCCGAAATCTTTTCTCCTACACTTCTTTATGAAATGCTTCGTGACAGGATTGAATTTGATACAGTAGAATTTGATGACGAAGAATTCGGTATGCGACTTTCTTCTGAATATGCTATGTTTGAAGATGAATCTGTATACAGGGAATTGGAAAAAGAGGAAATCGACATAATGGTTGCAAAGCATGTACTATGGCTTTATGACGAACCCGGTGGAGTACAGGCAAACTTTTCAGGTTGTCTTGTTTCTAACTACGACTTTTCTGATAGGTCGTTAAACAGTTCTATTTTGAACAACGCAAAGTTCATCAATTGCAATTTCACTAATGCTGAGTTGTGCTTCTCAATTGCTGACCACACTAAATTCGTCGATTGTAGTATGATTCGAATTACCGGTGAGGAAATGTCTTGCAGAAGTACAAAGTTTAAAGGTTGCAATCTCTTTATGGCAATGCTTACACATTCGAATTTTTCTGATGCTTTATTTTCAAGAACTTCAGTTAGCAATGCTAATTTCACTAATTGTTGCATTGATAATGCCGAGTGGATACATACCGATGAAAATGAGGCTAACCTGCGTAACATTAGTATGGATGAACAGGCTTGGTCCGATGAAGATATGAATATGACAATGTGAGGTATTGCACATGAAAAAGGTTTCAATAAGCATTGAATATGATGAAACTAAAATGAAAGCTTTAAAGTACTTCCTCGAACAAAAAGGTAATAAAAGTGTTTCAGAAAAATTGGTTGAAACATTAGATTCATTATATAAAAAGAATGTACCGTTAAATGTCAGAGATTACATTGAATCAAGTTCAGATAATTCTAATTCAAACACGGGTAATAAATGACACTTAACTGTTGTTTGTTGCCGTTTGTTTGCCCTAAATTGACGAGTTGTACGAAAAATGGTTAAAGTACCCGAACACACAATAAAAAGCCGATAAAAACGGACGTTCGGGCTCTTGTGTAAAACGAATTATTTCGTCCGATTTTTATTGCAGGAATAAGCACAGGGGTTGCAAAAGCATCCCTGTGCGATTACAGCAGACGGCGATGCCGACTGCATAAAGGGTTTCAAGGCTTTCAAAAAGTAGACTCCTATATTTTGCGATTTTCCTCCAATTGTGAGAATTAGCCGATAAATCCCATCGTTTCAAGGATTTCATAAGGACTCCTATAAATTCAAAAAAGGAAGTGATGCTTATGGCAGTTGATCCAAACAAAAAGAAATTTCATTTGTGGGCATATCCCGATGTGTTAAATAAAGTAAAAGAAATGTATCAAGATGATGGTTGCAAAAGCCAATCAGAGTTTATTGAGAAAGCAATAAGATTTTATTGCGGATATCTTTCAACACAAAATACTGATGAATATCTACCTGAGTTAATAGATACTTCTCTCAAAAGCAGAGTGCAAAATTTGGAAGATAAAATGTGTAATCAATTCTTTAAAAACACTGTAGAGTTATCAATGTTACTCCATGTCTTTTCTGCTTTGAACAACATATCAGAAGCTCAATTAGATGACCTTCGTGCTACTTGTATCAAAGAGGTACGCTCTCTAAATGGTTCAATTTCTTTTAAAAATGCATTAAGATATCAAAGACATAGGTAAAGTATATGGCAAGATTTGTTTTGAAATGGAGATATTTTAAATCATCTCCTAAAAGAAATTCTCAATATCTAAAGTACATTGCAACTCGAGATGGAGTAGAAAAGTGTGATGAAAGCTGGAGATATCAGCCTGCAACAATTGAACAGCAAAGAATCATTTCTAGTTTAATAAAGGACTTTCCTGATGCAATAACCACACCAATATATGAGGATTATTTATCAAACAAAACGAAAGGATTAGCCAGTGAATTCATTGATGATACACTGGAAGAATACTTTGATTTAATAGATAAAAAAGAAAACTATATTGGGTATATTGCAAAGCGACCGCGAGTTGAAAAGCAAGGAACACATGGTTTATTTTCACTTCATGATGAAGAAATAAACCTTGAAAGTGTTGCAAAAGATATTGCTAATTACGATGGTTTAGTCTTCACTACAATAATGTCTTTGAAACGAAATGATGCAGAAGCCTTAGACTATGCTCGTTCAATAAGATGGAAAGAATTATTAAAAAGAAACACAATTGCTATAGCAAAATCTATGAATATTCCCCCCTCTGATTTAAGGTGGTACGCAGCTTTTCATAATGAAACATATCATCCACATATACATTTGGTTGCTTATTCTGTAGGTAGAGAACCATACATAACTGAGAAACGTTTAGATGATCTTAAAAGAACTTTTGCAAAAGATATTTTTTCTTCTGAGATGCACAATATATATGTTGAACAAACAGACAGACGAAATGAATTGCGAAAAGAAGCAAAAAACAAGATTGAAGAATTGGTTTCTTTAATAAATGAAGGTCACTATTCTAATCCCATTGTCGCAGACTTATTAAAACAATTGGTAAGCGAATTAGATAATTATTCAGGAAGAATGATGTATGGTTATCTTCCTAAAAAAGCGAAAAATCTAATTGATGGCATAGTTGATGAGATGGCATCAGATGAGAAAATAAAAGAACTATATGAGCTTTGGTATGAACAAAGAGAAATGATAGTTAAAATCTATCGTGAAGAAATACCACCTCGTGTACCATTATCTTCCAACAAAGATTTCAAAACTATTCGAAATGCAGTTCTGCAAGAAGCACTTAGACTCAAAGACATATCGGAATATCCTTTTATAGATGAAAATGTAGAGAAGATATATTTACCCGAAAAAGCTAAAGTCCCGGCTATTCCTGCTTCATTTCAACCATCTAAAAAGTATCATTGGAAAACTGATATAGCACTTTCTTCTGCAAGATTATTTGCAAGGTTAACTCAAGCAATACAAGATAATTTCGAAGAAGATAGGCAGACTGATCAGCAAGTTGATAGAATGGTGCTTAAAAAGATTCAAGAAAAGAAACATGCACATGGATTAAAAATGTAAGTTTTATTTTAGTTTGTATATTTGAAATTAATGTGTGCATAGTATATAATAGTGATAACTAAAAAAACATTAAGGTTTATCACTCATACATTATTGACACTATACTACTTTTGTGGTACAATAATGATGCAAAAGGGATACGCAGTATCCGAAATGCATTGGCTTGGGTGTAAACTCTGGGGCCATCGCAGGCGGGGAGTATATTCCTCGCCATTTTTTATTTATAAAAGGATGTTTATCTTGAAGGAACTAAGTATATTTATTGATGAGTCAGGCGATTTTGGAGATGCGGTAAATCAATCTCCTTTCTATATTGTGACACTTGTCTTTCACAATCAAGCTGACGACATTACTAATAATATAACGCGACTGAAGTCTTGGCTTGCTGAATGTGACATACAGGATGAGTACGTACATACACACCCAATCATCCGAAAAGAATCCCCGTATAACAATTTGAATATTGATGAGCGTCGAAGAATTTTAAATAAAATGTTGCGTTTTACTATCAGTTGTCCGATAAGATACTTCAATATTATTGTTAACAAACGAGAATGCAAAGATCGACATGCTTTATCGGCAAGTATATCTAAACAACTGTCGAGATTCATAGAAGATAACCAAGAATACTTCTTTTCGTTTGACAGGATCGTTGTATATTATGACAATGGTCAAAATGAATTGAGTTATATTCTTAATGTGATTATGCACGCTAAATTAACAGCTGTTGAGTTTAAAAATGCCTCTCCGAAGCAGTATCAGTTGTTACAATCTGCTGATTTTATTTGTTCAATAGAGTTGCTCAAACAAAAAAGAGAAGCCAATTTACTCACAAAATCTGAAACTAATTTTTTCTACAAACCACAAGAATTGCATAAAAATTATATTAAGTCTGTAGAGAAAAAGAAATTCATAAAAAAATAAGAATTTTTCTATTAAACAGGTTGACTGCATTTACAGTCAACCTGTTATTTTTTTGAGAAAGAAGGTTCTACAATGTCAAATTATATTCGATTTTCTCCAGAACAAAAAGACAGAGCATATCATATGGATATTTCAGAACTCTTGCGTAAACAAGGAGCTAAACTAAGCCGATGCGGAAAAGAATATATATGGGAAAGCCCAACTGGAAAGGTATCTATTAGAAATAATGTTTGGTATCACCATTACGAGCAAGAAGGTGGTAATGTTGTTAGTTTTCTTCAAAAGTTTTTTAATAAAACATACAGTGAAGCAATGGAGTATTTGCTTAATGAAAATGGTACTATTATATCGTATTCTTCACCTGTTCAAATACGAACCCAAGAATTAATAATGCCTCAAACAAATTCTAATATGAGAAGGCTGTATGAATATCTTATGAAAGACAGAGGGATTAGTAGAGAAATAATCACTGCATTTGTTCATGCTAAAATGCTTCGAGAATCAGCAGATTACCATAATGTATTATTTATTGGATATGATTCCAATGGTGTTCCAAGACATATTCATAAACGAGGAACAGCTAAAGAAAGTGCCTATAAAAGAAATGTTGCAGGTAGTGATAATAAATTTAGTTTTCATTGGCATGGTACCGGAAACGACATTTATTTATTTGAAGCGCCAATAGATATGCTTTCGTTTATATCAATGTATCCTACTGAATGGAGAAACAACAGCTATGCAGCGGCATGCTCTGTTGCAGATAATGTTTTGTTTCAATGTCTTGAAGATAACAAACATGTTGAACAAGTTTATATTTGTTTTGATAATGATAACACAGGTCAAACAGCCGCACAAAGACTTTCGGATAAACTATTTATAAAAGGCATTAAATCAGAAATCCTCATTCCAACATTAAAAGATTGGAATGAGGATTTATTATTTTCTAAACAGGAGGTAGATAAAAAGTGGACGGTCCAATTATCTTAATTTTTGTGGGTGTCATAATGTTTGCCCTAATAGGTGGAATTACAATTGTTTCTCATATCTATAATCTTAACAGTATCAAAAGTAAAACTGTTGGAGATGGTCAGCATGGCACAGCAAGATTTTTATCCAAACTTGAACAAAAGAAAGTGTATAAGCATGTTCCCTTTACTCCGGATTTATGGAGAAAAAACAAAAATAAAAATGAATTACCACAAGGGGTTATTGTTGGATGCAGGACAATAGGTGGTCATGATTATGCAATGGTTGATACTTCAGATGTACATACTATGATGATAGGCGCAGCCGGATGTGGTAAAACAGCATATTGGTTATATCCAAACCTTGAGTATGCTTGTGCATCAGGAATGTCATTTTTAACTACAGATACAAAAGGTGATTTGTATAGAAATTATGGTAACATTGCAAAAGAATATTATGGTTACGATGTTGCCATAATAGACCTTCGAAACCCAACAAAGTCGGATGGTAACAATTTGCTTCATCTTGTTAACAAATATATGGATTTATATAAGGATGATCCCAATAACTTAACATACAAAGCCAAAGCCGAAAAATATGCTAAGATCATCGGTAAGACAATTATATTTAGTGAAGGAGATGCCGCTTCATTTGGTCAAAATGCTTTCTTTTACGATGCAGCAGAAGGCTTGCTTACCTCGTCAATCCTATTGGTTGCTGAATTTGCTCCACCCGAACAACGTCATATAGTTTCTGTATATAAGCTTATTCAAGAGTTACTTGCTCCTGCACCTAATATGGGTAAAGGTAAAACTCAATTTCATAAAATCATGGAGAAGCTTCCACCCGAACATAAAACCAAATGGTTTGCAGGTGCTGCACTTAATACAAGTGACCAGGCCATGCAATCGGTTATGTCAACAGCAATGTCTCGTCTTAATGCATTTCTCGATTCAGAACTTGAACAAATACTCTGCTTTGATACAGCAATTGATGCAGAAAAGTTTTGTTCTAAAAAGAGTGCCATCTTTATTGTATTACCCGAAGAAAATCCAACAACATACTTTATGGTATCCCTTCTTTTGCAACAGTTATATCGTGAAATACTTATGGTTGCAGATGAACAAGGTGGTGCATTAAAAGACAGAGTTATGTTTTATATGGATGAGTTCGGTACTCTTCCTGCAATTAGTTCTGCAGAAATGATGTACTCTGCTTCTCGTTCAAGACGTCTATCATTAGTAAGTATTATTCAGTCATTTCAACAGCTTGAAAAAAACTATGGTAGAGAAGGTGCTGCTATTATTCAAGACAACTGTCAGATAACTATTGCTGGTGGTTTTGCGCCTACTTCCGAAACGGCTGATATAATATCTAAATCGCTTGGTTCAAGAACTGTAATGTCCGGTTCAGTATCAAGAAGTAAAAATGATCCATCTCAAAGTCTTCAGATGATAGAAAGACCATTGATGACTGCTGATGAGCTTAAATCAATGGATAAGGGTAATTTTATCGTTATGAAGACAGGTGCTCATCCCTTTATATCTAAACTGAAACTGTTCTTTAAATGGGGAATAAAATTCGATACAGAACCATATGTACCTAAAGATAAAGGTTCAAGAACTGTTAAATATACAAGTCGAAAGATTATTGAAGAGGCGATAAACGAGCTGTATCCATCCGAAGGAAAGATAAATGACAGGGAAGAAAAATTCCCTGCAAACAAACCTTTTAGCTCATCAGGTAAATCATTAACTGAATATGAAGTTGAAGCAATACCTGAAGATGTTATGCAAGAACAGTCCGAATATATGGCTGAGCAAAAAGCACAACACACAGTCTTAAGAACTGAAAGAGGAGATATCAATAATGGGTAACTATAGAAGAAAAGTCTATGAAGTTGAGTTATCTTCACGTGCTAAATTGGTATACTTATATCTTGTAGACAGAGCTGACAAAGAAAATAAGTGTTTTCCGGGTATAAAAACCATAGCAAGACATCTATCTCTTTCAGAAAGCACCGTCCGTAGAGCATTAACAGATTTAGAAAAAGCAAAGTTAATTCGTAAAGAAACACGAAAACGAGGTAACGGCTCTTTTTCAAGCAACACATATTATTTGTTGTAAAAAAACATCTAACAACTAACAAGGGACTACTGCGCCTATACAGTGACAGTAGTCCCTTTCATGGTGGATGGGCTAATAAGTATACAGTGAAGAAAATAATAACAGAAGATGAATAACAAAACTCAACAAATATATTAACTTAATCAAGACTCACAATAGTTTTATCTTCAATAGTGAAACCGGTTTTTCTTGCTTTAGATATAAAAGAGTCTTTAAATGAATCTATTTTCCCAGCATCAATAACTACATATAAATTTTTTCTAGCACGGGAGCAACCAACATAAAATAATTTATACGCTGTTAATATTCCCTCTAAATTTGATTTGTTGAATATGTTTTTTGCATTTTTAAGAATAGGATTATTTAAATAAGATTCAAAAGCAGGTTTGCAAATTGCAGAAAAAATATTATTATCACAATAAGTTTCTAACGCTTTGTGGCTGAAGTCTCTTAAGAGGTTTTTATTAGTTTCGTTATCATTATGAGTTGTTTTTGTTAATTCGGTTGTTTTCATTCCTATGCTTTTTTCAACTTCGGCTACCATACGAATATATGAAAAATACATATTTTCAAATTCTGGAAGTGAAAAATCAACAGTTGACCACAGTTTAAAAAAAGATGTCATTCTAACATTAGGTGTGCCTTTACTATCGTTTGCTATAAAAACTACAGATTCATGACTTTCTCCTTTTACACCATGTTGTGTAGATATATATGGGTCACATAAAAATGAAACTAATTTTTTCACTTCATCAAAAACCACATTAATTACATCGTTATATTCTGAGTTTTCAAGAATTGAATTTAGAAAATCATTGCTAATAAGATCTAACTCTTTTAATTTATCAAACAATGCTCTTATAGTACACGTATTGTCATCGTATAGTTCTCTTATTTTATCCAATCTTTCCTTTAGTCTTTTTTTGTCGTTATGTTTTTGTATTTTAAAAACTTCAGAATTAAAGTATTTTTTTTGGCTTTTACACAGTGAAATCACAGAACCATAATTCTCATTGGTGTATGTTCTAATAATTTTGTCTATGAAAATTAAAAATGTCATAAGGGGATCTGGATTTTCGTTAGACAAATCTGATAAAACATCTGAAGAGGAAAACTTCTTTCCAAATGAATAAGATTCCATTTTTGAATAACACTGATATAAATTTAATGCCCCGATTTCCTCATATTTCTCTTTATTCATTAAGTATAAAGACAAAATTTTCGGCGTGTCATTTTGTATTTGTTTAACAGTCTCTTGCGGTGTTGTAGTAATAACAATTCTAGGCAATATGTCAGGTTTTAAATCAATATTTGTATTTGCCGGATTTTGATTGAAACTGACATCATTATATATTTCATTTAAAATTGATACAATTTCTCTACAAGAACGATAATTGATATCAAGTTTTTTGGAATCATCAAATTCTGCGAATTCTTTTTCAAAAGAACCATCATAATTGTGATATATTTGTTGCATTCGATCGCCTAATAAATACAACATAGTATCAGGGTTGGATTTTGCAGCTTCATTAAAGATTTTAAGAACATAAGCAGATGTGTCTTGGTACTCATCAATATAAATATAATTATATTTATTGCTTATTTTCTTTAAAATCACAGGATATTTTTGAATTAATTTATAAGCAAATTCCAACAAATCATCGTGTGATAGTTTGCCATAATATAAAGAAGTGAAAGGTGTTTCACCATATGATAAGGCAGTTATATTTTTTCTTACTAAATCGGGATTTAAGTCGCCATATTTTTCGAAATATTTTTGATTGCTTTCTGTAATATTTTCATCATCAAGAGTGTTAGTTATTCTTTCTTCGATTTTATAACCATATAGCTCCCAATACAAATCTAAAGCCCCCTTTTCCGCAAAAAAAGGACTGACTAGCGTATTTATATAAGAATGTATTGTACTTACAGCAATATTAGGGTTTTCTATATCTTTTAATAACTCTTCCGTTGCACGATTTGTAAAAGTAATACATAGTATTCTAGCTTGCGGAAATTCCCTGTGGATTTTTTTAAGTTGATTTCGGATAGTAGTTGTCTTGCCGCTACCTGCTGGTGCATTTATAAGATATCTGTTTTTTATTGTTTCACCAACCATAATAATCCCTTCCTAATATATTCAGGCAACATATTTTTTTCGTTGCCACCAAGAATAACTGAATACATAAAGTCTGTTTTACCGTTTCTTGTAGCTTCGACTATATCTCTTATTGTGAACATGCTGTCATTTTCACTCTCTTTGTTATTTGGAATAGAAAAGTTCAATCTATTATCTTTTCTTATTTTCTTCCATTCACTTCGTTTTCTTGGAGCTAAAACATCAATTTTTAATAATTTTGTTAACATAGCTTCTTCTAAAGTGCGTGCAGTACTTTTTTCATCTTGAAACACAATACAAATTAAATCGTTAAGTATAACATCATCTTTTTCTGTTTGTAAAGCATACAAATCCTTGATTGTAGGAATGTAATCTTCCTGAGAAACTTCGGTTTTTTTTAGTAAATTATAAATTTTATTTATTGTTGCATTTGTACTTGTGCTCTTTTTAATCTCATCAAGAGAATTACTGTGTTTTTTATAATCTAAATCTGTAATTATCAAAGATTTAATTTTAAGACAGTTTAATATGTCTAAATAGTTACATGCATATGCTCCGCCTACTTGTATAAATGCTATATAGTTATCTCGTAATGAGGAAAATTCCTCTGAATTTAAAATTTTTCGAAGATATAGTCTTTCGCTATCACCTTCATAAAGAATAACTTTATCAGCAAAAATCAATTCAGAGTAGCCAATTTCAAAAAACCAGTCATAGAAATTCTCCAAAACAAACGCGATTTCATCAGTTGTTTTTTCTGTATTTTTTCCCTTTAAAGTTTGTTTGAATTTACTCAGATCAAATAGTTCACTTTTAGAGTGTTCTGTTTGCCGTATCACTCTTAGGCTATCCATCCCAATGGATCTTGCTATTTCGTTTGAATGTGTTGTGATAAGTCCTTGCAACTTTTTGTCTATATAATATTTTTTTAGAAAACGAATAAAAATGTTTTGCATTTGTGGATGCATATGAGATTCAGGTTCTTCAATAAAAAATATATTTACTTTTTGGGAATCGATGGACTTATAAAACTCTTCTAATTTCATATGTAAATATATTAAATTACTGAAACCTAGACCTTGAGAATTTTCATTCAAAAGAAGTCCGTCAACATCATATTTAGCGCGGGTTATTCTCTGGATAAAATCTTCAACATCACTTTCATCAACATCCATTTCAAGTTGAAGTTTTCCGACATGTCCACCACTTGTTTTTGAAATATCCTGGATAGTTGAATCAAGAGATTTTATAGATGAATTTTGTATTGTTGCTTTGGCCCCAGTGGCATCTATTTCTGTTAATATTCTGTCAGGAAGTTCCTTAGTATTGTTTTTCCAAGTTTCATCGTTTTTTAATAGTGCAATAACCCTTTTGCTTATACCTTTAGCTTTGTCATTTTCGTTATCGTCTAGATCTTTTCTAAGTGCTTCTATACTTTCAAAATTGAATAATTTTTTAAAATCTACAAGTTCTAATGTATTAAGATTTTTGAAATCAGAATTGCAGTAATAACATTTCTCAACCAAACAATTACTATACAATTTCAATAATTCTTCTTTTATAAAATATAATTTAGTTTCCTTTTCTTTACATTCAGGATTTTCAATATCGACAATTCTTGATTTTATTTTATCATAGCGCTCATAAAGCATCTTCTCAAATCTATTTAAACTTGCTTCAAAAGTATAAACGAAATAAAACGAGTGTTTTTTCTCATCGAGATCCATAAGGCAATCCACAAAAAGTTGAATATCATCGTCTTCTGGTACATATTCTACTTCAATTCGTGCTACAAAATTTTCAATTTTATATGTGTCGGAAATTTGTCCATCCACAAAGAGTGTTTTAAGTATTTCTGGTGTTCCGCTTTCCTTTTGATTTTTCAACATTACATCTCTAAAAACAGGCAATGTGCTATCAACCCATTTTAAAGATAAATGAGTCGGGATATCACTATAAGAAAAACCAAGTTTACTTTCTTTAAAAATACCTTTTAAAACAGATATTAATGTGGTTTTTCCGCTATTATTAGGACCGGCTAAAACCGTTAAATTATTTTGGAAATTCAATTTTACATCAAAAAGTTGTCTATAATTTGAGATTTCAACTCTTTTTAAAAACATCATTACACCTCGTATATTTATTTTAAATTTTAGTTTTTTACTACATGAACAAAATATATATTTCTCAGAACTCGGTTTCTTCTATTTTTATAGAGAAAACGAGTTTTTGATTTTAAAGGATAACTAATAATTATCGTGTAATTGTAATCGTTAGTTTTATCCAGAATGGAGAAATTATGGATACTAAAAAAATACAGAGCTATATTGAAATCAGTAAAAATGTAGCAAATAAAGTTGTTGTTGTCGTAGTTGGAAATGCAAAAGAAATAACTCCAATAGATGCAGATTATGTTAATGGTACTTCAATAGCTTCCGAATACTATGCTTTACAAAAATTTAATCAAATTGTTGATGCTTTACAACAATCGGGATTTGAGACACTTTCATATTTTGATGAAATGGATTTTATTTATGATTATTTAACCCACAGAATCAGAAACAACTACTATAAACCATTTATCGTACTTAATTTTGCTCAAAAAGGAATAGTTAGAGGACGAAAATCTTTAATCCCGGCTTTTTGTGAGATGAACAATATTATACATACAAATAGCGATCCTTTTGTATGTAGTTTGGTTCGAGAAAAATATATGTGGTATAAAATTATTAATGATATAGTACCAATTTGTAAAACATGGTTCTACGATAACAAACAAGGATGGATATCTCAAATACCACCAGAAAACGAGAAAGTTATTGCAAAATTAGAAAACCAATGTTCAAGTATAGGCCTTGATAATAACAATGTTTTTGTATACTCAAAAGAACGAGATGAGTTTTTGAATAAACTTTCTAAAGAGTATTCAAGTAGAATTGTCGTTCAAGAATTTATTGAAGGATACGAGGTTGAATTCCCATTTGTTTTTGATGGTGAAAATGTTTATTGTTTAAAACCACAAGGAATAAAAATAAATGGTGAACAATTTATAGGGGAAAAAATTCTTTCATACGATACACGCCGAAACCATGAATATGAATTTTACAATTTTGATGAGTTCAATCCTGAACTTTGCGAAAAAATATGCACGAATGTTGAAAAGATTGCCAAAGTAATGGATCTCAAAGGTATGGGAAGAATTGATTGTCGAATCACATTAAATGGGGACTTTTTCTTTACTGATATCAATTCAAATCCTCACCTAATCGAAATAGCTTCACCTGCAGAAGCATTGAGACAAAGTGGCTTTTTAGAATATTCTGATTTACTACATCTTATCATTGGTGTAACAATTACTCGTCATCCCAATCAAATAAAGTTGTGAATATCAATCCATATTCATATAAACAAAAATAATTTTTCGCTGTATCTAATGATTTTTGATATAGCATTATCCATTCTTGAACTGAATTACACGCTGGTGTGTTTTTTATATTTTCAACTATCATATTATATTCTTTTATACGTTCTTGATAGTGAGGCTCTTCAACAGCAAGAGATATCTTCTCTAGTAGTTTCAATGAGTTATCTCTATTGCTATTGTTTTGGATAAACATAAGAATTGCAAGATTACAGATTATTCTATACTGATATATACCTTCAAAATCTTTTGTGATTTCTAATTTGTTGAATTCCTTCAATAGAATATCGATCGCTTTTTCGAAATCTCCATATAGTGCCAATACGATTGCTAAATTGGATGAAATGAGAATTTTATCAGCAGACTCTGTGTTTTGGCATAGTATTTTAAATCGACTTACTATGGATTCATCAACAAATAAATTGTTGTTTATAATTGAAAGTATCAAAGAATTGTTCTCAAATATTTCGCTACGAGGAAACCTAAAATTAAAGTGTTTTTCTATTAATTTATTAATAGTTTCAAATGTTATATTGGCCTCTTTGGTTTTTCCATTAATGAGTTCTAACGAAAATTCATTGTTTAAAGCAATGTATAATGCTTTAATATAGTTGTCATTTTTCGAGAAAAAAGATACACTTTTTTTAATAGCAGCAAGGCTGCTTTCGTATGGATTAATATTACAATATTTTCTATATATAATATTCAAATAGTATTCACAACCTGGACTTCTAGTTGATTCAATATTTTTCAATAATCTATTGGTAGCATTTTGACATTGTCTTTTTGCATTACTATAATCGCCATTATGTATGTATGCTGCAATTTTTCTAGTTTCTATTCGATACTTTAAGTATTCATCTATTTCAGAATCAGTTTCATCATACGACAATAAATTTATCGCTTCTAAACGATCCCCGCTATCTATGGATTTTATGAGAGACTGACTTATGAGCAACTCGAATTCTTGTTTTAATGGTGGGGTTAAATTATATTGCAATATTGCATTCTTTAGGATAGCAATCGAATCCATATGAAAATTATTACACGACTTACAATAAGCAAAATAGTAATCATCGATTATGCTTTTTTCAAAATCAGTAAGTTCTTCTTCAACTGGATATTTTCCAGTATCACGAATCATTTTCATATAATATTGAAGCAAATATATTTTATAGTCTTTATGTTTTGCTATGTATGCAAATTTTGCTTTTTCTTTATAATTATCCGGGTAATAGATGGCAATCAGTTCAATAATTTTGTTATAAATATCTCTTTGTTTTTCCTGCGTACAAGTACTAAAAATTCTTTTTATTATGCCGAATATAATATAATAACAACTGTCGTTTTGTTTTAAAAGCAAATGTTCTGTTGCATAATTTAAAAATAATTCTACTATATTTGATTCTTTTTCAAGCAAGAATGATAATTCTACATCATTAAAATATCTGTCACAAATTGAAATTATCGTAAGAATTTCAGTCAATTCACTTTTATAACCACTAGATTCAATAGATGAATCGACCAATTCTTTTACCAAAGAATTGTTATCGAACAGATTAAAATTTACATCAATGTTATTCCGATTAATATCATCTACTATTTTTGATAACAATTCAATATTACTGTTGGTGTTTTGATAAATAAAATCAAGTATGCTTTCAGATAAATCTATTTCGGGGTTTAAGTTGAGTGAACGGAGAGCTTCTTTAAATTCACTTCTATTTAATGAGCTATCAAAGTATAAGATATCTCCCGTGCTTTCTTTTTCATTGCAACAAATATCAATTCTAATGATTTTTCTTTTAAGTCCATATTTGTGTTTTATTGATAGCACATGTTGCAAAATTTCCATTGAACCATCATCTATTTCATGTGGCTTTTCTACTACAAAAACAATATTCTTATAATAGGATAGATATTTTATTCTCTTGATTATCTCTTTCTTTATAGTGAATAAATCTATATTATTGGATTGGAAAGAAACTCCTACTAATGAAGAAGGAATAGATAAATCTATATTAAGAACTTTGCGAGTTTTTTCAAAATATTTGATATTCTTTACCGAGTTAACTATATCATAATACATAGTATATCTTTCTTCAGCTGGAGAAAGGTTTATAATAATATTGTTTTTTTGTGATAATAATGACACAACCTTTTTTCTACCACTTTTAGGCTTACCTATAATGGCAATGTGGTTATGGTGCTTTAATTTTTCTTTAAGTCTTTCAAAATTCTTTTTTTGGTATCCTAAAAGCATATTAGCTCCTCCTAATATAAAGCACGATAATTATTAGTTATCCTTTAAATTTTATTTATGTATACTCGACAAGACGAAACTTATCCGTCATAATTACATAAAAAACGGAGGTTTTGTCAGTGAGTTTACAATCTGAAATTAACAACTATATTGCAGTTTGTGAAAACCTAAAAGGTCTAAGCAAACTGACAATAAAGGCATATAAGATTGATTTAAAACAATATCAAGAATATGCCAATGATTTGGACTGGCTTTCTAAAGAGTGTATGACCACATACATTGACCATTTATATAAAGCATACAGTCTTAAAAGCGCTAAAAGAAAAATAGCGTGTTTGAAAGCCTTTTATAGATATTTGGAAATGGAGGATATCATAGAATACAATCCATTTCACAAAATAAAAATCAAATATAAAGAACCAATTGTACTACCTAAAACTATTCCTCTAAATGATATAAAAAACATTTTAGTTTTTTCCTATAATCAAAAAGAGGACAGTAAAACAGTTGTTCAAAGAAAAACAAGATTACGAGATGTACTAATTTTAGAAATGTTATTTTCAACAGGAATGCGTGTATCAGAGATTTCACATTTGTCTGTTAATGATATCAATTTAATAGATGGTACAATCCGTATATTTGGTAAAGGTTCAAAAGAAAGAATGATGTGTATTACAAATGATTCTATTCTGCAACTCTTAACTGAATATATAAACACTCAAAATAAAACATCAAGCTACATGTTTACCAATCGTTTGGGAAACAGGTTGTCCGAACAATCAATAAGAAATATGGTGAACAACTATGCCTGCGCAGCCGGTGTAACACAACATATAACACCTCATATGTTCCGTCACACCTTTGCTACGGCTCTGCATGATGAAGATGTAGATATTAGGTATATTCAACAACTGCTTGGCCACAGTTCAATTTCAACAACCCAAATCTACACTCACATCAGTACAAACAAGATACATAAGCTTCTTGAAGAAAAACATCCAAGAAACAAGATAATGCTTTGATTGCCAATACCTTCTGCACAATTGTTGTGCGGAAGGTTTTTCTCTTTTGAAGGATAATATCTGATTATCCTTCAAAATAAAAACTGGAGAAAAAGCTATGCAATCTAATATTTTAAAAGATTTATATGCATTGGGTTATGATAGAGAAGATTTAAATAATACAAAAGTTGATTTTAATAATCCAAATAACAAAAATTTATCATGTAAGAGTATAAACCACTCTATAGTCAAAAATGCTTTTATACGTAACATTAACTTTGATTTTGCTGCGGCAACTGGATCGTTATATAAAAAATGCATATTCTCTAATTGTTCTATGCATCAAACAGATTTTGAATTCTGTCATTTTGATGATTGTACAATAAAAAGCCACAAAAAAGTTATATCATCGTTCAATAATACTAACTTTTTAGACACTGTTATTGAAGATACTGTTTTTGAATCTTGTACTTTTACGGGAGCTTTTTTTGATAATTGTACATTTAAAAATGTAAAAATTATTAACTCAACCTTGGAAGGTGCCTATTTCAATAATTGTAAATTCTACAATATGGATCTGCGAGAAATAAATATGGAATATATAAGCATTGTTTCTCCTGAAATGGATAATGTAATATTACCATTCGCTCAAATACCTTTTATGTTTGGTTGTCTTCAATATATTAATGAATCAAATGAAACGATAAGAATTTCTTCAAGTGATAATAAGACAATATCTGCAAAGCATTATTTAAAAGTAGGAATTCCTAAACTTATAGAGTATTGGGAAAATAGTCGTGAAGAAAATTCAGAGTTTAATTTTCCACTTGCAAATATTTATATTGCAGAAGGTAATCTAATTTGTGCCGCAAAATGCATCTACGATGGTCTTCGTTTTTCGCTTTTAGAAGAGGATTACAGAATGATAAAATTTTACTGTAAATTGCTTTCTGAATGTGATATTCTCAAACCAAAAGTAAAGGAATTGTTTTATGCATTAATAAACAACATAGGCTCAAAAAAGGAAACGCATGATGCTAGGACCCGAAGTTTTATTAGAAACATTGGGGAAATTAGAGCATCGTTATTTGAGTCAAAGAAAGAAACTACACTATATATAAAGTTTGTTACTAATTTAAGTTTTAATAATCCACAAAAAATAGGAGAGTATTTAGAAAAATTATTTTGTATTTCAAAAATGAAATACAAAAGCCAGTCTAATGAAGTTGTTTTTGAAATTTCAGAAAACTCTCCGTTTACTATTGGAATTACTATTACTGGACCAGAGGATAATATTATTTCTCTGCTTCCATCTTTTTTACAACTCGGCAATATAAAATTATCAGATATTTATTCTAATCCTTACGAAGAGGAATTAATTGTTGTTGAAAAGAATGTATTACAACAATCAGAAGAACTCATTTCTGCCTGCAACAGAGATAGTGTAGATGTAACGCTTGTAGAATATATTATAGAAAACTGCCCTATATGCGATGAAAAAGGATTTCCTACCTTTTATTACAATATTGATATACCTAATGATTCTCAGACTTTTATAAAACTATTACAATAATCAAGGTGATAGCATGACACATACATACAAAATTCTAAAAGCTACTATTAGCTATAAAAAAGGTAAAAAATTCAATTTAAAATATGGTATCTTCATCTTGAGAAATATACTAAGGAAAATAGATATTTGTGTTGTCTTTTTGTTATGTGTTTTTTTCACATATACAATTTATAAGTTGTATATAAGTGAAATAAGTTTAGAAAACACAATTACAATAGGTGCACTCTTATCAACCTTGGGTTCTTCAATAATTTCTGCTACTTCAAACACTTGCGGTAACCAATTAAGATGTTTTGAAGATAATCTTAAAGCAATACAACAACGGCAAGAGATGTTTGATGCAAAATGGGAACACCGCCCATTCTACAAGAGAATTAGTAGACACAAATACTCAAAAGATGAATATGAGTACTGTTTTTTAGAGAACCCTAAAATCGCATTTTCTGCACACACATGGAATAAAGTGATACCGATACCGTCATCTAAAGAGGATTTTTATGAATTGCCAATACTTCGTAATTTTTTTGTTTTAAAAAAGTGTAGAAAACATTATAGAATAGCTATATCATTACATGCGCAAAAAGAAACATTAGAAGAAATCTTGGTTTGGGATAATTTAACCGATATATATAAAAATATACTTAGCTATAAATTAGCTTATTCGTTTTCATTACTTGGTTGGTCAATACTTATAAACAGTATAATGTTTTCTTTTTTGTATTATTATTATCCTTCTATATTAGAAACTTTCAAAACATTATCTTCACAATATTTACAATGTGGTCCAAATTGAACCCCATATGATTCACATATTTCAATAGCTTTTTTGCAAATTTGATATATTTCTATATTCGAAGGTGGTAAATAATTTTCCATTTCCGTTTCAGGAATAGGCTTAAATAATGATAATGTTGGAGATACGCCTAATTTACAAACAAATTCTATTCCTTTTAATAAGCTCTTTGTTGGTTCAAGACCCAAAATAAACATAGTTCTAACATTACCAGTATTACCCCATAACGAAACCGCTTTTTTAAATGCATTTACATATACATCTAAAGAGATATTACCTTTTCCAGGCATGTATTTTTTTGCTAGTACTCTATCATATACTTCCAAATTAAAAACGACCTCTGTAATCCCAGCATTCTTTAATTCATCTAATATATTTAAATTGTATGGTGGTATAGACATAATAGAAATGGGTTTATTTGTTTTACTTTTAATATAGTTAGAAACTTTAATTATATTAGAAAAATCACTACTTGGACATTCGGATCCACCACCTATAAGGTAATGGTTTATTTGAGCATTATCCCAGTATTTATCAATGGCAGAAACAATATCTTCATAATGAAGAATTCTATTGTCTTGGTCTATATCACAAAATTTGCAAGCTAAGTTATTGTTTTTAAAAAAACAACTATGTCTGTGATAAATTCGAAGTCTATCATTACCCAAGTATGTAATGTCATCACAAATAAAATTATCAGAAATCAAGTTTTTCCCTATTTTATTGTAACCACGTAATTTAATGGTGGCTATAAACTCACCAAAATAATTAAGAACAAATCTTCCGTCTATTACATCAACTTCAAATGGGCTGATTGTAGAATTTTTGGTTTGGTATGGTACATTGATATACAGGTTATTTACCATCATATCCACTGCACCAAACTCAACATAGTTTAATCCCCCATTACATTCAGTAAAAGATCTTGCTTTTTCTGTTAATCTAACCCCATGATTAAACAGCATGATTTTAAATGCTAACATATCACTAAAAATGTTTTCTAGTTTTATAATTCCTGAATTAATCTCAGTGTTTTGTTCTATAACACATTTAAACTCACTATTAATTGCAACTATATTGGTGTTGAATAATAATTCAAAAAGATATGTATCCTTTTCGAAATTCATTTTCCAATCCAAATCATCATCCACAAAAAAAATATTTTTATGATGATTTTCTTTTAGTGAATGAAGATATTTTAATTTATTAAGGTTTTCCGGATCAAACTGATAATAATGAAAACTATAGTTTACCTCAAGATTACACAACTCTTTAGCTTTTGGGATGTTATTTTCAAAAGCTTTTATGTGTAAATTGTGAATTGATGTGTGAATTCCTGCATCAAGCAAGGCTCTGTTTATAGCCATTGTAGATGCTTGAAATCTAGAATTTATTTCCATAAAATAGATGTTTTCTTTAGTAATTATGAAATCGATTCCACATACACCTAAATACCCTATGCTCTTTAGTTTTTCACCAATAATTTTTGCCTGTTTGAGTAGACTTTTTTGCTTTTCGCTCGATATTTGGTGGTAAGCAATATAATCAGCTCCACAATATGAAAATGTATTTTGTTCTGTTGATATTATTTGAATTGAAGGAGGCAGTAATAAAATCTCACTATCTGATATTATTAAATGAATATTTACTGGCACACTATACTTAAAATATGGTGATACTATATATCTTTTTGATAGAACTAGTTTTTGGTTAATAGTTGACTCTGTGTCTTTGTCTAATAACCATGTTCCACTTCCACCACACGAATTACAATCTTGAACAACGAAAGTATCGGTATTTTCAAAGTTGTGGACATGTTTGGATTGTACAATTTGTTCCCCAGACAAAACAACAAAAGGGGACGTTGAAACATAATTTGATAACCAAAGCTTTGTAAGTATTTTGTTTTCTAAGAAGCTTATAATCTTGATATCATTTAAACAGATCACCCTTGACTTTATTTCATCACTATAATATGGATAATCAGCCGGGTAGTATAACAAAAATTTGCATTGTGGATCATTCTTTATCACCAAAGCTGCAATTTCATTAACAAATATTATCCAATCTTGATATTCATAGTTACAGTTAAATCTCAGATTATATCTTTTATCAAAAGAATAGTTATTGTTTTTATTAGTTCCATATACTGTAATTGAACCACTAAATAAATCACACGTACCTACCAATTCAGATTCTCTAACACCAATCCAATATAATCCCATAAATTACAACTCCTTATTCAACAAATTAGATTGAATCCAATTTATACAATTTTCTAATCTCTCGTTAAAAACTGAATCATTTTCTAATTTTAAATTGTCTTTTAAATCATCATAACAAGAACACTCTCTTGAACTAATTAAATCGTCAATTAATTCCTTGCGTTCGCAATTTCTTTTCAAAGAATTAAACTTATAGAAAAAGTCTTTCAATTTTTTTTGACAAACAGGGCAACTATATGGAAATACTACTCTATCCTTTGAACCCTCATATATCTCTTCTCTATTTCCATACCAAGCAATCGTAATTTCCCCTAATTTTTCCAATGGAATATTGATTAAATATTCAATCATCAACCAATTTGATATAGGTTTATATAAGCCATTCTCATACATATGCCATAAAAGGGTAAAAGGCTTAATATTAATAGGAAAAATTACAACACTACAGCCATTATCAAAAACCCATTTAGTGGTTTCTAATGCATCTGCAAGTTGTTCTGCAGATGAAAGAAGTGGCATTCCTAATAAAACATTTATCTCTATTTGAAAATCATATGATTGAATCAATTTGATTTTCTCTTTGTATTGTTCTATGGATATTCCTTTTTTTATTAATCCATTTTGAATTTCTTCATTTATTGTTTCTAAACCCATTTCTATTATGACTTCTTTGTCTGAAACAATGGCTTTTAAAACATCTAATTTATCTAAGGTAACATTGTTATAATGAGTTTCTATTTCTAATTTTTGAAATCTATATTTGTTAGCTTTACTAATGATATTGTTATATAGTTCATCATTAATTTGAAAGTTATCCATAAAACTACCATTGGTGCAAAGCAAAAGACAATCAAATGTATTATCGTATTTAAGGAGGATTTTTTCCATAATTTCTAAGTATAAAGTATTATCTTTAGAATCAGAAGTACAGCCATAATCACACATTGCACAGCAACCCTTTAAATCATTTTGGCATTGCTTACTTAAAAAACCAATTTCCAAAAGACGATTTTCAAAAAAAACTTGACAAATTTCATCGACTCTTTTGGGTCTTTCCTTTCTAATCTTCTTGTTTGCTTCTAAAATAATTTCAGTTTTCATTGTTAATTCACCTCAATTATAAACTTGAAAGAAATGTTTTATAATTATAAGTTTTTATTGTTTTTAAGCCGTTTTCTTTGCTATACACCTTAACAGAAGGCATACACAATCCATTGAAATAATTATTTTTTACCATAGAATACATAGCTGTATCTTCAAAAATAATGTAATCTCCTATTGATAGCGGTTTAGTAAATGAGTAATCTCCCCATATATCCCCTGCATAACAGGACGAACCCGTAATTCTATATTTGTGAGGATGTTTATCAATTAAATCTGCACCTAATACGTCGTGGTACCATTCGTTGAAAACTACATCAGGCATATGGCAAACTGCTGATGAATCAATGATGGCTATATCCATTCCATTATTTACTATATCGATTACTGAGGTAACAAAATATCCAACGTTAGTCATTATTCCTGAACAAGGTTCAATGAATATATCAAAATCAAAAAGTTTATGTAATTTGTTTATTGTATTTATTGTACTACTGATATCATAATCTTTGTGTGCATACATTTGTCCTCCACCCAAATTTAGCCATTTTATACGTCTAAGATACGGTTCATATTTTTTTATTATGAATTCTACTGTGTTTTCAAGATCTTCAGTATACTGATCACACATGGTATGGAAATGAATACCTTCAATCATTCCTTTATCAAACATCTTCAATGGGGGCATTTGTTCGAAAATGATACCTAATCTCGAATTTTTTTGACATGGATTGGCTCTAAAGGAATTTGGAAGTGAAGAATATTCTGGATTAATTCTGATTCCACACGAACAATTTCTGCTTTTCGCTAATGCACTGTAATTGTTAAACTGGTGCATTGAGTTAAACACCAAATTGTTAGTATTCTCCGTAATTAAATCGATCTCGTTTTTTAAATATACAGGTGAATAGGTACATACATGTTTTTTTATTATTTCCTTCCCGAGCCTTGCTTCAAAAGCTCCGCTAGCACTTATACCATCTAAATATTCTCTCATAAAATTCAAAACATAAGGTGTTGAAAAACCTTTAAGTGCTAATAAAATGTTGCAATCGGCTTCATTCTTAATTTTACCAATCCTTTTTTCTAAATTATTTTTTAAAGCATCTAAATCAATGATATGACATGGTGTAGTTATTTTCATGTTTTTTACCTCTTTTAATTTTCTAGGATAATCAGATATTATCCTTTATTGTTGTAATTTCTGTTCATACATTGAACGTCTCACTTCTAAATAATCAATCACCAACGTTTGTTGATTATATGCCTCAATTAGTTTTTCCTTTTGCATCTCAATTTTCACCATATCATCATCTAAGTTAGTGAAAAATGATTCTTTCAAATAGTCATTATCATAGGACAGTAAAATAGAGGCAATATTATTTGTTGTTTCCAATAATGTGATTATTGTTGAGGCAGTATTATTTAGACCTATAATGGTCTTTATAATATCTAATATTTGTTCTTTTATTATCTTATATTTATTGTAGTCATTTAAAGTGAATGGTAAGTAACTGTTTAAAAAAGATAAATATATCATATTAAATGTTAATTCGTCTTCAAATTTCAAAAATTTGCAATAGTTTTGGGCATTCTTAGAAGTTTTTTCAACTAATATAGATTTGTAATTTAATATCGTTCGTTGAAAATCTTTTGTGTCATCACATTCTGTTTTTTCTATATTTTCCAAAATTTCTTGCATTTCAGCAAGAATGGTATTTCCTATATATGAAGCTTTTTCTAGTACCTGACTTGAATACTTTTCTGATATTTCAAAATATTCTTGATACAAGTTAATTATATTGCAGAATCGAGCATACATTTGGGCACCGACATTATAATTTTGTTGTAATAATTCTTTTAATGTTGCTGAATTTGTATTATTAATACGTTTATCCAAGTCAATCAAAGCTGATAAAAATTTGTTTGTAACCTCTAAAAATTTATCGATAGAAGTATTCTTCATTGTGTATACACCTTCTTAGTTATTTTAGAATTATTGAACTTTATATATAATGATTTTTCTTTCATATAAATATGACAAATTTCGCGGAATATTTCAAAAAAATTTTATTTTTTCACATTTTCCGCCTTTTGCGTAAAGTGATATTTCGAATTTTGTCAAAATTTACTATATGATAGTTAAACTAAAGCTGATTCGATGTCTTTTGGTGTGAAATCAAAAGTTTGTTTTGTTGATTCAAGATGTGTGACGTTATCTAAATAGTTAACAGCATTAAACATGTTAACAATGCCGTGTTTAACCGGAATATCTGCCTTTTCACAAGAATTATATAGAACCTGCTTTATTTGTTCATTGTTTAAGTTGGGGTGTTGAGTTTTAATCATTGCACAAACCGAGGTTACAAACGGTGCAGCACAGGAAGTCCCTGTAAACTCAACATAATCGCCATCGGCATAAGTGGATGGTAATTTAAGGTTTTCTCCCGGTGCAGCTACTTTTACCCAATCACCAAATGCCGCCTTTTTGTACAATTTCTCTGTTTGATTAATTGCAGTAACAGATATAACACCATCACAAGCGGCAGGATATTGCGGTTGTTCACTCTTAACATTGCCTACAGATGCAATGTGTAACGGTTTTGATAAACCACTATCGAATTTAGCAAACATACCATAACTGCTATTAATAAAATCCACACCATCAAGTTCTGCTTGCATTTCAGCCAAATACAAAATCGAAAGTGTTGTTTCATTACTAGGAAAAATTTTATATGATATAAACTTCACGTTGGGTAGAGTGTTTTCCATTAGGACGCTACAAACCCTTGCACCATGTCCTGTGCTAGAAGTAAAAGGACTTTCAGGTTCTTCTGTAAAACTATGAGCAGCTACAAGTCGATGTGCAAAGTCATCATTTCCCATTTCCACACCATCATCAATTATACCTACTACAACATCAGGTAAATCATTAAGACTTTTGTTTTTCAATATGTATTCAAATGCTTCTTGACTTTTAATGCGTTCATATCCCCAAGAGTGCTGAATTTCAGCTCTGTGCAGTGAAAGTTTATATGAATCGGATGGGTGTGTCTTTTCCAGTTCAATTACGATATCAGGAACAACAAGTTTTATGTTTTGGTTTTTATTGTATTTCCCAAAAGCTGAAAAGGCATCAAAGGGAGTAGCATACTGTAATATATGCATATCACCATAACCGGAAATATGATCTATTGCTCCATATTTGTCGAAAGCTACGTCAGAGTAAACAATTAGTCGTTTTGATGTAAAATGCTTTTGTATAGACTGTTGTATATCTGTACCATTATTGAAATTATAATGACTTACAAATTGCAAAACTTCTTTTGAAAAGCTTTTTAAATCAGAAGAATGTAGGCAATTTGAAAAATTAGTCGTGTTATGTAAAATATTATTTGTGTTTTCAATCATTGAATCATCCGTTTTTTATTAATATACTTATGTTTACATTAGATTCATATAGAGTCCCTATCTATATATGTCGTTTTTTGTAAAAAACTTCACAACTTTTTTCCATTTTTTGAAGATTCTATATTTTGCACAAAAAAAGTTGCGTCAAATTATACACAATCACAATGTTAAGATTGTATAAATAAATGTGATTAATTAAAATGTTAGTATTAACGATAGTATAAATTCAGGTTGAAAAAAGTCATATTACACCGAAACTATGATACATATTAATTATCTATTTTTCTATATTAAATACCAAACTGCATACTTTTTATCCCCAAACTGCACAAGAACACCGATATTGACATAAGCCAATATCGGTGTTCGTAGTTTTGGAAAAGGGAGTAAAAATTTAAAACATCTACAATAATATATTAATACGATAATATAATCACTCTAAATTACTTTTAAAACTGAATTTCCACCCTTTTTTATAATAGCAAGTTATTTTAAAAAACCAATACTAAAGCATTCAATAGTCTTTGAAATATTATCTCATTATATGATCAGGCGAATTCATCCCCATTATCTCGTTCAAAAAAGTAGAATTATTGCAAAATTTAAGTTCGTCAGAATATATTTTAGTGGATTTAGTTGATTCATCACCTTCGAAAATAAATTTAATTTTCTTTATATCTTTAGGCTCTGTAGTATTCATTCCCCTCAAAGGCAGGGCTATTATGCGTATGTTATCTTTATTACATAATATTTCACGATGTAAATGAAAATTATATTCATTCGGTATCTTAACATAACAATTGCTATTGTCCGATTCATAAAGTGTTCTTTTGCCGATTATTTCTGTCGTGATTTTTTCATCGTTCCCCAAAGTTATTACCGCCTTAATATTTTTACAAAAGAATGATTTCTCGGGGATATAAATATTTGCTGCCAACAACAGAACACCATCCGGGTAGTCTTTAATTTTCTTAATTATGGTGTCGATAACACTCATTTCAATTTTTCGTTCCAATATATCTTTGGCTTCCTTAGCTTTTAGAAACAAATCCATCAAAGCTGGTGCCCATGCTGCAGCACCTAATGCACTTATAATTATGTCATTATCCTCTAAAAACAGTCTAAAAGCTTCCAACAATGCTTGTGCATCCATAAATAAAACCTCCAATTTTTTATATCCTCAAATAGATAAACTTATCTACTTTTATCATTTTTTGAATCTCTCTTTTTGGTAGGTGCTTTTTTGCAAACTTTGTTTTTGTGACCTGAACGTATTGAACTTTCTGTTATCCAATACATGACATGCTCTGGTTCACCGAATAAATTTTTTTCTTTTTCACTTTGAAGTGTAAAATCTTCACTTTCGTTGGAAGACTGTTTTTTAAAATCACTAGCCATTAATTTCAACTCCTACTACAATTATTAAAGAAATAGCAGCAATACACAAAATAAAAAATGAAAACATACTTAGTTTTAATCCAAATTTGATTTTTTGAGCTTTTTCGTTATTGGTATTCGTGTTTTCTACACATATTGTTTTATAATGAGAAAAAAGGTTTTTCTCTATTTCAATAATACTATGCTTTTGATTTATGGTTTTGCTTATATTCTTGAGATTGACTTTACCAAAGCTTCTCAGAGAAAAAGCTTTGTACAGATAAAAGAATGCAATTCCAAGCAAAACAAAAGAAACAAGCAAGGCACATAGTGAACAAGTAGCAACAATAATTTGAAGTTTATTACCATATTGATATACTTCAATTATTTGTTCAAAGGGAATAATTGGTATAAATATAGTAATTACTGCGATAATAGCAGTAATAAAAACACTAGCCTTTTTATCTAACATATTTGTCCTTTCAATTTCGTTGTTATATGTTTCTCTAACAATGTCCAAATAAATTGTTGATGTTCTTTCGGTTGTGTCAACAGCTTTATCTGCAATTTGAGGATTTTTAGAGTTAATAAAGTTTTCAAAAGGCTTCATAATTAGTTCTCCGAATGTTTTAACATATCTATCAAAATGTTTATTTTCAGAACTATTTGTACATTGGTTTGATGTGTTTTCGTTAAATAAAGTTGTACCAATATTTGTATCAGACATTAGCTTGTCTAACGTATTTCGTATCACTTTAATTTCATATGGTCGTATGTAAACAAAATAATCTTTCCGATTATGCTTTATTTCTTTTAATAAAATAAAACCTATAACAAAAGAAATTGGTAAAACTATAATCATTACTATTATTACATAGCCCAAAAATACACCTATAAACTGCCAGAAATTTTCCACATCAGGAATTTTCGCGCCTATGTTTATTGTAAAGGAAATGATTAAACTTAAAACACCTGAAATACATGCACTTATATACGGAAGTGATATGTTTTCAAAACTAAGTTCAGTAAACTTCATATGCTTTTCTGCATACTTAAGTTTTTGGAACATCAAATTAATATACTCTGATGTCACTTTATCATAGAATTCATCTATTGCTTTTTTAGTAGAAGTTATTCTCTCAACAGGTGCTTTGCTTTTGATCGGTTCATAATAAAATACATCCCCGATAAGAAAACCCTTTTTTCTTTCATATCGCTCTTTCATCGAAACTGTCCTCTAAAATAATGATTACTTTTTAGGCTTGCTGACGCTTGTACCGATATTAGGCGGTTGAGAAGTTGTTGATGTTGTTGGCTGATATCCTTCATTTATAGAGGTTATCGGCTTAGATGATGGTGGACGGTGTACTGGTTGATAACCCTTTTGTAGTGGTACAGACGGGCTACCTTTCCCCTTTGTCACTATAGGTTGATACCCATGTTTTAATTCGCTATTTTTACTCATAATTAATTCTCCTTTTTACAAAATTCAATTGTTTTTATTGCACTTTTAGAAATCAATACACCTGTGCACTCTTTATTTAATATCCATTTACCGCAGAAATTTCTTTTATATATTTTTTCAATAAACAAATCTCTTTCATCACTCTCTGAAGATGAAAAAGAATTTTCAGAATAAAAGCCATATATAATAGAACCATCGGTTAATGTGACAATAACATATTGGGGCTCCTGTTTAGAAAAACAGTAATCCCAAGCAGTAGGTATTGAACTAAATGTGTTCAATTCATCTTTAGGCAGTATTTTATTAAAAACATCTTTTTTATGTAGAAATGCTAAAGTGAAACCAACACATACTGAACCACATATAGATATAGCAACAAGCAGAACCCAATACATTAACTCCGTGTCAGATTTGTATCTGCTGACCAGTTGATAAAACCCGCTAAATATTGCAACAGTTACTATGCTATAAAGCAAACAACTAAAAAAGTAGCGCTGTTCATTTTGTTTTTGCGATGGAATCACCTTTGATAAAATAGATTTTATAATATATCCCGGAACCAAGAAAATACATGTATAAAAAACCACATTTAAATTCTCAATTGTCATACAATATCCCCTCGTTATACAAACAAGAAACTATAAAAATTTTATAGATAGATAATATACTAAATTTGTCGAATTTTGTTGTAATATCCCAAACTGCATACTTTTTATTCCCAAACTGCACAAAAACACCGATATTGACCTAAGCCAATATCGGTGTTTGATGTGAACGTACAATAAAATGGTTTTGTTATTTAGTCTCTTTTCATAATATTTTTTGACTATTCAGACCGCTCAAATCCCACTTTTTTACTGGTTTCAAAATATCCTTTGATTAGTCTTCTATACCGAAAGTGGCATATTCCCAATTGATAGTTCTTTTGTTTTCACTGAATTTGCCACACATATTATCATGCATTTCTTTTGCGTGTTTCAATATATCATCTTCAGACATTTTTAATAATTCGCCTATTTTTTCATATTTAATAATTGTAATGTTATCGGATTCTTCAAACCAAATCTCATAAAAATCCTCATAACTATACACTTTACAATTATATTCAGAATTATCTACAGCTTCAATTCGTACTGCTTCACCATTTTCATCCTCTATTTCTGGAGCACCTTTGGTTAAAAGAAATTGAAGTAACGCTAATTTAGAATTAGTTTGTAGTTCTTCATAACAAAATTCAACTTCTAACTCATCGCAATTTTCTTCCATATATAGATAATACCCTAAAGGTGTGGTTGATTCGGTACACGAATACCTTGATTCTTCATTAGTAACATCTTTAAATTTGTCTAAGAACGGTAAATAATTTTCATATTTATCTTCATTTTCGTTAAAACCATAATCGCTTAAGCCTGAAAATGCATATATCGTGTAATATTTCAAATCATAACTACCCAAATGTAGAATATGTGAAGTTAAAAATAGAAGAAAAATGGCAACAAATATTAAAACCATATGTTTTTTGGTGGGCTCTTGTTTTTTAAATTTTAAAAAATACAACAGCACAGAAATGATAACAACAAAAACTAAATTAATTTTTATTACGCCAGCTAAAAAGGAAAACGTACTGAAATCACCTGTACCCAATAACCAAAATATATTTGTGTCCTCTGTAATAACCAATGTGAATCTATACAAAAAGCAGATAATAATAGAGGATACAAGTGCTACATCGATACTTATTAATAACTTTGTGAATACATTTTTTCTCACTTAACCTTAACCACCCTTCCAACAGAATCAGGAATAGCATACCAACCATTATATTCCTTTTCGCCTTCTATTCTCAACAAGAAATAATATCGTCTGTTTTTTGGATCCAATCCTTTTGGACCATAAACTGAATCAAAAACTTCTATGAAATTCGAATATTTTATTTCAACACCTGCATAAGCAGCGATAACAATACCTACTGCAACACCGTAAGGGGCAGCCGAACCGCCCATGCCATTGTTTATCCAAGAATTTATAGAATTAACAACCCCCATACTAACATTGTTAATACCATTTGTATATGTATTAAATTTTTGACTAGTAGCATTTTGCCAAATGGATTTTGTTCCAATTATAAAATCTATTTTTTTATCTTTCTTCTTATTATTAACATAACTAATTTTACCGGTACTTAATCCATCTTTGATTTTTTTTATATTAATTCCAGTGACTTTTCTAACACCTATCACTTGTTTTGAAAACCTTCTTAATGCTTCTTTAGTTCCGTTCTTTGGATCTTTACCTGTAACTGGAAAGCTCCCCCTCGGATCCACGTTATTCACTGGATCATTTTCACAATAAGCAAAGAGGTTGCAACCAAGAACGGTACCTGTTGCATTAAGGTAGTTGGTATCGTCAGCATTGATGAAACGACCTGTGTTGGGATCGTAGTATCTCGACTGAAGATAATACATACCCATATCGTAGTCGTAGCAGTAACCACGATATGCAAATGGATTAAGAAGATCTGCTTTAATTTGAATCAGTAACTCAATATGGCTTGGGGTAGTAGAATCATTCGCCTGGTACTCAACTGTTCGCTTACCAAACACATCGTAGGTGAATGATACCATTTTCTTACCTGCAGCACTTACGATATTTGTAATATCTCCCTGTGCGTTTTTCAGGTAGTAATAAGTATCAACTGAACCATCTTCACGGGTGGAAACAAAACCAACAGGCTCATCGAAATCATTGTAGAGATATTTAACTGTCTGATTAAGTTCATCACTTGTAAAGGAAATTGAGATAAGCTTGCTGTCAACCCATACATAATCAAGATAACCTACAGATTTATCCTCTTTGTTGGTAATGGTTGTGCGATAGCGCATTCCGTTTTCGTCATATTGATACTCGAATTTCTGCTCTTCTGTTTCATATGACTTTAAGTTTCTGCCTTCCCACTTAAGAGTAGCGCCAAGATAGCTTATTGGGTTACCTATGCTGTCATACACAATCTGTTGGTTATCAATTTTCCACAGTTTGTCTTTCCAATCTTCAAAATATGTGTATGTCGTTGTATCGGTTGCAGTACCGAGCAAACCTGTTGTGTATGCATATTCTGACTTTGTAAGAATATTTCCGTTGTTGTCATAAGTGTATGTGTAGGTTTTGTTTTCTACTGCATCGTTGAAACGAACAAGCTGACCGAACTCGTCATATTCATAAGAATATTTATCGGTTGTAGTTCCGTCTGCATTTAATGTTTTTTCTGCATAAATCTTATTTTGCTTGTCGTACTCATAGTAGTAGCCATCATACACACGAACATTGCCACTGCTACCATTATACGTCTTATTGATATACTTTTCAACATTAGATGATGTTTTTCCATCATCAGCAACAGGATACTCATATTCTGTGCTGATTTTACCAATAACTTCGGGTGGTACACCTTCATCATCATCTTCATTGGTTGCATTAGATTCATTAGTTCCGACAGATTCATCAGTTTCAGTAGTTTCAACGATTACTTCTTCTGTAATATCATAAATAGTTGTTAAATGAGACTCTTCTCTACCGAACCAGTCTGTTGTTGCAGCTTGCTCAACTCTGTAATATTTAGCAATATCAAGAGCAGTTGTATTGGTAGAAGAACCTGTTGCAGAATCGTATTCATATTTTGATTCATGCTCTTTGTACTTAATACCATAGTTTTCTTCGGTGATTTTACCTTCACTGTCAGTAACAGATGTATATACAAGCTTCTTAGAATCATTGTAGATATATACACCGTTGTCAATGTATTTAACTGTTCTGCCATCAGCGTTATAAATACCTGTTAATTCACCAAGACTACTATAGGTTATGATATGTTTATCCTCACCATTAATTTTGATATTCGTAACATTACCATTATTGTCATAAGTGTATTCATACGTACTGTCATTATTGTCTGAGTTATGGTAAGTTACAGTTGATACCTGAGTTCTAAGAGCTTTACCATTATAATCATATTCCACAAGCGGGATAAGATTTTCATCAGCATCTACAACATTAACAGATATGACTTGACCCCAAGTATCATAAATGATTGCGAACTTTCCGTTAGGTGTAATAATTTCAGTTAACCTATCGTTTTCATATACATATTCCAAAGTTTGAGATTCATCATCATTTAATTTGGTTGAAACCGAAACAATATTACCCATTTCGTCATATTCATAGCTTGTGGTTGTTGTTTCACTTCCTGTTCCTATTGGAGAAGTAACTGATTTTAAAATACCATTGAGGGTGTTGTAATCATATGTTGTTTCATTCCCTCTTTCATCAGTATATGTAGCTAAGTAGTTACCATCTGATGTATATGATGAAAGTGTTTCAATATATTTTATGCCATCAGTTGACTTGTTAGACAATGTATTTCCGAAATCATCTTCTGTTGTTGTTTCTTTTCTCAAACATTCAGGACATTGGCAATCACCATTTATCGCACCCGTACAGGGACATTTTTCACCATAATAGCAATCCTCACACTTACATATACAGGTTTCTTCATTACCTTCTGTTGTATCGTCTTCACTCAACATACTATCAGAATCTTTTGTTAATGAAATGTTTGTTGCATAAGATGTTTCAGGAATGTTTTTAGTGATAATCGTAACATCAACTGATTCAACATCTGCTTTTAATGCAAAAGAATCTACTGCATACTGCCAACTGTCATTATGCGCTTCGAAATCAACTACAAAGTTTTCTGTTACAGTCTCTTGTGTATCATTACCATCACTGTCTGTGGTATCTTTAGTGTACTGATATGTTACCTTGATTTGGGCAAGACAATTTGTTAATTGCGTGTTTGTTGTGGCATAATTAGGCATAAAGTTAGGATTGATGTAGTTATCATCAAAAAGTCCTTTAAACCAACCGCCAACTGAATAAACATCGCCTTTTTTACCATTTATTTTAACATTTTGAGTAACAGATGAAACAGAATCTTTAAGAGTATATGTTTCTCCGCTTTGCTCATAGTATGGAAGACCACCATTAAGAACAACTGCATTAACACTTTCTTCATTGAGTGTCTGTGTAGCAATTGTTGATTCACTCCAATTATAGGGTGCTGTGTCTGTTACATATCGGAAAGCACCATTTTCAACATAGTTGAATTCAGCAGTGCCATTACCTCTTTCAAGCTGCGTATTGTTTACCAAGAAATTTCCGGTATTTTCATTCAAACCGAATTCTACAATTACATAATCTGTTTCGGTTTTAGTCGATACAGAAACACTGTATTGTTCAAATTCTTTTGTCGGTACAATTTGAATAGCTTCACTTGTTTCTTTTTCATTCTCATCAACGGCGATAATTTTAAGATAAAGTTTATCTGTCTCTTTTGTCTCTTTGCTTTCATTTGCATTATTCTTCGCATATAACGAAAATGTAAAGTTTTTTCCACCATCAACATCAACAGTTTGACTTTGCAACTTTGTTGTTTCTTGTGTACTAACCACATTACAAGAGTTATCATAGACATTGGTAATGTCAGCAAAGGTAACAGAAAAAGCATTCTCCCATTCTTTAGGTAAATTATCTGCAGCTGTATCAAATGACCCGTTCTTCAAAAGATTTTCGGGTTCAACTTTCCAATCATTTGATGATAAAACATTTTCGTTAGTAGGAGCGTAATCGGACTTACAGAAATTACCATTGTCGTCAAATATGTAGTGAAGTCTGCCATCTTTTCCGAATTGATATATTTTCACACCGGTGTAAGCATCGGTAATTTTAACCTGTCGATTATTCAATTCTTTAAGATTGATAAAGTTACCTTGTGTATATCCGGATTTTTCTGTAATCTTAGTTACCTTACCTAACGTATCATATGTATATTGAATACTGTAAGCATCAATATTCTGAACTTTAACTAATTTATTACCTGAATATGTATATGAAACTGTTTTTCCATCGGGATAAGTTACACTTGTAAGGTTGCGATTTGAATCATATCCGTAGGTAACCTTCAAATCCACCTCTGTTGTTCCCGCTTTGATTTGTGTTCCGTCTGCTGCAAGACAATTAATTCCTGTTAATAGCCCAATTTCTTCATTATACTCGAAATCGTATTTTCTACCTACTCCATCGGTTATATAGTCAATTACGTAACCACTATCATCAATACTTACAATATTTATTGTATCGTAAGTACCATCTGAATTAGGTTCAGCTTCACATATTCTGTTTACAAAACCATCTTCGCTAAAATATGATACCGTACCACTTGGCGAAGTAAGTTTCATATTTTCGAATGTGACATCACCGGTTTCATCAACAAGTTCAAGTGTATAACCACTATCACTTGTTTCATCAGCTTCAAAGGTAGTAACTACAGTTTCCGAACCTTCTTCGGTTTCATCTTTTTGGTTAAAGGTAACAAGAGTTCCTTCGCCTGTAAAAAATTGAAATTCACCTTCGGTAAACATCGTTATGCATTGGAAACATGATGGTAGCCAGTTGTTTCCATAAGGTAATATTACACTCTCATCACTACCATCTAATTCATTTACTATACCTAACATAATGTCAATAAAAGAATTAGCTGACGGATTGTAATTAAAAGTAACATCTGTAGGTAATCTCAAACCATCCATTGACAAATCTGTGCGGTTAAGAGAAAGGGCTCTTGTAAATGTATTTACATTTGCTGTACCTGCTCTGCCAATTTCTTGGGTAAGATATTCAAATGAATCGTTAGTTCCTGTTGTATCTACATAATCAATTGTGCAGTAAGAATCGTAATATGTTTTTCTTCCGGTATTAATTGCTTCAACATATCCACCCATGATTATCATACTGGTAACATTTGAACTTTCAGGTACTAATGCAAAACCGTTGTTATCTATTTCACCTTTTAACCACTGATTGAAAAGTTCTGTAATATTAAAATATACAATTGAAGTTTCTTCTGCTTCCGTATTTAAAGGAAAACCTGTGAAATAGTCTATAATTTTATCTTCATAAGTAATTACAGGATCTGAACCATCTGATGGATATACATCATCATAAGTAATGGTTGTACTATCCCATGTTCCGTTTATGGGTTTTGCAAGAATGTTTCCACCCATAGCATTACCGCTACCCATATAATTCACATCTGTAACAGCTATTTCAGGAGATTTGAATCCTTCGAAAACATCCATGTTGAATTTAACAAGAACATTACCTTTCATGAATTCTTCATCTTCTACTGAACCTATATCAGCAATGATACCCAAAGGCGAATTAACATAATTGGTGTTCAAGCTATCCAAATTATCAGATGTATAATAGATTAACGCATCTTCAATAACTACTTCATTTTCACTTGGCAATGCAATAACCGGATCAATAACAACAGGATAAGCTCTATCATTACTGTTAAGCCATTCTTTTGATGGTGTATATATTAATGTGAGTATTGATTTATCTGCGTTTTCTACAGACACATCAATATCATAAGAAACTGTATTGTTTGCATCTGTCATAACAGGTGCAGGAATTGTAAACACAATTTCCTTTTTCTCGTTTTTGAAGTTAAGATTGTTACTGTCATCAAGCACAGCAGTAAGGTTTCCTTTTTCAATATCAAAAGAATATGTATCTTTAAGACCTGATTTGTCATTGACTATGATATTTTCCTTAACGAATCCCGATGAAACCACATATTGTACATCTGTGTTTTTATCAATTGATTCATAAGTTATTTCTGATACTGTTTTTGATAAATCTTCTTCAATAATATCTTTTTCATTTGCTTCAGGAGTTGTTACAACGGCAGATGAACTATCAATATTATTAACTGAAAATGCTATACTTTCACCGTTGTTTGTTACGGTGATTTTTTCATTTTCTGAAATTGTTTCAGGAAATTCTATATCAAAAGAGCCATCTGTATTTTTGAGAATTCCCTCGTCTGTTTTGAGAGTATTATCTATTTCTTTCCATTCACCATCTTTTAATGTGTGTATTGGTGTCTGAGAAACAACAGTAGTATATGAACCATCTGCTCGTTTATATGTCTTTGAATATTCTTCTCGTTTTTCTTCAACCTCGCAGACTATTTCTGCCTTTTCACTTTCTGAAGCAACTGTTTCTGTCAGTAATTTTTCTTCATATGCTTTTGTTTCAACATATTCGTTATATTCTTCTGCCCAAACTGTTGTAGCACACGAGAAAATACCGACTACTGTCAATACAGTAAGCAAAATAGCCAATATCTTTTTACTTTTTTTCATAATTTACATCCTTCCTTGGTAATTTTTAAATAAAAAAAGAGTTATACTCCCCCCTATCTTAATCAGAATTACATTGTCAAATTCATAATACCTTATTTATTTTTCCTTTGTTATTCTTTTCCCAAACTGCATTCTTTTTATCCCCAAACTGCACAAAGACACCGACATTGACATAAATCAATGCCGGTGTCTTTTTATAAGTGTCATATATGGCATTTGTTAAACAAGCGTTAAACAACTCTCACAGTTTCAAAATTAAATATTTAAATATAAGAATTTATAATATTCACCTCTCAATACAAGGCAAGGAAAAACTTTATTAACACGTATTTAATTTTGGTGTGTTTTTGTTTTCTTAAAATAACAATTGTTATATGAGCAAATGATACGGTTATGTTTTATTAAAAACTATTTTCTTTAAACTATCAAGCAACGAGGAAGGATCCGGTGCTTCAAATATGCTTCTTCCAAAACTTATGCCTGCTGCTCCAGCATCCATAATTTTATTGGCTTTTTCTAAAATGATATCATCACTTGTTCGTTTCCCACCAGCGACAATAATAGGTATGTGTGTACTAGCTATTATTGTTTCCATTGTATTCAAATCCTCAACATATGGAATTTTCACTATATCTGCACCTAATTCTACCGCTATTCTAATCGCATGAATAAGTCTTTGTTCGTCAATAATAACCTTATTATCATCGGTTTTAACATACATCATTGCTAACAATGGCATATTATATTTTGAGCATTCCCTTGAAATTTGTGCTAAGGATTTTATCATATCTTGTTCGAATCTGTTCCCTATATTGATATGAATAGAAACAGCATCTGCGCCTAACGAGATTGCCTCCTCAACATCACAAACCAAAAATTTATTGGTTTCATTGTAAATTTCAGTACTTGCTGAAAGATGAATTATCAAACCAGTTGATTTTAAATCCGGCAAAAATCGTACCATCCCTTTATGAACAATGATAGCCGTTGCCTCGTTTTCAACAAAAGAATTCACAATTTTTGTGAATTCTGACAGTCGTGGAGTAGCACCATTAGTAATACCATGATCAAGTGGAATACATAAAAATTTACCATTTTGTGATAGTCTATTAATTCGAATATTTTTTCCATCCATTACGGTTCTCCTAATATGCACCACCGTTAATATTAATAACAGCACCCGTTATTTGAGCAGAACAGTCTGAAAGTAAAAATAAGACACTCTCTGCAACATCTATTGGTTCACAAAGTTTACCTATCGGAATTTCATTTAATTTGCTTTTTTCGTAATCTTCAAAAGAGATGTTTTCTTTTTTAGCAGATGTCATCCATATTTTTTCAAGCATGTCTGTCCTAACAGGTCCAGGACAAATAGCATTAACACAAATATTATATTGTGCAACCTCTTTAGCCAGTGATTTTGTTAACGCAATCACTCCAGCTTTAGAAGAACTGTAGGCGGTTCTTAGTGCAGGAGGGTTTTGCCCATGGATTGAAGATATGTTAATAATTCTACCTTTCCCATTTTTTAGGATTAAAGGCAAAATATATTTACACATCAAATATGTTCCTTTAAGATTAACATTATGTATTCTATCCCATACAACTTCTTCTAGTTCTAACAATGGATCCGCCGATATTGAAATACCCGTACAATTAATCAATCCATAGATTTCATTTGTTGATTCTATTTTTGATACTAGGTTTTTTATGGAAGCTGAATCAGTTATATCTACCATTTGGGATTTGGAATCTGAATCATATATCTTTAAATATGATTCAATTTCTTTAGCCTTCTTAATATTTTGATAATAGGTAAAAAAAACAGTATAACCATTTTTAACTAGAGTCTTACAAATTTTCTCACCGATTTCACCACTCCCACCAGATACAATAACCACTTTTGACATAATAACACCTTCTTTTTAATCCGTTGGGTCAAAAGAAAAATAACAAACAGCTTTACCATCAACTTTCCCACATTGACGTTCATTTACAACAACATTAAAACCAGCCATAGAAGTTATAATTTCCTGCATATAGCCTATTAAAAATGTACACAAATTTTTGTTTTTTTCATTTCGTCTATAGGCCAAAAAACAGTTAGTTACTTTAATTTCACCTCTAAATTTACCACCATTAATGTCATTGATTGATATTTCAAACAAACCCCAACCAGCAGTCCTTTCCATTTGCAACCATTTGAGAATACATTCTTTAGGTGATAATGTTTCTCCTTTGGTACTATTGTTCATTTGATCCCATGTCTGACTAATAAAATTTTTAGCTACATTTTTACCTAATTCAGAAAGAATATTTTCATCTGAAACTTTGTCTAAAACTTCATCAAAAATATTTTGTATTGTTTCTATTCTCATAGCAATATGAGGGTAGCCTTCTTTCATTAACATGTTGTTATTTAATAAATAATCAACCTTTTGTGCATCCTGTGATAATTGCAATGATTTTATAACTTTATCAGCTATTTTCTCAACATTTTTATTGTTTACATAAAATAAAAATCTTATAAATAACGAAATAATGAATAAACCACATACAATTAGTACCCCAATTCTAACGAACGCATTATAAAAATTTGCACCCCAAAATGCCGTAATCACAATTCCAGCAGAACTAAAAACAAATAGTATGTAATCAACAGCATGTTTCTTTATATGTTTATTTAATTTTTCTTTATCCATTTATTACCACACTTCCACAGATAATATTTTTAGAGCTTATCTATAATAATTGTATCTTTTCCGTTAATTAACACATCGTTTGCTGCAATAGCGAAATTTAACAAATTGGAAGTTATATGCCCAATAATTGCAGATGGTCTAAAACCAAATTCAGGTCCAAAAATCCAACCTGTACCATACCAAATGGCCAAATCATATGCATTTTCTCCTGTCGGAACAACACAAATGTCCCCTGGAGTAGGTATACAAGTTTCATTTTCATGTTCGTACTTTTCAAAGTATGGTAATGATGTCCAAATTTCGTTCCCTCCCCAACGAGCATGATAAACAGTGGATTTTAATGGTAGCAGTTTCAAAAATGATGCTGAAACAGTAGGGGCAGCATTTTCATTAATTTCTGCCACAGCAGAAACATTTCCTCTAGTTAATGTTAATTGGATCTTCATTATAATTCCTCCCAAAAATTTTTAATATATATAATATTGGCATAACTAACATAATCATATCCAATATAATATTTTTATAATACGATTTTCAACAATTTATTTTGTTCAAATTTACATCTATTTAAACTCTCTCATTGGTCACATAACATCGTCGCTTTGTTCAAATTAATATATATATAAATAGCTCAAAAAAATAATACACTAAATTTGTCGAAATTTGTTGTAAATTCCCGAACTGCACTGTTTTTACCCCCAAACTGCACAAAAACACGCCGAACAAATTGTTCGACGTGTTTTTATTAAATCAAGTTAACAACCTTAGCTAATCATCAACAATTATTTCTTTGTTTTTCAAACAGCATTGTATTGAAAAAATTAATTCATATTATCAAAAATCTCAGCAAAGGGTTTAATCGACTTTAAGCAGTGTTGATATAAATTGTCCCACATATCCAAACAAAGAGATTGAACTTCTTTATCCATTCGGTTGTTATCAAATAATTTAATGATACATTTTATTAATTTTTCTATTATCCATTCTCTGTCAAGATCGTCACCTCTTAACACAATGTTTTCACATATGCTTTTCATGACATTTGCGTAATTCGTTATATCTTTATCTTGTTGAAGAATAAAGTCAAGAAAAGATTGTAATTGATAAGGCTTTTGTTTTGAACTCATCAAGTGTATTAAGAAGTCTTCATCTCTATTGATATCAATACAACTATCAAAAAACAGCCTACCGAATGAATGTACTTCATAATTTTCAATATTAATGTAGTTTAACAAAACCTCTTTACTTTTATCATGGAATTCAATCTCGTTAAAGGATGATACTGCTTGATTGCAAACACTATCAATTTGTTTATCATTCAATTCAGTATGGAATAATTTATCTATTAAATTATTATCATAAAAAATTCCAGCAGCACAAATCAACCCGGCAGAAATTTCTTCTAACTCTTCGATTCTAGAAACACAAGCTTCAAACAGCTTTTGAGTGTAAAAAACACCATTAGCATTATAATCTCTGCATATTATTTCCCATGAATCTGGATAGCCAAGTACTCTTATATCTTTTGAAATCAACTTTTTAAAAATATGAATACAAAAGTTATTGTCAATTTGAAAATATGGGAACACACAAAACATTATTGAGAATACTACAGCATCATTTTGGTCTTCACAGGCAGCCTCAATAATCGGCTTGAAAACATCACCATACTCAGGATGCTCCCAAAGCAATTTTGAAATTGTTTCAAATGCAGTACCACGAACACAATTTACAGCATTATTCAATAAACCATGTGGTGTTAAAGCTTTTGAAGTTTCATCTCTTCTAAGGGGATATTCCTCTGGCACAGGATCTGGTGTCTGAATAGCTGCAACACATATAAAATCAATAATTTCTTGCGGCCAGTTTTCTTTAGAATATTTCGCGATTAACCTAAGAATTTCCTTAATAACATTTTGGTTACTATGGCTTTGGAAATGTTTTATTACATCACATATTAGGTTAAAATCAATGTTTTCAACATCGTTTTCGTGGTTATATAACGCGCTTATAACACTTGAAATATAACCGGAAAAACAATCACTAGGAAAATTAAAAGAAAGGCGTGCGAATCTTGTGGGTTCTCGTTTTGCTTGTGTAAACAGTGATGAAGAAAACATAACATGATTGGCTTCAATATAATATTTCGAAGTTTCATTACCATTGAAATGATTACTCATTTTTTCATTATCTGTAGAAATAATCTCCAGCCATTTTTTATCACTAAGTTTTTCGGTTTTCCCATGAATTGGAGAAACTACACTTTTTGCAGAACCACCATGAAAACCACAATTGTAAAACGGTGCTCTAATCCATTCGTTCCTGTTTAAAACCTGTAATAGTGCTATCGAGTTGGTGGACAAACGCTTTGTATTGATAAATGGTAATAATTCTTTCTGCAAATGTCCCCAAAAGGAGTAATATACAGGTCGCCACTCCTTACTACTATTTACTTCAAGACGGTGTTTATAAGTATTAACCATTCTCTCTGTTGGTTCTTTCCAATTATGTATTATGGTTTCAAGTTCTAATAAAACAGCGTCTGAACAATAAGATGTGAATTTTTCAATTATTTTTTTTGATGTTGATAAATAATCTTCTTGATTTGCGGTATATATGAAAAGATGGTTGTGAATATCGCTACATAACCAAGATATCGCAAAATCACTGTAAGCTGTATCCAAATTATTTATAGCAGAAGATATTATTTCGTAATACACCACAGACTTTTCATCGTCGTAATTGGTGACAAACGAGATAAATTCCTCAGGCTCCTTAATCGAAAACTCACACATTGCAGATTTGAGAATACGAACAACATCTCTGGCGGGATGTTCGTTATATGATTCTCTAGTCCAGTTTCTGTATTGAGAACTAAATTCATAATTGGGCCATTGTGGTTTGAAGTTTTTCGTTTTCGCACAAACTGCAGGTAATAGCTCCAGTATTATCTTATGATAATTCTTTTGTGCGTAAGTGGCTAATTCTTTTGGTTCGCCCAAATATATGTGTTGGGTTAATTCATCACTGTATTCTACAATCAACTTCAGAATTGGTATTAATTTTTCTGAGTTGTTTTTAACAAGGTGTGAGGAACCCCAAAAGTTTCTTAAAAAATCAAGGTTTGACTCAAAAAGTTTTAATCGAATTTTGAACATTTCAGTGGAATCCTCTGTGCAATCATGACAAAGGGTTCTGTATGCTATTATATCATTCTCTTTGTCTTTAAAACAAATTGGTTTGATTTTTTCGAGTACAAAATCTTGACTTTTTGTGTTAATTGAACGCAACAAGGTTAACCCTTCGTCACTTAACCAATCATAGGGACCGTAGTTATCTAAATCCTCAATATATTGTGGATGTCCTAAATATACGGTGTTATAAACATATTCGTGCCATTTGGGGTTGACATAGTATTGATGCATATATTTAAGTAACGTACTTTGAGGACACTCTAACTGACCAGCAACCTCAAAAATCGTGCACTTAAAATAGTGGCGAATATCATCGGAAGATAAAATATCTTCGCACATTTTCACAAATAAGTTCTCGTCTGTTTCTAAAATGTTTTGAAGAATTCTTAACAAACGATAACGAAGATGTGGAGTCTGATTTTGTTTCCCGCTAATTATTTCTGTTATGTTCTTACCTTCAAATATTTCGTTAATTTTTTCTGCAACCGCAAAAAAGTCAAGGAAGCTTTGATGAGCGAACGAAATGCTGTTATCTCCTTTTGACAGCAAACCGTTTGAGGTTAGATACTCAATTTCGTTATTATAATCCGTAAACATAACTCCAGGCAAAGATAAAAGTGATGTCGTTTCCATTTTTCTAACTATGTTGTCTTTTACTTCAGTTACTCTGCGGACATCTAAGCCTGATGAAATACATTTATCATTGATTTGTTTCCACCAATGTTCTATAAGCTGAAATGGGGTGCTTACAGACTGAACTCTTGAGTGGTCATTCAACAAAGTCCAAATATACAATGAAGAAGGCGTTTGGAGAAGATTTTTTAATTTTGCAGAAAGACCATTATATTCACTACCAATTAAAGACCGAACTTCTTCATGTGTAAATGTATTTATCTGTATTTTGGCCCATGAAATAGGGTCATTATCTTTGGGGGTAAACAGAGAACGCAAACCAGCATCATTTTCTAAATCAAATGTCCTGGAAACAAATAATATAGAAACATGACCATTATGGTGTTTGTTTAACAATCGTACTTGTGAGATGAACTCTTTACAAATATCTAAAGCATTTGCGGAATGATGACTTGTCCACCTTAGTGAGTCAAGTTGATCGAGCAAAAGAACACAAGGAGTTCCAGCAGATAAATTATGTAAACAATATACAGGTGATTGCTGCAAACCTAATTCCCTTCCATAATGGTCAGCTGTATTTTGGGGAACAATTTTATCCAATTTAAGCGCAAGGAATAAAACACCCTTGTTTTTGAGTTCTTGTATTACCTCTTGAACACACCCACTTTTTCCGGTTCCCGCTTTGCCGTGCAAAACAACTGATTTGCCGGACTTTATATCATTAATAACACGGTCAGTTTCGGTGCGATGAATTAATGTTTGGTTTATAGGTTGAAAAACTCGAGAAAAAGAATTATTTAATTCATTTATCTTTATCGAAAGATTATCGCTATGAATGTTGTTTCTTGTTGGGAATCCACTTTGTTCCATAAAAGAAACAATATCATTAGCAGTTATAACCACACCAATTTTTCCGGTAGAGTTTACATAATTTTGAAGAAGAACTCGTGCAGCATCAGAATCACCAGTAAACAAAAAACCAACATGCTCATTTAAGTCCAATATGCTTTCACGACCTGACGAAATAGTGTCAAAATAGCATCTTGAAAGTACATTTACCAACTCAGAATATTGTGCAATATCATTTGTGTCAAAAGTACCATATTTTGCGATGTCGTTAAATATTGCTTTAATTTTATCATTAGTTAACTGATAGGATTTGAATTCTTCTACAGATGCATTGGTTCTAGCACGTTTGCATAACTCTGGTAGTTCACCATAAGTTAGCGGAGAAATAAAAGAATAGTGGTTGTTTGCTGATTCTTTAATGATACTTTTTGCTCTTTTAAACACATCGTGCATACTTAAATCATACATGCTCCAATGATCTTTCGTTGTGTTACTTGCCTTACACTGATAATGCCAATTGTTATCATTTTTATCAGTAGCTATGTATTCCACTGCATCTTTATTTTCGCCAAGTGGCTCAACAACTATTGATTTAAATTGCCCCTCAACAATTCTTAAAAGCAATCGTACTAAATACTGGTTTTCGTATTCATTTCCGTATTTATCAGCTCTGCCACCAATTTCTAAACTCATTTATATGTTCTCCAGTCACTTAAATCAAATTATAAATTTAAATTCTAAAATCTTTATTAGCCAACACATCCAATTTGACAAACAAATATATACACTGTGTATTGGCTATTATTTTTAATTATATCATCGTATTTAATAAAAATCAAAACAAAATCCAAATACATTAATTTGTTTTTACATCAAAATCTTTATTTAGTTTCTTTTTAAATTCTATAGTTATTTACTTTATGAATCATGCTTTTATCAAACATAAAGAAAACTTCTAAAAATAAAACACTACAAATAAGAAAAGTGGTGTAAAGACACCACTTTTCAAGTTAGTTCAAAATTTTACCATCCGATATTTCTATAACTCTTTCGCATTTTTGAGCTATGTCTTTATCGTGAGTTATTATAATAACTGTCTTACCATTGTCACTTAATGTTTTAAGCAAATCGAATATTATTTCTCCGGTCTTAGTATCCAATGCACCTGTAGGTTCATCCGCAAGAATAATATCCGGATTATTAACTATAGCTCTGGCAATTGCCACGCGTTGCTTTTCTCCACCGGAAAGATTTGTTACATCTTTATAGGCATACTTTTCTAATCCTACTTTGCTCAATGCATCCAATACCTTTGATTTTCTTGCCTTTCTGTTTTCTTTAGCCAAAACAAGAGGAATTTCAACATTTTCAAAAACAGTAAATTCGGGAACAAGAGCGAAATCCTGAAATACTAATCCAATAGTTTTATTTCGTAATTTTGCTTTTCCTTTATCGTTCAAAGATGTAACATCTGTACCATTAATTGAAAAAGACGCACCTTCATCAAAAGAATCAATACAGGCTATATTGTGAAGCAGAGTTGTTTTGCCTGCACCTGATTTACCTATGATTGCGAGAAGCTCTCCATCCCTTACATTAAGTGAGATATTCTTAAGTGCTTGGAATTCAGTTGATTTGTTTTTTTGAAAGGTTTTAGAAGCATTCTTTATTTCTATCATAAATTGACCTCAATTCTTCCTTTGCAAAGCAATAAGGCTTTGCTTTTTGAATGTATAAATGGGCACAATAGGCACAACTAAACAAACAAGTACGCATATGAAAACAGGCAGTAAGTAATTAAAAGCTGAGATGGTTAAAAAATAACCTGAAAAAGCATTCAAATATTTTGAAAGTAACAAGATAATCCATATTATCAAGAGAGGTATAGCACATATAACGGAAATATAGCAATAGATTATTTTCTTAATATCCTTATCAGAGCATCCAAGCATACCGTATAAAGATAATGTTTTTATCTGTGAGGATATGTTTATTGTTGAAACCGCAAATATTCCTGAAAGCGACACAAAAAACAAGAATATAAAAGTAGGCAAGTATGTTTTTATTATGAACACATTATCTGATTTTGTTGTTTTCAAAACATCATCGGAGGTGGCAACTACACCTCTTTCTCTTAAGAAATCAATATTATTTTGCATTTCTTCATTCGTAACGGAATCCTGAAACAAAACGAGCGTATTTTTATTGATGGGGTGCTTTATTTTTTCACCAATCAGAGCTTCATAATCTTCTGTACAACCGATACAAGAAAAAGCACCATCCTGAGCTTTGTCCATAATATGACTGATATTAGCGCTTGACATTTCAGAACCTGCTGTAGTAGCACTTAAAACGTACGCAGGATCAGCTAAAACACCAACGATTTTTATTTTGGCTCTAATCTCTTTACCGTTAAAATCAGTTAAAACTGCATCATGATATGAACCTGTTTGAAAAGATTTATCGTTGGTAATAATACGAATAACGTTCTCTTCGGAATTTTCACTATTGAAAACTTCACCCGAATACATATCGGGTGAGGTTTTTTGTATTAGTTTTTTCGGTTGAAGCTGCAAGGAAGAAGCCTTGGAACCGATAGACAAACTCACCATATCATTTTGCATTGCAACATCAAGGCCTTCTAAACAGTCCTCAAAAAATATATCACTATTGTTAAAAAGCAGATTTCCGTTTTCATCTATAAAAACATTTCTTTCTGCAACTGAAAAATAGCAAAAATCAGATTGTAGAAGAGGTTTCATAAAGTTGCTTGAGCTTGTAGTTAATGTAAGTGTGGAAACTGCACACTCAATAACAAAAAAGCTTGCTACAAATTGAATTATAAGAATTATGTGTAATGATGGCTTATTATAAATGAGCCGTTGCGCTAAATTGAATATATACATAGCCTAACACCTGTTATATACAAGTTCCTTAATTGATTTTGTTGAAAAGTTTATTATTGAAGAAATAATCGGTATTGCTATTATACCTATGCACCATAAAACAGAGAACAAATAATCTGTTGCAGAAAACCTGTTGTTTGTAAATAGCACATTCTCTAGACCTAACTTAAAAACAAGAGTTCCTATGATTATGGCAAAAAAACCGTAGATTAAACTTTCTGCAGTCAGAGAAATCCTCATTCTTCTGAAAGTTGAGCCGCAACACAGAGATATAGCATAATAAGAATTTCTTTTGGAAATCACTACTTTGAAGATGTACGACATGTTTATCATTGATAATATCAATAAAACAAAGGTTGTTAACGTTTTGCTGTCCAAAGAATATTCCGAAAGCATATTTCTTTCTGATGGAGCTAAAACACTAAACTCAGAAAAATTATTTTGCAATGCTTCTGTAATACTTGCAATTTCTTTATTGTCAGGGATAGTTTGTGTTTCAATAACAAGTTTCTCTACTATATCTTTGTTTTTTATTGATTGGAATGGAATTTCAGCATAATCAAATAGTCTCACACCCACAACATTGTAAATATCGTCGCCTATTTTCACTGTGTCTCCTATCCGAACCTGATTATTCTGATATTCATTATGAGCAATTACAATATCATCTTGTGATTTTATATCATTACCATATAGCACGGACTGATACTGTCCAAAAACATATGCTCTTGTTTCACATTTGTTTGGTACTGTTATATAACTCTGTTTCATCTCGGAAGGCACAATGTTTTTTATAGTTTCTATTCTTTCTGAAACATCCGAGAACGTTGTGCCTTCTTTGAAGTTTACGGTAAAACTTGCTACACCACTTGAATAAGTTGAATACTCAATTTGTTGATTCCTGAAACTAAGAAATGAATATTCAAGTGCTATAACAGCAATAGTTTGAGTTATCATAAAAACAGCAAACAAAAATGAAGATTTCTGTATAAACCTTTTAATGTTCGCTAATAACACAATCTTCAACCTTCTTCAGTAGTTTTTTAATAAGAACTATATCAACAATCAAAATGAGGATTATAGCAATAACACTACCTGCGAGAATGCCATATGAAATATTTAAAGCAGAATATACACTTTCGTTATTTATTCGTGTTGCATATTGTGTTACTTGGCTTCCGTTGTTATCACTTACCAAAGCATTAACAGTTGAATTATTGAGAGATTTTTTTGTTGCTAATAAAAACACAGGTACTTCTTCATCCAATATACTATTGGGTTCTGCTTCATATTCATATAAATAAGAAATATCATTTGTGAAAACTGTTTCACTATCGAAAATTATTTCATGTAAAATTTCAGGAGTTCTGACATCACCACAATATTCGTGATAGCCATATAAGAAGGAGCCTTTCTCTACAATACCAACAATCTTCGCTTTTACAACAACCTGTTTGTAATTCTCATCAAGCCCGTTAACGGTGAAATATATTTCCTCATTAATTCCGGCACCAAAATCCTCTGTAACAAGTATTTCTATACAATCTTTATCTTGTTTATTAAAATCAATCATTTCACCTTCAATTAAATCAACTAATCCCATTCTTACTAAATATTCAGAAAGTTGATATGTAGAAAATGAAAATGATTTACTTGTATCGTCGTTTGTTATGCTAGCACGATATTTATCAATTCCTTTAAATGTTCCGTTTTTTATGTATTCAATAACAGGTTCTTCTTCACACCAGAAATCCTGAACAAGAGAAGGTCTGTTAGGAATGATTGCTATTTTTTGAAACTGATTAATTCCCTCCAAATCTTTTGCTGCTTTTTCTGCACATTCTCTGTTAGGGAACTCATAAATTGAAAGGTTTAAAGCATCAATGTATCTAACCTTTTGCGAAAGGTCTCTGTATATAGCAGATTTTTGATATTCAACGCAAAAGAGATATACCGGTGCAATAGCAATTAATATTGATACTACTGAAATTATTAATATTTTAATTTTCTTGCTTTTCATATAGAGTTAGTACCTAATCACTGATAAATTCTGCTATGCATCTTATAACCTCTGTCAGTTTCATGTGCAATAACCTCATGTTGAGATAACACAGGGTAAAAAACAATAGGATTGACATTTGCAGTTACATACGCATGACTATCATCTGTTACAGTATCTGTTTTCCAAGTGCCCGAGGAATTCTTAATTCCAACATATGCTTCCTTGTAATAAGTTTTGTCTACAATACCTGTTCCTGTTGTTGTAGCATTGTTTGTTCCTGACAAAGACATTATTGTTGTGATGTTACTACATTTTACACTCTCATTATATGTATCCTTGAAATCACCGTTATTGCCCCAACAGTATGTATAATTAACTCTCGGATTTATAGTAGCTTCAGCATTAGCTACAACTTGCAATGACGAAAAAACTATAACTGTTAAAACGAACGCGATAAAAAGTCTTTTCTTGTTTTTCATAAAAAGTCCTCCTATTAATTAAAGTTTTATTGTAATATAAACCCCATTCATATCAAAAAGCAAAATCACCTCTTCCCTAATACGAAACTAATAAGGTTTATATAAAAGACAAAAACATCACTAAAAATATGATATCTATAGAAAAACGTTTTTTCTATAAGTTTTACCAAAGTGCACTGTTTTTACCCCCAAACTGCACAAAACACGTCGAACTTTTATCGTTCGACGTGTTTTTCTATGGAAAATATTATAGATACAACAAATTCTTTATTATCAGACTTATACTCCCATTCAATATCACCATTGTATTTTTTTACTGCTCTACAAACACTTTTAAAGCCATAGCCATGTAAACCATTATCACTTTTTGTGGAAATTAACTTGTGATTTTCAACTACCGGTGGCGCACCGCAAGAGTTAGTTACATCAATTACCAACATATTACCAACTTTGTTTAAACCAAAAAAAATAGATTTTTGTTGACTATTTACTGCGGCTTCAATTGCATTATCAAACAAATTATTAAATATAGATGTTAAATCATTATCACTTATAAAATCAAGGTTTGACTGGTGTATGTTCTTTTCAAAAATAATTCCTTGTTTGTCGCAAATGTAATTGTATTTGCTTATTATTAAATCAAGTAATTTGTTTGACGTTTTACCAATCTGATTAGCCTCTTCAAGATCAGTAACAATTCCTTCAATATATTCTTTTAACTTAATGGGAGTTTCAGCTAAATCATACAGGTTCCTATAATGCTTTTTTGTATCATGTACAAAAATCTGTAATTCTTCATTTTGGTGCTCTAACAATTCAAAGTATGTATTGTTTATTTCTTGTTTTTGTTGCAGTGCTTTTAATTCAAGAATTTCTTGTTCTTTTTGCGATTCTATTTGTTGTAATATGCAAGTTACTATAATAGAAACTATCAATACTAAGCTTGATAATGCAAGTAGTGTCCTTATATCATTTGATGGATTTGTGTATTTTGACACAACAACAAAATCAAATAAAATTAAAATCAAAGCTACTGGATAAATCAGTATTGCAAGTCGTATTTTTTCATTTGATTGAAACTTTTTAATTATGGTAGCTATGACTTTTAATAACAAAAACAATGTGGATTTACTTAATACAATTAAAAGTATGTAGGCGTAATTATCTGTAATTATTTCGTTAGGAGATGAATGGAGAATTATTGAGATAACATCAAGTACGCTTTGCTCTGTAATTATTACCAAACATGAAAATAAAGCAGTATACAAAAGTGAAAATCGGGTTTTAAATTTGTATAAAAATTTGCAGAAGCAAAAATGGAAAAAAGCGAAAACGAACAAATTGATGATTGTATTGTAATTGAAGGCAATGTTTATAAAACACATAACCATATAACTAACAGAAACAATCAAAAAATTTTTAGTTTTTGAAGAGGAGTTTTTTATATTTTCATAAAAATCAAAAAATATTAAACTTTCTATTAGTTGTAAAACAACATTTAGAGCTATGGTTCCCATATCACTTTCTCCTCTTTAAATAATTGAAAAAATATCGTCTGAAAGTTGGCTGATTTCGATATGAAACACCGATAATCTCACCATTTGTTAATTTAACTTCATTGCGTTTGTATTCATCAACATAATCTAAATTGACTATATAGCTTTTATGTACTCTATAGAAACTACTGTGGGTAAGTTTTTTGTGCCAATAATCAATCAATTCAGATGAATAATATATTCCGTTTGCGGTTACTACTTTAGTTTTATGGTCAAGGGTTTCAACATACATAATATCTTTTGATTTAATTTTCAAAACTTTGTTTGTATCTTTTAAATAAAATTCAACATCATCTTCATTAATAAGTTCGATAGCTTTATCAAGTCCACTATAAAACCTTGAATAATCAAGTGGCTTTTTTATAAAACGTAAAGCAAACAAATCCATAGCATCATCTATATACTTTTCGTATTCTGTAATAAAGAAAATGATTACATTTTTATTTTTCTCTTTTAAATGCTTTGCTATATCCAATCCCGAAATATTCTTAATCTCTATATCTAAAAAAGCAATATTATATGACATATCTGTAGAAAGTGCATCTTCACCATTAGAATATGAGTCATAAAAACAAGTGATGTTTCGTTCATCGCAGTATTTTAAAAGATATTGCAATACTATATCACAACGCTCTTTTTCATCGTCACAAATTAAAGCATTAATGGTCATATATATCAACCCTCCAAAAAGTAAAACTCAAAGCATAATACTTTGAGTTTTACTATAACATACTATTCTTACTTTTTCAAATCGTATTTATACCTTTACTTTTCCTTATACGCTAACAAAAGTTTGTAAACCATTTTTTGTTCTTCTTTGCTAAGCTCCCTTATTAAATCAATAATATTATCATCAACATCATCTTTTATTGCACCTGAAAGTATCTGGCATGGACAAACATCAAAAACATTACAAATGTTAACCAGGGTATTAAATGAAAGACTATTTTTACCTCTTTCAATATTCGAGATTTCTGTTGGTGATAAATCAATTTTTTCTGCGAACTCAGCTTGAGTAAGTTTGTTTAGTTTTCTAAGTTTAGCTATTCTTAAACCGATTAATTCATTGCCGTAAATTCTCATATTATCACCCCTAAATATACTAACATTTGTCAGGTCATAGTAGAATAAAATGAGACTTTAAAATTTAAAATTGTAGTTTAAAAAAGCACAATTTATTTTTATTTTTTATAGTTGCATTTGAAAAATATTAAGTTTTGTACACTAAAAGATATAAGACAAAATGTCTTATTGAGTATTTTTGAAAAAAAATGTATAAAGAGATTATGGAGGTGAAATAATGAAAAAAAACATCTTAAAAAATTTGGTTAAAGTTATTAATTGTTCACTTAAGGTGGATGCAAATTCCACAAGTACAATTGTAGTTTTCCAACCAAAAATACCAGAAAAGCTTAAAAATTTTAAAAATGATAAGTAGAGTATCAAAAGTCATTACACAATTTCTGATAAAAAAACACGCTATAGATAATGAGGATTATCAATTATATCACTATGGCCTATTTGTTTTATTTTCTGAATTTGTCTTTTTATGTTATTGTTTGTTTGTTGGAGCAATATTAAAGGTTGTGTTTCCAGGTATATTGTTTTATACCGTTTTCTGTTTAGTTCATAGGTTTGCTGGTGGTTTACATGTAAAAACCGAATTGCATTGTCTAGTAATTACATTATTGTTTTTTACAATTGGTATTATTTCAGTAAAACAAAGTGTACAATTTAATTATATCATTTTAATTGCTATCTATATTTTTTGTTCTGTAATGCTAATTGTTCTATCACCAGCAGATACACCACAAAAACCTTTGACAAAGAAAGAAAAGAAATTGTTCAAAAAAATCACATCATTAATAGTTGTTGCTGGCTTTATTTCTGTTTTAATATTGAACATTAAAAGTTTGTATTTGTATGCAAATGCAATTACTGTAGCGGTAATTTTACAGACGGTTTCTATCATATGTGGAAGATTATTTAATAAAAAACTGTTAACCAACAATACATGAAATTTGGCGATTATTTAAAAAGCATGCGGATAAATAAAAGTTTAACTTTACGATATTTATCGGATAAAGTCAGTTTAGGTTATGGTTATCTGTGTGAAATTGAAAATAATAAAAAGGCTGCACCAAATGATAAAGCATTACTGTTATTAGCAGATGTTTTAAACTTGAATACAAGTGAAAGAGGCGTATTTTTTGATGCAGCAGCTAAATCAAAACAAGGTATAGATATAAATAATTTTCACATACCTGCAGATATTGGAGAATACATTTCTTCAAATGATAAAGCAAAATCCGAACTACGCAATGATATTAATAATAGCAAGAACAACAAATAATAAAAGAATGTATCCCTTTAGCGAGGGATATATTTAATAGCTTTTTGTTCTCTTGAAGCGAACAAGGGAGAATATGATACTATTATCTAAACCAACATTAAACGAAACGAAAAAAATACATTGTCCAATTTGTGGAGGAAGACTTTGCGATACAAACAAAAAAGAAAAAATACACATAATAGATTCTATACAGGATGATTTAGGAATAATTGTTAAGTGCCATAAATGCGGTACAAAAATAAAAATAAATATAAGCAATTAAATTATATGTACAGACATCACTATAGATAGAAGCCTGACGAGTTTTCGTCGGGCTTGTTTTTTTGCCTTTCGTAAACAGAAAGGGTGTCTGTGGTGAAAATCTGGGAACCTTACATAGCTAAATATCCGTAATCTCCCATTTTTGAAACTGAAATTCAAAAAAGGAGATTATATAAATGTATAAAAATAAAAATTTCGATTACGATTTATGGACAACCAATGATGATGGCATTAAGCGTTATTGGGTAAGAATTCGAGCAACACAAGAAGTTGTTGAGGTTGACTTGAAAACATTGCGATTTTTAAGAGCAGAAGAAAAGAAGATATACAGAGCAATAGAAGAATCCCGTAACAATGCAGGTACAGTTTTGTCATACGAGGTGTTTGAAGACGAGGAAGTTTCTGGTGAGTGGTTGATAGATGAAAATGACTTAGAAACTCAAGTGCTTATGCAATCAGAAATTGATACCGTTGTGAAAACACTCACACCTAAACAGTTTTTGGTTTATAAAAATTGCATATTGGAAGGTATGGAGTTACGAGAATTTGCAAGAAAAAACAACTTATCTTACTCAACGGTTAAAGACATCAGAGATGCAATAAGAAAAAATTTTCAAAAAAATTTTAATTGATACCCGCTCAAAAGCTAAAAAAATGTCCGTTGTCAAGTAGAGGGGGTTAAAACCTCGATTGCACTTTGACAACAGAATAGATATTTTATCAAGTACGTTGCTATTATTCTTGCAGAGGCAAGAGCCACAATAGAACTGCGCCAGGATCCGACAGAACAGATGTTGTTTTTATTAACAACATCTTGTTCTGTTGTGGGAGCGATAAACAGTTGCTATAGATATCAAATAGCTTTTGATATGGCGATAACCGGTAATAGTGATAATGATACTCCTGTTTAGTCACAGGTCGAGCGTGATAAAACCGTCGCAACCAATGAGAGCAGTTGGCAGAGAACCTGCCAAGGGTGGAACTCCCGTGGAGCTGATTAGCTACCAGCCGCTTGATAAGATTCAAAACAAAATCACACATGAAAATGAATAAAATTATTCCAAGTGTCAAAACTACGCTATGAAAGGTTATGTGATATATGCTTGATAATACTTTAAAACAATATCAAAATGCTTCGTTTACTGACTATTCAAAAGAAAACCTTATAGATATTTGTAGCATAAATATCTGTACAACCAAACCTATTAATGAACGGCTTATTGACTTTTTAGAACAAGTCAAAAATCCTTACCTATTCAAGGTAGGAGATACAAAAGTAAAAATACGTTTCAACTCTGAAAATACATTCACTAATGCTTTGGAAACAGCAATAATAAATTCCATTAATTTCTAACCGAAAATTCCATTAATTTCTAACCGAAATAAACTTGATAAAAAACCAAATGTATGGTATACTGCCATTGTGTAGAAAAACCATACCTTCATAAAAACTATGGAGGCATGTATTATGGCAAATTCTAATTACTCAGAAATTTTAACACAGCCTTCAATACCTGTTATGGTATGGAAGGCTGCTCTTTATATTCGACTTTCTCGTGAAGATGGAGATAAAGCAGAAAGTTACTCAATTACATCTCAGCGTGAAATCTTAAAAGAATATTTAAAACTTCACCCCGATATTGAACTTTATGATTTCTATATTGATGATGGTTGGTCGGGTACCAATTTTGATCGACCCGGATTCATAAGAATGATGGAAGATGTCTATAGCGGAAAAGTAAATTGTGTTATTGTTAAAGACTTATCTAGATTCGGACGAAATTACACAGATGCAGGAAATTATCTTGATAATGTCTTTGTACGATATAGAGTTCGTTTTATAGCATTAAACAATGGATTAGATACCGCTTCAGGAAACATGAACGCTGCTATGCAATGTATTTCAGTCGGTGTTACTAATGTTATAAATGAAAGTTTAGCAGCTACCACTTCCGTAAATGTTAGAGCGACACTTAATGTTAATCGACAACAAGGAAAATTCATTGGCTCATTTCCCACCTATGGTTATTTAAAAGATCCCAATGATCATCACAAACTTATTATTGATGAAGAAACTGCTCCTGTTATACGCCTGATATATGAAAAGTTTATTTCAGGAGAAAGTATCATAGGAATAACCAAAGATCTTAACGAAATGGGATTACCCAATCCGTCTATGTACAAAAAAATAAAAGGTTTAAATTACAAACATCCAACTGGAAGAAGTAACGATGGTTTATGGCACGATAGTTCTGTCCGACGAATACTTCAGAATCAAATGTATATTGGTAATATGGTTCAAGGGAAAAACACTACTATGAGTTATAAGATAAAACAGTGTCGAGCAATCCCCAAAGAAGATTGGATAATTGTAGAAAACACACATGAACCGATTATTGATAAAAAAACTTTTGAACTAGCACAATCACTATTCAATAAAAACATTCGTAAAAGTCCACAAAAGAAAGAAATTGATTTGTTTTCTGGTCTAGTACGATGTGCAGATTGTAAACGTGTAATGAATAAAAAAACAAATACACATTCTTATGGAACTTATAGATATTATCGTTGTGTAACATCTCGTAAAATGAAAAAAAGTGCTTGTTCAAATCACACAATACGTATTGATAAATTAGAACAAACAGTGCTTGTTACTATCCAAAAAATGATAGAAACGGCGATATGTATAGATGAGCTTTTAGAAAAAATCAATACAAGTCCTAAGCGAAAAAAAGAATCAGATCATTTGAAAAAGAATTTAGAAACATATTTAGAGGAACGAGAAAGAACTCAGCGTATTATTGCAGATCTTTATCCAGACTGGAAAAATAATATCATTACACAAGAAGAATATTTGTTTCTAAAAGCTGATCTTAATGATAAGTTAAAAGGACTTGACCAAAAAATTGAGGCATTAAAAAAATCTGCTGATGAATTTGCACAAGGCGCAAATGGAGATAATGATTTTATAGCACATTTTAAAAAACACGGGAATATAAATCAATTAACCCGTAGCCTATTAATAGAGCTTGTTGAAGAGATTTTTATCCATGATGGTGGTGATGTTGAGATTGTCTTCAAATTCAAAGATGCTTATCAACAGGCGCTTGAGTATATTGAACTCAACAAGGATATCATCGAAGAAAACACTGAAATCTTAAAAAAACTTGCTTAACAAACATCCACCTACCATTTGTTGTAGGTGGATATTTATCTAATTGTTCCATAGTCACAGAATAAAAAATTTCATTTATTTTATGGTGTACCCTTGACATTTTCCCCTGCCGCAGCGCAGACAATTGGCGATTTCCTTAAAGATACCAACACCAACCCCGATGATTATGACTTAATCCTAACGGGAGATTTAGGCTCAACAGGCTCTGCTCTTTTGAAGGAATTGATGAGAAAAGAATATTGCACAGACATCACTTCTGTCCACAAGGATTGCGGTATGATGATTTTCGATTTAGAAAAACAAGATATGCATTCAGGCGGTTCAGGCTGTGGTTGCTCTGCAAGCGTTGTCTGCTCATATATTCTGAGTAAATTAAAAAACAAAGAACTGAACAAGGTTCTTTTTGTGGGTACGGGCGCACTTCTCTCCCCCACCTCTTCAATGCAGAAGGAAAGCACACCGGGAATAGCTCATGGGGTTGTGCTCACTTCGTGAGAAGTGTGGCAAAGCCACTCGATATAAATCCTGACGGATTTTCGATATGTGCGTTGCACTCGATATACCTTTGGTTCGATATGTGCCGTTGGCACGAGATTATAAGGATTTATATCATATCGAATTCAGCATCGCTGAATATATCGAATTTTGTCTTG
>JAZNJB010000003.1:0-21984 GCA_045577815.1 Acutalibacteraceae bacterium
TAAGAAAAAGGTTTGGCTTGTTGCCGCTTGTATTGCAATCCTTGTGGCATTGTTCAGTATTATTTCTGTTGCAAATGATTGGAATGTGTTCGATTTCCTTACAGAAAAATTCGGTTCGGTTCATTCTTCACCTATTGGCGAGGAACAGGAGTTTAATGGTGTTTCCGTATTTGTAGATAGCAAAGGTATAAAATACCCCAACATTGAAGACGCATTAAAATCTGAAAAAGCAGATATTTTATATCCGGCAACTTTGCCTGACGGTATAAAAGTTACAGATATAGTGTTTTCAAAAGAAAACGGAACTACTAAAGTACACTTCACTTTTAGTGATACTGAACTATTTATTGAAGTTTTATGCAATAAAACATTGACCGAAGATACAAAAGAAGCTGCAACTGAAGTGCAAGAAATAGATCTCATTACATACTATATTTATGAAATGGCTGACATTAATTCATATCAGATAATTTTCGAACATAATGGTAATACATATACTTTAAGCCACAGAGACAAAGATCTTCTTGTTGAAATAATAGGTAATTTAGAGGAGATAAATAATGAAAATTAAAAAAATTCTCGCACTTGTATTGACTTTAGCTACTTTACTTTGTGCAGTAGCTATCCCTGCAAATGCAAAAGAAACAGATACCCGCGAAGACATGGTAATCATTATTGAAAATGAAGATATTTCTGAAGAAACCAAAGCGAAAATCATTGCTTTTTATTCAAATGGCGGTGAAGAAAATGAAGGTATTGCTACCTATGGCATTACCTGCACACTTTTGGGTCACAAGCTTGAAAGCTCCGTTGTAAGAACAATTAATCATAAAGCGCGTTCAACCTCTCCCAGATGCTTGCAAAAAACCTATAATTACGAAAGTTGTACCCGTTGTGACTACGAAACATCAACTCTCATTGGACAAAAATACATCGTTTGCTGCTAAAAACAAAAACACCTGACAGAAGCTCCCTTCCTGTCAGGTATTTTTTTATTTTTTTAAAACTGTAAGGTATGGGCTTGCCCATACCAGGCGATGTAGTAAGATAGTGCAATGTAGGGTCGGGTCTTGTGTCCCGACCGTTCTACTTTTTTCGAATCTTTCACTTGCGGAACGGTCAAGACCGTTCCCTACGGTGATCGGTTCTTGCGGAACGGTCAAGACCGTTCCCTACATGGTATATCGTACAACTACTATTTTACAATTGCGTCGCAGACCCGATAATTACGCATTGCGAATTACGCATTACGAATTAATTTTTTGGCAACTAAAAAACACCTTGGCAAAAACCAAGGTGTTTTTTGTTATTACATTTCGCCGAAGCCTGCGCCACCAAAGAAGAGATAAAGAATTTCACTTAACATCTGGAGGAGTTGTTTGAGTGCATCTCCAAAGTTCATATATGCACCATTTTCTTTCTCTTCAGGTTCTTTATCTCTGTTAAGAATCTGGTCACGAACTGTGTAGAAATTATCCTTTGCTTCTTCAAAAGCATCAATGTCAACATTTGTCTGGTCAAGCTGAGCCTCTGCCTGAGCAATAGCATCAGCAAGGAGAGCCTTTTCTTCTTCTGTAAGGTCGCTGGTATCATATTCTTTCATTTCAGCAACATCATTCATAAGACCCTTTGAGTTTCTGCCAACGTTGAACTGAGGGAATTTGTCGGGCTTTGAGAATACATCAACAAAGCTTTCGTCAACAAGAAGCTCTGTAACAAGCTTCATAATAACATCGTTTGAGCCTGTTCTTTCGTGGTTCTGATTGTAGAAATAGAAGGTTGTGTCAGGAAGAAGACCTGCACAAGCATCAACAATGCCGTTGGGGTCAGAGTGGTCGTGGTTTCGGGGGTCAGAGCAGTTGTGTGCTATAACAGGAACATAATCATCACCAAGCTGAACATCAACACCATAGCTGAAAGCACCCATTGATGTTGAATCGAGCTGAATGATACCGTCTGCGTTTACCTCATCCCAGGAATCAACAAGCTGATAAAGTGAAACGTTGTAGTCAACAATATCGAACACTTTAACGCCGTCTTCAATTGCATATTCTATATTATCATAGCGCTTGCACTGTGCATTGTAGAACCAGTCAGTCTGTCTGCGGATTTCTTCAAGACCCTCGTCCATAAGGTACATTTCGCGACAAGCCTCATAGTTGCCGGATGGGCAAAGACCCCACATAAGAGTTGAATATCTTGTATAGTCCTTAACGAGAGTGTAAACTGCTGTATCAAGAATAGCATTTACATTTGCATTAGGCATAATGCGGAGAATAATATTAATAAGATAACTTAACATATCCTCTTCGCCCATAAGAGAAGGAAGCATTGTTGTGTAAAGCTCTTCATCGTCAATAAGACCGTACTGGTAAATTTCACCGATAAGAGTTGAACCATCAAGTGCAGGCACAACATAAACGATTCTGTTGATATCTTCTGCAACGGAGCGGTTGTTATCTGCATAAATCTGCATAAGAGCATTTGCAACAGAACCACCCTGGCTGATAGGAACGATATTAACCTTGTCTGAGCCTGAATCCTCTTTAACAAACTGAATGAAATCATAAAGCTCCTGAGCAGTATCAATCATATTGCCGAGAGAAGCGTATGAGAAGAAATAAAGGTTTTCGCCACCTGCAATGTCAATATAGTTCTGCAAGGGAATTTGGTCAAGGATATATTCCTGATCGTGAGCACTAAGGTCTGCGAAGCTGTCATTGTATTTTGTTGCGCGGATGTCGTGAACAAATTTGCCGTTTTCATCGCAACGGCTTTTTTCCATAAGTGCCTCGCCAAGTACATCTGCAACCGCCTGAGCTGCCTGATTATCTTTATCCTCCTGAGTTGCAACAAGCTTTGCAATAGGGATAAGAGCATCGGTAACTGCCATACCTACGATTTCGATTGTTGAACCCATAAAGAAGGGGGGCTCTAAATCGGTTGCCACGCCATCTTCGTAATACTTTGTTTCGCTCTGGAAAATGCCGGGAATTACGATAGAGGGAGTGTAAGCCTCTTCAACTGCGAAAGCAGTTGCGGAGAAACAACCAACCAGCATAACAACGGAAAGAACCAATGCGATAACTTTCTTTGATGTTTTCATTACTACCATCCTTTCAAGAATGTAAAATTATACATATAAAGTATAACATAAAATAAATTTTTGTAAATATTTTCTACAAAAATGTTTCTGTACTTATATTACAAATATAAAACGGGTTTTATGGTGAAAAAGTAAAAAACGTTTGCGGTTTTTTAGTGAATAGTGAATAAATAAAAAATCCTCGTTCTTCTGAACGAGGATTTTTTGGAGCTGATAACCGGATTCGAACCGGTGACCTCATCCTTACCAAGGATGCACTCTACCGCCTGAGCTATATCAGCATAGCTTTTACAAGCAAGAGATATTATACATATTGATAAGGTGAATGTCAAGAACTTTTTTGCTTGTAAAGTTATTAAGAGCGTTTTAGCTTAAAAATATTTTTCTGCATAATCCTGAATAACAAATCTTGCTTTTTGTGTAGCTTCAGGATCTTTATCAAGAGCGTGACCTGAATTTTCATAAATCAACAAATCATTTTTTACCCCTTTTGCATTCAATGAATTAATGAATTTTTCTATGTGGGAGAAGGGTATGAGCTCATCAAGTCTGCCGTGAAAAATGGCGGTAGGTATGCAATCGTCTGAAATATATTCCTGGGGAGAAATCTTTTTCAAAGCCTCTTGCGGTTGAGGGGTAAGGAGGTTCTCTTTGTTGATTTCAATACCGCAGCATCCGGAAAGAACACCATATTTCCAATCCTCAAATTCACCTGAAATACCCATTAAAAAATCGGGCTTTGAGCAGTCAACAGGTGGGCAGTAGGGGCAAACCGCAACGGGAGTTATCGGGGATTCTTCTTTTCTTGTGTAAGCATAAAGAAGAGTGAGATGGGACCCTGCAGAACCGCCTGAAAAAAGCAGCTTTTCAATGCTGTAGCCCTGCTTTCTACACTCGTTTTTTATGGCTTTAAGTGCTTCAGTTATATCGTCGAGTTCATCATAAACATTTGTGTTTTCATCAACAAAACGGTAGTTCATTGTAGCGGTAATGTAACCCGCTCTGGCAAAAAAATCGTTGTCGTGATGGTGTCCTGATTTATCACCCTGAACCCAACCGCCTCCGTGAATAAAAAGTATAACTCCTCGGGTGCATTTTGGGTTTTCAGGTATAAAAATATCAAGCCTGTGCCTTTCGTGGCTTCCGTAGGGAATGTCTTTTAAAATTGTAAAATTGTCCATAATTATTCCTCTGTAAAAACCTCTTTTATTGCTTCAAGGTAAGAATAGCCGTAAAGGTCATCAGGTTGCAGATAACTGGTTTCGGTCCATTCGTTCCAGCTGTTAACCGTAATAAAAGGAGCCTTTAAAATGCCTTTTTCCATACCCTCGTCGGCAAGTTTTTTGATTTTCTCACAAGCATTTTTAAAATTCTCGGGAGTGTTATTATCAACAACACCAGGTCTGAATTTATAAAATCTTACATTATCATCCCAACCTACCGAAAGATTCGGGTAATAGGGGATGCTAAGGGTAGGAGCAATCTTGTTGTATTCGGTAACATAGCCTTCGCAAACATCATTAAAATCCCCGTCAAAATCAGTAATACCGCCCCAGCTGTAATTTGTAACGGAGGATGCGCATAGGTGCTCATACATCTGAGCAGAAACAACGCCCTTCTGAGAATCCTCGTCCTTTAACCAGTTAAAAACACGGTCACGCCAATGAACAAACTGCAGATGAAGACCCTTGAAGCCTGCGTCAATTGTCTTTTGGCGGAAATTTTCGATAGCTTTTTTGCATTCGTCACTTGTGCCGAAGGAACGGATGAAATTATCAATGTCAAAAATTATATAAACAGGGCAACCGTCGATGCAATAATAGTTTTCCTTAAGAAAATATTTTTCTATGGTTCTGTCGCAGATATTGTCAAAAATTTCAGGGGTTACAACACCGCTCCAGATAACTGTATCAAGGTCATCATCGGAATTTCGCTTGTCCCATAAATGAGTGGCATTATGATTTGCCCACATAAGGCAGAACTTCATTTTGTTATTGTTTTTTGCCTTTAAAAAGCCATCATTAAGACAGTTTTCAAGGAAAGGTCTGTTATCATACCAATACCAGTCGTAAATGAAAACATTTACTCCATGAGAAACGGCACAGTCAATCTGCATTTCCATAACAGAACTGTCCGCTTCATTTACATAACCCCAAGTAGGTATGCGAGGCCAACGGCAACCCGTATAGCCCTTGTCGGTCATAGCCTTAACGGTCTGCCATTCGCCGATACCATCGGGCCAGAAAATGCGTGTTCTTGGCTCATCGCCAGTATAAGACGGCCACACAAAAGCAGCAATATCATAATTTTTCATGCTGATACCTCGTAGTATAGTTATTGTCTTAATTATATCATAAGTGTTTTATGGTTTCAAGAAAACTAAAGGGAAAGTAAAGAACACGTTAGGATAATGCCGTTCACCCTAAAGCTACTTGCGTTAATGATCAATTTGTGATATGCTATTCTGGTTTAATGAGTATGGTTTGATATTTTTAAATGTTGACTTTATCAAACAAGACATTATGTAAAAGCTATAATGACCATAAAGGAGTTGGGTTACAGTGAAAAAAATTGCAAGCTCGTTATTAGTGTTGGCAGTAGCGTTTTGTATGTTATTTACGTTGCTGGTTAATGCAAGTGCTGCAAGTACAGGCGCTCAAGATGGATTAGAAGCAACTATTTTAACAGATAAAACTGAATGTGCTTCTGATGAAGAAATTTCACTCACAATTTCAATCAAAAACACAAACGCATATATGGTGGAGGGTGTTTCGATTGAAACAATTATCCCTGAAGAATTGAGAGTTAAATCCGGTGACGTGGAGTTTGATAATATTTCCATTGCTGCCAAGGGTACATATAAAACCAATGTTATTACCATTGGTGAAATGCCTGAAGAGACTCCTGAATCTGAAGAAATTTTAAAGGATGAAGGATTCTACGACTCTGAAGGCAACTATTATTCTGATGGGAACTTCCATCCCGGAGGAACTTACGATACCGGAGAGTTTTCTGATTCTGAAGATGGTTCCGAGAACGAAAAGCCTTCCAGGAACGAAAAGCCCTCAAAAGGCGAAAAGCCTTCAAAAGGTGAAAAGCCCTCAAAGGGTGAAGATAGCTCTGAAGCTGAAGATGATGCTAAGGATGTAGCTTCTTCAAAAGGTGAGAGCGCTTTAAAAATTATTTTGGTAATTGCATTGCTTGCTGTGGCAGTTGTGTGCGTTGTGCTCGCAATTAAGCATAAGAAATCTGCACGTGTGCTCAGCATATTCTTGTGCATTGCAATTCTTTTGAACATAGCTCCGTTGAGTGCTTTTTCGGCAGAAGAAGAAACAGCTACAATCGAATTGGATAAAGCTATTACTGTTGCTGAAAAGTCATATACCATAAAATGCAATGTGGAATATACAAAGCACAAAGAAGTAGCTGATGATGGAGTATATACCAGAAGTGAATGGATAGGCTTATTGGTTGAAAAGCTTAATATAAACCTGTCTGTTGATGCGGCTGATATAGACTTTTATTACCAGGATACCAGAAGCGATGAAAATGCTGTTGCTATTGAAACTGCCCAGGCATACGGACTGTTGCCAAAACCAAAGATTGACGATTTAGAGCAGGATGTGCCTAAGTTCTATCCGAATGCCAGAGCTACCCGAGAATTTGTAGCATATACCGCAGCAAGAGCAAAGGGCTTTACAGACAGCTCAATTGATATCAGCTCCTGGAAGGACAAGAAATCCGTTACTTATAAGGATGAAGCTGCAATTGCAGTTGAATTTAATTTCTTGAAGCTCAAGAATAATAAGTTCAGACCAAATTCTTCAATTTACGATAGTGATATCGAAAGAATTTTTGAAGCATTTGATTTGTTAGACAGTTCAATTGTTGTTACTAAAGAAAATGCCCGTGATGATTCCAAGTATCAAAGTGGTGTTATCAAGGAGTCTTTGGCTACAATTGTTGATTATACTGTAAAAAAAGATGGTGAATCTTACACAGTAAAATTACCTTTGAACGATGATACAGATGCTATTAAACGTGGTAGTATTATCGTTTTACCCGGTAATGAAGCAGCACCGGCAGGATACTCATTTAAGGTTAAAGAGGTAACCGAGAAGAAAACTGTCGTTGTGCTTGATTGCGTAGCCCCCGAGTTATCTGAAGTTTTCAAACGTATTGATTTTGCAGGAAAGGGTACACCGCTTACAGACTCATTTGTTCCCTCAGAGGGTGTGTCTTATAATTATAAGGCAAATGATACTTTAAAGCTCACAGTTCACGAAAAGGATATTGTTGATAATTCAAAGGTATCAGGTAAAATTGAAATCGAAATTCCCGATGTAACATGCATTTTGAATGCAAAGACAGAAGCTTCTGAGTTAGATGTGGAAGAGCTCACTTATTCAATTCAGGAAAAGATTAATCTTAAAGGCTCATTGAAATATGCTTTGGCAGAATCAGGCTATGAGCTTGCAGACGGCTCAGGCAATACGGAATTGGTTACAGGAAGCATTGAGCTTGGCAGATTACCTGTTGTTATAGGCTCTACCGGCTTCTCATTTGATATTGTATTTTTCTATAATGCAGAAGCTAAAGGTTCTGCAAGTATTACATACACTATTGAATCAAAGCAGGGATATCAGTATAAAAACAATGCAGCCAGAACAATCTTCAGCTTTGATGATAGCCTTGAACACTTAAAGTTAAGGGGAAGTGCAAAAGCAGGCGTAGGAATTACCGGTGATTTAAGCGCTTTGAATATGTTTGATATCTTCGGACATTCTGCTGATTTTGGTATCGGCTTTAATGCTCCCTTCACCTCTCGTGCTTCAGCAGATGACACACTTTACTGCAGTGACACTACCCTTTATGCGTATGCAGATTCTGCTTTAGATAAAGAAACCGCAGCATGCCGTTACTTTGATGAAAAGCTCCATTACACCCTTGAATTTGAACATTTGAAGAATGCTGAAAACAATCCCCATAAGCAAAAATTGCATTTGGAGAATGGTGTAAAGGTTGATGAATGTACATTCGGTACAGGCGGAATTTCCGGTTATGTTTATGATATAAATACTAACGAGCCTCTTCATAATGCCCGTATCAAGATATATACAGTTGGTGCTATAGAAGAAGCAAACCTTGTAAGAGTATTATATACTGATGCAAACGGTGGTTTCATCACAGAAAACTTGCACGCCGGTGAATATATGATGTTTGTATCAGCTACAGACTACGCTACTTACAGTAGTCAGGTTTCTGTAACTGCAGGCGGATTGACTTATCTGGAAGCACTTGTGATGGTTGAGCGTAATAATACAGGTAAGGTGAAGGTATCCGGTACAATCAAGGATGCTGTTACAGGTGGCGGCTTGGCAGATTCTTCCTACACTGTACGTGCAGACTGGCATAATACAACCGGAGAAATCCTCTCTTCCGGTGTGTTCAAGAAAGAAAGCTATACTATTAAGCTTCGTCCCGGTAACTACACCTTAGAGGTTGCAAAAGAAGGCTATGTAACCAACTTTATAAATATTGCTGTTGGTTCTGAACCTGTAACCAATGCTGATGTTGTTCTTTCACCTGAGAATATCGGAAGCTTTGAAGAAGCAAAGAGCTTCAGAGTCGTTCTCACATGGGGTGAGCATCCACGTGATTTGGATTCTCATTTTTACGGACCTGCTGTAAACGGCAGCTTCCATACATATTATTGGGCAAAATCTTATTACGAAAATGAAATTCTTATGGCAGATCTTGATGTGGATGATACATCAAGCTATGGTCCTGAAACAACAACAGCTCATGTTTTGGAAGAGGATGGCACATACAGCTACCTTGTACACGATTTCACCAACAAAAATTCATATAATTCTAAAGGGTTGTCTATGTCCGGTGCGAAGGTTCAGGTTTATGTGGGAGATGAATGTGCATATACCTTCAATGTTCCTATGAACACCGGTGGAACAGTTTGGCATGTATTTGATTATAATGCAAAAACAGGTGAAGTTGTTCCTGTGAATAAGATGTGGTATGAATCAAACCCCAGAAATGTTTTGTCATAAAGTAATTAACAAACGCATTTATCAGATGATTATTTAGGCGAAAAATTACCCTTAAGCAGATTAGAATGTTTACGAAAAATTCCGTTCACTTTCGTGAACGGAATTTTTTGGTGGAGACGGTGGGGATCGAACCCATGACCTCTTGACTGCCAGTCAAACGCTCTCCCAGCTGAGCTACGCCCCCGTATTTATACAATGCTCACGCATTGTGTGATATATCTGCTTCGCAGATGTGATATGCACTTTGCAGTGCGCGATATGTCAGCTTTGCTAACGTGATATATTTGCCTGACGGCAAATGTTTAACGGAAAAAGTATAGCATTTTGGGTTTTGTTCGTCAATAGAAAACAGGGTGAATTTTTTTGATTTTTTATTAAAAATTTTACATGTTTTCTATTCCATTTTTTTTGTATATATGGTATAGTTTAATATGTATAATTAGGTTAATAGGTGCTTTTGCGCCTTGCAATACGGAAGGACAGTTTAAATGGCAAAAATTATTTCCATTGTTAATCAGAAGGGTGGCGTTGGCAAGACCACAAGTGCAGTTAATCTTGCGGCGGCTCTGGGTGCTTTGGGTAAAAAAGTTTTACTCGTTGATATTGACCCTCAGGGTAATACCACAAGTGGTTACGGAATTTCCCGAAAAAATCTTACAGCCACATCTTATGAAATATTAATCGGTTCAGCAACGGCTTCATCTGCAATTATTTCCACAAAGTTTCAGGGTGTTGACATTATTCCCTCGAACATAAATCTTGCAGGTGCAGAGCTTGAGCTTGCAGTTATTGAAAAGCGCGAGTCAGTTCTCAAAAATGCGCTTGCTCCATTACAGTCGAATTACGATTTTATTTTCTTTGATTGTCCTCCATCTTTGGGACTTATTACTCTCAATGCTCTCACAGCATCCGACAGCTTTTTAGTTCCCATTCAGTGTGAGTATTATGCCCTTGAAGGTCTTTCACAGCTTATGGCAACAGTGAGAACAATCAAAAGACTCTATAATCCTCTTATTGAGCTTGAGGGTGTGCTTCTTACAATGTACGATGGAAGACTCAATTTAACTCAGCAGGTTGTTGCAGAGGTTAAAAACTTCTTTCCAAAGAAAGTATATGCAACCGTTATTCCTCGTAATGTAAGACTTTCTGAAGCACCGTCATTTGGCGAGCCTGTTATTTATTATGACAGGGCTTCAAGAGGTAGCGAAAGCTATATGGCTCTTGCAGAAGAGTTTTTAAAAATGCAGATTTAATCCATTTATAAGGAGATAAAAAATGGCAGTAAAAAAATCCGGACTCGGCAGAGGCTTTGATGCAATTTTTGCCGACAATTCCGTTGAAGATATTTCTGTGGGCAACAGTACCACAAAGGTTAAATTGCTTGATATTGAGCCTAACCGCGAACAGCCCAGAAAACAATTTGATGAAGAAGCTCTGTCAGAGCTTTCCGACAGTATTGCTCAACACGGTGTGCTTCAGCCCTTGCTTGTAAGACCAATGCCCGATGGTGGCTATCAATTGGTTGCGGGTGAAAGGCGTTGGAGAGCTTCAAGAATGGCAGGCTTGACAGAGGTTCCCGTTGTCATCAGAGATTTAACAGATTCACAGGTTGCAGAGCTTGCTCTTGTTGAAAATTTGCAGAGAGAAAACCTTAACCCTCTTGAAGAAGCTAACGGCTATAAGGAGTTAAGTGATAAATTTGGCTATACTCAGGAAAAGATTTCTGAAATAGTTGGTAAATCCAGACCCTCAATTGCAAACGCCTTAAGGCTTCTCAACTTGCCTGAGGATGTTCAGGAATTGGTTTCAAAGGGTAGTCTTTCAATGGGTCACGCAAGAGCGATTTTATCTCTTGATGACAATAAAATGAAAACCGACCTTGCAAAGCTTGTTGTTGCAAATGACCTTTCAGTAAGAGAAACTGAAAGAATTGCAAGAAATATGGTGAAGGAAGCGCCTGCTAAAAAGAAAACAAAAAAACGCAACCCTTATTACGATGAAGCGGAGCTTGCTCTTTCAGAGGTTCTTGGAAGAAAAGTGAAAATAACAAAATCTTCTAAAAAAGGCGCTCTTGAAATTGAATTTTTCGATGATGCAGACCTTAAAAAGCTTTTGAAGATTTTTGATAATGAATAAGAGTAACAGGAAATAAGAAAGAAGAAAGAAGGATACGAAAATGATTGATATTAAATTTTTAAGAGAAAACCCTGAAATAGTAAAGCAGAACATTAAAAACAAATTCCAGGATAAGAAAATAGGTCTTGTTGATGAGGTTATCGCTCTTGATGCTGAAAGCAGAAAGGTAAAGGGCGAAGCAGATAATCTTCGTGCTTCAAGAAATAAAAACAGCAAAATGATTGGTGCTCTTATGGCTCAGGGCAAAAGAGATGAAGCAGAGGAAATGAAGAAAAAGGTTTCCGAGGATGCTGCTCGCCTTGCAGAGCTTGAAAAAGCAGAGGAAGAGCTTTCAAAGAAGGTTACTGATATTATGATGAATATTCCTAATATCATTGACCCCTCTGTGCCGATTGGTAAGGATGATAGCGAAAATGTTGAGGTTGAACGTTTCGGTGAGCCTCTCGTTCCTGATTTTGAAATTCCTTATCACAGAGAAATTATGGAGCGTTTTGAGGGTATTGACCTTGACAGTGCAGGTCGTGTTGCAGGTAACGGCTTCTACTACCTTTGCGGTGATATTGCAAGACTTCATTCAGCAGTTATCTCCTATGCAAGAGATTTTATGATTGACAGAGGATTTACCTACTATATTCCTCCATTTATGATCAGAAGCAATGTTGTAACAGGTGTTATGAGCTTTGCTGAAATGGATGCAATGATGTATAAAATTGAAGGTGAAGACCTTTACCTTATCGGTACAAGCGAGCACTCTATGATTGGTAAATTCATTGACACAATTATTCCTGAGGAAAAGCTTCCTCAGACTCTTACAAGCTATTCACCCTGCTTCCGTAAGGAAAAGGGCGCTCATGGTATTGAAGAGCGTGGTGTTTACAGAATTCATCAGTTCGAAAAGCAGGAAATGATTGTTGTTTGTAAGCCTGAGGATAGCCCCTATTGGTTTGACCAGCTCTGGAAAAACACAGTTGACCTTTTCCGTTCACTTGATATTCCTGTAAGAACTCTTGAATGCTGTTCAGGTGACCTTGCAGACCTTAAGGTTAAGTCCGTTGACGTTGAGGCTTGGAGTCCCCGTCAGCAGAAATATTTTGAGGTTGGCTCTTGCTCAAATCTTTCCGATGCACAGGCAAGAAGGCTTAAAATCCGTGCAGGCGGTAAGGATAAGAAATACTTCCCCCACACTCTTAACAATACAGTTGTTGCTCCTCCCAGAATGCTTATTGCATTCCTTGAAAACAACCTTAATGAAGATGGTAGCGTAAACATCCCCGTAGCATTAAGACCTTATATGGGAGGAAAGGAAAAGCTTATACCTACAGTATAAGCTTTTCAATGCGGAATGCGGAATGCAGAATGCGGAATGAAGGGGACGCTACGCGTCCGATTGTAAAAAGGAACTTTTATGTATAAAGATAGACGAGAAGATAATTTTAAAAAAAATAAACGAGATTTTGACAGAAGAGATTCTGACAGACGGGATTTCGATGATAGAGATGATTTCAGAAAAGAAGGTAGTCAGCCCGATAAGGATATAATTTTCGGAAGAAATTCCGTTAGCGAGGCTATAAAGGCTGAGCGCCCTCTTGACAGTATTCTTGTGGCAAGAGGGGAGCGTACAGGCTCAATTCCCAAAATTCTGTCAGATGCTAAAAATGCAGATATTCCGGTTAAAGAGGTTGACCGCAAGAAGCTTGATTTTATGTGCGGTCACGGAAACCATCAGGGAATTGTTGCAGTTGGTGCAGTTAAAGCATATTCAACTGTTGATGATATTTTTGCTCTTGCAGAAGAAAAGGGCGAAGCACCATTTATTATTGTGTGTGACGAAATTGAAGACCCTCATAACCTTGGTGCAATTATAAGAACTGCGGAGGCTGCAGGTGCTCATGGCGTTATTGTTCCTAAGAGAAGAAGCGCACCCTTGAGCTTTGCTGTTGCCAAAACAAGCGCGGGTGCAGTTGAATTTATGCATGTTGCAAGGGTAACTAATATCCCCCAGACTCTCGAAGAGCTTAAAGAACGCGGTGTCTGGATTTACTGTGCAGATATGGATGGGGAAACCTTCTATAATGCAAACCTTAAAGGCTCTGTGGCACTTGTTATCGGTTCTGAAGGCAAGGGTGTCGGCAGACTTGTTAAGGAAAAATGTGATGTGGTGCTTTCAATGCCTATGAAGGGGAAAATCAATTCCCTTAACGCTTCTGTGGCGGCAGGTATTTTAATGTACGAAATTTCAAAGCAAAGAGATATTTGATTTTGTGAGGAAAAAGGATAATGGCTGACGAGCGAAAAACACCGAGAAAATGGTCTTTGGAAGAAATTGACAAGCTTCTTCAGGACAGTGGTATGCTTTCTAAAGAAGACGCACCACAGGAGTCTGCCCCCGTTAAGAAGGCGGAGGCAATAAATCCACGTCCCATAAAAAATGAAAATATAGACCATCAGATTATTTCCGAAAAAAAAGAAAAATCCGAGGGTAGCGGTGAGCCACAGGTTTACGGTTCTTTTGTCAGTGAAAAATATAGGGACCGATTTTTTAACAGACCTATTCAGAATCTTGAAAAAACTGCAGAACATCAATTCGTTCCCGAAGAAGAACAGAAATATGAAAGAAGCGGTTTTGTCAAGCAGAAAAGTAGCTTTGAACATACATCTGACCTTTCTCCCGTTCCCACTCTTGTTCCTGACAATAAAGCAGCAGAAAATTCTGTTGCTGATAAAACAATGATATTCAGCGATTCGGTTGCTCAGAGTACCGATGAGGTTAAATATCAGGAAGCAAAAACCCGTACAATAGCTCTTCGTTCATTGGCAGTTACCGATGGTAATGCTCATGAGCAGGAGCTTCCCGATGAATTTGACGATTCTCAGCTTTCCTTTGAGGGCTTCCATACCGCAGAGGTGGAAATAGTTGATGAAAGAGAAGTTGAAGAGGAATTAATTAAGAAAAGAAAGTTGAAGGCAAGCACCTTCACCATAACAAGTGACATATCTCAAGAGGAAAAGGAAGAGTCACCGAGAAAATATGGTACAGACGAATATCGCACGGTAGACGATAAGTTTAAGGTTTCATATTATCTAAAAAAGAACAGGAATGCAGCTTTTGCAGGAACTGTTGCAAGCTACATATGCTTCGGTTTGTTAACTGCACTTTCTGTTTTTGCAAAAAACTTTCCTGAAGCTGAAAAAGGTGTGTTAATAGCATCCTTAGTTGTTCTGCTTGTAACTATTGTTGCAAACGCCAATGTGCTTTTAGATGGCTTAAAATCCTTTAAGGGCTTGAGATTCGGTAGGAATACGGGTTCGGTTGTTTCAATTTTTGCAGCTTTAGTACAAAATATAGTCTTTCTTCTTTCCACTGCTGAGCCCTTTGAAAATGGTCTTGCACTTCTTTCTGCGGTAGCGGTTCTGCCTTTGGCTTTTAACAGAAATGCTGAATATTTTGAATTTAAAAGAATAACCGAAAATTTTGAATATATTTCGAACAATGAATTATATTCAATCGGCAAAATTGAGAAAAAACAAACAGCCTTTGAAATCGGCAGAGGTCTGCTTTTGGATGATCCTTGCGTTTTAGCATCTCAAAAAACTAATTTTCCGAGAAGGTTTATTGAGCTTTCTCAGAAGTTTTATCCTTCAGATGATGTTAATAAGCGCCTTGTTCCCATCGGCTTTGGTGCATCGGTGCTTGTTGGTGCAATAACCCTTTTAATTACTAAAGACTATCTTTCAGCCGTTACTGCTTTTACCGCAGCTATTTGCGTAAGTGTTCCGTATTTTTCTTATCTTGTTGATTCGCTTATTATTTCCAAAGCCTCAAGAAAGCTTTTGGAAAAAGGCGGTATGCTTGCAGGTTGGGACGCTTTTAACGAATGTAACGGGGCAAATGCCATAGCTGTTGACAGTGCAGATATATTTGACGAAAATGGCGGTAATGTTTTTGGTATTCACCCGTTTTACGATATACAGATTGATGAGGCTATTTTATATACCGCATCACTTCTTATAAAATCAGGTGGACCTTTGGGCAACCTGTTCAAGAGAATAATTGTAGGCGAAACCTCACTTTTACCGCCTGTGGATTCTCTTACTTATGAAGATAAATTAGGCCTTTCTGCCTGGATTTTTAACAGAAGAATCCTTGTTGGTAATGGTGACCTTTTAAGAAATCATAATGTTGTTATTCCTGATATGGCGCTAATAGAACGCCATTTGTGCGAGGGCAGATATCCCCTTTACCTTGCAGTTGACGGTAAAGCGGCAGCAGTTTTCATCGTTTCCTATGATGTGAATAATGAAAACGCAAAATTACTTAAATCCATAGAGAAAAACAGTATTTCTCTTCTTGTTCGCTCGGACGATGCTAATATTACCGATGAAATGGTGGCGTCAAAGCTGACTTTACCCCGCAGTGGCGTTAAAGTGATTTCTGCAGTTTCAGGTGATATTTATAAGAACTATTGCGCAGGTATAACATCTGCGGCAGACTCTCTTTTAATGCACGACGGAAAGCCGTATTCATTCCTTTCGGCAATAAATACAGCATTGTCTTTAGGCTCTGTTAAGCATATTCTCAATATTTTCCAGACTTGTGCTATGGGCATCGGTCTTGCAATAGTAAGTGCCCTTGCTTTTGTTTCGGGGCTTTCATCTATGAATTGCTTGCAGCTTATAGTAGTTCAGGGCTTTTTTGCCGCATTTACTGTTTTCGTTATGACGGGAAGCCTTTTTGCAAAAAACGGAAAATCGAAAAAGAAAGCATCAGCTGAAAGAAAAAGTAAGAAATCATAAGTCGTCTGCATCCTGCACGGGTCTTTCTCCCTCTGTAGGACAGCCTGTATAGGAGCCGTTAACATCGCTTTTGATTTTTTTATCGTTGAAATTTTCAGTGATTTCCAATGCTTTTTTAGTTGGTTTCTTGTTTTTCATTAATAATACACCTCACATATATTATTGTGAGATAACTATAAAATAAACGGAGGAATTTTTTATGGAAAAAGTTCGTTTAGGTATTATCGGTGTGGGTAATATGGGTTCAAGCCATATTAAAAACGCACTTCAGGGCAAAATGCCTGAAATTGAAATTACTGCAGTTGCAGATATTAAACCTGACAGATTAGAGTGGGCTAAGGAGCAGCTTCCAGAGGTTAAAACCTTTGATACAGCATCTGCTCTTATGGATTCGGGTGAGGTTGATGCAGTTCTTATTGCAACACCCCACTATGACCATCCGCCACTTGTTATTGAAGCTCTTGAAAAAGGTCTTCACGCTATGAGTGAAAAGCCTGCAGGTGTATATACAAAGCAGGTTCGCGAAATGAATGCAGTTGCAGATAAGAGTGATAAGATTTTTGCAATTATGTTCAATCAGAGAACAAATTGCCTTTACAGAAAAGCTCACGAAATTGTTCACAGCGGAAAATATGGCGAGCTTCGTCGTGTAACCTGGATTATTACCGATTGGTACAGAACACAGACATATTATAATTCAGGCGGATGGCGTGCAACCTGGTCAGGTGAAGGTGGCGGTGTTCTTCTGAATCAGTGTCCTCACCAGCTTGACCTCTGGCAATGGATTTGCGGTATGCCTGAAAAGATTACTGCGGTTTGCCACGAGGGTAAATGGCATAACATTGAGGTTGAAGATGATGTTATGATTTATGCAGAATACCCCAATGGTGCAACAGGTACATTTATTACAACAACAGGTGATTACCCGGGTACAAACAGACTTGAAATTACTCTTGACAGAGCGAAGCTTATCTGCGAGAACGGAAAACTCATTGTCAGCGAGCTTAAAGAAGCTCTTTCAGATTTTACCAAAAATGCGACAGAAGGCTTCGGAAGCATTGAATATGAAACTTTTGAAGCAGAGCTTGATGGAAGAAATGTTCAGCATCCTGAGGTTATGAATAAATTTGCAGGAGCAATTCTCAGAGGTGAAGAGCTTGTTGCATCAGGTCAGGAAGGTATCAACGGACTTATGATTTCAAATGCGGCTTTCCTTTCTTCTTGGTTAGGCGAAGCTGTAACTCTTCCTGTTGACGAGGATTTATTCTATAAAATGCTTCAGGAAAAAATTGCAAACTCTACTTTTGTTAAGGAAGTTAAAGAGGTTGTAAATGAAAATATGGATTCAACCTATTAATATATGACTACATTAAGGAGTCTGAAAATGTCACAGAAATTTTTGAAAATTACTATTTGTACAATTTTGATAATGTGTTTGTTTTGCAGTTTATCAACTGCTTTTGCAGAAAACGAAGATATAGATTTTGATTTTAATATTCAACCTCTTGAGCCAACAACTCAGACTGAAACTGTTCCTGCTGAAACGGAAAAGGAAACGGAAAAGGAAACAGAAAAGGAAACAGAAAAGGAAACGGAAAAGGAAACGGAAAAGGAAACGGAAAAGGAAACAGAAAAGGAAACAGAAAAGGAAACGGAAAAGGAAACAGAAAAGGAAACAGAAAAGGAAACAACAGAAAAACCAACCCGAAAGCCTACATCTTCCCAAACAACCAAACCCAAAGAGACGCAGGCAAGTAGTGGTAATCAGAATGTCAATGCTTTTGTAGAAGATGATAAGCCCGCAGCAGAACCCGAGACTGTTGAAGAGAGCACTGAAGAACCACTTCCTGAAGGGTCATTTTATGTGTATCTTGAAAGGAACAACGGACAAAGACGATTGAAAACTGTTCTTATGGGTGAAGATTATCTGCCTGAACCTGCAATACCCACCCGTAAAGGATATATTTTTGCAGGATGGTATAAAGATTCTAAATTCCAGAAAAAGTGGGATTTCCTCAGAGATAAAGCCAAAAAAGAAATGGTTATTTATGCTAAATGGACTACAGATGAAAGCACAATAGCATACGACATAATAATAGAAGACGTGCCTGGCGGAAAAATAGAAGTGAGTCCTCAATCTGCCAGTCTGGGCGAACCTGTGATTATAACAGTAACACCTGATGAGGGAAAGAGGCTCGTTCAAGGCAGTATAAAAATCAACGGTAAGGCAACAGACTTTTTAAGCTTTGTGATGCCTAAAGGTGATGTTAAAATCACGGCAGCCTTCGAAGATGTTCCTGAAAACACAGGGGATGAAAAAGAAAGCTTTAACATAGTAGCTGTTGTTGTAATAGGAGCTATTGTTATTGGCGTTCTTGTTGCGATTGCTATCATAGCAAAGAAACGACATGACTTTAATGCTGATTTGGACCCTGATGAAGAAGTTCAGCTTGATGTGGAAGAATATTACGATAATTGGATTGATGAATCAATTGTTGTTGAGGATGGATTCGTAGAAGGGAAAAAAATAGTGGAAAACACAGAGCCTGATTACGGTACCCCTGAAGAATTAGTATCTTTAGAAGATTTAGAAGATTCAGAAGATTAAATAAATAACGCCTCGAAGAAATAATCTTCGGGGCGTTGAAATTTATTGATAATTTATAGCTACCATAAAGAGCATAATCAAAGCAGAGAAGATGAATTCTGCAACGAAAAGCTTCCAGGACCATTTAATCCATTTACCATATGATACGCCGATAATGCCGATGGCGATTATCATTAAGCCGTTTGTGGGGTAAAGAAGGTTCGTGAAACCGTCTGCGATACAGAATGTTGTAACAACACTTTGTCTTGTGATACCTACCAAATCAGAAAGAGGGGCAACAAGTGGCATTATAAGAAAGGCTTTTGCAGTACCGCTACCGATGAAAAATTCAAGAATTGCAATAACCGCAAAAAGAATAAAAATTGCACCATAAGGAGAAACACCTTGCATTGCATTGTTTAATTCGTAAAGAATGGTGTGCATTATTTTTCCTTCGTTAAGGACATAGGAAATTGCAATAACGAAAATAATAAGTGGTATTGCAGGTGCGATTGTTTTTGCGCCTTGGAAAAAGCTCGTGGCAAGATTTTTGCCTTTTAGTCCTGCAAAGTGACCTGCCAAAAGACCGCCTACTGTGAAGAGAATTCCCATTGCAGGGAGAGAAAGTCCGCCACCTAAACTGAAAACGAAGTCAAGGATTATGAAAATGGCATCAATTAAAATGCAAAAAACAAATGCACGTGTTCCTTTGCGGATGCTTTTATTTGCCAAGATGCTTTCCGCATCTGCCATGGTGAACTTTTCTCTTAGTGCTTTATCTGATTCATAAACGGGGGATTTTGTAGGGTCTTTTTCAATTTTCTTTGCATAGAAATACAAGAAAAAGAAAAGTATAAGATACACGCCTGCAAAAATTATTAAACGAAGCCAGAGTCCTGAAAAAACCTCTAAATCTGCAAGCTTCTGAACAGTTACAACATTGAAAGGGTTAAAGGTTGCCGCGGTGAAACCCCAGGCGATTGAAACAAGGCTTAACCCCAAACCTACAAGAGAGTCCCAACCAAGAGCCAATGAAACCGCAACCGCAATAGGTACAAGGGTTATTGATTCTTCAAGGATACCTGCCGTTGAACTTAAGAGCATACAAACAAAAAGCACGGTTGCCATAAGGGTGTATTTTTTGTTGCTGTATTTTTTTATGAGTGTTGCCATTATGAATTTCAGTATTCCGCATTTATCCAGAATAAGAAATGCTCCACCAATAAGAATAATGATAGCGATTATTGCAATACCTGCGCCTGCATAACTACTGCCAAGGCAAAGTATGGGTGAAAGAATTATTTTCCAGATGGGCATTTTGTAATCTTCCAGGACAGTGTAGGTGCCATCAACAATAGCCTGGTGACCGTCTTGAGAGATTATTTCATATTCGCCTCGCGGAAGAGTTTGGGTAAGTGCACCTATGAAAGCGAGTATTACTATAAGCACAACCGAGATGGTTGCCATGGTTTTTTTGTTAAGACTAAGACCTAAAGAATCGTTTTTGTTTGAATTTTCCATTTTCCATTTCCCTTGTAAAAAATAATAGAAATAATTATACATAAATAGTATATAAAAAACAAGTATATATTTGACAAACATTATTATTGCCCGTATAATATCGTTGCAAAGGCGGTGATTTTTGTGGAAATAATCGAAAATTTTATCTGTGGTAAAAAAGCAGAAACGTTTAAAAATGAAGATTTGCTTTTGATAACTTATGATTTTATTGCAGTTGTTGACGGTGTTTCTGCAAAAAACGGACGACTTTTTGATGGCTTTACAGGAGGAAGGGCAGCGGCAGATAAGGTATGCGAAGCCTTAGTTCTTCTTGATAAAAACGCCACGGTAAAAGAAGCAGTAGAAAAAATTACTAAGGCTATAGCAGAGCTTTATGAAAAAGATGAGCCCAAAGGTGCTGCGGCTGCAGGTGCAATTATTTTCAGTAGAGAAAGAAATGAAATCTGGAGTATAGGAGATTGTCAGTGCCTTATAAACGGAGAGCTTTTTGCTCACGAAAAGGAAATTGACAGAATTAACTCTGATGTTCGTGCTCTTATTCTGGAAATGGCAAAAAGAGATGGAAAAACTCAGGCAGAGCTTCAGGAAAAAGATGTTGGCAGAGAGTTTATTATGCCCATATTGGAAAACCAACATATATTTGCCAATAAAACAGGGCGTTTTTCATATGGCGTTTTTAATGGCGAGCCTGTCCCCGATGAACATATTATTGTTTATAAAGTGAAATCAGGGGATGAAATTGTTCTTGCTTCTGATGGTTATCCGAGACTTTTTTCAACCCTTTCAGAAAGTGAAGAATATTTAGAAAAAACGTTAGAAGAAAATCCTCTTTGTAGCGGTGAGTTTTGTTCCACCAAGGGATTGCAAAAAGGGTGTAGTTCTTTTGACGACAGAACGTATATAAGGTTTAAGGTGTGAGAAATGAGAGTACATAAGAAAAAACACGGAGCAGAGCGTCTTGAAGCCTGCGGAAATATAGTTATCAAGGATTTGAAAGCAGAGGGCAATACCTCACAAGCGCTTTTCGGGAATGATAACCCAATAAGAATTGAAATCGGTTGTGGTAAAGGCGATTTTATTGTTGGTACAGCTGCAAAAGAGCCTGATGTTAACTTTCTTGCAGTTGAAAAGGTTTCTGATGTTTTGGTTATTGCAGCGGAAAAGGTTAAAAATTCAGGGCTTTCCAATGTGAGAGTTTGTTGCGTTGACGCAAAAGAATTGGAAGAAATTTTTCCTGAGGGTAGCATTGACAGAATTTATCTCAATTTTTCTGACCCATGGCCCAAAGCACGTCACGAAAAACGCAGACTTACTTACAGAACATTTCTTGCAATTTATAAAAAAATTCTTAAAAATGCTGGAGCAATTCATTTTAAAACCGATAACCGAGGTCTTTTTGATTTCTCATTGGAGGAGTTTAAGGAATTCGGTATGAGAATGGAAAAGCTTACATTTGACCTTCATAATTCCGAATATATGGAAGGAAATGTTATGACAGAATATGAAAAACGCTTCTCTTCAATGGGTGTGCCGATAAATCGAGTAGAAGTTTATTTTGAATAATGTGGAATTAGCTACCAGTCGCCAGAGATTCGCAAGGAAGAAAAATAAACGAATAAAGTTGATGTATGGGGGTACCTCTCTTCACAAGAGAGGTAAGGGTTAGTGCGTTATAATTAAATCTGACGATTTAACGACGCTCGTCACTCGCGTCGAGAACTCTCCACCACCCGACCAACTGTATTCAAACGGTTTTCTCACCACTCGCTTAAAGC
>JAZNJB010000004.1:0-27985 GCA_045577815.1 Acutalibacteraceae bacterium
CATGGTAAAGGGCATGATTGAAGAGCTCGGCATCACTGTTCCCGTTGCACTTCACCTTGACCACGGTTCATATGAACATGCTCTTAAGGTTATTGAAGCAGGCTTTTCATCAGTTATGTTCGACGGTTCTCACTATCCAATCGACGAAAACATCGCAAAAACAAAAGAACTCGTTGCTACTTGCGAAGAATTAGGTCTTTCGCTTGAAGCAGAGGTTGGTTCTATCGGCGGAGAAGAAGACGGCGTTATCGGCGCAGGCGAATGTGCAGACCCCGACGAATGCAAAATGGTTGCAGACCTTGGTGTTACAATGCTTGCAGCAGGTATCGGTAACATCCACGGTAAATACCCCGAAAATTGGGCAGGTCTCTCTTTTGATACTCTTGCAGCAATTCAGGAAAAAACAGGCACAATGCCCCTCGTTCTTCATGGTGGCACAGGTATCCCTGCTGATATGATTAAGAAAGCTATTTCTCTCGGTGTTTCCAAAATTAATGTTAACACAGAATGCCAGCTTGCTTTCCAGGATGCTACAAGAAAATACATTGAAGCAGGCAAAGACCTTCAGGGTAAAGGCTTCGACCCCAGAAAGCTTCTTGCTCCCGGTTGCGAAGCTATTAAAGAAACTGTTCGCGAAAAAATCGAACTTTTCGGTTCAAAGGATAAAGCTTAATCATGAGCGATAAAAAAAAGCGTAATTTAATTATAATTCTTTGTGCTTTAGCAATAGTTATTGCAATTGCAGCTATTGCTCTTGCTCCTTTCGGCAAAAAAGCTACCGGAGACTCAGACTCTCCCAATATAACAGAGAGTGCTGTAACTACACAAACAACTGCCCCAAGCAGTAGTGTAGCAGAATCTTCTGAAATCTCTACTGGAGCTACCGATACAACATTTGTAATTCCTTCTTCAACTGACCCTGTTACAAACCCCAATAAAAATTACACGTTTTTTATTGACAAATCAACCTTTGATGTAACAGAGAAAACCGATGGAGAAACAATTCTCACGGCCAAAAACAACAGCGCTGTAAAAATGACTGTAACTCCCGTAAGAGAAATGAGTTACCGAGAATGTTGCCGTGCTGCCGAAAAAAAACACAAGAAATTAAGCGTTTCAGAAAAACTTGAAATCGAAAATGCAAACACAGTTTACCGCTCTCAGACAGGCGATACCGACAATGATATTATCACAACTGTCTATTGCATTGACGATACCAAGGGTGGTTGCATAGTAATCGAGTGCCAGACTCCCGTAGGTGCAACCCAATATGCACAAGTAATTGAAATTATGCTTTCAATGTTTAAAGTTATTTAAGAAAAAAGACGAAGATTCACTTTGAATCTTCGTCTTTTGCTTTTATATTTTGTAACACCCAGTAAATTTCTTTTATACGCAAGTTTCTTCAAGTTCTTTTTCATCATTCTGATGCATAAACAAGACATTGTTTGGTATAAAAGTAGGGACCAAATCCTTTATAATGTCAACAATTTCTGTTGGCTGTGCAGTTTCTATAATTGCTTTTATTTCCTCTAACTTTTTAAACAATCTTTCAGAGTCAAACTCCATGGGTCTTGCAACATATATAAGGTCATTCTGGGTTTTTTGAATTCCCTCTTCGCTTATAAGAAGTTCCTCATAAAGTTTTTCACCATCACGAAGGCCGGTGTATTTTATCTCAATATCTTCTCCCGGCACATAACCTGAAAGTCTGATAAGGTTTTCTGCAAGTTCACGGATTTTTACAGGTGAACCCATATCAAGAATAAATATTTCTCCGCCCTGAGCATATGCCCCTGCCTGAAGAACCAAGGATACAGCCTCAGGGATAAGCATAAAGTATCTGATAACATCAGGGTGAGTAACTGTAACCGGGCCACCATTTTCAATTTGTGCTTTGAAAAGAGGTATTACACTACCATTTGAACCGAGAACATTACCAAAACGAACTGCAACAAAATCTGTTTCTGAAATTTTGTTGAAGGATTGAACTACCATTTCGCAAATACGCTTTGTGGCACCCATAACATTGGTGGGGTTTACAGCCTTGTCCGTTGAAATCATAACAAAACGTTTAACGCCATATTTATCAGCAGTTTTCGCAAGGTTGTAAGTGCCAAAAACATTGTTTTTAACAGCTTCTTTAGGACTATCTTCCATAAGCGGAACATGCTTATGCGCCGCTGCATGATAAACGAAACTGGGCTTATATTCTTCAAAAATTTCGCAAAGTCTTTTCTCATCACGAACAGAACCTATCAGAACCTTCAAATCCACTTCGGGATACTGGCGTCTTATTTCTTGTTGAATATCGTAAGCACCATTTTCGGCTATATCAAAAATTATAATTCTTTTTGCAACACCGCTTTTTGCAATCTGTCTTACAAGCTCACTACCAATAGAGCCGCCACCACCTGTAATAAGAACAGTATGACCTTTAAGCAAATCAAAAACTTTTGAAAGATCGGGTTTGATTTGTTCTCTTCCTAAAAGGTCTGTATAATCAACTTTACGAAGTTTAATTCCGTTATTTTCATTTTCAACCATATCTGCGATTTTAGGAAGTGTTTTCAAAACGCAGCCTGTTTGATTACAAATCTCTAAAACTTCTTTTCTGCTCTTTTCTGTTGCAGATGGCACAGCAAAATAAATTTCATCAACATCTAACTCTTTGGCAACCTTTGTAATTTCATCTCTGCCACCAAAAACTTTAACGCCACTCAGATACTCGCCATGTTTTCTTTTATTGTCATCCATAAGAGCCACAACTTGATAACGATTTACATAGTTTACGCCTCTTAGCTCGCTTATTAACCTTATTGCTGCACTGCCTGCACCAATAATCATAACACGCTTCTTTTTGCTGTTTTCTGATTTTTTTGCTGCCAAAATCTTTGTTCGCCACAAATTATAAGAAACTAAAATTAACCCTCTGACTGCTATAAGAAGCAAAATGAACAATACAGAGTATAAAGACATAAATGCGAAAAAAGAGCGGGTATTGTCAAGCCAGATATACACAAAAGGAATTACTGTTATAACCTTTGAAACCATAAAAGCAATCACAAGAATCGCGTAATCTCTGGATACAAAATACTGCCACATTCTATTGTGGATTTTTGATACAAAAAAGCAGATTGATGTAACTACCAAGTCCACCAGAAGAACATACAGCGCATTGCTATTAAACCAATCAGGGAAATAATATGGTGCATCAAATTTAAGATATGTTGCAAACAAAAATGCAATACCCACACAAAAAAGATCGCTTGTTATAAGGATACTTTTCATATGGATTTTCACAAATGTGACAATTTTTTTAATTATATCGAACAATATAATCCTTCTTTCCAATTTTTCTACAAACCCTATTTCAAAATACTATAACGCACTTTAACAAATACATTCTACCATAGGTTATTTTTCTTTTCAATATCTTTATAGCACAAAAACTATGAAAATTTTTACATGTATGCTAATATAGCATTTTTCACATTGTTGAAAAATCATATAAATCATGATAAAATTATATTAATGGTATTTATGAAGGGGTAAAAATATGTTCCGATGGATGAATAAAATTGATAACAATATTTTAATTTGCAATATAAATATACCCGGAACTCACGACAGTTGTGCCTATCGGGTTCAGTTTCCTTTTTTATCAAAATGCCAACAAACAACTATCGCCCAACAATTAAACTCCGGTATACGATTTCTTGATATCAGGGTTGAAAAAGATGGCGAAAAATTAAAAATTGTTCATGATATTGCAGATTGCAAAAACCCATCAAACAAAAGAAACAAACTTTATATTGATAGCGTTATAAATGATTGTAAAAAATTTCTTTCAGAAAATCCTTCAGAAACAATTCTGTTGAGCTACAAAAGAGATGACGGAGCAAATCATGAAGAAACTTTTTATGTTTTTTTTGAGAATTATCTTGAAAAGGAATCCATCTGGTATAAAGAAAACCGCATTCCAACTCTTAAAGAAGTCCGCGGAAAAATCGTACTTTTAAACCGTGATAATATTGATAAAACCAACGAAAAATATAATGATTTTAACACAGGCATAAACCTGTCAACCTGGGTTTATCAGAAAGAAAACACTGAGAGAATTTATGAAATTGCAGAGCTTTTAGGTCGTGACGGAACACTAACTGGAAAATCTTTTACTGTTCAGGATTTATACGGCTTAACTCCTCAAAAAAAATGGGAATTAGCCGTATCCCCTTTTCTTGAAAACCCACCAAAAACAAACGATATTTTAATAACTTTTTTCTCTTGCGGAAGTCTATTGCACAACCCCAAAAGGAGTGCAAAATATATAAACAAAAAACTTTCAGATTCAACCTTAGAGAAAACAAAAAAATATGGTTGGATAATCATGGATTACCCAACCGAAAAGTTTATAAAAAAAGTAGTTAATTCAAATTTTTGATTATTTTCCTACACAGAAATTCTTAAATACCTCATTAACTATAGTCTCTGTTGCTTTTTCACCTGTCAAAACGCAAAGATTTTCTACTGCACAATCGATGCAGACATTAGTAGCATCGGGAGTTATGCCCATTGAAAGACCATCCAGAGCCTCAGTTAAATGCTCAACAGCTTTTACCACGCAACCCCGTTGCCTTTCTGTTGTAATAAGAGGTGCAGACGGGTCAAAGCCCGCTGTTCCGACAACCTTCTCAACCATAGCTGTAAGTTCTTCCATACCTTTACGGTTTTTAGCAGAGATTTCAACTATATTTTCATCTTTAACAAACGCTTTCACACTTTCTCGTGACAGCGTTTTTTCTTTATCTGTTTTATTAATAACAATAATCGAATTCTTGTTTTTGCAAAGTTCAAGAAGTTCTTTATCATCATCTGATAAGCCTTGCTCAGCATCAAGGACCATCAGCACAAGGCTTGCTCTATCAAATCGTTCTTTAGCTCTTACAACACCGATTTTTTCAATTTCATCGTCTGTATCTGTCCTGATACCTGCAGTATCTGCAAGGCGAAGGGTGATATTACCCAATCTTACAGTTTCTTCAAGAACATCTCGTGTTGTACCTGCAACAGATGTAACAATCGCTCTTTCTCGTCCTGAAAGTGCATTCAAAAGAGTTGATTTACCAACATTAGGTCTGCCAACAATAGCAGTATCAATACCCTCAAGAATTGCCTGCCCTGCATCAAAGCCATCAAGCAATTTTACAAGGCGATATTTTACTGTTGAAAGAGTTTCGGTCATCTGAGAGTCAGAAAGCTCGGGAATTTCATCATCAGGATAATCAACCCATGCCGCAAGGAACGCCGCAGTTCTTGCAAGCTCATCTCTGCATTCGCCGATTTCTCTGCTCAAAGCACCATCAAGAGCATTTAATGTTGCTGCTCTTGCCTCTTCGCCTGATGCAGAAATAAGCGACATAACCGCTTCCGCCTCAGACAAATCCATTTTGCCGTTAAGGAAGGCTCTTTTGGTAAATTCGCCACCCTCTGCCGCAACCGCACCTGCAGTGAGAACCGCACGAAGCACTCTTTGAAGAATAAAAAGGCCGCCGTGACAGCTTAATTCAACAACATCTTCACCTGTATAACTTTTAGGCGCACGGAAAACAAGAGCCACTGCGTCATCAAGCTCGGTTTCTCCATCGTGAACCTTGCCGTAGTAGGCGGTATAGCCCTTTGCATCTGTTAACTTTTTTCCTGAAACAGCAGAAAAAACTCTGTCTGCAATTGACAGAGCATTTTCTCCTGATAATCTTACTGTTCCTAATCCTGCCGCCGCCTGAGCGGTAGCAATTGCTGCAATAGTTGTACTCATTATTTCTTCCCCGTTGAACCAAATCCGCCTGCGCCACGATCAGTGTCGTCAAGCTCTTCAACCTCAACAATTTCAGGTAACTCAACAGGTTTTATAACCATCTGAGCAATTCTCTCAAAGGGCTGAATTGTATAAGGTTCTTCTGTAAGCTTAATTATACCAACGCAAACCTCTCCACGATAGTCGCTGTCAACAACACCTACGGAGTTGAGAAGAGCCAAGCCATGTTTAATTGCAAGACCGCTTCTTGAATGAATAAATGCTGCGTAATGAGGGTCATCAAGCCCAATTGCAATGCCTGTAGGAATCAAGGCTTTTTCACCCTTGTTCAGTGTGATTGGCTCATCAATACAAGCATATAAATCAAGTCCTGCGCTACCTTCAGTTGCCCTTGTAGGCAACTTTGCGTTTTCTCTGACTTTTTTTACTTTCAATATTTCCATAATTATCTCCAAAGTCCGCCTGTTTTATCTTCAACTGTGCTTATAGCCTTTATTCTGTCAAGCTCACGTTTGTAAAAATCACGTTCACTTTTTGCCTTTGCAGCATCTTCAAGATATTCCTTGAGCTGTGAACGAAGATTATCAGTTGTTTCGCTATTTTTCTTCGCTTCATCTGCATACTGTAAAGCAACGAGAACTGCCGCCTGAGTTGTGGAAACACGGGCACCACGGAGAATATCTGCCATTTTCAAATCAATTTCATGAGCAAGCTCGCTCATATATTCTGCAGATTCATCAGAAACAATCCTGTACTCTTCACCTGCTATTTTAAGTCTGTGGGTAGTTTTATTCATTATAATCATCCTTAACAAGCCAAAATATATTCTACAAAATTATACATTGTTTTGATTTTTTTCGCAACACTACATATTGTAAAAATTCATCACTCGTACACAATTTATCAGTTGATATTTATACAAATAGTTGGTATAATTTATTACAATATCGAATTATACGAAAGGAAAAGCTATGGACTATATTCCCGATAATACACCAAATAACTCAAGAGAGCCTTACGGCGTTAATCCTCAAGGAAACGGTTATATACACCAAAATCAACCCACTTCTCCTGCTGATATATATAACGCAACTGCACCCCACGGAGTTCCCAATTATCACTATGGTGCGCCCCAAAACTTCTTTAGCCCTCAATATCTTGAAGAGCAAAGGCAGAAAATGCTTCAACGCAAGCACCACGAAAAGAAAATTAAAGCTCTTGGCACAAATACAGGTGTTATTCTTTTAATTGTGCTGGCACTTTCTTTTGTTTTTTCATATTTGCTTTTAATTCCCGTTTTTTCTAAACTTTATGAAACAAATCTTACATTCGCATCTGCTTTTGGAATATTTTACTCTATTGTCACCGTTGGCGGTGCATTTTTCATTGGCTCAAAGCTTCTGAAAAAAAGCGGTTTTTCAAACACTGTTCCTTATGCTGTGCCTAAAGACAAAACCAAAACCCTTTTATTGATTTTAATAGGCTTTGGCGGTTGTCTTCTTGCTAACTACATTACAGGTTTGTTAAGAGCTTTCGTTGAAGGCTTTGGTATATACTCCACTTATTCCGCCCTTCAGGACCCATCAAGCACATTTGATGTTATAATGATTTTCATAGGCACAGCTTTGATACCTCCATTAATAGAAGAATTTGCCCTGCGGGGTATTCTTATGCAAAGCATGAGAAAATACGGCAACCTTTTTGCAATTGTAGCCTCTGCCTTTGTATTTGGTGTGTTCCACGGAAATGCCGTTCAGATGCCCTTTGCTTTTCTTTGCGGTTTGGTGCTGGGCTATGCCGTTATGGCTACCGAAAGCCTATGGACAGGCATTATTATTCACGCTCTTATGAATGCCATGTCAGGCATATCCTCTGCTTTGATATATTATTTTGATGAATACACTTCAAACACTTTCTTCTATATAGGCTCAGCCGTGGGAATCGCTTCGGGTATTATTGCTGTTATTGTGTATTTAATCCGGTATAAAGACCATAAGATATTAAAAGATAATTGTTGCTTCAAAGAGGCTTCATTAGGTGAAAAGTTCCTTAAATTCATCACCTCACCTGTTATGATAGTTGCAATCATTCTCTATGTTATTCAAGCAGCAACCCAATTAACCACAACCCCTCCCACTTATTGATATGAATAATACAGAATTTATGAACGAGGCATTACGCCTTGCAAAAGAAGCCGCAAAAGATGGCGAGGTTCCCGTTGGTGCGGTAGTAACCATTGGTAATAAAATCATAGGCAGAGGTCGAAACCGCCGGGAAAAAGGCAAAAACGCCCTTTGCCACGCAGAAATTGAAGCCATAAACGAAGCCTGCAGGCGTTTAGGTGGCTGGCGACTCTGGGAATGTGAGCTTTATGTTACTCTTGAGCCCTGCCCTATGTGTGCGGGAGCCATAATAAATTCCCGAATCAAAAATGTTGTTTTCGGAGCATATGATAAAAAGAACGGGGCTTGTGGTTCTGTTGTTAATCTTTTTAATGCTGATTTCAGCTTCAAACCTCTGTATATCGGTGGATTTATGGAAAATGAATGTGCCGATGTACTTTCGAAATTTTTCAAAAACCTAAGGAACAAGGAAAATAAATATAAAACCAATAAGGAGAATAATCAAATGGAAAGAATAGACAGCTTCAATGTTGACCATACCAAACTCTTAAGAGGTATGTATATCTCCAGAATTGACGGAGATGTTGTAACCTATGATATAAGAACTCGTCGTCCCAATGTAGAAGAAGTTATGGAAAATGGTGCTATTCATACGCTTGAGCATCTTTTTGCTACTTATGTCCGAAATTCTGCTCTCAAAAACAACATCATCTATTTTGGACCTATGGGTTGCAGAACCGGTTTCTATTTCCTTACAACAGGAATCACTCATGCTGATGCTCTCAAGCTTACACAAGAAGCACTCACTTTTATTTCTGATTTTGAGGGTGATGTTCCCGGTGTAAGCGCAATCGAATGCGGTAACTATCGTGACCACGATTTAGAAGGTGCAAAAAAAGAAGCTGCTGACCAATTGGAAGTTCTCAAAAACTGGACAACTGCTGATATGATATATTGATTATATTTTTTAATAAACATAGCCCCAATGGTAGAAACAACTACCATTGGGGCGTTTTTATATAACTTATAACAGTTGTTAATGCAGACTTTACACTTCCGATAGCCCTATACTATTCAAGAACTCTTGCATTTTTTGGGCTTCTGTGTCTGTTATATTGCTGTTATACTTCAATTCTTTTGCACTATGTTTTAACTGTCCACAAAAAATCAGTTTAAACCACCTGCGAACTTCCATAATCGGAGTTAACCACCGATGTTTCTGCAGAATTGGGTAAAGGAACTTGATTTCATCATATGGGATGAAGATTTTTGATAAAGCGTACTTCAACCGCCCACCGTTTTTTTGTTGTTGGACAATAATTCGGTTTTCATCGTTGCCGTAAACTCCGCCTCGCAGAATATAATCATCCATCTGTTTGCAAACGGCATCATATTCTTCATTTTCAAGCCATACCCTGCTTAATTTACGAGCCACATCTGCGAATTTCAATAACTCCCCTTGTTCCAGAAGTTTATTGCGGATTTCAACATTTGCGCCTTGAATATTATCTAAAATCCAGAGATCAATAAATGGTCTGATACCACATCCACCATTTTCAAAATGCTTAGCCATATGTGCCAAATGATAAAAATAATACATTTCATCCGGCATTTCGTACCAGAAAGAGAAGCTATCCCGGTTTACTGCCGTATTCCAGACATTTTTCAGAACCTCTGAAGCTTTATTCGCGCTTCCATCTTCAACTAAATCATAGTGTAATTCAATATGAATATTTGTAGGAGTAAAAAGTGAAACATCGTGCGAACTTTGTCCATGACATATGTAACCATACTCATTAACCAGAAGCATCTTAGCCTTTTCGGTATCTTCTTCACGCACCAAGATATCAATATCACAGCTTGTTCGCATCCATGCTTCCGGATAGTATTTACGAATCACCGAACCCTTTAAAGGGAGAAAAGGAATCTGTGCTTTTTCAAGAGCGTTACAAAGATTCTCATATTCATGTCTTAATCGCTCGTATCGATAAACAGCTTTAAGAATATGTTTTTCAATACCACTATTTTCTTTTGAAACAAGCCCGTTTTGCTTTAATCCCATAGCTAAAATGGGTGTAATATCGTGATCATCTGATATTTTCAGTAAATCTTGAATCAATTCAAAAGAACAAATATTCCGTTCTTCCTCTGTTAAAATTGTTCCACAGATTGCTGAACGCAACAAAGCAAAAAGAATTTGAATTGATCTTTGATCCATTCTTACTTTCGCTCCTTCACTATATTTCTCTAATTACCTTTGCAGGAACCCCGGCAGCAATTGTATTCGCCGGTACATCATGAGTTACAACAGCATTTGCGCCTATTATGCAATTATCTCCAATTTTAACATTCCCGATAACTTTGCATCCTGCACCTAAAATAACATTATCGCCAATTTCTATATGAGTTCCTCTCGGACCTTGCAGAATTGAAACTTGCTGTGATATTGTAACATTTTTTCCTATTTTCGCAGAATGCCCCACAATAATCCCATTCATACCGTGAACAAAAATTGGTGGAGTTTCAAATGATGCTCCTGCTCCGAAATCTGTACCCATAGATGCACTATGGTAAGCATCCATTTTTTTGATACGAAGCAAATAATATAATCTGATTAATTTGTTTTTTTCAGAATTCGGATTTATAACTTCCGCCCTCATTTTCCAGTATTTTTCGTGATTATAGTGTTGGATTATATTCAGTATTTTTTTCACAAATTTATTTTGTAAGTCAATATTCATTTATAATCTCCAATACTTCATTCCACTATCTTTAAGCTCACTTATGCTATAAAGTCCTTTTACATCGAGCAAGACTTTTTCAGCATCGTCGCAATTCTTAAACAACTTCTTTATTTCATCAAGGCTCATAGCCTTAAATTCATTATGAGCAACAGCTACGATGACACAGTCAGCATCTTTTACATCTTCCAATTTTGTAAGAGTAACGCCATATTCGTGCATGGCATCTCTTTCGCTGGCCCAAGGGTCAACCACAACGGGTGTAATTTCATATTCAGCAAAACGCTTGATAATATCGTCAACCTTGCTGTTTCTTGTATCCGGGCAGTTCTCTTTAAATGTCAAACCAAGTATAACTACCTTTGAATTCTTGGGGGCCTGGCCCACAGCAATCATATTCTTAATTGCTGCATCTGCTACAAATTTACCCATGCTGTCATTTACAATACGACCATTGAGAATAATCTGACTATGATAGCCGAGTTTCTCTGCCTGATAAGTAAAGTAATATGGGTCAACACCAATACAATGACCACCAACAAGACCGGGACGGAATCCAAGAGCATTCCACTTGGTATTCATACCATCAACAACTTCATTGGTATCAATATCCATTTTATCAAACGCCATAGCAAGTTCATTCATAAACGCAATATTTATATCGCGCTGGCTGTTTTCAACAACTTTAACTGCTTCTGCAGTTCTGAGATTGCTTACAGGATAAGTACCCACTTCAATTACAATATCATATACTGCTTTAATTGTTTGCAACGCTTCTTCATCACAACCTGATACAATTTTAGTTATGTTTTCAAGTCTATGCACCTTGTCGCCGGGATTGATTCTTTCGGGAGAATATCCCACCTTAAAATCAACACCACATTTCAATCCTGATTCTTTTTCCAAAATCGGTACACAAACATCTTCTGTGCAGCCGGGATATACAGTTGATTCAAACACAACATAAGAACCTTTTGTAAGATTTCTGCCAACAATTTCCGATGCACCGATTACGGGAGTAAGGTCAGGAGTATGGTCTGTATTTACAGGGGTAGGAACAGCAACAATGTGGAATTTTGCCTTCTGCAAATCCTTTTCATCAGAAGTGAAATAAACTGTTGTATTCTTAATAGCATCATCACCCACTTCGTTTGTGGGGTCAACACCGGTTTTATACAGTTCGATTTTTGCTTTATTCAAATCGAAGCCGATAACATCAACACCTTTGTCAGCAAATGCAACGGCAATAGGCATACCAACATAACCAAGTCCCACCAATGAAACTTTTTCTTCTTTTTTTATAATTGAATCATACAATGACATATTTAACCCTCCAAAACATCTGCAATTCGTTTACAAGCAAAACCATCACCATAAGGATTGCTTGCTTTTGCCATCGCATCATAAGCTTCTTTATTTTCCAGCAACAGCTTAAAGTTCTCGTAAATGACCTCTTCATCTGTACCAACCAATTTCAAAGTACCTGCCTTGATACCTTCAGGACGTTCAGTTGTATCACGCATAACCAGAACAGGCTTGCCAAGAGATGGTGCTTCCTCTTGTATCCCGCCACTATCGGTAAGAATCATATAGCTACGAGAAAGGAAATTATGAAAATCCAGAACTTCAAGAGGTTCAATAATATGAATACGGTCACAACCACCAAGTTCTTCATCAGCAGCCTGACGAACAACAGGATTCATATGAATCGGGTAGATAGCCTTTACATCAGGATGTTCATCCATTACACGACGGATAGCACGGAACATATTATGCATTGGTTCACCAAGATTTTCACGTCTGTGTGCTGTAATCATAATCAGACGGCCATCTGCTGCCCATTCAAGTTCAGGATGAGTGTAATCATCACGAACAGTAGTTTTTAATGCATCAATAGCTGTGTTACCCGTAATATAAATGATATTTTCATCCTTACCTTCTTTCATAAGGTTTGCCTTTGAAAGTTCGGTAGGTGCAAAATTATACTTGGAAATAATCGATACAGCCTGACGGTTAAATTCTTCCGGATATGGACTATATATATTGTATGTGCGAAGTCCTGCTTCAACATGCCCGATTGCAATCTGCTTATAGAAACAAGCAAGCGCAGTTACAAAAGTAGTGGAGGTATCGCCATGAACGAGAACTACATCAGGTTTTACTTCATCAAGGACCTCGCCGATTTTAGTTAAAATGTTTGTTGTAATATCAAACAAAGTTTGCCCTGATTTCATAATAGAAAGGTCATAATCAGGAACAACTTTAAATGTATCGAGAACCATATCAAGCATCTGGCGATGCTGACCGGTTACACATACTACTGTTTTGATATTCTCTCTTGTTTTAAGTTCGTTTACAAGAGGACACATTTTTATTGCTTCGGGACGTGTTCCGAAGACAAGCATTACTGTTTTCATGAATTATATATCCCTTCTGACTTACAGTCTGTATGTACCGGGAAGGTCACAACATTTGCGTGTATCAAACACAATTTTATCTTTAAGTTTATCCATATTCTCTTTAATGTGATTATGGTTTACCATAATTACAACAAGATCGGTATCCTCAAGGAATTTATCAAAATCGTGATACTGGTTAGGCACAATATCATTCTCAAAGAAAGGATCGTAAGACTTGATTGGTGATGCAAGATGTCTTTCCTGACTTTCAAGCAACTGAATTGTTGGAGATTCACGAGGATCATCAACATTCTCTTTATAAGATAAACCATATAAACCGACTCTGTTTATGTCAGTAATATTATTTTCTTTCATAATTTCGTGAATACGATTAAGAACAAAGTCAGGCATACCATCATTTGTTTTCATTGATTCATCAATCACCTTTGCAAGGCTGGGATAATCGCCTACAAGGAACCAGGGGTCAACAGAGATACAGTGACCGCCAACACCGGGACCGGGCTGGAGAATATTAACTCTGGGGTGCATATTGCATATTCTGATAATCTCATAAACATCCATATTATCATGGCGACAAATCTTAGCAAGCTCGTTAGCAAAAGCAATATTTACAGCACGGAATGTGTTTTCAACAACTTTTGTCATTTCAGCAGTGCGAATATCTGTAACAACAATCTCACCTTGACAAAATGAAGCATAAAGCTCTTTTACTTTTTCACCAATTATTTTGTCATCTGCACCGATGGTACGGTCATTATGAAGAAGCTCATAAACCATATTTCCGGGTATGATGCGTTCAGGTGCATGAACAAGATTGATATCTTTTCCGATCACAAAACCATTTTCTTCAATGGCAGGACGCACAAACTTATCAATAGTTCCGGGAGATACTGTAGATTCAATAACAACAGTTGCACCTTTAGGGCATACTGCCATAACACTCTTAACAGCAGATACCACATAACAGGCATCCACTTTTTTGCTGAATTTATCATAAGGTGTGGGAACGGAAACGATATATGTATCCGTAACCTGGTACTCTGTTGTGAATTTTATACCTTTGCTTACCGCTTCAGCAAAAAGCTCGTCAAGACCCTCCTCCTTGAATGTTGTTTTTCCTGCGTTAAGTGTTGCAACAAGGTCCTTATTATAATCTGTTCCGACAACCTCAACGCCATGCGCAGCCATCATAAGTGCTGTAGGAAGTCCTATGTAGCCAAGTCCAATTACATTAATCATTTTCTTTTCCTCACTAATTTAATTATTTTTTGATTCACAAAAAAGCCAATATTTAACACTCTGTATCTCGCATATATTGATAGCACATCCCATTGTGTAAAATATGCAAGGCAGTAGTGGAAATCAACATAGTTAAAAAGTTGATATATTTTTCTGAAAACACGAACTATGGGATTCATGTTAACTTCTTTATAGTTTTTATCTTTCACATTCAATACGGGAGCAGCCTGCATCAAATCTTTATACATATATTCCGTAAATTCAAAGAACAACTCGCGATTATATTTTGTTTTGATGTCTATGGTTTCCCAAAAATCTATCAATTCAACATCCCATAAAGGTAAATACCAATCATAGCCATAATATTCGTAATTTTTAGGTTGCCAACAAATATATTTAGCCTGTCGCTCACGAACATTATAATTCTGATAAAGATTAAAGGCTCTGTCACTTGTTAAAACATCAGGTTCGTTTTTAAGTAAAGCCTGCCTTATATTATCCTCATAATAATTGCGTGTTTGTTGAGGCAAAATCATTTTCCCTTCGGAATGGTGCTTACGCAAAATATCATTTATAAGTTCCTGTTTTGTAACAGTATCATTTTTCGCATATCTGGGAAGTATAAAAGATCCTGAAATACAATCAAATGAATGTCCGGGAACAAAAACTGCATCTTCAGGAAAAACACCTTTTTGGTGCAAATATTCAACTGCATACCAATCTTGCACGCAAACTGAAGATACACCATTTGAACAATAATCTGCAAATTCTGCAAATTTTTCCTTGAAAAGTTTTTTTAGATTTTTAGGCTCATATTCAACACAATGCCATTTTAAATTGAAAAATTTTGCAACATTTTCAGATGTTGAAGCTTCAAAATTCCCCTTTGGTCCATAAGTATATGTGATAATATTGTCGTAACCCAGACGCTTAAGATAATATACAATAAGTCTTGAATCGTGTCCCCCACTTAAAGGTATCACTGCGCATCGTCCATCAAGATAGGTAATTAATCTTTTTGTTGTTGCCACAAACTTCTCGTCAATAAGATTAAACAGCTTGTCTTTATCTGAATAATTAAGTTTCTCATAATTAAATTCGTGATAGTAGCGCCTTTCTATGCCACCATCTGAAATCATAACAGTCTCTCCTGCCATAACCGAATTGATGCCAACAGCTAAAGTATTCGTCCCGGTAACAAACAAAGTATTTTCAAGTTCTTTTAAAGCCTGTTCGTTAATTCCCCGTTCTTTTATCATATCAAGTGTTATATGGTTGTATACAAACACTTCATCGCCTTTTATTTCGTAAAATATGGGCACCATTCGTTCTCGGTCAGTAGATAAAAACACTTTATCCTCTATAACAATAGCAATTGCAAAATGCCCATTAAGTTCTTTTACAAATTCTGTGGCTCGCTCACAAGTTTTTATATTCTCCAGTGTCTCTTTTATATTCTGCTCAGACAATAAGCGGTCACCAACAAAAACTGATCCGGCAAAAAAACCATTTTTAGTTTTTATCCACGGCTTTGATTTGCTGTACTCTAAATCAAATTGAGCATTTAACCGCAAGCCACTCACTCCTTTTCCAAAGATGATTTTCTGATATTGTTGCAGGTTCTGATTAAATGAGCCCACAGAACAATAGCTGAAATTATATAAACAATTATAGTTGCATAGGCAATTCCGTTAACTTGCCAAAGACTAATAAATAAACAATCCAGAATAGCATGCACCAGGCATGTAACACCTGAAACATAAGCATTGAATTTTGATTGTCCCACCGCTGCAAGGATGTTTAACGGCACCATTCTGATAGCAGCATTTACACAACGCATAATCCACAAAGAATAAGATATTCCTGCTGCATCAGCATATTGAGGTCCGTATACCAGACCAATACCAAAGGGTGTTAAAAGCATTCCCGCAATAGTTACTGTAACAACAATTGCTCCGTTGATTAATGCTATATTGTATACCTTCTTTTTGATTTGTTTACCATCCTTCATAGCCGCAATAATCGGGAAATAATACACCATTACTGAACTTGTAATAATAGGTAACAAAGAAGGAATAATACCTGCCACTTTAAAATTAGCGGTAACCATTTCATCTTTAATAAGGTTGTTCACAATAAAAGCTTCGTTTATGGGCATCATTCCTGAAAAAAGGTTTGCAAACATCAATGCAAGTCCGGTAGAAATAAATTTTTTATTCTCTGCTTTTTCCAATGGTTCAACTTTTACTTTCCCATCGGATTTAAAAATATAAACAGCAGCAAAAATAAGCACAGCTAAAACAGCAATATACCTTGCAGCAACAACACCAACAGCACTTAAAAACAATACCAAGAGAATGCTGAAGCCACAAACTATTATTGTCTGCATTGCACCAAGGCCTGCATATAGCTTGTTGTTTCGCTTAACGCGTATATACGCCTGAAGCGCATTGAATATATATGTGCAAAGCGGATACAGAACCAATAACCACATATATTTTCTGGCATCCGGAAACGGAATGGCAATAAACTGCACCGCTATACAAAGTATTACCGCAGTCAGAATCTCAAAAGCACCGCCATATTTTAAAGCTTTTCTGAGATAATTATGTTGCTTACCAAGACTAACATCCGGTGTGCAAACAACCAAAAGCGCACTGGCAAGACCAAGACCTGTGAAAAGCGCAATATACTGATATAAATTATCTGCATAAGATAAATATGCATATTCTGATTTATCTACGAATCTGGCAATAAGTATACTTGATAAAAGTGCTACTGCCTTAGATAAAAAGTTACCAAAAATAATGTAGGATAATCCGCTGAAAACAAGTTTCTTCAGCTTACCCAAAACATTTTTCATTTGCTCCATTATCTTGACACCAAAATTTCTTCATTTTCAATTAAAGCCTTTTTCTGCTCAGGTGAAAGGCCCTTTATATTCACCGCATGTTTGCTCATTTTAGAAGCAAATGATTCAACATCACTTATTACTTTAGCAGGATTGCCACCAATAATCTTCCCGGGTTCAGTAACACTCTTTGTTACAACGCTACCTGCCGCAACTATTGTATTATCAGCCAATGTGACACCATACATAATAGTAGACCCGATTCCGATAAAGCAATTGTCACCAATTTTGATTTTTCCGAAAACATCAGTAACATCAGGAAGAACTTTTTGAATAGACGAATCGTGAGTAATCAACGAAACATCGCCGGAGATAGTTACATTGTTTCCTATTTCAACAAGATAAGATTCAGCGGTGGATATATCGCAAAAAATACGGCAATTTTCTCCAACACTCATACCTTTTGATCTTAAATATTCAATTAACCGTTCACCGCCATAATATTTAGCGAGCAACGTCCTGATCGTTGACATAATGTTCATGATCTTTCTCCAATTCTTTTATTTTCCTCGCCGGATTTCCTGCGATAACGCAGTATCCTTCTTTGAAAGATTTTGTTACAACTGCCCCGGCACCAACTACAGTTTTAGGACCTAACTCGACACCCGGCAAAATCACACTATTCATACCAACCCAACAGTTGCATCCTATAGTTACCGGTTTTGCCTCATCATGTTTATCTAAATCATTAACATCATGATTTGCTGTGATTATCCCAACATTGGGAGCAATATATGTTCCTTTGCCTATAGTAATTTTTCCTTTGCCTTGAAAATAGCAACCATAATGTTGAAAATTATTCAAATCATCGGGATCAAATACTATATTTTTAGCACCTGCTACACGTGAATCAGCAGAAATCGGGAAGGGGCATCCCATATTTACATTCTTGGACTTGCAAGATTTACCATTTTTTATTACCCAATTCCAACCAATATAATTGTTCTTACCGGTAAACCAACGTCCTGTAAGATATTGGGGATCATAATGCATTTTTTTTGCATAATATCTGCCAATCAAAACTTTTGCTCTTTGTTTTATATTCATACAAACACTATTCCTTTATAACTTTTTTCATACCTTCCAGTTGATATGAAGCTACATCGTCAACTGTTGGCCAAAGTCTTAAAGCTTCTTCTTCACCTGCAACCAATTTTTCTGCTAAATCCCGGTTGCGATATATCTTTTTACAGCATTCCACAAAATCATCGGGGGTCTTTGTATTATAAATAAGCGCAGCCGATTCCGAAAATGCTTCGGTAAGACCCGATACATTAGACATTACAACTGGTTTTTTGTGTATCGCAGCATCAAAAATTTTAAGCGGAACTGCACTCTCGGTTGATGGTGTTGATGGGCGTGGCATAAGCATAACATCAAAAGTTTGTGTCAACTCATCAAACTTCTCTTGTGAAACTGAGCCTGTTACAATAATTCTGTCTTCCAATCCGTTTTCGCTGACAAAATTTCTCACTTCAGACTCCATAGGACCACCACCGACTATCATCAGTTTAACATCGGTCGCTATAGCTAAAATATCTTTAGCATACTCAAGCAACACTTTGATTCCCTGGAACTCATACAATGTTCCCGAATAACCATATATAAAACTGTCACCTTCACCGTAATGCATTACATCCGTATATACATTAGCTTTATCAAGTCCGTTAGGTGTATATACAATACAATCTTTCGGATAACCATATTTCTCAGAAAAATTATCTGCAGCATTCTTAGAAAGTACAAAAACTCTTTTTACAAACCTGGTGTTGAAATAGAATTTTCTTATTATGTTATGTATCACTTCTTTATACTTGTTTGGATGGGGTTCGATTGCATGGCATTCGTAAACAACAGGAACCGATAAGCCCAAAAGTTTGAGTTTTCTCAAATATGTTTCTTCGTGTACAAGAATTACATCGATACTTTTTTCGTTAATAGTTTCTGAAACATTGTTAACAAGCGAATCACAATCAGAATACCTTAAAACATTTACGCCATTTATAACCTCTTTATTTGAAGATACATTGTAGGCATCGCATGTCATAACAACAACTTCGTGGCCTGCACGCAAGAATGCCTCACACATAGTAGATATGCGCTTTGCATTCCCACCATTTGTGGGTTTGTATCTTCCGCCAATTGATAATATTTTCATCATGTTCTCCTGCTCTTTGAATATATACTACTTATAAATTCCCCGAATGCGCACAACATCCAGAAAGCCTGTGTGTTCCACAACTCTGTGGAAACCAGCAACCTAGGTATGGATGTGGAAAAAAGCAGTATAAACATTGCATATTCATATTTAGTAATCCGGGTTGATCTGATAACAAAAACAGAGTTTTTAACAAGTGGTATCAATACCACTGCAGATAACAATATACCGCCTTCATATAATAACTGAAGCACCAAGTTATGAACCCAACCGCCATGATTAATAGAAAAGGCTCCTATTCCGTGACCAAAAATCGGCGATTCCAAAAAACCGTTCCATGCATAGCTATATAATTCATTTCTATTGTTTGCCACATTATCAGCGATAATAAGCTTGTATGTTTTTCTAATAGCAGAAATTTCATAACCGATACTGCTTAAATACTCATACAATTCCACGATTATCTGTTCAAAAAACAAAGCAAACAAAAGAACCGCGATTGATAAAACAAAAGTTATAGCTCGTCTGGTTTTCAAACGGCCACCTTTTTGTTTAGTTGATTTGATAACTATAAACAGCATCAAAGCTACTAAAGACAATAATCCGCCTCGATTTACATTCAAGATGAATTTAACAAGCATTATTAAGCTTGGAATATAGAAAATATAATATCTGTACTTTTGAAATCTACAATACCAGAAATGAACTATTGTTGTAGCAACACAAGGGAACACCGCATAAGACCAAGTCATTAATTCATATCGTTGATTAGCACTTACCATTAACTCAGCTATAATAACCGCAGTTGATATCCAGAACGAATATTCTATGACTTTTTTCTCATCAAAACCTTGGGTCATAATAAAAACAATGCCAAGTCCCCATACAACATAATTGAGCATCAAACCTAATACCGTTGATGAAGGTTTATAGTAAAAATACGATATCAGCATAAAAATCAATATAAACACATTTGGCAGTAATACATTTAAATTTATCTTAAATGATAAACGTAAAAGCATAGAAACAATACCCAATAAGAGCGTAAAAATTACAAACAATTCACCAAAGTTACCTATTCCAGGGAAAATAATGTTTGCTAAAAGACATATAGAGTTAAACAAAAAGGCTATTGCAACAACAAATGAGGTTAAATTCCTCTTCCTGTTTTGTTTTGCACCTGTTAATTTCTTCATTCCACATCACCTACGATTTTTTTCCAGTTATTTTGTCGCAACACACAGAAAAGATAAAAACAACAAATGATATACAAGCAACGAAGAAATTATCATATTTGTTTAGTGTCGTAATAAATTTTCTTATGTTTTTTTCTTTTATACACCCCAAAGCTATCCTTGAGTTGTTTTTATTAATCACATTACGAATTTGCCTTTTTGACAAACGGAATTTATATTCTCTTAAAAAAGAAATGTAGTGATCTGCATGAGCTTCAAGGGTACTCAGATTTTTAGGTAAATTCCGATTTGTTATGTATCTGTTGAAATAGGCATCCGGAACTGCAATTGCGTCATATTCATTGAGAACTCTGGAAAAGAACTCCCAATCCTGATGGCGAACAAAACTTTCGTCATATCCACCTAACTTAACCCAGACTTCGCGCAACATAAGAGCTGTGCCGGTACCCATATATACTTTTCCCATCATATAGTCATAAAGAATGTCACCGCTCTTTTCAGCGACAATTGTATTAGATAAATTTTCATCTAACCAAACTTTTGTTGAGCAATATGATATCCCATATTTCCCCGGTTCAGATTCTAATGCTTTCACCTGCTTTTCAATCTTATCTTCGGATATAGTATCATCGTCATCAAGAAACATAAGATATTTACCCTGTGATATCTCAGCACCTCTGTTGCGGGCAGCAGATCCTCCTGCATTTTTTTCAGGCGTTATATACTTAACAGATTCAGTGTCTACATATTCTTTTAACACATTTGCCGTTTTTATCTGATTTTCACTACCAAATCCATTATCGTCAACTACAATAATTTCAATATTCTTGTAAGTCTGATTGAGAATAGATTCTATTACTTTTTTTAAACCATCTCCGCCACCATAAGTGGGAATAATAACAGAGACCATATCTTTCTCCTTGTAAAAGTTTATTATCTGTATTGGGACATAATTTTCTCTTTGTAAATCTGCTTGTTCTGAGTTTCAGCACTTATTTCTTTAGATAATTTTCCCATAGCATCATGGATCTCCCGGCTATTAACTATTTCGCATATTTTATCTGCCAGCACTTCGTCGTCATCAGACAAATATCCGTTTTCGCCATTTTTAATTAAATCCTTCAGGCCATCCACAGGAGTGCTGACAATCGGAACACCAAGCGCCATAGCCTCAAGCACACACATGGGTGTACCCTCCCAACGAGAGGTCATAACCATTACCTTGCTGTCATACAACATCTTCAGTGGATTTGATTGGAAGCCAAGAAACTCTACATTATCAAGCAAATCATATTCCTGTGCAAGTCCAATTGTTTCATCTTGCATATCGCCTGTTCCGATAACACCAATTTTGATATCGGGCTTTCTTTCCTTAACCAGACGAAAAACATTCATCAAACGTTGTGGATTTTTTGGAAAAGTTAATCTTCCAAGATATATAACGTCATAGTCATATTCTTTTTCATCCAAACTCATTTTCTCGTAAAGTGCGTCTATGTCAATGATATTGTAAAGAACTGAACTCTTCTTTTTGAAAAGTTTATGAAACGCATATCCATCAAATGCACTTTGAGATACCCAAAAAATACTTTTTGCTTTCCACGCAGCAAATATATAAGCTATCGATTTTACAGAAATTCCGCGGGAATCAAATGCATTATTGTGAATATGAGATACAAGTGGGATATTTCCGCATGCAATTGCTGCATAAAGACTTGCCCTCATATCATGAGCATGAATTATATCCGGTTTCTCTTTCTCTATTACTTGCTTAATCTCATTTATCGAAAAGTTTGACAATGGTGCGAAGCGGATATCTCTCTCATCCAAAGCTTCTCTTATTTGCCCATCAGAGCTACAGTACACCATTTCCATATCTGGCTCATCTTTCATCATGCCAATAATCTGACACACTACATTTTCAGCACCGGAAAAGCGACCGCTCTGAAGCAAATGCAAAACTTTCATCATTTTCTCCTATCCATCATTGTAAATAGTTCCTTTTGCTTTTTCAGCTGAACATTACATACGCTGATTCTCGTTTTGTTAAAAATTATATACACTCCCCGAATTCCGCTTCGTATATATCGCGGATTGCATCGGTTACGGTTCCTATACTAAACTTTTGGATTGTAAACAAATTATTTTTACCCATTTTCTGTCGCAAATCCGCATCACAAGCAAGGAGATTAAGCTTTTCGGCATATTCAGAAACATCGTTTATGTCACACAAATAACCACCTTCAGCATTCTCCAATAAATCGGTATTTCCTCTGATTCTACTTGCTATACAAGGCAAACCACTTGCCATAGCCTCCATCATAGAGCGAGGCAACCCTTCCTGTTTAGTTGTAAACAAAAATATATCAGATGCTGCAAGCAATTCCTTTATATCCGAGCGGAACCCAAGAAAATGAATTTTCTCAGATACGCCCAAATTCTGTGCAAGAGCAGCGAGATTTTCTTCCTCTGGACCTTTACCACAAATGATATACTGAATGTCATCGTTACTTGTTTCGGCAATCGCACGAATCGAAATATCATAATTTTTACGTTCTATAAGATCACCCATTGAAATCAAAACTATATCACCATCGTCCAAGCCTAATTCGCTCCGCTTATCCGAACGGGAAACTTCATCTGTATTATACTGGGTTGTATCTATTCCGACACCCGGCACATAATATATCTTTCCGTTGTTACGGAGTTTAAACTTGATTTTAGAAAGTTCAAAATCTTCTTGGTTTATAGTAATGAGCGCATCGGTATAACGCGCCAACAATTTTTCTATGGGATAATAAATCATCCAGTTTATCTTAGGTGAGCCTTTGTAAAAATGGAATCCGTGTGCCTGGTAGATTACTTTCTCAACTTTGCATTTCTTTCCGAGTATTCTGCCAAGTACACCGCCTATTGGCGTATTACAGTGAATCACATCATATTTTTCTCTTTGTATCAACTCTTTGAGTTGGGAATATGCTTTTCTGTTTCCGGGATGATATGGTGTCCGAATAAAATCAATCTGGTGTATTTTAATGCCATATTGTTGTTCATCAGCTAATCTTTCTTCCTGGGAAGCATATGACCAATTACCTGCAATATGGAACTCAATTCCAAGTTCTTGTGCTGCAAGCATACTTGCATAGGAAAAATTATTAACTCTCTTGGCAATATTCAGGATATAAAGAATCTTCTTTTTTTCCTTATTTCTGTTTTCCTTCATACCTGTATTCATACATCTTTCTTCCTTCGTTTGTCTCATATTCCCGTACAACACGGAAACCATTTTTTACATAAAACTTATTTGCAGCTTCATTATTAACCACATCGGTTTCCAATGTAATATAGTCGAATGTTTCAAAGTCCACCTCTGCCTTTAAAGCGTCAATAAGACGGCTTCCTATACCTTTTGCTTTTGCATCGGGGTGAACACCAATAGATGCTAATTCAACATATTTTTCGTTGCGTTGTGATTCAGATGGTTTTAAAAAAGCTCTTATGAGTCGCATAAAAACTTTGGGTTTGCGTAAAAAAGCACCTAAACTGTACCAGGCAAACTGTATCAACTGATGCTTAATCATGTATTTATACAAACCACTCATATGTTCAGAATAAGCCAAAAAACCTATCACTACACCATTTTCTTCAGCAACAAAAATACCCGATTGGTTATGCTTGGTATACGCTTTATACATCTGGCTTAAAAAGCCTCGTCCCATAAAAGTCAGAAAGAAACCCTTAAATGTGGCGAGATGTATATTCACAATCTGAGTTATAACACTTTCATCTGTGCCTTTTATTTTTTTGATAGTTATATTATCCATTGCCATTTTTGCCAATCATTTCCACATTAAATTCATTTTCGTTTGTCTGCAGTTCCCCTTTATAATCCTTACCGAGCACTGCAAACACTGTCATAAACATAATTTTTATATCTCCCCAAAAGCTGAACTCTTCTATGCCTTTGAGATTGTAATGCATCTTTACAGGAAGTATTTTCTCAATGTATACCTTATCTGTATCTTCCACACCATCAAGCAGTTTTGCCTCATCCTTAAAATAGATACTTGCAAGGCTTGTTACCCCTGCAGGAAGCAACAAAGTTGCCATCATTTCGGCAGTATATTCAGCAACATATTTAGGACTTTCAGGACGCACACCGCATAATGTAACCGTACCTTGAATCACATCAATAAGCTGTGCAATCTCATCCAATCTGCAATCTCGGATTATCTTGCCCACACGGGTGATTCTGCTATCGTTATTCACTGTAACCTGAGAACCCTTGTCTGCATTTTGCACCATAGTTCTGAATTTATGGATTTTGAAATGCTTGCCATACTGGGTAACACGTTCCTGGCGATAAAACACCGGACCGGGCGAATCAAGTTTAATTGCTATTGCTAAAATCAGATATACAGGAGAAAGACAAACAAGTGCAATCACAGATACAACAACATCAAATATTCTCTTGAAAAACAGACTTGCTTTTCTTTTTTTCAGAATATCATAATATTTTCTGACTTCCTCTGTCTGCATTTCCGAAGGAAGCTGTTCCCACTCAATGATTTTCAATTATACGTACTCCTTCACAACCTCTAAGTAGTGCTTAATTACATACTCAATATCCTCATCTGCAAGACAAGTGTGCAACGGCAAAGTAATTTCGTTTTCAAAATGTGCATAAGCATTGGGATAATCTGCAATATCAAATCCAAGATTCTTATATGCTGTATGCATAGGAAGTGGTTTATAGTGCACATTGCAAGCAATACCACGCTCAGCCATTTTTATGATAATGTCATTTCGTTGTTCATAAGTAATGCCCGGAATTCTTGTTAAATACAAATGCCCGGATGACTCCCATTGGTCAGTGTAATGGTTAAGTGTTTCAATACCAACAGGCTTAAATGCAGCATCGTATTTCTCAATAATATCTTTTCTGCGTTTCAGCATATCAGGATAGCGTTCAAACTGCTTGAGTCCCATTGCTGCCGCAATATCTGTTATATTGCACTTGTAATATGTGCCGACAACGTCATATTCCCACGCACCTAACTTAGTTTTTGCAAGAGCATCTTTTGATTGACCGTGCAAACTGAGAAGTTGAAGTTTTTTATAAATATCCTCGTTGTTGATACCGGGAATTGTTCTCCAGGTCAATGCACCGCCCTCTGCTGTGGTAAGGTTCTTGACTGCATGAAAACTGAAACTTGAAAAATCAGCAACGGAGCCAATCATCTTTCCATGCCACTTTGCTCCAAAAGCATGAGCTGTGTCCGCCATAACCGCCACTCTGCCGAGAGCAGCTTGAATTTCATTGTTGGGTTTAAATAAATGCTTTTTATTTTCTACAATTTCAAAAATTCTGTCATAGTCACAAGGAATACCCGCAAGGTCAATAGGAATGATCGCTTTTGTCTTTTCATTGATTGCTGCTTCAAGAGCATCGTAATCCATTTCAAGATTATCCTTCTGCGTATCAATCAACACAATCTTTGCTCCGACATGAGCTATTACCGAAGCAGATGCAGTATATGTGTACGCGCAAGTGATAACTTCGTCACCCTCACCGATACCCATAATGCGAAGCGCCAATTCTGCGCAAGCAGTCTGAGAATTGAGGCACACACATTTTTCTGTGCCTACCCATTCCGCAATATTCTTTTCAAGTTGCTTGGTTCTCTTACCTGTTGTGATCCATCCGGATTTAAGTGTTTCTACAACCTCTGTAATTTCGAGATCACTTATATCGGGGGGACTAAATGGAATCACTCTCATATTTTCTGTCATAATGATCATTCGCTTTCTTTATTTGCTCTTGTGATATTGCATTTCATAAGAAATTTTATTCAAAATCTCATAGTTAAATTCAATTAGAGTGGGTAAAGCGTATCCGAACCTGTCAGCACTAGGCACACTTTCACAGTATACTCTAATTTATACCTCCTTATAGTATAAAACATAAATACATATATGTCAACATAAATCCAAGTTTTTGACCGTCTCAAACTGAGATTTATCTCTTTCAAATTTAAGAAAAGCGGGATTGCTGTTTTAAGCAATCCCGCCGGTTTTATCAAACACCCAAAATAGTGCGTAAATTATCTCCCAAAATACCTCGTTTGGCATCTTCACTTATGGGTAGATTTTTTATTCTATCAATGGATTCTTTAATCATTTTTGCATCTTTATATGGGGTATCAAGACCGAAAATGCTACGCTTTGGTCCTGTTTGGTGAATTAAATCACAAAGCTCTTCATCTGTTATAGACCAAGCACCTCTACGAGTATTGCCAAACTCGTCCTTTTCCATAGCAATACTTGTCCACCCTGCAAAAACGTGGTCAATCTCGCCTCTGGAATTGTTGTTCATAACAAGGAGAGCTTCTTTGAAAAAGCTATACCCTCCCATATGCTCCATACTGAAGCGCAATTTAGGGAAATTATATGCAACCTCGTCAAATAAAAGCATCTGATAATCAGCAATTCTGTGCCAATGAAGACCTGTGTGGAAGGACAAGAAAAGGCCTTGCTTTTCTGCCTCTTCATATACCTCAAAAAGCTCTTTTCCTGCCACATTAACCTCTTGTGCAGCGGGGTGAATTTTTATTCCATAAAGCCCTAAATCCTTAATTTTTTTCACTTGGTCTTTTAAATCTTTTCTGTCAAAATCAACAGTGCCAAAACCTACAAGATTAGGTTCATTTTTAAGGGCATTTGCAGCCCACTCACAAGGATTCTGACCTGTTGTATGGGCATACATATCCATCTGATGCCAAAAAGGTGAAAAGCAAACTGCACCCTCAATTTCACATTCATCCATAATAGATTTCAATGTGTCTATATCTCCATTGGGCTTTGTGTTTTTCGGAAAAAGATGGGCGTGGTTTGCAAAAATTCTATAATCTGACATTTAACTCACCTCAAACCAATTTAAAATCATCATCAGACATACTGTCCCAATCGATATCTTCATCCTCGGGAACATCTGCATAATAATCCCATAATTGTTCTTCCTGCTCTGCTGTTAAAGGTTCAGCAGGAATTTCACTTATAACCTCAAATTTCTTTGTTGCACTCCAGAGTGATGGCGTTATACGGATTGTATAACCGCAACAAGAGGGACAAAGCCATTCTGTCATAGGAAGCTCGGGCACACCAAAAGCCGACAGTATACTCATCATAACACCGCCATGGGTAATGATGACTGCAGTTCTTGTTCCTGTTTTAATCATACCATCAACAGTTTTTGCGAAGCAATCGCAAACTCTTGTTGCAAATTCAGAGTTGCTTTCTCCGTTAAGAGGACGTGCATCTTCCCCGCCTGAAAGCCATTGTGAAAACTCCTCGTAACGTTCCAGTTCATCAGCAGTATG
>JAZNJB010000005.1:0-34628 GCA_045577815.1 Acutalibacteraceae bacterium
ACCGATAAATTTCAACATATAAATATAGTTTCTCAAGGAATTGGTTCGTTCTTTATTCTTCACCCTCGCACACCTCCTTGTATCCCGATGCCTGCAATGTGAACATCTCACTATAAACGCCTTTTTTCTCCATAAGCTCGTCGTGGGTTCCCTGTTCCACCATTACACCCTCGTTAAACACAATAATATTATCTGAACGGGTTGCACTTGAAAGTCTGTGAGAAATATAAATAACTGTTTTCCCTTTTGTTGCGGAAATAAGATTTTCATACATATTATATTCTGCAATTGGGTCAAGTGCGGAAGATGGCTCATCAAGAATTGCCAAATCAAAATCCTTGGCAAACATTCTTGCAGTTGCAATCTTTTGTTGCTCACCGCCCGAAAGACCTATACCCGTTTCCTCAAACTCTCTTGTGATGACTGTTTTTTCTTTTTGTGGCAAACGATTTACAAATTCATCTGCTCCGCTGTTTTTAAGAGATGTGAAAACCTTTCGTTTTTCATTTTCATTCTCCAGCTCTTTACAAATAACATTTTCTGCAACAGAAACTGCAAAAACCTTATAATCCTGAAAAACAGTACCAAATCTTTTACGAAGGGCTTCAATGTCATAATCGCGCAGATTTCTGCCATTATAGAGTATTTCACCACTATCAGGGTCATAAAACCTTAAGAGAAGCTTTACAAAGGTTGTTTTTCCTGCGCCATTTTCACCAACTATAGCGGTCGTTTCACCTTTTTCAATTTTCAGATTAAGATTATTTAATGTTGGCTTTTTGGCGTTGGGATATGTAAAAGTAACATTTTTAAACTCCAGTGTTTCAAGTTTATCAGGTATAACTGTTCCGCTGACAATTTTTGATTCATATTCAAAAAATTCCTTTAAATTGCCAAAATAAAGGGACTCATTTTTTACAACAGAAATTGCTTCTCCCAAGTCGTTGATAATATCACGAATATTGCTCATAGCCGTCATAATGACAGAGAAGTCTGCAAGTGCAAGATTTCTCTTAAATGCATATCTATATGTAGCATAACCGTAAGCAGACGCCACCGGTAACGCCTGACCAAAAAATCCACTGATAACTTCATAAAAAGCAATTTTCCAACCATATTTTCTGATTATTTCACGATTCTTCGCTACTGCATCAGAAAACCGTTTATGAAGAACATTGAACACTCCCGATGTTCGCATATCTTTTGAATATTCTTTTAAATAAATAATTCTTTTCACATAAGCCTTTGAACGCTTATGTATTGTCATTTCCTTATCCTTTTTTACCTCAACCTTTCCTTTTAGTGCCTGCGCTGCAACAACAGGAAGCATAAATAGAAGAATCAGTAATATTTTCGGGTCAATAGAAACAACATAAGCTACTATAAAAATCCCTGTAAACGAGGCAACAAAAATGCTTGAAAAATAATAAATAAACATATCATAGTGAGATTCCGAAATAATCTCTGTTGCTCGTTTATATTTATCAAAAAAATCAGGGTCTTCAAAACAAGCCATATCTACACTGACTGCTTTTTCAAATATTTTTTCATTCAGGGTCTTATAAAACTGTTTGAATTTTACACTTAAAATATAATTTGAAAAACTTTGAATACATCTTGCGAGAATTCCTGCTCCCACAAACATTAATACTGCCAATATAAATGCTTTAAAGGGCAGATTATTTTCAATTACCTGCAAAATTACCCGCAAAAATAAAATTTCCTGAACAAATGCTGTAAAAAACCAAAAACCACCTGTTGCAAGAATCTGAACAGTAAAATACCACGGACAACAATCCTTAATAATTTTCACTGCATAAAACACATTTTTCAGTGTTTCAAATTTTTCTTTTTTCGTTTCTTTTTTATTTTTTCTCATATTTCCTCCGTTTAAATTTTCGGCAAAATGTTAACGACGCATTTTACCGTCTTCGGTTAATTCCCGGAGTTTGTGCGCAGATTTTTGAGGTGAGAGGAACTCAAAAACCCTTTCGTTTCCTGCCTGTTTCACATTAAAATAAAAAATCTCCGAAAAGCATTAACTTTCCGGAGAAATGGCATACAAAAATGCAACTGTCAGCAGGAAGCGGACACAATAACCGGATTGTTTTTTCTTGTTCTAACCATTTTCATCATCATGTCCAGCTCCTTTCTTAATAATTTTTATTTGGGTTGATTTTTGCACCGACACGGAGTGCTACTTAAAGGTAACATATATTTATATGTTTGTCAAGAGATGGAAACAAGTGCAAGATAAAAGTGGCAAATTGAAAGTTGAAAGTGGCAAGTTTTGGGTCTGCGACGCATTTTAAGCTTCGCAATTATTTTTCTGTTTCTTCTACGGCGCTTTTTTGCGCCCCTAAACTGGCGACTGGCAACCGGTAGCTACAATTTGCTCATTGCATATTAAATAAATATATGTTATTCTTTTTTCAGGTGATAAATATGATTAAGCTTAAAGAAAATGATGTTATTCTCTTTCAGGGAGATTCCATAACCGATGGTAACAGAGGCAGAAACTCTGACCTTAATCATGTTCACGGTCACAGTTATCAATATATGATAGCTGCAGAGCTTTCTACTGACAATTTAGATAAAAATGTAGAATTTATAAACAGAGGTATAAGCGGAAACAGAATTTCCGACCTTTACGGTAGATGGAAAGAGGATTGCCTTAATTTAAAACCCTCTGTTCTCAGTATTCTTATCGGTGTTAACGATATGATTTTCAATTGGGAACACAGTTCTGGCTCTGACCCGGAAAGATATGAAAAAATCTTCCGACTTCTTCTTGACGAGGTTATTGAACAAAACCCTGATACTCTCATTGTTATAATGGAGCCGTTTTTTGGTGACAAGCCCGAAGAAGACCTTGATAAATTCTTTAAATCAGGAATCGGTGCTTATCAGAAAAAGGCAAGAAAAATTGCAGACGATTACAACGCAGTTTTTGTTCCGCTTCAGGATTTATTTGATTCTTACAGAGATAAAACAGATATTTTCAAGCTTCTTTGGGACGGTGTTCATCCCACAACAATCGGACACGAGCTCATTGCAAGACGTTGGAAAGAATGCGTAAAAGATAGACTCGAAAACAGATAAGAGGTAGAAAAATGAAAACTGTTGATTGCAAAAATATAAAAATTACAGGTGGCTTTTGGAAAGAAAAGCAAGATTTGATAAATTCCGTTACCCTTAAATCCGTTTATGACAGATTTAAAGAAACTCACCGCTTTGATGCCCTTGACTGCACCTGGAAAGAGGGTGACCCTGATATGCCCCATGTTTTCTGGGATTCCGATATTGCAAAATGGATTGAGGGTCTTGCTTACAGCCTCAATTATTCAGAAAATAAAGAGCTTGAAAAGCTTGCAGACGAAGCAATTGCAAAATTAATTAAAAACAGTGATGAAAACGGTTATTACAACAGCCATTTTCTTGTTACAGGTGAACGTTTTACTGACAGAACCGAACACGAGCTTTACTGCGCAGGTCATTTGATGGAAGCGGCAGTTGCATACTACGAAGCAACAGGCAAAAAAGAGCTTCTTGATGCTATGTGCAAATACGCTGACTACATTGAAAAGTGCTTCGTTACAGACAAATCTGCAAAGTTTATAACACCGGGTCATCCCGAAATTGAGCTTGCACTTGTTAAGCTCTATGAGGTAACCGGCGAAAAACGTTATCTTGAGCTTTCAAAATTCTTTATTGATAATCATGGTGCAAATCCCAATGACCCGCCAATGTATAAAGGCTGCAACGAGCTTTATAATCAGGATGATGTACCATTAAAAGAAAGAGAAACTGCAGACGGACATTGTGTAAGAGCCCTCTATCTTTTCTGCGCTATGGCAGACCTTGCACTTATTTATGATGACAAAGAGCTTTTCCAGGCAGCAGAGCGTTGCTTTATGAACATTGTTGACAAGAGAATGTATATAACCGGCGCAACAGGAAGCACCTGCCACGGCGAATCATTTACAATTGACTACGATTTACCAAACAGAGATGCTTATGCAGAAACCTGCGCCTCAATCGCTCTCGCATTCTTTGCAAGCCGAATGATTAAATTGAACCCCAACGGCAAATATGCTGATGCAGTTGAAAAGGTTATGTATAACGGCTCTATTTCGGGTATTTCAATGGATGGAAAAGGCTTTTTCTATGAAAATCCCCTTGAAATTGATGTTGACTTTAACAATGTAAATAAGTGTACCGACGGCGGAAAGCGTTTCCCCATCACCCAAAGAAAAGAGGTTTTTGACTGCTCCTGCTGTCCCCCAAATGTTATAAGATTTATTGCAGGAATTGGCGAATATCTTTACTCATACACCGAAGATACTCTTTTTATTAACCAATATATGAATTCCGAGGCTGATTTTGAGGGAATGACTGTTTCACAGATTACCGATTACCCATCAACTGAAGAAATAAAAATAGAAATTAAAAAGAGTAGTAAAAAATATATTGGCTTGAGAATTCCCTCCTGGTGCAAGAAATTTGAAATCAATAAGCCTTACACCCTCAAAGATGGCTATGCTTACATAGAAATTTCAGAAAATGACGAAATTCTTTTAAAGCTTTCAATGCCTGTTATGTTCATTTCTGCAAATAAAAAGGTTCACGACTGTGCAGGCAGAGTTGCAGTTATGAGAGGTCCCGTTGTTTACTGCCTTGAGGGTGTTGACAATGGCAAGGATTTGAATTCTTTAAGAATTGATATTAAAGAAAAGGCAGAACTTTCCGAAAAAGAATTTTTAGTTCCGAATATTCTTCTTAAAGCATATAAAGAGCCTGAAAACGACAACCTTTATTTCGAAGCAACAGATGAATACATAGAAACCCACTTGAAATTTATTCCCTATTTTGCTTATGCAAACCGCGGTGAAACAGATATGCTTGTATGGGTTCTTAAAAAATAAGGTGGACTATATATGAAAAACACACTTAAACATACTTTACTTGTTATTCTCGGTTTTATTCTTATTACCGCTTCAATTTTTTCTTCGTACATACACAGTTTTATTAAAACAACGGATGATTTTGAAATGAAAAATGGATTTGCGCTTTTAAAAGAACCTACAGAAATTGCCACAAGCAAAAATGGATTATCAAACACAGTTTTAGAGCTAACTGCAACAAATTGCGATTGGTTTAATTACTACGGTATTGAATATTCATCTGATTGCTATATAAAAGCAACTATCAATTATGCCGCAGGAGTAAAAGCTAAAAGTGAGGATTTCTTTTTAGAACCCTCAAAGAAAAAAACAACCTTTTATTCCTTTGTTGACGATGCTTTAGCAGGTAAAAAAGGAAATAAAATCACTTCAATCACCTTTGAAACCTTAACTAAAGGAAAAGAAAATATAAAAATATATGGCTTTTCTGTTTTCAACCGAGAAATTCCCTCTCAGGAAATTTATATTCAGAATGGCACTCATAAATTAGGAATTGATTTATTATGGGGCGGTGCTTTAAGCTACCTTGAAGACCTTGATTCCAATGTTCAGGCAGTTTCTGTTGACGGAAAAATCAAAGTTGACTCTAACGCAAGTGAACGCTATAATGCAGAATCTGTCAACAACAATGTTAATCTTATAAACCGAAACGACACAGGGCGCCTTGTTCAGCAATCTTACTACGGCACGCTTGATTATGACCACGGAGTATATATGGAAAATGACTGGCGATATAATCCCGTTCAGGGCGGTAATCAATTTAACGATGCAAGTAAAATCGTTGATTTAAGGGTAACTGAAAACAGTATTTACATTAAATGCCGTCCTCTTGACTGGGCAAAGGAAAAGCAATACATAACACCATCATATATGGAAGCCTGGTATACTCTTGAGAATGGTATGATGAGGGCGACTTGCAGATTTGTGGATTATTCAGGCTATCCGTCAGTTACAACTACACAGGAGCTTCCTGCATTCTACTGTGTTGAGCCTCTCAATAATTTTGTTTATTATTCAGGTGGAGAGCCTTGGTCAGACAGTAATACCAAGGTTACAAAATCCGACCTTGTTTTCTGGGGAGAGGCAGCAGGTGCCGATCAGAAATTCTACTGCAATGAAAACTGGGCGGCGTATATAGGTGATGAAGCAGATAGCTTCGGCATAGGTCTTTATTGTCCCGGTCAGACAAATATGTTTACAGGCGTTTTCAACAGAGATGCCTGTACCACAGTTTCTCCGGCAACAGAAAGCCCCACCTCATATATTGCTGCTGTTGATACCCTTCATTTCCAGAGTTATAAACCAATTTCATATTGTTATTATATAAAAACAGGTAATGTTGATACCATTCGTAACAGCTTCAAAACTGTTGCGCAGAAGAATACAGATATCTGTAATGCAACAAACACAAACGGCTTCTGCGATATGTGTGGAAAGTATGTTCAGCCTGAGCTCAATGAAAACAATGCTTACGAAATCTCAAATATGGGTGAGCTTTGTTGGTTCAGAGATAGCGTAAATAATGGTAATGTTAATGCAAATGCAGTTCTCGTCTGTGATATTACCGATAACAGTGGTGTTCTTACAGGCTATGGCACAGTAGCAACCGATACCTCTTCTTTCAGAAGCTGGACACCAATTGGTACATCATCAAACCAATATAAAGGTCAATTCGATGGTCAGGGTTATACAATCAACGGACTTTATATGAATGATTCCTCTCTTTCATATGGTGGCTTATTCGGTTATGTTGCTTCAGGTGCAGTGGTTGAAAGAGTCGGTGTTGATTATTCATATTTCAAAGGAAATGAATATGTCGGTGGTATTGCAGGTAGAAACGACGGTACAATAAACAATTGCTATTCTTGCTACACAGTCACAAGTGGTAGCACCTATGTTGGCGGTATAACAGGTTATAATGCCGACACAGTTAAGAATTGTTATAGTGCAGGTGTTGTAAATGCCACAAACTATGTTGGTGGTATTGCAGGTGAAAATAAAGCAACTATTTCAAATTGCTATTATCTTGCAGGTACAGCAACCGATAGTAATTCTCAACAACAGAATGGTATAGGTGCATCCATTGTTGGCGCAACAACCAAAGATACATCGGGCTCAACAGAAGCAAAGACTGTTGAACAGTTTGCAAGTGGTGGAGTTGCTTGTCTTTTGCAAAGTGCAAATACTGAACAGCTCTGGGGACAGAAGACTAATATAAAAGGTGCAACCCCTGTTTTTGATACAGAGGGTGCTTATAAGGTAGAATTTACTGCTGAAAAGAGCAATTATTCTTTGGTGACTATTGGTGAAATCGTTGAAGATGATGTTCTTGATATTAACGACTTCCAGACTCTTGTTAACCAAGTGCTTTCAGATGAAACATTAGAATATAAAGAGATGCTTAAATCTGACATTGACGGAGACGGAGCTCTTGACGCTATTGACTGCTCGCTTCTGGAGCGCCTTGTTAACAATAATCCTGCTAATATAAGAGTTTATCTTAAAGGCGACTTTGACTTTGATGGCGTTCCATTTACAGAAGAAGATATTGTAGCTATCAAGAAGGCTCTTATCAATCAGGGTAAATTAACAACAAGGCAAAAATATGCTTGCGATTTGAATTTTGATGGTGTTCTTGATATTCAGGACAGAGATATTTTAACTGAGCAGGACAAAAAAGCACTTAAAGTGATTTTCACAGATATGGAAACGGCTATGGAATCGAGAAACACAACCGCAAATGTTATTATTCTTTGCGGTCAGTCCAACGCTTATGGTGCAAGCCCGTTGACAGATGCAGTTCGTACAACAGTCGGCAACACAGATTTCTCAAATATTCAAATTAAATATAACAACATCAATACTTCTGATGGTGTGAACTGGCAGACTTTGTTTTCAAACGAAGGCTTCGAAACCTTCCGTTTAGGTATAGGTGGTCAGGGAGATGCCTGGTTTGGTCCTGAGGTGGGCTGTGCTTATCAGCTTGCAACTAACGAAGATACTAAGGATGAAGCCTGGTATATAATTAAATATACTGCTGCAGGTACATTCCTTGGTGGCGACTGGTTGTATGATACCACAGGCAAATACAGTAACGAAAATAATCACGCAAATATTTATAATTCCTTGGGTGGTTACCTTGCAGATAATATGGTAAACTATGTAAATGAAGCTCTTGATGAAATCGAAAGTAAACACGGCAATAATATTAATGTCCGTTCATTTATGTGGATGCAGGGCGAAAGTGATGCAGGCTTTGAGGTTTGGGCTAACCAGTATGGCGATTTGCAGAATATTCTTGTAAACCGAGTGCGTACAGAGTTTGAAGGAAGAGACAAGGACAACAGTATCGGCTTTGTGGATGGCGCTATTGCGGCATACAAAGATGGTATTAACACTTGGACATACTCCGATACTGTTAATACTCATAAATCAAACAACGCATCTCTTTGGTATGTTCCTGCCAATACAAGCACAAATGTAATAAATAAAACTACTGCAGGTCTTTATCAGAATGCCACAAGCTCAGCAACCATACTGCCAAATTCAATCTGGGTTGACACATCTACCTGTTTGTCCAAACTGGAAAACAATAACGAAAACGGCGAAAATGACGGTGCTCATTATTGCGGTGACTCAATGCTCAGGATAGGCATATGGTTTGCTCAGGGTATGTTGACAATTTCATAAAACTAAAAAATAATCGTCTGAAAACCAATAATTTTCAGACGATTATTTCTTATCTTTTTTCTATTTCTTTATTTATTCTTTCTCTTAAAGTAAGCAACCATTCTTGCTCGTGAGGATAGGTTTTGAAGGAAAGGGGAATATCTAATCCCTGTTCAATAAGGTTCAAAACATATTCTCTTGATGTTTGGCTTTCCAAAAGCCTCAAGGCTCTTAAATCCTGGAAAGCTTCATTGAAAACAAGATGGCGAAGAGAGTTAAGAGGCTTGCCATTTTTACCGGGGTAAACCATATATGAGTCGCCTGCAGGGAAGCTTCCTCCTGCATCTGTAATCTTAAAGGGGTTTATGGGCTTAATTGAATATTGAGAATACCAGAAATTGTGACCCCATTGTAAGAAGCCCTTGGCGTCGTATTTGTAAAGGAGAACACCTAAAACACGGTTTCGGAGTGATGGCTGGGCAAACATTCTGTTGGGTAAGAAATCATGAATCTGTGTGCAACAGTAATATGTCCAGAAATCCTTTACTTCAGGGCGGAATATATCGGCAACATCCTCACCGCAAACGGGAGTTTTGATAAGCCCGTTTTTATAATATTTGATGTCAGAAAGAGCATCGAGCATATTGAAATCTGAGAAAAGCTCTCTGATAATATTTGCCGCCTTTTTATATTCTTTTATCTGTGATTCATTTGGCTCATCGGACACATGTAACCAGCATTTATCTTTGATGCCTAATTCTTCAACCTCTTTTTTGAAGGCGGGTGCAAACGCTGTTAAAAACGCCTTGTATGCCTTACCGCTTGCCTTAGTTTCCCAACCAAAAATGCGTTTCTCCTTGCCGTTTACTGTGGCAATAATTTTAGGTGCGTGTTTTGCACCCCATTGGGTAAAGAAATGAGAAATTTCGAAGGCTTCAATACCACAGTCAAGGCAAAGCCTTACATATTTTCTGAAGTTTGTAAAATCAAAAGAATACTCGGCATTTTCTTTTGTAACCTTTACCAACTGAACAGTCGGGCGTTCTCCGCCTACTGCAGTATCAAGGGGAGGAGTGAAAATGGGAGTTAAGAGCATATTTACGCCATGTTCTGCGGCATTTCTTATATAGTTTTCAACAATTCTCCAATATTTATCAGAGAAAACATCAACCTTGTAATAAGTGCAAAGGCAGTCGTTGTGAAACCAGTTGGTGTAAAGAAGCTCCTGCTTTGGTAAATCGCAATCAATGATATCAAGGGTGAAGAGCTTTTGAATAGCTTTACCATTTGAGGTAATTGTGATTTTAATAGGGTGTTTGCCTGAAACATCTCCGTTGGGCTTGTATTCAAACCAAAGGGAAGACCACTCGTTTTCTTTAAGTGTTAAAGAGCTTTCTGTGGGCTCAAGCAAATCAGGGAACTCCTTGCGATTAAGGTCGTAATGAAATGAATCGTAGTCGTGCTTTTTGTTTCTCCTGAAGGGAATATTTTTGACAAAATATGGTGTGATGTTTTTTTCAAGCTCTGACTCTATTTTAAAGCTTACCTGGGCTTCCTCAGCAGCTTCGGGGCAAAGAGCAACCTGAAAAGAAAACACTTCGTTTTTTAAGCAGGAGAAAGAGCTGAACTCCTTGAAGTTCGGTTCTTTATCTTTAAATACTTTAACAAGTGAAGACAATAATAACGCTTTCATGAATTAACCCTCTTTTCTACAGATATTTTCATTATAACGATTATAGTTATAAACATAATGAATGTCAAGAAATAGTGGGTGTATAAAAAAACATAAAAAACCAATAATTTTTTTATCAGTAAAATTATTGGTTTACAAAATTTTGAAAATGTGCTATTATAATTCAGTTATGAAAATTTCAGAAAGGAGGTATTGCAATTGGAACACAGAGTAGTTCATTTTGCGGCGGAAAAAGCGCTTTCCCGTATTCTTAAGTATATTGATAAAGCACCTGAAGAAAATCTTTTAAAGATTTTAAAGGTTGCTGAAAAATATTTCACAATGTACCCAAAAGAGAATTACGAGAAAATGCGCAAGGCTGTAGGCGATGAAGAGAATGTTTATATGCAGTTGGCAAAGAATATTCTTAATGATGTTGATCGTGATTTAGTAAAATCAATGCTTATTTCTTTGGGTATTCATGCAGGCTATTTCGGCACAAAAACTGTCCGTGCAAAGCGTGATAAATATAATTGCAATATTCCTTTCATTATTCTTTTTGACCCCACAAGTGCTTGTAACCTTAAATGCAAGGGCTGTTGGGCAGCAGAATATGGTCATAGCTTTCAGCTTTCTCTTGATGATATGAGAAGCATTGTAAATCAGGGTAAAGAGCTGGGCACTCATTTTTATATGCTTACAGGCGGAGAGCCTCTTATCAGAAAAAATGATATAGTTACTCTCGCTTCTGAGAACCCTGAATGCACTTTCCTTATATATACAAACGCAACCCTTATTGATAAAAAGCTTTGCGACGATATTAAAAAATGTGGCAATATTACCCTTGCTCTTTCCATTGAGGGTGATGAGTGCAGTAATGATGACCGTCGAGGTCAGGGCGCTTATGAAAAGACTATTGAGGCGATGGGGCTTCTTAAAAAAGAGAAAATACTTTTCGGTATTTCTGTTTGTTATACAAGCAGAAACGTAAATGATGTAACAAGCGACGAATTTCTTGATAAAATGGTTGATTTGGGTGTGAAATACGCTTTTTATTTCAACTTTATGCCTGTTGGTAAGGGTGCAGACAAGGATTTAATCCCCACACCATCACAGCGAAAATATATGTATTATTGGCTCAAGAAAATGCGTAACGGACATACGGGTAAACCCTTGTTTGTTATGGATTTCCAGGATGATGGCGAATATGTGGGTGGCTGTATCGCAGGTGGCAGAAACTATTTTCATATTAATTCAAAGGGCGATATGGAGCCTTGCGTTTTTGTTCATTATTCCGATTCCAATATTAAAACAGATACGCTTCTTGAGGCTCTTCGAAAGCCACTCTTTATGGCATACAGAAAGGGTCAGCCTTTTAATGACAATCACCTGATGCCCTGCCCTATGCTCGAAAATCCTGATATTTTAAGAAGAATTATAAAAGATACAGGTGCAAAGAGTACAGATTTCGTATCTCAGGAAACAGTTGAAGAGCTTTGCTCAAAATGCGATGATTTCAGTAAAGCGTGGAAACCCGTTGCAACTGAAATCTGGGAAAATAATCCTCACCCCAAAACACATACACAATATTACAGAGACCACAAATAAAAAACCTTGCTTCATAAATGGAGCAAGGTTTTTTAGTTAAAAGTTAAGAGTGAATAGTGAAGAGGTGGGGTTATCTTACAATTTTTTCACCGTCAAACACGATAATTCCGTGACCGTGACCTGTTTTACCACCGCTTAAAACGTGTTTCTTAAAGGCTCTTTGCATAGAAGTGTTTTCATCCCATTTTTTAGGAGATTTATAACCACTTGCATTGAAAATTCTCCAGGCATCGTCAAATTTGTCTTTTGCTTCGCTTGAAACAATTTCAAAGTCACCGATGAACTTAAGAATGTTTGAGTTTTCAGGAAGGAAATCCTTGTAGCCTTCATAAATAAGCCATGAGCCACACTCGAAAATCATAAGACCATCTTCACGACGGAATTCGGGGAAGAACTGATATGCCTGTTTAAATGAATCAAGACGAACATCGTCTGTAAGGGGAATACCCGAAGAGGGAATATGGAAGCCAAGTGTTTTATCACCTTTTTTGATTGTAACGCCTGCGGAAGATGTGAAATCCTCACCACCGTATGTAGTCATATCAAACTGGTATCTTCCCAATGCAAATCGGTGGAGATTGAAAAATTCTGTGTTCCACCAGGGCACGAAGGTACCGTGAACCTCCTTGCACTTAACGCATTCATCGTACTTGTATTTTAAATCTCTAATTGTATGCCAGAAAAGCTCTTCGCTCAAACCTCTTTCTTTATAGAGGTTGTGCATAACCTCAGCAGCACGAATGAGGAAAACCATATCCAAAGTGTATTCCTTGATACCATAACCGATTGAAAGCAAGGTCATTTTATCAAAGCATTTTCCGAAATCATGTGCTTCGGGGAAAAGATATTCATTGAAAATTGCTTCAAATTTTTTATTGAAATTCTTTGAATTGTCAATTTTTGTTGCAACCTTTTCAAAAATTTCAACCGCTTCCTGAGGAAAATCTAATCTTTTTTCAACTTCTTTAAAATGTTCGTTAAGTATAATCATTTTTACACGCCCTTTAATTCCTTTTACCTTAGTTTCTTAAGCTGTTAAGAGGAGCAGGAATTCTACCGCCTCTGTTAATAAAATCTGCACAACCTTCGTTATGAACAGGCATAACGGGAGCAGTTCCCAAAAGTCCACCCATTTCGATGGAGTCACCAACATTTTTGCCGGGTGCGGGAATAATTCTCACAGCGGTTGTTTTGTTGTTTATCATACCGATTGCTGCTTCATCGGCTATAATTGCAGAAATTGTTTCTGCAGATGTATCACCGGGAACGGCTATCATATCAAGACCAACGGAGCATACGCAGGTCATAGCTTCCAATTTATCAAGTGTAAGAACGCCTTTTTCTGCGGCGGCAATCATACCTTCATCCTCGGAAACAGGAATAAATGCACCTGAAAGACCACCAACGTGAGAGGATGCCATAACGCCACCTTTTTTAACTGCATCATTAAGCATAGCAAGAGCGGCTGTTGTTCCGTGAGTACCGCAAACGCTTACACCGATTTCTTCAAGTATTCTGGCAACAGAGTCACCGATTGCAGGAGTGGGGGCAAGGCTAAGGTCAACTATACCGAATTCTGCGCCCAAACGCTTTGAAGCTTCACTTGCCATTAACTGACCCATTCTTGTGATTTTGAAAGCAGTTTTCTTGATTGTTTCTGCAACCACGTCAAAGGGCTCGCCCTTGATTTGTTTAAGAGCATTATAAACAACACCGGGACCTGACACACCAACATTTATTGCGCATTCAGGCTCGCCAACACCATGGAAAGCACCTGCCATAAAGGGATTATCTTCAACTGCATTACAGAAAACAACAAGCTTTGCACAACCGAAGCCGTCACGGTCTTCGGTTCTTTTTGCAGTTTTTTTAATGGTCTGACCCATAAGCTTAACGGCATCCATATTGATACCGGCTTTTGTTGAGCCGATATTAACGGATGAGCAAACAAAATCAGTTGTTGCAAGTGCTTCGGGGATTGAGTTTATAAGTCTTCTGTCGCCAATTGTAAAGCCTTTTTGCACAAGTGCGGAAAAACCACCGATAAAGTTCACGCCACATTCTTTTGCAGCCTTGTCCATAGCCTGAGCAAAGATGGTATAATCCTCTGTTTCACAGCTTTCTGCGGCAATGGCAATAGGAGTAACGGAAATTCTCTTGTTAATAATGGGAATACCCATCTCTCTTTCAAGGTCTTCACCTGTTTTAACAAGATTTTCGGCATATTTTGTAATTTTATCATACATCTTCTGAGCGCAGGTTTTGGGGTCAGGATGACCACAGGAGCGCAAGGAGATACCCATAGTAATTGTACGGATATCAAGATGCTGATTATCAATCATATTGAGAGTTTCAATAATTTCGCGTTGATTAAGCATAAGTCACCTCAGATTTTGTGCATAGCATCAAAAATATCTTCACGTTGAATACGGATGCTTACACCCAGGCGTTCACCCTCTTTATTAAGAGCGTCAACAATTTCGGGATAGGAAACATTAGCTTCCTTAACATCAACAAGCATATTCATTGTGAACATATTTTGCATAACAGTCTGACTGATATCAAGAATGTTTACGTTGATTTTCTGAAGAACAACGCAAACACCTGCCATAATACCAACCTTGTCTTTTCCAACAACAGTTATAATAGCATTCATAAAATTACCTCTTTTGAACAATATATAATATATTTTAGCACAACGGATTTAATAATACAATAAAAATACAATAAAAAAGCGTTGTGTTCTTTCGAACACAACGCCTTCATAAATTAGTTAAGTGCTTCCCAGAGTATTTTGAAAATATCAAGAGAGCCAAGGAATCTTACAAGATTATCGGGTATAAAGCTTGCAATTTCCCAGAAATCACGGAAGTCGGTATCTTCTGTTGTATCAACGGGAGCATCGTCATATTCAAGAAGGAACGCCTGAGTATAAACAATACCGCCAACGCCGAAAATTTCAGCTCTTACATAACTGCCTATGTTTGCGGCATAATCATCAAGGTCGATGGAATCACCGTAAGCGATTGTGTTGCCGTTTGCAATCCAACGGATGCAAAGTGCATCATCAACATCAAGAGTAATAGTGTCAGCGTTATCGTTAACATACACCTCGTTGATATAAGGAGCTTCAACATCAAGGGGAGCTTCATACTTTGCATCATAATCGGTTTTCTGTCTCTTGAGAATATCTTTTGCAATTGATTTTGCTTTTTTGTCGCCGTTTTCAAGGAGATAATTTGCTATTTCCTTAAGCTCTTCGTTGTTACCAAGCTTTTTACTTGCAGCAAAGAAAGCACCTGTGCTCATAGCAGTTTTAAGATTTTTAACAGTATTTTTAGGCATAAGCATCATAGTATAGCCTGTATATGCGGCATCAACACTGTGAGCGTCACTTGTTGCAATACCGAGAACATTTCTTCCCTCGGGAGCAAGGTTCATAAGAAGAATATCCCAGAGCTTTCTGTCGAAACGGGTTCTGGAGTCGCCCTTGCTGTTCATATCAATACCCATACAAGTGGGGTATTTTCTGAGAAGGCTTGTGAATTTATCAATGTAATATTTGTACATTGTGTCGCTGTAATCATAAGCATCTGCTGTGCAGTCCTCGTCACGAGCGTTTGTGTATTCACCGGGGTGGTTGATAACGGAAAGACCGCCAAGCTCGTCAACTGCTTTTATAGGTGTTTCATAGTCACTTGTACCACCGAGAAGACCATGACCATAGTCAACAAACCAGGAGTTAACATGAGCGTTGTTCAATGAGCTGGGGTTGTTTTCAATTCCGTAAGGAACACGGAGCATATTCTGACCTTTTGAGCCATCTTCGTAAGTCTGATAATAATAATCTCCGCCATTTTTTGTTGTAAGAGTGTAACGGTTTCCTTCAAATGTTAAACCGCCTTTTGCTTCAAGAGCAACCATTTCTGTATCAGGGTTTTTCATATCAACGAAAACCTTGAGAGCAGGGATTACATCCTGTTCTGTCCAGGAATAGCTTACGGTACCATGGTCAGTAACTGCATATACATCAAAACCGTATTTGTAGTTAACCTCAATCATGTCTTTGAGAGAATCTCTGCCATCAGATGCAGTTGTGTGAGTATGAAGGTCAGCCTTGTATTGTTTCCAGGACCAATCAACATCTTCGTAGGGATTGATAATTGTGAAATCTCTGTTAGACTTTGCAGCGTAACCAACAGTTGAAAGACAGCCTGCAAGCATAGCAACAACGCATATAACAGCGAGTACTTTTTTTGTCGTTTTCATATTTATCACCTTTCTTTATTTAATAAATTCTTTTTTGTTTATTAACTTTTCAAGGGCTTCTTCTCTTGTGATTTTGCCGTTGTTAGCATCTGTCATAAGCTGAACATCGTGGTCACGAAGCTTGTAGAAGCACCATAAAATCATACCTAAAGCAATACCAATAGCGGGAACCATTATGAAAAGGAACCACAAGCCGTCAAGAGTTTCGGGAGTCTGGGTGATGCCCAATTCTTTAAGCTGGTCGAAATTTTCTGCAGCAGAAACATCCTTCCATTTAATAACACCCAAAAGGAAAAGGTAAAGAGCAGAGGCAACCGCACCTGTAAGCTTTGCCATAAAGGTCTGAATTGCAAATGTAATACCCTTTGCCTCAATACCTGATTTGAATTTGCCGTATTCGGCACAGTCAGGTGTGAACATAAAGAGCATAACGCCCATAATGCTCTGAGGAATTGAGCGTATAACATAGAGGGCTACAATAAGCCATACGTTTGTGTAGCCTAAGAGCCACATAAGAACGCTTAATGCTATGGTGAGAACACCACAGAACATAAAAATCTTCATCTTGTCAAATTTCTCAACCATTTTGGGAACAAGTAAGGAGAATACAAGAGAGGGTATTGCAGAAAGTGCCATAACCACAAGACTGAACTGTGAGCTCTTGAAAAGATAGAAGGCAACAATCAAGGTCATTTGCCCCGCAATGTTTGCGCCACTGTAGAAGAAGACGCCACCATAATAAATAAGAAGATTCTTGTTTGAGAACAGATATTTGAACATTTTTCTTACAGTAAAGCTTTCATCCTGCTCGCCGCCGCAACGTTCAACACCATTTTTGCAGATGAATGTCATTGTGATAAGAGCAATAACTGCGATGATGATTGAAACTGTGCTGTAGCTGAAGCCGATGCCTTCACCTGCAAGAAGAGTTGCAAGAATTGTTGAAAGACCTGATCCTACGCCACCCCAGATACTCTTATAGGATTGAAGAGCGGTTCTTTCGTCAAGGCGTTCTGTCATAGCAGTAACCATACCGTAAATGGGAACATCGCAAAGAGTGTAAGCAGTGTCCCAAAGAATATAGGTTATAGCATACCAGGCGAGCTTGAATGCCTCGCTGCCATCCTTTGGCATTGAGAAAAGCAAAATAGTGGAAACAGGAATTGCAATCAGAGAAATCTTAAGCCAAGGCATAAATTTCTTTCCGCTTTTGAAACGGACCTTGTCAAAGATACAACCAAAGATTGCATCGTTGACTGCATCCCATACCTTTATAAGCAGGGTTATACCTGCAGCCTTTTTGACATCAATACCCTGAAAGAGAAGCGCCGTTGTCAGAATGGTTGTTACAAGGGTGTAAATCATATTCTGACCGGTAAAGTATATGTAATAGCTTTTCCTTTCCTTGTTGGTAGTTTGCCATAATGGATTTTTATTCACTTTTTCTTTTGTCAAGAGCATCACACTCCAATACCCCATATTAAGTTATATTATATTGTAATACTTTGCCAATTTAAAAACAAGTAACAAGTTTAATGAATTTTACATTGTATTTATGTGCAAAAAATATATTAGCAATTAGCAAATAGCGGTTATCGGATAGCAAAAGCAGAGGCGAGTCAAAACCCACCTCTGCTTTTAAATTACTTAGTTATTTATTTTTTAGATGAACCAACTTTGTTGAGTACGGAAACGCTACCGATAATGATACCAACAACAATGAAGATACCAACCATACCTGCACCGGAGCAAAGAAGAGCTTCACCGATGTTTTCTGTTGTGAAGTGAAGACCTTCAACTGTGCCTGTCTGAGCAGTTGCCTGTAAAAGAATATTTAACATCTGAATACCTCCCATTAATTACCGAAGAAATTAAGAATCATACCACCGGCGATAACGGAGGCAACCTGACCTGAAACGTTAACACCTGTTGCGTGCATAAGAAGGAAGTTCTGGTTATCTTCCTCAAGACCGAGCTTGTGAACAACACGGGAGCTCATTGGGAATGCAGAAATACCTGCCGCACCAATCATGGGGTTGAATTTCTTTCCTTCGGGAAGGAAGATATTGAGGAATTTTGCAAAGAGAACGCCACCTGCAGTATCGAAAATGAATGCTACAAGACCAAGACCAAGAATGAGAGCAGTTTCCCATGTTAAGAAAGCATCTGCGTTCATATTTCTTGCAACTGTGATACCGAGGAGAATTGTAATAAGGTTTGCAAGAACCTTCTGTGCTGTTTCTGAGAGTGAGTCAAGAACGCCACATTCTCTGATAAGATTACCAAACATAAGGAAGCCGATAAGAACTGCTGACTGAGGTGAAACAACACCTGCAATAATGGAAACAACGATGGGGAAGAGAATTCTTGTTGTTTTAGAAACAGATTTACCCTCGTATTTCATACGGATACGGCGTTCTTTTTTAGTTGTAAGAAGCTTGATAACAGGGGGCTGAACGATGGGCACAAGAGCCATATAGGAATATGCCGCAACAATAATAGCACCGATATATTTTGAACCAAGCTCAGAAGCAACGAAAATTGATGTAGGACCGTCTGCCGCGCCAATAATAGCAATCGAAGCAGCCTCGTTGATGGGGAAGAAGAGAGAAGCAACAGTAAGTGTGAAGAAAATACCGAACTGTGCAGCTGCACCGAAAATCATAAGCTTCGGGTTGGAAAGGAGAGGACCGAAGTCAATCATAGCACCGATACCTATGAAAAGAAGCAAGGGGAAAAGCTCGTTTGCAACACCTGCGTTGTAAAGAACCTCAATTGCACCGTGCTCTGAAATAACACCCTCTGTAAGAGCAAGGGGAAGGTTAACAAGAATTGTACCAAAGCCCATGGGTAAAAGGAGTGTAGGCTCCATATCCTTTGCAATTGCAAGATAAATAAGAAGTCCACCAATAGCCCACATAATTAGCATAGGGATTATTTCGGATGTGAAATCCATTCCCATAACGGCTTCGAAAATGCTCATAATTTTCGTGCCGAAGTTCATTAAAGTTTCCATATTTTTCCTTCTTTCATAAATTAAAAACCAATTTATTCAACAATTCCTTCAAGGAAGCTTGTTTCTTTTACATTAAGCTCTCTGTCAACACGGAAGGTTTTGGTTTCATGCTTGCCGATATCAAACCAGAATCCGTTATCGAAGAGCTTTGACATAATGTAGCAACGAGTGGAGTCAACGCCCTTTGTTTCATAAAGTCTTATGATAAGGTCACCGCTACCGTCTTCGCAACGTTTGAGGGCGGTAATGAGAACGTTATCTGCATTTGTGTAGAGGAATGAATCCTTCTGTGCAAGTTCGCCTTTATGATAGCTTTCAGGAACTGCAACAACATTGTTGTTGAAAAGATGAGCTTCCTTAACAATATCGCTGTTTTCAGCTTCACCTTCATGAAGATAAATTCCGTATGAGAAACGATTTAAGCCTTCGTCAGTGAAATTGAAGTTTGCATCGGGTCTGTATGAATAGTGGTCAGCGAAAATGACATTTCTCAAAGCAGTAAGTCTTAATTCTGCACCGGGACAGTCATAGCTGTATTTTGAATCACTCATTACAGAAATACCAAAGCGTTTGTCATCCTTGGAAACAGTAAGGTCTGCCCAGTTGAGAGCAACCTCTTCATCGCCATCGCAGGGGCGCTTAATGAAGCTGTTGGGGATTTCATATGTTGAAATCTCTTCCTTACCACCGATGGGGAATGCAAATTTAAGGAGCGTGAATTTCTCCTGCCACATTGCCTTGCAGTCAACCTTTAAGGTTTTCTGACCTTTGCTGAGGATGAATTCTTGAGTGAGATATGAATCATTGAATTTATGAGTTGTACGGATTACTGAACGAAGAGCACCTTTTTCAACTCTTTCGATGCTTACTAATTCCATAAGACCTTTTACATCGTGGAATTTGAAAACATTATGAGCCCATGTGTCAGTTTCGTGATCATCAATTACTGTGGGGATAGCGAGAAAATTATCGCTTGCATATTCTGTATTGGTTTCTTTATTAACAAGGCTCTTGATATAACCTGTCTGAGAGTCAAGCTCAACTGAAATGAACTCGTTTTCCATAAAGAAATCCTGTTCTCCCGAAAGCTCTTTATCTGCTTTAACATCCTCTGTTTCAAGCCAGTAGGTTGCATAGCCGAAGGGTGCAACCTTTGCCATAAAGAGAGTGTCAAGGTGTTCATCATTTGAACGTGAGGAACGAACATTCTGGAAAAGAACGGAGTTGCCCTCGGAATCAGTAACCGCTTTTGAAGGATGATACATTCTTACGGGCATATTGATTTCGTATGAGTGAGGATTGAATACGATTACGGGACGGGGGAAGCCATTGTCTGCGCCTGTATAATGACGGGTTTCAAGAATTGCATCGCTTACACCATCTACCCAGGTATCAACCTTACGTGCGATTTTAAGAACCGCGTTATTATAAGCTTCGGAAGCGATATTTAAAGCATAGCCTTCAGATTCCTTAACATCCTCATAAGCTTCCATAATTGAGCAACCGCAGAGAATATCGTGGAACTGGTTGAAGCAAACCTTTTTCCAGGCATCCTCGAACTTTTTTGTTTTGGGTGCGGACTCGGTAACGATTGAAGAAATTGTATCCCATTTTTCTGCTGCTGCAAGGGTATTTTCTGCTCTGCGGTTAAGAGCTTTTACAAGACTTGTTGCACTATAGCAGCCGCTTGCGTGGTGCTGCAATTCATCCTGCCAAACAGGAATTTTAAGGAACTGTGCCAGCATATCTTCAAAGTATTCATCGGGAGAGGAAAATTCAAGTTCGTTGTAGCCTTCTCTTTCAAGATTTGCTTTGAGATATTCAATATCGCCCTTTGTGGGTCCGCCACCGTGATTGCCTACACCATAGAACATCATCATTCCGTGGCCTGTTTCTTCAGCACGGTTATTGGCGTCATCAATTCTTCTGTCGAGAGCTTCCTTGCCATTAGCACAGTAGCCGTCCGGAAGTCGATATGTCATAATGCGGGTGCCGTCTGCACTGTCCCACCAGAAAAGGTTTTCGGGAATCTTTGCGTTTTCGTGCATACCGGGGCGCTGGAACACATAAGTGTTCATACCACCTTTTTTAAGCAACTGGGGAAGATTAGCATTGTGACCGAAGGAGTCAACATTGTAGCCTGTTTTGCAGGTGATACCGAATTTTTCGTAGTAGTAAAGCTGACTGTAAAGAGCCTGACGGGCGAAGCTTTCGCCTGAGGGCATATTGCAGTCGGGCTGAACCCACCAACCATTAACGGGTACCCATCTGCCTTTTTTAACCATAGCTTTGATTTCTTCAAACATTTCGGGATCGATTTCTTCAACCCATTGATAGTATGCCGCAGAAGAGCAGGTAAAAACGAAATCTTTATATTCTTTTAATCTGTCGAGAGCGCTACGGAAGGTCTGGAGAACTTCACCGCAACCCTCTTGCCAACGCCAGAGCCAGATTGGGTCAAGATGAGCGTTGCCTATAAGCTTGATTGTTTTATCCATTATTCTTCACCCTCCTCAATAAATCCGAAATATCTTCCTAACCAATAGCCGAAAGTGAAAACATAACAGCTTTCAACGCAATAAACACCGCCACTGTCTTCGTCCTTGAATTCAAGGGGATTTCTGTCAAGCTTTGCAATGAATCTTTCGTCATTAGTGGGAAGAGCGGAAACCTCTTTATAACCGCCCATATATGTGCGAACGGGGTAATCACGTCTTGATGTGAGAGAAACATTACTTGCAAGACGGGAAACATTGAAACGGTAGAACCAGGTTCTTACGCGCTCAGCATCAGGTTTTGCCTCGGGGTCGGAGAGGAAATAGGGGAAATCATAACAGGGGTTATATTCGGGAGCAAGAGAATATCTCCAGCTTCTGAAGCCATCAAGGAATAATTTCTTTCTTTCAGGGTCAGTTTCAAGAGTTGCAAGCCCCCAAAGAGCAAGAACTGCAAGGTTATGGTCGCCGTACATAATATCTTCACGGTCATCAATTCCGCCCTGCAGGCATACCTGATGGAAGCGGTCAAAGTGACCTGTGGTCAATTCTGCATAACCCTTTTCGTTGCAAAGCATATTATAGGTTTCAAGGAATTTGCCTTCTTCACCTGTAATGTGCATTGTAACTCTCAGGAACATAAGGAGCTCTGCTGCGTTAAGACAAGCATCTGCCCAACCCATACCGGAATTGAAATATTCTTCATTCCATTTTGCCCAGGTGGTAGGCTTACCGTCTGCCTCACGAAGCTGGAAGCCGTTGTCAATGATATGGTTCATTGTGTTCCTTGCGGCTGTTTTGAGGAGCTCGTCATATTCAGGGTCTTCACAACCTAAAAACTCGTGAGCCACAAGAAGATGCATATAATGGTGAGTTATTTCGTCACTACTTGTATCACCCTTGTAGGTGATATCTGTATCCTCATAACCATCGCAGGTATAGTGTTTGCGAAGTCTTTCGGGAATGGGCGCATCTGCCTTAACCTCAAGACCAACAATGTTTTTGTTTCTTGCGTCAGTAGTGTTAAGGCAAGAAGCAGTTGCACCGTTTTTCTTATAGAAAAGTCCGTCATCGGGAACAGGCTCATCCTTTGTAAGATAGGTTCTTGCAACAAAACCATCACCACGGCCTGCAATATACATAAGAAGAAGGTTTGCTTCACTTGCTCTCATAGCAATCTCTCTGGCTTCAAGAGTTTCGTGAGCATAGTCACCCTTTTCTCTTTTAAGAGTTGCATAACGGAAAATTTCACCCATGGCATAGCCTGAGGAGAAGCTACCATCATTATCGGAATGTCCGTAAGGAAGAGCGGATTTAAGATTAGCGGGCTCTGCAAGGTGCTTCTGGCTTACCATACCGTGACGCTGAACGTATGTAAGAGTTTCTTCAAGAAGCTTGTAGGATTTTTCCTCCATAGTCATTTTAATCATAGCAATATGAGTTGCGCCTTTATCTGTAAGCACCCATACACCATTTTCATCATCAGGAACAAGAGCCTGAACATTGTTGTCAAGAAGGTCGCGCCTTGCGCTGAAATACATAACAACATCATAAATGTTATCTGTGTTGGGGTCATAACGGGTAACGCCACCGTTTGAACCATACCACATAACACCGTTTTTGCCTTCGCAGAAGCAGGTGTAATCCTTCTTTTTCTGAGGAAGAGGGTAGGGAAAGTCTGTTAAATCAGGCTTTTGAGGACGTGCCTCTAAAAGAGCCTTTGGTACTTCAATATCGTACTTCTTATAATGGCTTGATACCCTTGTAAGCTGAGGGTAAAGTTTAATAGGTTGTGCCATTAAAACACTCCTTTACAAGTTACATTGGCTTTTTAAATCCAAATTTATACATTATAAATCATAACAAAAATTACTGCAAAGTTCAATATATAACATAAATATATTTGTATAAATTTAAAAATAAATATTGGAATGTCAACAAGAAAGTGTTACAATAAATTACCAATAAAAAATTGATTGGAGAAAAAATGAAAAAACAACGAAAAACAAGCACGGCAAAGCTACTGAAACGCTTTTTGCCATATTATAAACTACATATAAAAACACTGATATTTGATTTGTTCTGTGCCTCGCTTACAACTGTTTGTGAATTGGCACTTCCTATGATAGTGCGCTATATTACAAATGCCGTAACAACTGATATCTCAATGCTGACACCCGCTATTATTTTGCTTGTAGGTGGTGCATATCTTGTTATGAGAATAATTGATGCTGTGGCGAACTATTATATGGCATCAGTAGGGCATATTATGGGAACAAAAATGGAAACTGCCATGCGAAAGGATTTATTCGGCCATTTGCAGAAGCTTTCCTATTCATATTATGACAATACAAAAGTGGGCACAATAATGTCCCGTATCACAAGCGATTTATTTGATGTTACGGAATTTGCTCACCATTGTCCCGAGGAATTCTTTATTGCAGGAATTAAAATTGTTGTTTCATTTATAATTTTAAGCTTTATAAATTTCCCTTTGACCCTTCTTCTTTTTGCAGTTATTCCGGTAATGGCAATATGCCTGAAATATTTCAAAAAGCGTATGCATGAGGGATTCCGTCAGTCAAGGGTTGTTGTGGGTGAGCTTAATTCACAGATTGAAGATTCCCTTTTAGGTGTCCGTGTTGTTAAATCCTTTGCAAACGAGCATATTGAAGAGAAAAAATTCAAAAATGGTAATGAAAAATTCCTTGAAATCAAATCAAAGGTTTATAAATATATGGGCTCTCACAGCTCAATTAACCGGGTTTTTGAGGGCATAATGTATATTCTTATAGTTGTTGCAGGCGCTTTTGCTCTTGTAAAAGGTAAAATTACTGCAGCAGACTATATTGCATATCTTCTTTATATCGGCACTCTTCTTACATCAATAAGAAGAATTATCGACTTTGCAGAGCAGTTCCAAAGAGGTATGACGGGTATTGAACGCTTTGCAGAAATTATGGATACAGAGCCAACAATAAAAGATAAAGAAAGCGCAAATGAGCTTGTTGTTACAGAAGGTAAAATTGAATTTAAAGATGTAACCTTCAAATATTCAGAGGAAACCGATGAAATTCTTGATAAAATAAACATCAGTATAGGCAGTGGAGAAAGCTATGCCCTTGTTGGTCCGTCAGGTGGAGGTAAAACAACAATTTGCAATCTTATTCCCCGGTTTTATGAGCTTTCTGAGGGTAGCATAAAAATTGACGGAACAGATATAAGAGATGTTACTCTTAAAAGCCTTCGCGAAAATATTGGTATCGTTCAGCAGGATGTTTATCTGTTCTCGGGTACTGTGAGAGAAAATATTGAATACGGCAGACCAGGTGCAACAGATGAAGAAATAAGAGTGGCTGCCCATCTTGCAGGGGCAGAGGAATTTATTGATAAATTACCTGACGGATTTGATACATATGTTGGTGAACGCGGTGTTAAGCTATCAGGCGGTCAGAAGCAAAGAATCAGTATCGCACGAGTATTCCTTAAAAATCCGAAAATACTTATTCTTGACGAGGCAACAAGTGCTCTTGATAACGAAAGTGAATTCCTTGTTCAACAGTCTTTGGAAAGGCTTGCCAAGGGCAGAACAACAATAACCGTTGCCCACAGATTAACAACTATAAAAAATGCAGATAAAATACTTGTTGTTACAAAGGACGGTATTGCCGAAAGCGGAAACCACGAAGAGCTTGTGGCACAGAACGGACTTTATTCGACGATGTATAAGGTGTATAGAATTTAATGCAAAATGCAAAGTGCAAAATGCAAAATTTGGGGGCGCGAAAATGCGCCGTATAATAATTCGGGAGGTAATAGTATGAATTATCCAACTCCACATATCAACGCAACGCCTGAAGATTTTGCAAAAAACGTGCTTATGCCCGGTGACCCTTTGAGAGCAAAATTTATTGCAGAAAATTTTCTTGAAAATGCGAAATTAGTTAATAATGTGCGTGGTATTCACGGTTATACAGGAACATATAAAGGCAGACCTGTTTCCGTTATGGCTTCGGGTATGGGTATGCCTTCAATCGGTATTTACAGTTATGAGCTTTTCAATTTCTTTGGTGTAGAAAACATTATTCGTGTTGGCTCTGCAGGCGGAATGTGCGAAAAGGTTAAGGTCAGAGATATTATTATCGCTCAGGGTGCTTGTACTGATTCCAATTATGCTCATACCTTTAATCTTCCGGGAACTTTTGCACCTATTGCAGATTACACTCTTCTTAAAACTTCTGCAGATATTGCAGAAGAAATGAAGCTTCCCTTTGTTGTGGGGAACATTGTTTCTTCTGATGTTTTTTATAATGATAACGAAAATCTACCCGAGGGTATGACCTCTGCAGACCTTTGGAGAAAAATGGGTGTTTTAGGTGTGGAAATGGAAGCGGCAGCTCTTTATATGAATGCTGCAAGAAGCGGTAAAAATGCCCTTGCAATTTTAACAGTTTCAGACCACCTTGTAACAGGGGAGTCCCTTTCCTCTGATGAAAGACAGAATTCCTTTACAGATATGATGACGCTTTCTCTTGAAACGGCGATTAGATTATGAGCAATATAAAAAGAGTGTTTCTCATTGTTCTTGACAGTTGCGGTATAGGAAACGCACCCGATGCAGAAAACTTTGGGGACAAAGGCGCAAACACAATAAAATCAATTTCAAATGCAAAAGAATTTAATATAAAAAATCTTCTCTCAATAGGTTTTTCAAAAATTGACGGGCTTTCCTATCTTGGTAGCGGTACTCTGAAAAGCAAGGTTGCAAGGCTTTCAGAAAAATCGAAGGGCAAGGATACCACAATCGGTCATTGGGAAATTGCAGGAGTGGTTTCTGAAAAAACGTTGCCCACTTTCCCAAATGGTTTCCCCGAAAGCATATTGAAAGAGTTTTCCGAGAAAACGGGCAGAGGTGTTATTTGCAATAAAGCCTATTCAGGTACAGCGGTTATAAAGGATTACGGGAAGGAGCATATTAAAACAGGTGATTTGATAGTCTATACCTCGGCAGACAGCGTTTTTCAGATTGCTGCCCACGAAAGTATCGTGCCACCCGAAAAGCTTTATGAGTATTGCCGGATTGCAAGAGAAATCCTGCAAGGTGATGTGGGTGTCGGCAGAGTTATTGCAAGACCTTTCGAGGGCGAATACCCCTTTAAGAGAACTGCAAATCGCCATGATTTTTCTATTGAGCCGCCGAAAGAAACAATGCTTGATGAGCTGAAAAGCAAGGGCTTTGATGTTATTGGTGTTGGGAAAATCCACGATATTTTTGCAGGTAAGGGTCTTACAGAATTTGTCTATACAAAAAATAATGAAGATGGAATGGCTAAAGCAACCGAGTATCAGAACAAGGACTTCAATGGACTTTGTTTTGTAAATTTAGTTGATTTTGATATGATTTTCGGCCACAGAAGAAATGTTGAGGGTTATGCAAAAGCGCTTTCTCTTTTTGATGAGTGGTTGGGCGGTTTTATCTCCAATATGAGAAATGACGATGCTCTCATTATTACCGCAGACCATGGTTGCGACCCTGCTTTTAAAGGCACAGACCATACAAGAGAATGTGTGCCGTTTGTTATGTACGGCAAAAATATTAAGCCAGAAAATCTCGGCACAATTGAGGGCTTTTATTACATTTCAAAAGCAGTTAAAGAATTTCTTATAAAAGAGTGATTTTATGACAGATAAAGAGCTTTATGAATTAGCAAAAAAGGCGATGGAGTTTTCATATTCGCCTTATTCAGAGTGTAAGGTAGGCGCAGCCTTGCTTTGCAAAAACGGCAAGGTTTATACGGGAACAAATATAGAAAATGCTGCCTTTGGTCCCACAGTCTGTGCGGAAAGAGTTGCAGTTTTTAAAGCGATTTCCGAGGGCGAAAAGGATTTTGAAAAAATTGCAGTTGTTGGCGGAAAAGGCGGTGCAATTAACGGCATTTTCGCTCCCTGTGGAGTTTGCCGACAGGTTTTAAGAGAGTTTTGCGAGAACAATTTTGAAATTCTTTTAAGTGAAACAGCAGAAAACTTCAAAACTGTTACGTTAAAAGATTTATTGCCACTTTCATTTAGTTCGGAGAATGTTTTTTAAACGTAGGGGAGGGTCTTGACCCTCCCGCTAATTAGCCGTATTTGTTTTGGCGGTACGGTCAAGACCGTACCCTACATTGTATAACGAGGTAATTATGAGAATATACGATATTATAAAAAAGAAGCGTGACGGCTTTGAGCTTACAAAAGAAGAAATAGATTTTTTCATAAAAGGCTATGTTGACGGGTCTATTCACGATTATCAGGCATCTGCACTTTGTATGGCAATTTTCTTCCAAGGTATGAACGAAAGAGAAACCGCAGATTTAACTCTGGCTATGGCACATTCGGGTGATACTGTTGATTTGTCACGATTTGGTGATTTGACTGTTGATAAACACAGTACAGGCGGAGTAGGTGATAAAACCACTTTGATTGTTGCACCCATTGTTTCGTCTCTTGGTTGCGTTATGGCAAAAATGAGTGGTCGCGGTCTTGGCCACACAGGCGGAACTATTGATAAATTAGAATCCATAGAGGGCTTCAATACTGCTCTTTCACCTGATGAGTTTTTTAGTCAGGTGGAGAAAAACGGAGTTGCGGTTGTAGGGCAGACGGGTAACCTTACCCCTGCAGATAAAAAGCTTTATGCTCTTCGTGATGTTACCGCAACCGTTGATAACCTATCTCTTATTGCTTCAAGCATTATGAGTAAAAAACTGGCGGCAGGGTCGCACACAATTGTTCTTGATGTTAAGTGTGGCTCGGGTGCATTTATGAAAACTCCCGAGGATGCAAAAGAGCTTGCAGAGGCTATGGTAAAAATCGGTAATAATTGTGGCAGAAACACTGCGGCGGTTATTACAAATATGGACAGACCCTTAGGTAACAATATCGGCAATTCCCTTGAGGTTATTGAAGCAATTCAGGTTCTCAGAAACAATGGTCCTGAGGATTTAAAAGAGGTTTGCCTTACTCTTTCTTCTGAAATTGTTTCCCTTTCAAAGAATATTTCTATTGAAGAGGCAAGAAAATTAACGGAAAAAGCACTTTATTCAGGCAAAGCTTTTGAAAAATTCAAGGAATGGATTTCTTCACAAGGCGGAAAAAGTGAATGGATTGAAAACCCCGACCTTTTCCCGAAAGCTACCCATAGTTTTGAAATCAAGGCAGAAAAAGGCGGCTATATTTCAAAAATGGATGCGGAAAGCATCGGTATTGCATCTGTTATACTTGGTGCAGGCAGAGAAACAAAGGAAGATATTATTGATATGAGCGCAGGAATTGTGCTTAATAAAAAAACAGGAGATAAAGTATCAAAGGGCGATACCCTTGCAACACTTTATTCCTGCAACGAAAGGTCATTCAATTCTTCAAAAGATAAGTTCTTATCTGCATTGAAATTTTCAGAAGAACCAATAAAAGACGAACCGTTAATAATAAGCATAATAAGATAAAAATTCGCTCCTATGCAAAAATGATTTTTGCATAGGAGCGATTAGTTTATATCTTCATCAAATTGGGAATTCCCTTAATGACAGAGGGGATTGCTTTAACAATCATTACTGTAACACCACGAACAAGAGGTTTCTTGTCGTTAAGAATATCAAGAAGCTGTTCAGCCATTTTGGGACTGAAAATACCGAAGCTCATTGAAATAAGGTTCTTGATTGGGAGCTGTAAAGCAATACCTGATGCCATACTCTCTTCACCAACAAGCTTTTTGATAAGACCAACGATTTTTGCACCGTTTTTACCTGCTGCAGAGTCTTCAATTGTGTTAACAAGAGTAAGGTTGGGGTAAGCCTTGATTTCACGGGGAGGCAGCTCTCTTCCGAGAACAGAAACGAATTCCTCATCTGTAATGTTCATAATGTCTGCATTGTAGTATTTTGCGGCAGTTGCTCTGTAATCGGGGATTACTGCTTCAACTGTTGATTCAACATTAAGCTCAGCAGAAAGCTTGATATCACGGCTTGATGCACCAACATTGATTGTGAATTTACCGCTTTCAACATGCCAATCGTGAATATTTACATTGTAATAAGCAAATGCACGTTTGCAAAGTGTAACAGAAACTTCTTTTTCTTCGCCTGCTTTAAGGAATACCTTCTTAAAGCCTTTAAGCTCCTGCTTGGGTCTGTAAATGGTGCTTTCGTTATCTGTTACATAAACCTGAGCAACCTCAGCACCGTCAACAGCGCCTGTGTTTTTAACCTTGAAGGAAACAGTTACTTTATCTGTGTCTTTAATAGAATCGGCAGAAAGCTTGATGTCGGAATATTCAAAGTTGGTGTAAGAAAGACCGTAACCGAAGGGGAAGAGAACTTTCTTTTCTGCGGTGTCATAGTATCTGTAACCAACGAAAACACTTTCCTTATATTCAACAGATGCAGTGTAACCGGGATAATAGTTGTAAGAGGGATTATCGGAAAGTGAAAGGGGATATGTTTCTGCAAGCTTACCACTGGGGTTAACATCACCGAAGAGAATATCTGCCGCAGCACTGCCTGATGCCTCACCGCCGAGAACGCAGTTAAGAATACCTTTAACCTTGTTTGCCCAGGGCATTTCAATAGCTGAACCGCCTGAGAGAGCAACGATAACATTTTTGTTTACTGCACTTACTGCATCAACAAGCTTTGTATGAAGAGCGGGAATACCAAGGTGACGGCGGTCAAAGCCCTCGGATTCAAATTCCTCTGTAAGACCAATGAAGAGAATTACTGCATCCTTGCCCTTTGCTGCTTCAACTGCTTCTGCAATAAACTGCTCGTCAGAAATCTTGTTTTTCTTTGCGGTTGAATAACCGGGAGCATAAGTAACCTTTGCACCCTTTGCAAGAATTTCATCATAAGCGCAGTCAACCTTGATTGCATTAACAAGTGAAGAGCCTGCACCCTGATAACGAGGCTTTTTAGCCATTTCACCGATAACTGCAACATTTGCATCCTTTTTAAGAGGAAGAATTGCATCATCATTTTTAAGAAGCACCATACATTGACCTGCAATTTCACGGGCTTTCTGATGATGAGCATCTTTATCATATGTATAGTCACCGAGAACTTCCTTGGATTTCATAATAACTGTAAGAACATTATCAACCATTTTGTCAAGGAATTCTTCGGGGATTCTGCCGTCCTTAACTGCTTCAACAATCTGTGCATTACCAAGACCGTTAGAGGTGGGCATTTCGAGCTCCTGACCTGCAAGAAGACCTGCAACACGGTCGTTTTCTGCACCCCAGTCAGTAACAATCATACCTTTGAAGCCCCATTCGTCACGAAGAACATCTGTAAGGAGCCATTTGTTTTCTGCGCAGTATGTACCGTTAAGACGGTTGTAAGCGTTCATTATTGTCCAGGGCTGAGCCTGTTTAACTGTTTTTTCAAAAGAGGTAAGATAAATTTCTCTTAAAGCGCGCTCGTCAATAACGCTGTCGCAGGTCATACGGCGGGTTTCCTGGTTGTTACCTGCAAAGTGCTTAAGAGATGTACCGATTCCTTTGGACTGAACACCATTAACAAAAGCGGCAGAAATTTCACCTGCAAGGTAGGGGTCTTCGGAGAAATATTCAAAGTTTCTGCCACAAAGGGGAGAACGCTTGATATTAGTACCGGGCCCTAAAAGAACGCTGACCTGCTCTTTAAGACATTCTTCACCAAGAAGAACACCCATTTCATAAATAAGGTCGGGGTCCCATGAGCAAGCGGTTGTTGCTGCTGTGGGATAGCAGATAGCAGGAACACCTTTAAGGCTTGTTGCCTGCTCTTTATCCATTTTTTCTGCACGCTTTCTGATACCGTGAGGGCCATCAGTCCACATAACAACGGGAATACCAAGTCTTTCAATTCCCGGTGTGTGCCAATAGTCAAGACCGGAACAAAAGCTTGCTTTTTCTTCAAGAGTCATTTGCTTAATAAGGTCTGCGTGATTCATATTCTACCTCCGTAAATCTTATAAATATACACATTAATGATAACATACAAAACATGGCAATTCAAGAGGTAATATTGTAGTTTGCTACAATTGATTTTTTAAGGGCAGAAGTTTTTTAAATTGTACGGTAACACTTATAAATTATTTATTGTACTCTAAAAATGCTTTTTTGAAATCATTAAGTTTTCTGGAAGATGTATAGACAGAATATTCTTTCCCTTTGTGTTTTATTTTCGCAAAGTCTTTAGTAACCTCTTCAACATAACAAAGGTTTACCAAGAAACTGCTATGTGGCTGAGCGAAGATTTTAGGATTAAGCGATTTCTTCCAAAAACTCAAAGGATAATTAGTTTCAATCCTTTTACCATCAGCATAAAGTGCAGATTTTCTGTTCTCTATTGCTATGTAAATAATATCGCACGGACAAATACGGCAAATATCCTTGTTGCTTGTCTGCACAATAATATCAGAACTGCAACAGGGCTTGCTCCACTTTTTATAATCTCCATTCAAATCAATGCAAAATCGCTTGTTACCGCAACACTTGGTTATTTCAAAATCAAAACCATTTTCTTTAAAAAAATCAATTAATTTTTTTTCAACTTCTGCATCGATTTTTTCCGTTGCATCGCACACCATCAAATCCATAAAAACCATCCTCATTTATATATAAAAATTTGCTTCTATATATAAATGACAATTTTCGACAAATACTTCACAAAAATTTTCAATTTCTCAAAGTTTCTGCTTTTTAAACAAATTCGCAAAGCTGTATTTGTTCAAAAAAGCAATAAAAGAGGACTATTAAGTATACCCACATAAAAATATGGTGTCGGCTTTCACCGACACCGCGAGATAAATTTTTTGCAGTTTAATCAATTATTGTTATTAAGTCTATAACTTGACTATTCAGATTAGGGAAATCAAGCATATAAAATTAAATCGAAACGCTATTTTTTTCTAATCATAATTTGAGAACCTTTAGTTTGATTGGTCCTGTTAGTAAAATAACTTCCTTCAAGACGATCTCTATTATGGATACATAAAATAGAAGTTCCGTAATGCATATCATCTTCTGCATTTTTGGGGTGAGTTAAATATGTATAATAAAGAAACCATTTACCATTTGAGGTGCTTTGATGAAGAGAAGCAGTAACAGATTCACAAACACCATCACGTAATGTTTCAACAATATTAAGAGAGGAGCGTGTTTGTTTTATTTCTATTTCTGATTCAAACTCAATTCCACCTTGAAAATTTGATTTATTTTCAACAGAATATTTTCCATAAATTTTAGGAGTTTTATCAAAACGATTGTATCGCCAAAGGAATTTATCATATAGCAAATAAAAAGAAGCCGCTATAGAAATTGAATACGAAACACAATCAAATAAATCCATATCAAGTAAGTACATAATTACAAAAATTATAATTGCGATACTGCTGAAAAATTTAATGCAACTCTTCATTATTTTCCTCCAAAACATATTATATTCAAATACAGTAAATACACTAAGATGTACTTGAGTTCAATATAATTTACAAAAATGTATTTGATTTTGACAAAAGCGTATGCTTTTCGACAACTAAAAAACCGCATCATAGCTTTTAAACTACGATGCGGTATTGTTTTTATGTTTTATTTATTTGCCTTTATTGTAAATGTCGCTCCCCAGTTATTCAGCATATCAACAGAAGAAAAACCTGCTTGAAGCAAGGCTTCAGTTTCATGTTCAACAGTTAATGGGGTGTCATAATGATAAAACTCGTTATCATCAATCCCTTGCTCTTTTTTAAGACGAAGCAGTTCGTTTCGGAAGGCTTGCTCGTCTTCATCGGTCAATGCAAAATAATCGGTAAGAATAAAATATCCGCCATCTTTTAATGCTTTGTAGAGCTTTGTATAAAGCGGTATTTTTTCGTCTTTTGTGAAGTGGTGCAGAGATTCTACTGATACTGCTGCATCAAAAGCATTTTCATCAAATGGAACATCAAAATATGAACCACAAATCAAAGTCAATTCCTTTTCAGGAAACTTGTTTTTCAATGCATTCAGCATTGATTCTGTCAGGTCAATACCTGTTATTTTTGCAGATGGATTAAGTCTGAAATAATGCTCCAATTCCAAACCTGTACCGCAACCCAAATCAAGTGTTTTTGCGCTATCTCCTTTTGGTAAACAATCGGCGGTAAACGGATAAAACACATCAGATGATTCTATAGTGGTCATCATATGTTCATCGTAGCCATCTAATCTTTTATTAAAAAATTCATTCATTTTTTCAAGCATAATTTATTATCCTTTGTAAATTACATCAATTTCTTCCTCATACGGCACTTCAAATATTGATGCAAATTTTTCAGCGAGGTTATCATCAATATAATAAGCACTTGTTTCTTCGGATAATACCTCACTGTTTCGTTTTTTCAAGCGAGTCTGCCAAGTTTCATTGCTGATATCGATGTAATGAAATTCACATTCTATGTTTCGGCTATTATAGAACTCACGAGCGTAATCTCTTTCTTCCTTCATCCAGAAGCCCCAATCAAGAACCACATTGATTCCGACCTCTATGAGTTCCAATGATTTGTTGAATAAGTAGTTTTGAGTTCTTTCTACATAATCATCGTGCTTATCACCACAATGCTGACCGAACAAAGCAAGAGTTATCTCATCTGTAGAGAGCAATACAGCGTTATTCTGAATACGCAATTGCTCTGCATATGTGCTTTTTCCGCTACAGATTTTACCGCAGATTAAAATCACTTTTGCCATAAGAAACACCTTCTCTTATAATTTACAATACATCTCCTGTGCTTTTGGGATGAATCCAAGCTTTTCATAAAGTTTGATTGCTCCGTGATTGTTTACAAGTACATCAAGATTGATAAGATTGCAGTTTTGCTCTTTTGCCCAGTCCTTTGCTGAATTCATAAGAGCTGTGGCGAAGCCTTTATTTCTGTGTGAT
>JAZNJB010000006.1:0-113320 GCA_045577815.1 Acutalibacteraceae bacterium
ATGTAGGGAACGGTCTTAACCGTTCCGCAAGAACCGATCACCGTAGGGAACGGTCTTGACCGTTCCGCAAGAACCGATCACCGTAGGGAACGGTCTTGACCGTTCCGCAAGAACCGATCACCGTAGGGAACGGTCTTGACCGTTCCGCAAGTGAAAGATTCGAAAAAAGTAGAACGGACGGGACACAAGACCCGACCCTACATTGCACTATCTTACTACAACGCAAGGTACAGGCAAGCCTGTACCTTACAGTTATATCACTACCCCAAGAAAATCAATGGACAGTTCGTAAGAACGGCAAGGGTTAGCTGAAGGGGAAATTTTTTCAGAGAATATTAAAGTATTTTTTTGTTGCTAAAAAGCTCTTTTGTCAACAAAAAATATAAAGCTTACCCTACCGTTCTCATTTGTATATGACCGTAAATACAAAAATGTCACAATTTTTTTGTTTTTTAAAAGATTTTTGCTAAATTTATTGAAAAATCAAAGATTTATGATAATATTTTATATGGGTGAATTTTTTATAATTAAGGTAATAGGATGAAGGTTTGTATGATTACTAAAGAAAGAGCAGAAGAAATTTCAATAGAATATTACGATACAGTTTTTCGCTATTGTATGACTGTTTCAAGAAACAATTATGAAGATTCGTTAGAATTAACTCAGGAGGTTTTTTTGGTTTTTGCCAAAAAAGCCCACGAATTGGAAGACGATATAATTGAGCATTGGTTATTGGCTGTTGCAAAGAAAAAGGCTTACGAATATTTCAGACGAATCAAAAATGATGCCATTGTTGCATCTATTGAAGATTCTTTCACATCTGTTGACGAAATTTTTTCTACTATGACAAAGTTTCACAGCTACAGCGATGCTGACATAAAAATGACTATTGAAGCAATTTTAAAATTGCTCACAGAGGATGAGTATCAGCTTTTCATAAAAAAATTCGTTGAAAATAAAACTCAGGCAGAAATTGCTGAAGAGCTTGGGGTTTCAGTTTCTAATGTAAGCACAAGAACCGCCAGATTAAGAAATAAAATCGAAAAACTGGGTTTTTTCTGCTTCACCTTTGTCGGACAAGCCATTATCAAAAGCTTATTTTAAAAAATTTTTTATTTTTTTAAAAAAATTTGTGACTTTTTTGTTTCTCCCGTCATATACAGATGAAGGGAGAAAATTTTTTTCGGGATTGGAGTTGTTTTTTTATGGATTTGACCATACAGGAAAAAGGAAAATTAATTGAATTTTTTCAATTTTTGTTGAACAAAGAAATTGACAAGCCCTTGGGTGAAATGAACTCAGAGGCTGTTGATAACTATATCAAAATTCTTCTGCACCTGCAGGACAACCACATTGAACTCAGCTCCGAATTTATTAATGAACAGGTCAGAAAAATCTTCCGCAAGGAAGATACAATCGCCGTAATTCCCGATACGGTAAAAACAAAAAAGAATTATTTCAATAAGAAAAAGGGTTGGCTTGTTGCCGCTTGTATTGCAATCCTTGTGGCATTGTTCAGTATTATTTCATTCAGCTCTGAAAGAAGTGTTAAGGATGTTCTTGAGGATTATCTCGGTACATTTGAATTTATTTCTTTTGGTGAGGAAATAGATGTTGGTAACGAGAGTTATATTAAAGAAGGAACAATAACAGAATATAAATCAATAGACGATTTAATTAAAGCCGAAAACATCAATTTGCTTTTACCGTCATATATGATGGATAATGTTACTGATATTACCTCAACTAAAGTTAACAATAAAGATGAAATACAAATAGCTTTTGATAGTTATTTGTCCGTAATCATTACTTTAAATTCAGAAATCCCGCAGGAAACTTTAGATTTTTGTATTGACAAAATAACATTGAATGGTATTGATTATTATTTGTGCATTATGGGTGACATTAATCAGGCTCAAGCTTATTTCATATACGATGATAATATGTATATAATAAATCATACAAATGAAGATGAACTTATTGAAATGTTAAAAAATATGGAGATTATAAAGTATGAAAACTAAAAAATTGTTGTCACTTTTTCTTGCAATTTCAATGCTTGCTTGCATTTTTGTTATGCCTGCAAATGCCGAAGAAGCAAAAGCTCACGACCATGTTGAAATTATTATTGAAAATAATAGTATTTCAGAAGAAACAAAAGAAAAAGCAATTGCTTTTTATACAAACAACGGTGAAGAAAAGGAAGGTATTGCTACCTACGGACTTACCTGCACACTTTTAGGACACAAAACCGAGGCTACACAAGTAGCAAAAATTACACACAAGGTAAGAAGCAGTTCTCCGAGATGCTTAAAAAAGACATATAAATATGTAGCTTGCACCCGTTGCGACTACGAAGAATCCACACTTCTTTCAAGTACATACATCGCTTGCTGCTAAAAATAAAAACACCTGACAGAAGCTCCCTTCCTGTCAGGTATTTTTTGTTTTTTTTAAAACTGTAAGGTATGGGCTTGCCCATACCAGGCAATGTAGTAAGATAGTGCAATGTAGGGTCGGGTCTTGACCCGACCGCAGGTTTTATCAACGATTTATTTGGCGGAACGGTCAAGACCGTTCCCTACATGGTATATCGGACAGCTACTATTTTACAATTGCATCGCAGACCCGATAATTACGCATTGCCAATTACGCATTGCGAATTGGTATTCTGGCAAGCCTGTACCTTACATATCATTCATTCAACAAATAACCAAATGCGCTTTCTACCTTGCCGTTTTTCATATAAACTCTTGTAACACGGCTGTTGATATTGCAGATTATTTCATAGTTTATTGTGTTAGCTTTTTTTGCGATTTCGTCAACTGAAATTGTTTCCTCTCCATCAGCACCGAAAATGGTTGCAGTGTCCCCTGCTTCAACATCGGGTATATCTGTAACATCAACCATAAACTGATCCATACAGACTCTGCCGATTATTTTAGCTCGTTTACCTCTTATAAGCACCTCGCCATTATTGGAAAGAACCCGCGTTACACCATCCGCATAGCCTGCGCAAAGAGTTGCAACTATTGTTTCTTTTTCGGTTGTGTAGGTGCAACCATAGCTGATACATTCCCCTGCAGGCAGGGTTTTCACCTGAACAACCCGGGTTTTCATTGACATCACGGGCTTTGGAACATTTATATTATTGAACTCAACCTCGTCAGAGGGCTTCAAGCCATAAAGAATAATACCCTGGCGCACCATATCATATTTCTTTTCTAAATCTGCAATTGCCGCAGAATTATAAAGGTGCTTTATAGCGACATTTATTCCTGTATTTTCTAATTTTAAAACAAATTCATCAAACTTTTTCGCCTGCATTTTTGTATATGCCTTATCAAGCATATCTGCCGCTGCAAGGTGGCTGAAAGCTCCTTCAATTTCAATATTGGGGAGCTCTTTAATTTTTTTAATTTCCTCTATTGAAGCATCATTGCAAGCAAATCCGATTCGATTCATACCTGTATCAACTGCAATATGAAGAGGAGCTGTCACGCCTGCTTTTTTTGCAGCCTTTGAAAGAAGCTCTGCCTCATAAAAATCTGAAATTGTAGTAGTAATATTGAATTTTACAATATTATCATAATCCCCATAAGGAATATGGCCTAACACGAGAATAGGGCAATTTATTCCGTTTTTGCGAAGCTCCAGAGCCTCGTCAGTTGCGGCAACTGCCAGATAATCTGCTTTATTCTCTAAAAATTTTGCAACGCCAATAGCACCGTGGCCATAAGCATTTGCTTTAACCACAGCTAAAATTTTAATATTTTCAGGGAGCGCTTCCCTGACAGCGTCAAAATTGAACTCGAGTGCATCAAGATTTATCTCCACCCAAGTGCGCAAGGATTTAAAAATTTCGTTCATTAAAATTATTTACCTAAAAGTGTATTCATAAGTGCTGAATCGTCTGTAATAAGACCATCAACACCATATTTAATAAGCTTTTTAGCAACGCTCTCTTTGTTAACAGTCCAAGGATTAACCTGAAGACCTGCTCTATGAGCTCTTTCAACATAAAGTCGGCTCACAAGCATATAGTAAGGGTGCAAAGCATCTGCGCCGATTTCCTTTGCAAAGGCAACCGGACGTGGAGCGATTTTTACACCGATTAATTTATCAGGAGCGTAGAGAATACCTGTTTTGCAGTTTTTATCAATTTTTTTGCAAACAACAAGAATTGCAGGGTCAAAGCTTGATATGAGAAGCTTATCAAAAAGCCCGTGATTCTTAACTGCATCAATTGTTTTTTCTGCAAGTTCAGTACCCGCTTCGCCAAAATGCTCGCTTTTAAGTTCAATGTCAAGCACCTTCATTTTATCGCCCATTGATTTGCTAAGCTCTAAAAATTCATCCAGGGTAGGAATTTTTACACCTGCATATTCAGAGCTTTTATAGCTACCGAAATCATATTGGCGCAACTCTTCCAAGGTCATATCTTTAATTGCGCCCTTACCATCAGAGGTCTCATCAATGGTAAAATTATGGCAAACAACGGGAATGCCGTCCTTTGTTAAATGAATATCTGTTTCAAAGCCATCGCAACCTATTTCCATAGACATTTTAAAGGCTTCAATTGTGTTCTGAGGTGCAATAATATTGGCGCCTCTGTGAGCAATAACATTACATTCTGCCATTGTAATCCCCCACTTTTTTATATTCCTTTATAATTATACTTTAAATTGAGCTTTTATGCAACTTATTTTAACAAACCGGTAATTCCTGCAATTATAGCGCCCAACCCAACAACACCACCTGCAATAAGGGCGATTTTTTGTTTAAGGAAGCCATCTGCATCCCATATAAATGCAAGCTCGTTTAAAATGCCGTTGCCCATAAGCTCTTTATATGTATAGAACTTGGTTTCGTAATTTCCCGTATTTTCGTCAATATCAAAAATTCTTACACCGCGGTCTCTTGTGCCATAGCAACGGAAGGAAGCACAAGCAGTCTGAATAAAATTGATGCCGTCAACAACACCCTCAAAACAGTTACAATGGTCGTGGCCGAAAACAATTGCTTTAATATCGCCACATTCTTTTAACGCTTCAAGCTGACCTGTTTTTTCATCAACAGCGCAAATATACTCACCCATAACACCCTTGCAGGAGTCTTTAAGCTTGATATATTTACCATCGGGAGCCTTGATTGCACCCTTTGCATCCGCAGAGCATTCTTCTGTAAGCTCGAAGGTTTCAATCATAGGAATATGCTGAAACATTAAAGACGGAACAGGCTCTCCGCCATTATGGGCTTTAAGCTGTGCGCTTTTATTTTTATACCATTCAATAGCCTCAGGTTTAACAAGGGAAAAGCACTTATCAAGTTCTTTATCTTTCCAGGCAGAGTCTATCATCCAAAGATTAAATTTAATCTTCTCGCCATCCTCTGAATAAATTGGGAGGTTGTATGTTGCAACATCGGGAGAGGTTTCATCATCAAGACCAAGGCAGGTACTGTATTTTCTGTACATATCTGCCTGCTCGTCTTTAGTAAGGCGATTCATATCATCGTGATTACCGTAAATCATTGCGAAAGGAATTTTTCTTTCTTCAATGGGGGCAACAAGCTTATCAATGGCAGTTTCCATTGCCTTTGCTTCGCCCTCTTTATCTTTGATAACAATTTTCGAACCAAATCTTGCATCGCAAAGGTGGTTGCCTAAAATATTATCACCTGTAAGCACAATAAGGTCAGGGTTCAATGTATCGTAAGCTTTGTTAAGCATACGTATCATTGTAGGTCTTACAACCTGCAAATCCTGAGGGTCGCTTACCTGCATTATTCTGATTTTTCCGTTTTTGAACTTAATTTTCATAAATACCTCTGAATTTTTAATTACATAAGCTCGGGTAAAATTGCTTTTGCAATACCGAAATAAACTATAAGAGAAACACCATCCACAACAGTTGTAATGAAAGGACTCGCCATAACTGCAGGGTCAAGCTTCAGTCTTTTAGCAATAATAGGAAGAACGCAACCGATAAATTTAGCACAGATAACTGTCAGGCACAAGGTAAGCGCTACAACAAGAGCTACATTAGTGCTTACTCCGGGAGTTTTAAGAAGAAGCCCATCAATTAAAATTATCTTTACAAAACAAGCGATTGCAAGAGATACACCACAAAGAATGGAAACTTTGAATTCCTTCCACATAACCTTGAATATATCTTTTACATCAACCTCGCCCAAGGAAAGACCACGAATTACAGTAACTGATGCCTGACTACCGGAGTTACCGCCGGTACCCATAAGCATTGGGATGAATGCAGTAAGAACAACTAATTTTGAAAGTGCATCTTCAAATGATGAAATTATTATACCTGTAAAGGTTGCAGAAAGCATCAAGAGAAGAAGCCACGGTATTCTGCCCTTCCAGAGCTCCCAGGTTGAAATTTTAAGATAAGGTGTATCTGTATTGGGAGCAATAGCCGCCATTTTCTGGAAGTCTTCTTCTGTTTCTTCCTGAATAACATCCATAGCATCGTCAAAGGTTACAATACCAACCATACAATTCTCGTTATCAAGAACAGGAATAGAAACCATATCGTATTTATTGAACATCTGAGCAACCTCTTCCTGGTCGCTCAAGGTTTTAACTGTTATGGGGTTTTCCTCCATAACATCTGCAAGAACCTCATCGTCATCGCAGGTTAAAAGGTCCATTGCTGTTATTGTACCTAAAAGCTTATGCTTTTCTATAACATAACAGACGTTAACCGTTTCTGAATATTCACCACGGGATTTGATTTTCTTAAGAGCATCGCCGATAGTCATAGCAGGGTGCAGACTGATGTACTCAAGAGTCATAATGCTGCCTGCACTATCTTCGGGGTATTTGAGAATTGTGTTTATAGCAGTGCGCTTATCACCTGCCACACGAAGCATTCTTTCAACAACGTTTGCCGGCATTTCTTCAATAACATCAACAGCGTCATCAATGAACATATCGTCCATAATAAATTTCAATTCGCTATCTGTAAAAGCCTCAACGAGAACCTGCTGCTGATCCGGCTCCATATATGAGAAGACCATTGAAGCATTCTCTTTGGGAATAAGACGAAAAAGCATAACAACTTGCTTGTCCTCAAATTCCGGCAACAATAAAGCCGTATCAACGGGGTTCATTGTATCAAAAATGCTTTTTATTGCTTTATAGTGTTTTTCGTTTAATAATCTTTCAAAAACTTCTTTTGTCATTCTTCTTCCTCCTTTTCAATTATAGAATAGAGGGTGAACCGCAAATAAAAAAACTGAGCCTGTAAGCTCAGCGACAAAAAGACACATCAGCCGAAAAGAAACTCTTTTCCGCCGCAAATAAAGTTGTGTTAACAATCCGTAATGGATTGCTTTATCGCTGTTTCAATATCAATGCAACTTCGCCCATGTCCGCTACTGCCTGAATCCATTACTATGTCACACTCCTTATATATTATGTTTATTTTATAATATAGTATTAAATCTACCTTTAAATATACTCCAATAGCTTTTCTTTGTCAAGAAAAACAACCACCAACAATAAAAAAAGAAGTCCCGAAGGACTTCTTTTAAATCACATATTCAATTAACCGATAAGTGAGGTGATGAGAGCCATAATCCACTCCCAGAAAGCAAGAATACCTGTCCACTGAGATGTTCTTCTGTGACCGCAGATTGAGCAAACCTTGTTTGCTGCAGTTGCGCCTTCAGCAAGATGGTCGTGACCACCTTTTTCACATTCAGCACCACAGTCATCGCATACACGCCAATGGTCTGTACCGCTTGCTTCGTAGCCACCCTTGGGGTTGTGCTTTGCAGTTACAACACATTCATTTGAATAGCCATAAGATGAACCGTCAGCATTCGCTACGAAATATCTGATAGAAAATACACCTGCTTTTTCGGAAATAGGCTCACCTGTATAGGGAATCCATTCGCCACCTTCATATTTGATTTCCCAGCCTTGTGCATAAATAGGGCCGCTTGCTTCGGGAGTAGCGATGAAATACTCATCGATAACATCACCGGGGCAAATTCTTTTTGAAGAAACGATTTCAGCAACCACAAAATCATCTGATGCGCTTGCAACGCATGCCATTACACTAAAAAGAAGGCATACTGTAAGTATTGTAGCCAACACTCTTTTTTTCATATTATTTCCGTCCTTTCAATGACAGTTTTTTATATATTATCATTTATATGGAAAAATTGCAAGTGTTTTGAAAAAATCTTGTGAATTTATTCGAAACAAATCACTTCATTTTTTTCAGAAGACTCAACAATTGCTTCCATAAGCTTCATAAGTCTTCTCTGTTGGTCGTGAGTAATTAATGGCTTCGCACCATTTCTCAAAACATCATAAATGTTGTTATAATAATCAGCCCACTGAACCTCAATAACATCGAGAGGGAATTTCTGAATTGTTTCCGGTGTTCTGGGCGCCATTGTTTTTGTTATACCTGCACCCATCTGAACGGGAACTGCATCAATTTTTTCCCAATCCTTGATTTTAACAATTTCACCTTCGATATCCCATGTTCTGATAATAGCTGTTCCGTTTTCACCTGCCATATACCAACGAGGTGCGTCAATAAAGTTATTAGTAAGCACTTCCACAAGGCATTCAGGTCCGTTTTCAAACTTAATTATGGCACGGAAACCATCATCAACCTTCAAGGTTGTAACATTTGTTAATGAACCATATACACTTTTGATTTTTTTACCTTCGTTAAGCATAAGAACCTGGTCAAGAAGATGAACGCCCCAATCAAGAAGCATTCCACCACCGTGCTCTTTTTCTCCACGCCAGCCCTTAGGCACACCGCGGGAACCATAAACCTTGGATTCCATTGAAAACACAGGGCCTAACTCATTTTTATCAAGAATATTTTTTATTGTGCGGTAATCATTATCCCATCGTCTGTTCTGATGAACCGTGAAAAGCTTACCTGTTTCATTAGCAACGGCAATTATTTCTTCAAGATCTTCTGAACAAAGTGTAACAGGCTTTTCGGAAATAACATTCTTACCTGCTCTCATAGCACGGATTGCAATATCTTTGTGGCAGTCATTATATGTAGCGCAAACAATAAGTTCAACACTATCATCTTCAAGCACTGCTTCAAATGAGGGGTAAGCATACCAGCCCTTACCTTCTGCAACCTGGCATCTTTCAGGCTTTATATCATAAACACCCGAAAGCTTAAAATTCTCAAAGCTATCTATTCTTTCTGAGTGGTAATTACCCATACCGCCGTAACCAACCACAACAACATTAATTTTATCCATTATAAATTTTACCTCTTCACTCTTCACTATTATCTCTTCACTGTGAGCAAAGCGAACTTATATCCACCAAGCGTCTGTAAGACCTTCTTTTATTATGCAATTCTTAAGAAGAGCAACTGCTTTTTCAAGACCTTCGTTCTGGCTCATAAGTGAATCCTCGTGTTCAATAGAGATTGCATAGTCATAGCCCACCATACGAAGATTACTTATTACATCACGCCAATAACTTTCACCATTACCGAAACCTACTGAACGGAAAATCCAGGAACGATTGATTTCATCTGCATAAGACTTTGTATCAAGAACACCGTTAACTGCTGTGTTAATAGCATCAATTTTTGTATCTTTTGCGTGGAAATGGAAAATTGCACCCTCTTTACCCAACGCACGAATAACTGCAACGGGGTCCATTCCCTGCCAGATGAGGTGTGAAAGGTCAAGATTTGCACCGATTTCCTTACCAACTGCATTACGAAGCTTCAAAAGGCTTTCTGTATTATAAACGCAGAAACCGGGGTGAAGCTCAAGAGCAATTTTATCAACACCATGAGCAGTGCTGAATTTAACAAACTCTTTCCAATAAGGAATTAAAACTTCATTCCATTGATATTCGAGAATCTCACCGAAATCATTTGGCCAGGGGCAAGTTACCCAGTTGGGGAATTTTGCAGTTTCGCAGTCACCGGGGCAACCGGAAAATGTATTAATCTGATGAACACCCAATTTTTCTGCAAGAAGAACTGCTTTTTTCATATCTTCATCAAAAGATTTTGCAATTTCTTTATTGGGATGAACGGGGTTGCCGTGACAGCTTAAAGCACTGATTTCAACATCATATTTTTTAAGAAGTGCCTTAAAATCTTCTAAAGCCTTTTCATCATTAAGAAGAATATCAGGGTCAGCATGGTCTTTTCCGGGGTAACCACCGCAACCGATTTCAACCATTTCAAGACCGAGAGATTTAAAATATTTTAATGCTTCCTCAAGGGAAACAGAGCCTAATAAATTAGTAAGAACGCCAAGTTTCATAAGTCAATAATCCTTTTTATAATTTATTTGAAATTTTTCTCTAACCAAGCATAACTACGAGTTATATCTTCAAGCCCTGTAGGTACCGGGTCATCATTTTCAAGAATAACCCAATCAAGACCGATTGCATTAACACCTTCGATAACCTTAGTTAAATCATTTTCGCCTTCGCCGAGAGCCTTAGGCTTTCTGTTAACACCATCTTTAATATGAACAAGAACGATTTTATCTTTGTTTTCGGGAAGATATTTGCTGTTATCAATACCTGCGCAGAAGCTCCAGTATGTATCAACCTCAAGCTTGCAACCATTTTCAGAAATAACATCCATAGCATTTTTGCCGTCTTTAAGGTCTTCAAATTCTTCTGTATGGTTGTGATAATATGTATCCATACCCATTTCACGAGCTTTTACACCTGCGGCACTGAGAACATCACCTGTGTTTTTAGCTTCCTCATAAGTAGAATGAGGTGCACCGCCAACGCCGAGATATTTTGCACCAAGTGCTTTACCATACGCAAGAGTTTTATCAAGATTTTCAGGCTTGAAATCATCAAGACCCATATGGCTACCCACAACTTCAAGGCCTAATTCTTCACATCTTGCGCGAAGAACGTCAGCATCAAGGTCAAAATAACCTGCGAACTCAACACCGTCAAAGCCGATTTCTCTAACCTTGCCGAGAACCTCTAACATATCTTTTCCGTCTTTGATATGGTCACGAACGGAATATAACTGTACTGCAAATTTCATTTTTGTATATCTCCTTATCAGTCGTTAAAATATACGGGAGCACCTGTTTTAGCTGATTCATAAATCGCTTCAAGAATTCTTGTTACGCAAAGTGCCTGACGAGGCAAAACAACAGGGTCTGTGTCAGTTCTGATAGCGTTAATCCAGGAGGATGCTTCCATTTCTGCAGGAGAGCCATCCTTCTGTCCTTCAAAGAATGCTGCACCGCCTGCTTCAAGATTAGGCTCTTCGATGCACTGACGCTGATGCTTTATGTAGTTAATTCTTGCTTTATCGTCAAGAGTATCTGCGCCGCCCTTATCACCGCAAACCATATAGCAAGCCTCGTGATAATCTGCAATATTAAGTGCCCAGCTTGATTCAAGGTTAATAACCGCACCGTTTTTCATTTTTATAAAACCGAATGCGGAATCTTCAACTGTATATTCTTTCGGGTCCCATTTACCCCAGGCGTTGCCCTGCTCTTCCTGATCTGCAAGCTTACGGAAGGTCTGGCCGACAACCATTTCAGGCTCATAATTATTCATAACCCAAAGAGTCATATCAAGAGCGTGAGTACCGATATCAATAAGAGGACCTCCACCCTGCTCAAATTCATTAAGGAAAACACCCCATGTGGGAACTGCACGGCGGCGAAGAGCAAGTGCTTTACCATAATAAATTTCTCCGAAATCGCCATTATCTGCGCATTTTTTAACATAGAGATTCTGAGCTGTCTGACGATTCTGATAACCGATAGAAAGCTTCTTGCCTGTTCTTTCTGCAGCTTCGCACATAGCCTTTGCTTCCTCATAGGTTTTTGCCATGGGCTTTTCACACATAACGTGCTTACCTGCCTCAAGAGAATCAATAGTAATAAAGCTATGTGAACGGTTAGGTGTACAAACATGGATAACATCAATGCTCTCATCCTTGAGGAGCTCTTTATAATCCTCGTAAACCTTTGCATCGGGAGTGCCGAATTTTTCTGCTGCTTTTTCTGCTCTTTCTTTGATAATATCACAGAAAGCAACCATTTCTACACCATCAACCTTTTTAAGAGCGGGCATATGTTTTCCGTTTGCAATACCACCACAACCGATGATACCGATTTTTAAAATTTCATCCATAATTTTACCATCCTTTCAGGTACAACTTTTCACATTCTATTATATTTCTTTTCCCACATATTTCAAGAATTTTAAAACATTTATAATACCAAAAAAACACCTCAATATTTGGGGATTTTTCACATACAAATTCTGTTGCAAACCAACAACTGATATTATATAATTTCTTCATGTATAACCTTTAGGAGATGTGAATATGGGAAAGAAAAAGATTTACACAATTGCCACTGCTCACCTTGATACCGTGTGGAGCTGGGATTTGGAAGAAAGCATCGATGAATATATAAACGATACCTTCGAGCAAAACTTTAAATTACTTGAAAAATACCCTACATATAAATTCAATTTTGAAGGTGCTTACAGATATGAGCTTATGGAGGAATATTACCCGGAACAATTCAAAAAAATGACCGAATATATTAAAGAGGGTCGTTGGAATGTCTGCGGTTCTGCTTATGAAAACGGCGATGTCAATGTACCCTCTCCCGAAGCTCTTTTCAGAAATATTCTTATAGGTAATTCCTATTTTCGTAACCAATTCGGAAAAACCTCGTGCGATATTTATCTGCCTGACTGCTTCGGATTTGGTTGGGCGTTACCTTCTATTATGCACCATGCAAACCTTAAAGGCTTCACCACTCAGAAATTAAGCTGGGGCGGTGCTTTCGGTGTTCCCTTTGATACAGGCAGATGGCGTGGTGTTGACGGCAACGAAATTTACACAACCTTAAAATTAGGCTCTTACAGTAAATCCCTTGACAAATTACGTGACTGGGATTTCATTGAAGAAAAATTCAAGGAAAATGAACAATATGATTTTCCGTGGACAACTGTTTTCCATGGTGTTGGTGACAGAGGCGGTGCACCTAAAGAAAAATCCGTAGCCTTCGTTGAACAGGAAATCAACAAAAATGATGAAAGCGATATTGAAATTATCGCCGCAACTGCAGACCAATATTATAAAGATATTGATGAACAGCTTACACCCGAACAGAAAGCAAAGCTTCCTGTATGGGAAAATGAGCTTGTTATGAGCGAACACGCTATCGGCAGTTACACCTCAAGAGTTATGAGCAAGCGTTGGAACAGGAAAGCAGAAGAGCTTGCAGATATGGCAGAGCGCAGCTCTGTTTTAGGCGATTGGCTCGGTTCATACGACTATAACCGTGAAAGTCTTACTCGCTCCTGGAAAAGAGTTCTTTCCCACCATTTCCATGATGATATGCCCGGCACATCCTGTCAGCGAGTTTACAAGCGCTCCTGGAATGACCTTTACATTTCAATGAATCAATTCCAAAGCGAAATTGAGGGCGCGGTTTCTTCTGTTGCAAAGCTTATGAATACAAGTGCTTGCAAGGGTACGCCTGTTACTGTTTACAACCCCATTGAAGCAGACAGACACGGCACAGTTACAGTTCGCCTTGACAACCTAAAAACCGATTATGTGAAAGTTTTTGACGGAGAAGAAGAAATCAAAGCACAGAGCAAAAAGCTTGATAACAATAAAATTGAAATCACGTTTATAGCAGCTGTGAAAAGCCTTGGCACAAAGGTTTATGATATTCGTGAAAGCAATTCGCCTTGCAGTGTTGAAGGCACAGTTTCAATTGGTAACAACACTCTTGAAAACGGTAAATACATTGTAAAGCTCAACAACAATGGTGATATTTGCTCAATTCTTGACAAAACACTTAACAACAAAGAGATTCTTAAAGCACCTGTTGAAATCGGTCTTTTCAACTACACAGGCTCTTGGGATTGGCCTGCCTGGGAAATGAACTTTGACGAGGCAAATAAAAAGCCTGACAGAAAACCCACCCTTGTAAAAATTGAAGAGCTTGAAAATGGCGTTGCAAGAGTTGCCTATAAGGTTACTCAGAAAGACGACAGAAGCACATTTACAAATATAATTGCCCTTACTGACGGTGGCGAAACAGTTGAGGTTTACTCGGAAATCGAGTGGCAGTCACTTCAGACAATGGCTAAAAATGTTTTCTCCTTTACTGCAGACAACGAAAAAGCACTTTATGACCTTGGACTTGGTGCAATTGAACGCGGTAATATGACAAAACAGCTCTATGAAGTACCTGCACAGAAATGGGCAGATATTACAGATAAGAGTGGCGAATTTGGTGTTTCTGTTATCAGCGAATGTAAATATGGCTGGGACAAATTTGACAACAACACTCTCCGCCTTACAGTTATTCATACCCCAAAAGGTAACTACCGTATAGATTCAATGCAGTCTATGATGGATTTGGGACTTAACAGATATGCATTCGGCATTTTCAGCCATAATGGCAAGGTGGGTTCAGCTACTCAGCTTCAGGCAAGAATGTTCACTCAGCCAATGTGCGCAGTGGTTTGTGATAAACACGATGGTGTTCTCGGTACAGAATACTCGTTCGGTAATGTTTCAACAAATGACATTATTATCCGTGCTATGAAGAAGGCTGAGGAAAGCGATGAAATCATTGTTCGTCTCGGTGAGGGAACAAAGAAAAATATCGAAGGCTTTACTCTCGCTTTAGGTGACGGAATTGAAAGCGCAAGAGAAGTTTATGCAAGTGAAGAGCATATCAGTGAAGCAAGGGTTGTTGACGGAAAGCTGGTTACAGATTTCAAACCCTATGAAATCAAATCCTTCGCCCTCACTCTGAAAAAATCTTCAATAAACGCAGAAAAAGCAATTTCAATTCCCGTTGATTTAAAACCTGATAAACAGTTAATTTCAAAACAAAATAAACTTGGGGACTTCAAATATACAATTCCTTATGAAATCACACCGGACATCATCACCTTAGGCGGTATTGATTTTGAAATCAAGAAAGACGGCAAAAATGCAATTGTTTGCAAAGGACAGAAAATCACTGTCAATAATAACGCAACAAAGCTTGTTCTTCTCTGCAACTCCATTGACGGCGATAAAAATGCTAAGTTCAAAGTGGGTAAAGAATCCGTAACAGAATTCATTCCCGATGCTTTCCAGAGACCTGCCCGTTGGGATATGTATGATTTCAAGGAAACTGCAAGAATAAAAAATTGCAAGGTAGCTTATGAAATTACCCATTGTCATAAGGATTTCTCTGATATTACTGCAAAATCAATGTATTTCTTCGCAGTTGAAATTGATTTGAATGGCGAAACAGAAATTACTCTTCCCAAAGATAAGGATATTGTTATTCTTTCTGCAACTGAGGTTAAAGGCTCTCTCGGTGGTCTTGCAACACCTCTTTGCGAAGAAGTTAAGGAAAGAAAATTCAAGTTCAGAATGACCCGCAAAGAGAAAAAACAGTACAAAAAAGAAAGAAAATTAAAAAATCTCCACGACAAAAAGTTCTATAATCGTAAAAATTGGGGAAAAAACTATTAAAAAAGACGGCGCAAGCCGTCTTTTTTTAATTCGGAATGCGGAATTCGGAATGCGGAATGTCGGGTCTGCGACGCAATTGTAAAATAGATTATTGTACGATATAACCTTGTAGGGAACGGTCTTGACCGTTCCGTCAGATTTACAATTAACTTAGCGGTCGGGTCAAGACCCGACCCTACATTGTCTTACTTCACCTCTTGCGAAGCTTATAATGTTTGGAAGCGAAGCTTCCCCAACACTCCTCACTCCTAAATCCTCACTCCTAACTTCACTAAAATATTCTCAAAAATATTTTAGTCACCAAAAACCCTATCACCCCACATCCCGGGAATGTTAAAATCCACGTCAATCCGATTTCCCTTATAACTGACGGATTCAGGGATTTTATATTTTTGGCACTACCTGCACCCATCATTGCGGTGGTTTTGGCGTGGGTGGTGGAAACAGGGAAGCCGAAAACTGTGCTTACCAAAAGAGAAAGCGTTGCTGAAAGGTCGGCAGAAAAGCCTTGGTATTTTTCGAGCCTTACCATATCCATTCCAACGGATTTTATGATTTTTTTACCACCGCACATTGTACCCAAAGCCATAACGACCGAGCAAAGAAGAATAATTCGCCAATCAGATTGAAAATTATCATTCTGATTAGCTCCCGAAAAGCTCATACATAGCATTAGTACCGCAATAAATTTCTGTCCATCCTGTGCTCCGTGCATAAAGCTCATTCCTGCAGCAGCAAAAATCTGACCATATTTAAAGAACTGTTCTGCATTTTTCCTTTTTATATTTCTGAAAAGCGTAATTATCAATTTGCAGATAACAAACCCTACAATAAAACCAAATAAACAAGATGTGAAAAGCCCTTTTACTGCTTTAAGCCATTCTTCTCCGTTTATACCTGATAGCCCACCATTAATTGCAATGGCACTGCCTGAAAGACCTGCAATAAGAGCGTGGCTTTCACTTGTAGGAATACCAAAATACCAGGCTAGCACCGCCCAGAAAACAATGCTGAAAAGCGCAGCAGAAAGAGCAACAGAAGCAGAATGTGTGTCACTTCCGAAATCCACTATATTTGCAACCGTTACAGTAACCGAATTATTGATTGCACTCATAACCGCAACGCCTGAAAAATTTAATATTGCAGACATTATAAGAGCTGATTTTAACTTCATACACCTTGTAACCGTCACAGTTGAAATTGCATTTGGAGCATCAGTCAAGCCGTTTACAAACACTACCGCAAGAGTAAGTATTATCGATGTCAGGGTTAAAGGTGAGAGGCTTAATATTTCTGTCATCGTTATTTCTCCCGATATTTGCAAATTTGTCTTTTATATGATATATTCAAATCAGAACAAAATATATTCATAATAGATCGGAGAATTCCAATGAATGACAGAGAAATAAAAATGCCAAAAGAAGCTGCAACAATATTTCTTTTATATGGAGTTGGTAATTTTTTCTCTATAATCAGCAACACATTAATAACAAACAAATCTGGAGAAATGGCAGCATCAGTAATTATTAAAGTTTTTCTTTTGGGTGTAACTAATCTTTTAATGAGCAGTGCTTTGTTCTCTAAAAATTACAGCAACAAGCTGATACTCAGCTCAGCTTCACTTATGATACCAACTGTTTTTTCTTTATTTTTTGTCGTAAATACAACTCTTGTATTTCATATTATTTTCTGTTTATTACTCACAGCTTTTACATACATTATGGTAAAAATGCCTGAAACACCCATAAGAGAAGAAATTGTGAAATTTCGTTTTATCATCCCGCTTTTTCAGGCTCTTTTATTTATAATTTCTTCAACGAATCTTATTCAACAACTCTATTATAAAAATTCGATTATTTCTCTTATACCATCAGTACTCTCTTTAATTACAAATTTTTTACCTATAATCTGCTACATTTTTCTTGTAAACTGGCTTGCGGACCCATACAAAAAATAACTTACAAAACAATTGACATATAAAAACCTCTGTGTTAAACTAAGAAAGTAAATTTTATTAATTATGTGGAGGATGCTATTATGGAACACATCAAAACAATTGAAACACGCAATTTGTGTGAAAGTGCTAAAAACGGCGGTTGTGGCGAATGTCAGACATCTTGCCAGTCTGCTTGCAAAACAAGCTGCGGTATCGCTAACCAGGAATGCGAAAGCGTTAAAGAAAGCAAGTAATCAATTTGTAAAAAACAGAAATGCCGCCGTTAATGGCGGCATTTTTCTTAGAGTGAGTCAAGTATAGAGGAGATTAAATTATGATTCATCAGTACAAGCAAGGTGGCTATAACATTGTGCTTGATGTGTGTTCAGGCGCTATTCATGTTGTGGATGAAGTAGCTTACGACATTATTGCTATGTTTGAGAACAACAGCAAAGAAGAAGTTTTAAAAGCTATGGGTGAAAAGTATTCTCATCGGGAAGATATTACAGCTTCTGATATTGCTGAGTGTTATGCTCAGGTACAGAGCTTAAAGGATTCGGGAAAGCTTTTCGCACCTGACACTTTTGAAGCAATGGCAGGCACACTCAAGCAGAAAACGGCAGGTGTTGTTAAAGCTCTTTGCCTTCATATTGCTCACACCTGCAACCTTAACTGTGCATATTGCTTCGCGAGTCAGGGAAAATACAACGGTGAAAGAGATGTTATGAGCCTTGAAGTAGGCAAACGTGCCCTTGATTTTCTTATTGAAAATTCAGGCACTCGTCACAATCTTGAGGTTGACTTTTTCGGTGGCGAGCCACTTATGAATTTTCAGGTTGTTAAAGATTTGGTGGCATATGCAAGAAGCGTGGAAAAAGAGCATAATAAAAATTTCCGTTTCACTCTCACCACAAACGGTGTTTTAGTTGACGATGATGTTATTGAATTCGCAAACAAGGAATGCAGTAATGTTGTTCTCAGCCTTGACGGACGAAAAGAAATCCACGACCATTACCGCGTAGACTATGCAGGCAACGGCAGTTGGGACAAAATAGTTCCCAAATTCCAGAAATTTGTGGAAGCAAGAAACGGCAAAAACTACTATATGCGCGGTACATTTACTCACCGCAACCCTGATTTTCTCAAAGATATTCAGCAGATGCTGGATTTAGGCTTCAGCGAATTGAGTATGGAGCCTGTTGTATGCGCTCCCGGTGACCCCTCTGAGCTTACAGAAGAGGATTTGAAAATTGTAATGAAGCAGTATGAGGACCTTGCTGATTTAATGCTCCAAAGAGATAAAGAGGGCAAGCCCTTCACCTTCTACCACTATATGATTGACCTTACAGGCGGTCCTTGTATCTACAAGCGCATTTCAGGCTGCGGAAGCGGAACGGAATACATGGCAGTTACCCCTTGGGGCGATTTATACCCCTGTCATCAGTTTGTAGGCGATGAAAAATTCAAGTTAGGTAATGTGTGGGATGGTGTAACAAACAAGGAAATCCAAAGTGAGTTTGCCGCCTGCAATGTTTATGCTCACCCTGAATGCAAGGATTGCTGGGCAAGACTTTATTGCTCAGGCGGTTGCGCAGCTAATGCTTATCATGCAACAGGCTCTGTTACAGGTGTATACGAAAGCGGTTGCAAGCTTTTCCGCAAACGTATGGAATGCGCTATTATGGTTGCAATTGCAAGAACTCTCGGTGAATGATTATGGACACACCTATTTGTGATTTTGTGCGTCAGTACAAAGAAAAAGCCTCAACAAGAATGCATATGCCCGGTCACAAAGGCAAAAGCTTTTTAGGCTTTGAGAACCTTGATATAACTGAATTTGACGGAGCAGATGATTTATATCACCCAACAGGTATAATTGCTGAAAGTGAAAAAAACGCTTCACAAATTTTCGGTTGCCCCACTTTTTATTCAACAGAAGGCTCATCTCAATGCATCCGTGCAATGATGCACCTTATATGCCTTTATGCAAAAAAAATCGGAAGAAAACCGATTATTGCCGCAGGCAGAAACGCCCATAAAACCTTTATAAGCGCGGCGGCGTTATTGGATTTTGATATAATGTGGTTGTACCCACAAAAAGAGGAGAACTACCTTTCCTGCAATATCACACCCGATGAATTCGAAAAATTTCTTAAAGCAACAGAAGAAAAGCCCGTTGCTTTGTATCTTACAAGTCCCGATTATCTTGGAAAAACTGCAGATATTGAAGGTCTTTCAAAGGTGTGCCATAAAAACGGAATTCTTTTGGTTACAGATAATGCTCACGGAGCATATCTGAAATTCCTCAAAAAATCCCAGCACCCTATGGATTTGGGTGCGGATTTGTGTTGCGATTCTGCCCACAAAACTTTGCCTGTTGTTACTGGTGGTGCGTATCTTCATCTTTCAGACAAGGTTTCATTTTTTTCTTATGAAAACGTGAAAAATGCTCTGGCACTCTTCGGCTCAACGAGTCCGTCATACTTGATTTTGCAGTCCCTGGATTTCTGCAATTCTTATCTTGAAGGCTATAAAGAAAGGCTGATTTCTTTTTTACCTTTAATTGCAGATATGAAGGCAAGGCTTGAAGAAAAGGGCTTCGTTTTTTACGGTGATGAACCGATGAAGCTGACATTTTCTGCAAAAGACTATGGCTATTCTGGTACAGAGCTTGCAGAAATTCTTTCCGAAAATAATGTTTTCTGCGAATTTTCGGACCCTGATTATGTTGTTTTAATGCCAACACCCGAAACAACAGAGGAAGAGCTTGAAAAAATCGAAATAGCTTTATCATCAATACCCAAAAGAGAGCCCGTAAAAACAACACCGCCGAAATTCACAAAGGCTCAGAAGGTTATAACAGTAAGAGAAGCAACTCTCTCCCCCTCAGAAATATTACCCATTTCAGAATGTGAGGGCAAAACTCTTTCAGCAGTAACAGTCGGCTGTCCCCCCGCAGTTCCCATTCTCGTTTGCGGTGAAAGGATAACCAAGGAAGCAATTGAGTGCTTCAGGTATTATGGAATAGATAGCTGTGATGTTGTGAATGCGGAATGCGGAATGCGGAATGCGGAATGATATTGTTTTCTATATTAATTATAAACAAAAAAATAAAGCAGGTAACTCAAATGAGTTATCTGCTTTATTGGTCTGAGTGAGAAGACTTGAACTTCCGGCCTCTTGACCCCCAGTCAAGCGCGCTACCAACTGCGCCACACCCAGATAGCGAAAGATATAATATCACATCATTTCACATTTTGCAAGTGTTTTTTTAATATTTTTTAAATTTCTTTGTTTTTAATGAATAAAAGTAATGCCTGTGGTTATACCTCTTTTCAAAAAGAGAGGCAGGACCGCCATCAGCTTTATTGTTTTACTTTTGCTCTTTCTGCGGTACAGGCAAGCCTGTACCCTACAGGTTTAAAAGCTTCAAATCATATTAAATCTATCTCAAACTCCACGAACTCACAATCGCCCTTTATGTACTCGCCTTTCATAAAGTTACGCACAACGAAGCGGATTTTATTGTCATAAACCTCTGCGATGTAGCCCATTCCGCAGGGCTTGATGCCGAAGTTATTTTCTTTTCTGTAGCCGGGAACGCTCAATGAGCAAACATTGTTTTCCTTGTTGAGATATTCGAAGGTTTTTTCATAAATACCACCGTGTAGGTGTCCGTTTATGAAGATAACATTTTTATATTTCTCCATAACCGCTCTTACTTCGTCAGACTGCTCACCCATATCACCTGTTTTCCAAACCTCAGGAAGACCGTGAGTAAAAGCGAAAGCCTGATGACACATCACGAAAACGGGTTTACCGTCCTTTGTACCTCTTTGGAGCTCTTTATCAAGAAAATCCATTTGTTCCTGTGTGATGTGCGCTTTTTCAAGAACACGCTTTTCAGTACCAATAACAATGAAAGTATAGCCATTTATATCGTAGGAATAAAAGCTTTTGCCGTTGGTATTGATTTTAAGGTATTCGTTCACCTTATCCATTATGATTTTCTGATTTTTTCCATAGGTAAAACGAACATCGTGGTTACCCATTGTAACAAAATTATACGGAATAACCTTCTGATTATCAACTACTCTGAAAAATCTTTTATATTCCTTTTTCAAGCCATATTCTGCAATATCGCCCGCCATAAGGAAAGCATCAATTTTTTCTTTAGAATTGCCTACATCTTCGAAAACATTGGCAAGATTCTTTTCAGCAATTTCGTTATCTATTAAGTGTGTATCTGCAATTGTTGCAAAAGAAAGCCTTACATTTTCACTGTCCTTAAATGTGATAGGCTCATCCTTTGAAACCTCATAAACAACATCGTATTTCGGGTTAACTGCCTTTAACTGTGCTTCCCATTTAACAATAAAAGTTTTTAATGACATTTTTTTACTCCTCAATAATTCCTAAGAATCTGCCTAACCAATAAATGAAAATAAAGGACATACCGTTTTCATAGGTTGTTCCGTTTCCGCCATCAACCTTAAAGGCTCTCAGACCCAAGGTTGCAAAAGGTCTTTCATCCCAGGCGAAAGGTACTTTTATATGGGGCTCTTCATACCACTGAAGAGGCTCATAATCCATTTCGATATTTCGGCGCTTGCTGTTAATCATCACTCTGTTTTTCATATCCAAAGGATAATCCTTGAGTGCCTTAACGCAACTATCAACATCGCAGGGTGCACCTGTGAAGCCTTTATAAATAAATGCATAATAGGGGTTGCCTTCTATTTTTTCATATTCATAATGAGAAGCAAGTCCCATAAGAAGATACTGACGGATTGCAGGGTCCTTTTCAACAAGAAGATATGAAAGAGTATTAAGCATTGCAAGATTATCGTCAATGTGGCAGGAATGACCATCTGCTCTCTTATGATATGCTACATTTATAAGGAAATGGTGGTCTTTTATAAGGCTCTGATATTTCTCGTTATATCTTTCGTTACCTGACATATGGTAAGAAATCTTAAGGAAATTGAGCATTTCCAGAGAGTTAACGCCTTTTTCCCACATCCATGCATTATCAAGATTAAGAGCACTTTCATTCCAGCAAGCCCAGGATGTAGGCTTACCATCCTTATCAATAAGATAACCGTCATTATCTAAAATGTGGTCTGTAATATTACAAACTGCTTCGCAGATTTCTTTCTTTTCTTCCTCATCTGCACATAAATCATAGTAGAGGTAGAAGCCTGCATAATGACCTGTCATTTCATCACTTGATGTTTCACCAAGCCATTCATAGCTACCATCGGAAGAACGGTGCCACTCACAACCGGGGCGGTCGGATTCAAGGTTTGTTCCCCACCCTTCTTCATCAGGAAAGCGCACCGCACGAGCAGTAAAGCCTTTAATTTCAGGAGCTCTTGTAAGGAAAAGCATAGCATCCTTTGTTCTTCTTGCGGCTTCGAGCACATCTTCATCCTTTGTAACTGCATACCACATTGCAAGACCTGCAAGGTATGAATGAGTCCAAAGTCCGTCATTATCGGTAGGATGTGAACAATCCTTACCATCAAGAGATTTTACCCATGTAACAAAACCGGGCTTTCTGGGGAAATACTTTTCTGTATTTTCAAAAAGAATTCTCGATTTTTCTTCGAGAGTCATAAGCTTTTCACTTATTTTAACAACGCCACCCTCGGAAGCGGTGTAAAGCACATCACCGCAACAAGCAAGGGCTGTTACTTTGGTATCAAAAGCATAACGGGTTGCAGGTAAATATTTTGCAAGTCCGTTTTTAATATGTACTGCACCTGCATCTGTGCCAAGAAGGAAGCTACCGTCATCACAAACGCAGATTGAATAAACGCTTTCCTCAGGTAAAACGGGAATTTCCTTTTTACCTACCCAATTGCTTTTATAGTCATATATGAAAAGACCCTCGTCAGCACCAACAAGCAAATAGCCTGTTTTATCAAATGCAATTACATTGATATGAATTTCAGGCATAGTGGAATATGCAGGAAAAATGCAACGCCAGGTTCTGCGCTTGCCTTCCATTCTCTGGAGGCAGGTTTTACTTGCAACGCAGAGCTTTTCACCCTGAACTGCAAGTGAAAGCTCATCCTGATCCATTTCCTGAAGCGTGAAAAAGCCTTCAGTCTTCTCAACATGAAGAGAATGCTGAGTGAGAACATAAAGCTCATTATCACCGCACAAATCAACAATCGGAAACTCGAATTCGGCAAATTTATTTGCACCATTATCGGTTATTTCATAAAGAACCTTATCAAGAGAAGCAAAAACTCTACCTTTTTTATCGCAATAAACTTTGGAAAAAATATCATCGGAGAAAAGCTTGTTCCATTCTCCGTCCTTCAAACGGCAAAGTCCGTTTTCCGAGCAGGCATAAATATCTCCGTTCTGTGCAATTGCAATTGAAGATATCTTTCCCGGAAGTTCAAAATGCTCTGTTATTCTTTGATTATATTCACCAATTCTGAGTTTTTCCAATTGTAACACACCTTTTAGTATTTCAATTTTTCGTTAGCTGCCTTCATAACCTCAGGAGTAATTTTGATAACCTCGCGGTCATAGGTAAGAAGACCGTTGCATTCGTCTTCAACGTCGCTGACCTCTGTATAAATAATTGCAGAAAGGCCTTTATTTACCATACAGTTGTAAATTCTGTTTTCGTAAAGATTTTTGATAGCCTTGTCAAAGCTTTCCTGATTATAGTATTTTCTGTAACCGAAGAACTTATCTTTATTAAAGCTATGGTCTTTGAACTGCATTGAATAGCCACCAAACTCTGTAAGAGCAATGGGGCGTTCATCGTTTTTGTCATATTTGGGGAACATAAATGGAGTGAAATAGATATGGAAGCTATTCACATCACCTGAACCATGGTCAACCCAACCACTTGCGTGGTCAACAAGGCGTGTGGGGTCTTTTTCTTTATAGAATGCACAAGCCTTTGCACTATCAAACTGACCCCAACCCTCATTCATAGGAGTCCAGAGAGCAAGAGAGGTAACATTATAAAGAAGCTCAATCATTTTTTCGGAATCCTCGTAGAATTCCTTTCTGCCCTCTTCATCCTGACGGGCAAAATATCTGTAATGCTTAGGTCCGTCAGAAACCTTACCGATATGCTTATTGTTGAAAATCATTGCTAAAGCAGGAGCAGTACCGATAGCCATAAAGTTATATGCACCGCCACCGTTAATCATATCCTGCCATACAATCATACCAAGTCTGTCACAATGGTAATACCAACGAAGAGGTTCAATTTTAATATGCTTTCTCAAGGTATTGAAGCCTAAATCCTTCATTGTCTGAATATCATAAATAAGTGCTTCATCAGAGGGAGCAGTATACATACCGTCACTCCAATAGCCCTGGTCAAGAAGACCATTATAGAAATATGGCTTATTGTTAAGCATAAGTCTTGAAACGCCTTCGCTATCCTTACCTACGCTATATTTTCTCATACCAAAGTAGCTGTCAACCCTGTCATTACCTGCAGCAATTTTAAGGTCGTAAAGATAGGGGTTTTCAGGACTCCAGAGCTCATAATCAGTAAGCTTGATTGTACCCTTTCCGTTTACAAGCTTAACTGCGCCCTTAACCTCACCCTTATCCATAACAACAGCTGCCATTTCGTCCTCAGGCTTGCCGTTATAGTTGATTTCAATATTGATTTCGTCATTATCGATATCGGGTGTGAGCTTGATATTTTCAATATATCCCTCGCAAACCTCTTCAAGCCATACAGTCTGCCATATACCTGACTGAGGTGTGTACCATATGCCTCCACGCTTAAAGGTCTGCTTACCTCTTGCCTGATGACCCTCTGTTGTAGGGTCTGTTACAGTAAGTCTCAAATCATTTTCACCATCAAGAATAAGAGCAGTAACATCAAAAGTAAACGGCAGATAGCCACCCTTATGAGTACCTACAACGCTATTGTTAAGAGTTACTGTGCATTCATAGTCAACTGCACCGAAATGAAGGAGAACTCTGTGATTTGTTCTTTTAAATTCAAAAGTTTTCTGATAATAGAGAACATCTGTGGGCTGAACCATTTTTTCAACGCCACTTAAAATACATTCAGGGCTGAAGGGCACCGTAATCTTACCCTGATAGCCATTGAATTTTTTAAACCGGTCAAGAATTGCATAGTTCCATTCACCATTAAGATTAATGAAGCTATCGCGTTTCATCTGGGGTCTGGGATAATCGTTGAGGGGTAATTCTTTATTGAGAGTTTTGCCCCATCTTGTAAGTAATCTTTCCATAATATACTCCAAATTTTCAATTTTTTTGTTGCATAGATAAGCTTATAATATCATAACATTGTACATTTTTCAATAATATAGTTCTTCATTTTTTACCAAAGTATTACAAATTATCGTTGACGAAACATAGTTTAGGTGATATAATCATATAAAAATATAATGAAAAGGTAGGGTCTTTATGGAATACATAGCAGGCTTATTTCAGGAAATTGCAGCACTCTTTTTATCAATCTTAACCTTATTCGGCGGTGTTATCTCACCCGCAACAGGTGATGTCCTCAGAAACTTCTCTGACGATGTTAACATGGACTTCGTTGTTACAGGTGACACTCAGGTTTGTGACTATATGCCTGAGCGTGAAGCAAATCTTATTTCTTTCTCAGAAGATATGATGAACTCCGACATTGATCTTGATGCATTTATCATTGCAGGTGATATTGCAGAAAATGGTATGCAGGAGGAGTTTGACAGAGTTGCAAGTCATATTGCAGGCTTCAACACAGAAAACTTCATTATGTGCACAGGTAACCACGATATCCGTATGCGTGAATTTGAGCAGTCAAAAGAACGTTTCCTTGGCTTTATGAACAGCCTTAACGCTGAAGAAAACGCACAGGAAGAGGTTTATTACAAATATATGGTTGGCGATTATACCTTCCTCGTAATGGGTTCTGAAGAAGGCAGATTTGAAGATGCTTATATCAGCAGTGCTCAGTTACAGTGGCTTAATGTTGAACTCAAGAAAGCTACAAAAAAGGGCAACCCCGTATTCGTTATTTGCCACTATCCTCTTGCAGAGGGTCATGGTCTTCCTAACACATGGGGTTCTGCAAACAGTGGTGCAGGCGATGAATCTCTTCCCATATACCAGCGTAAAGACAGCTATGATATGACAGGCTGTATCGGTGACCAGACAAACGATGTTTACGATATCCTTGTAAAATATGAAAACGTTTTCTTTATCACAGGTCACCTTCACACAGGCTTTGGTAAATACACCTATGAAACACTCAACAAGAAAAAGAACGTTCAGGCTATTAACGTTCCCTCTGTTGGTATCGACAACAAAGATGGCGTTTACAACAACCCCGGCACAGGCTTCTTTGTAGAGGTTACAGATTATGATGTTACCTTCTATGCAAGAGACTTCAGAAACGGTAAATTCCTTTCAACAGAAGATTGGTCAAAGGCTGTAATGACATTTGAACTTAACTAATCAGATTTAATTTAAAATACCCGACGCAGATTTCTGTGTCGGGTATTTTTATGTCCTGTCACCAATATTATAATTCAGTCATATTATATAAAAAACAAAGTGATATTCTGCCTATGGCAGAGTGATATTATTACCTTCAGCAATAGTGTTATTGAAACTTTCAGTTTCAGTATTATTTTATTCGCCTTCAACTTGCAAAGCAAATAACACTATGTGTAGCATAATATCACTGCTTTAGCAATATCACTCGCCGTCAGGCGAATAAAACTGAAAAAGTGTCTTCGACACTTTTTCTATGCGGGAGGTATTTTTATGTTATCTGATATTATTGCTTTGGCTTTGGCGGTAGCCGGTGTAATCTTTATTCTGTTTTCAATAATATTCAAGCTAATGGTATATAAAGAAAATGGTGTTATTCTCTCCATTCCCTTAAAATCCGATGACAATGAAATTTATAACAGAATAACAAATCTTCGGGAAATTTGCTCGTTTTTGGGAATACAAAAACAATGCACCATAGCAATTGTAAACTACGGTGCATCAGATTTGTTCATCAATAAACTAAAAAGCTATTTTTCAGAATACGATTTTATCAACATAATAAATTCAGAAAACCTCATTAAAGAGTTGCATACATAACCGCTTTTATTGTGTGCATTCTGTTTTCTGCTTCCTGGAAAACAACAGACTGTTCACTTTCGAAAACCTCATCTGTAACCTCCATAGCGGAACGATTGAATTTTTCACACATTCTCTTGCCAATTTCGGTTTTCTTATCGTGATATGCAGGAAGGCAATGCATAAATATTGCGTTGTCACCTGCATTTTTCATTAACTGTGTATTAACCTGATAGGGTGAAAGCTCGCTGATTCTTTCTGCCCAGACAAGCTCCGGCTCACCCATTGAAACCCAGACATCTGTGTAAATAACATCTGCATTTTTTGTTGCTTTCTTGGGGTCAACCTCAAATTTGAGAGTTGCACCGCTCTGCTTTGCAAGCTTCTTGCATATATCAACAAGCTCACTGTCGGGAAAATATTTTTTAGGCGCACAAGCGGTAAAATTAAGACCCATAATAGCGCAACCAACCATAAGTGAATTACCCATATTATATCTGGCATCACCCATATAAACAAAGTTAATGCCTTTAAGCTTGCCGAATTTTTCTTTGATTGTGAGGAAGTCTGCAAGAATCTGTGTGGGATGGAATTCATTTGTAAGTCCGTTCCAGACAGGAACCTTAGAATATTTTGCAAGCTCCTCAACAATTTCCTGCCCGTAACCGCGATATTCGATTCCGTCATAAATTGAACTGAGAACTCTTGCAGTATCTGCGATACTCTCTTTTCTTCCTATCTGAGATGCATTAGGGTCAAGGTAAGTTACACCCATACCCAAATCCCTTGCTGCAACCTCAAAGCTGCAACGGGTTCTTGTGCTTGTCTTTTCAAAAATCAGAGCAATATTTTTGCCTTTAAGTGTATCGTGGGGAATCCCGTTTTTCTTTTTCTTTTTAAGGTCTGCCGCAAGATTTATAAGATATTCAATTTCCTCACTTGTGTAATCAAGAAGCTTTAAAAAATCTCTGCCTTTTAAATTCATTTTTATACCTCACAAGCCTTTTTTATAATATCTATTGCCTTTTCCAAATCATCAAAAGAAATATTCAAGGGTGGTAAAAGTCTTAATTTATTTTTAGCTTTTATGGGTAAAACACCATTCTGCTGACAATATGAAAGAACCTCATTAACATCCTTGACTGTTTCAATTCCAAGCATAAGACCCAAGCCGGTTATACCCTTAACACCCTCGCAAGAGGAAAGTGTTTCAATAATATATTGACTTTTCTTTTCAACATCTGAAAGGAAATTTTCGTCAAGCCTTTTTATAATACTTATTGCTCCTGCACAAGAAACAGGGTTGCCACCAAAGGTTGAGCCGTGAGAACCGGGTGTGTAAACATTTTCGGTTTTCTCGAAGAGCATTGTAGCACCCAAAGGAAGACCTCCGCCGATACCCTTTGCAGTTGAAACAATATCGGGATTTATTCCGTATTTCATATAGCCGTAAAGAGCACCGGTTCTTCCGTTACCGGTCTGAACCTCGTCAACAACAAGAAGAACATCGTTTTCTTCTGCTAATTCTGAAAGTCCTGAAACAAATTCCTTGGAAAGAGGAACAACTCCGCCCTCGCCTTGCACGGTTTCAAACATAATGGCAGCAATTTTTTCTTCTTTTATATATTTTTCAATTGTTTCCAAATCATCTGCATCTGCATATAGAAAGCCATCAGTCAGGGGAAGAAAATCCTTATGGAATGTATCTTGCCCTGTTGCTGCAAGAGTTGTTATTGTTCTGCCGTGAAAGCTGTTGTTAAGGGTTATGATTTTATAATAATCTGCACCCTTTTTCTCTGCCGCATATTTTCTTGCGGCTTTTATGGCACATTCATTGGCTTCTGCGCCTGAATTCGAAAAGAAAACCTTTTTTGCACCTGTTTTAGTGCAAAGAAGCTCTGCAAGCTTAGCACAAGGACTTGTGTAATAAAGGTTTGATGTATGCTGAAGAGTTGTAAGCTGTTCGGTTACAGCCTTAACCCATTCTTCATCGCCTACGCCAAAGGCACTAACACCTATACCTGTGCCCATATCAATATATTCTTTACCTTCGCTATCATAAAGATAACTGCCTTTACCCGAAACCAATTCAATTGGAAAACGGGCATAGGTATTGGCAACATATTGTTTATCAAGTTCTTTAATACTCATCAATCCAACCCCTTAACGAGTGTACCTGCACCCTCATCGGTGAGCAATTCAAGAAGAAGTGCGTGAGGAACGCGACCATCAAGAATTGTTACTCTTCTTACACCCTTTTCAATCGCTTCAATACAGCATTCTACCTTGGGAATCATACCGCCTGAAATAATGCCGTCTGCAAATAATTGACGTGCTTCATCGGTAGTAACTCTTTTAATAATTGAATCAGGGTCATTAACATCTCTTAAAATGCCGGGAATATCGGTCATTGTAATAAGTCTTTCCGCCTTCATAGCCCCTGCTATAAAGGAGGCTGCAGTATCTGCATTGATATTATAAACATTACCCTCTTTATCGCAGCCTACTGTTGAAACAACAGGAATATATTCCTTTTCAATAAGGTCGAGAATTGGTTGAACATTTACATTAGTAATTTCACCAACGAAACCAAGTCTTTCGTCCTTAACCTTTGCTTCAATAAGGTGGCCGTCAATACCTGAAATACCAACTGCATTACCACCAAATTCACCTAAAAGGTTAACAAGCTGTTTGTTAATTTTACCTGCAAGAACCATCTGAACAATTTCTGCAGTTTCCTTGTCAGTTACGCGCAACCCATCAACGAACTCACTCTGCTTGCCCACTTTTTTGAGCATATCAGAAATTTCAGGACCACCACCGTGAACAAGCACAGGCTTGACACCAATGAGCCAGAGAAGAACAAGGTCTTCCATAACCTGAAGCTTAAGCTCTTCGCTTATCATTGCATTTCCGCCGTATTTGACAACAATAATTTTGTTATGATATTTCTGAATATATGGGAGTGCCTGAGTAATAACCTCTGCACGTTGAAGATTTGTAATATTCAAATTTTCCATTTTATCACGTCCTGTAATCCCCGTTGATTTTTACATATTCATAAGTAAGGTCGCAACCCCAGGCAGTTGAAGAATAATCGCCTGAATTAAGACCAACATTTATAATAATTTCTTTTTCGAGAAGAATTTCTTTTGCTTTTTCCTCAGAAAATTCAATTCCTGCACCATTTTCACAAACAGGAATGATACCCTTTGCAGATTCAAATGAAACATCAACCTTTGTTACATCAACCTCTGCACCGCTATAACCGATTGCACAAAGCACTCTGCCCCAGTTGGCATCTGCACCAAACATAGCTGCCTTTGTAAGCGATGAGCAAATAACACTCTTTGCAACTGTTTTGGAAGTTTCCTCATCACTTGCACCTGTTACACGGCATTCAAGGAGCTTTGTTGCACCCTCACCGTCACCTGCAATCATTCTGCAAAGGTGAACAGTCACTGTGTTAAGGGCTTTCATAAATGCATCAAAATCCTCGCCCTCTGCGATGATTTCCTTATTTCCTGCCATACCGTTTGCAAGCACGCAAACCATATCGTTTGTTGAGGTATCTCCGTCAACGCTTACCATATTGAATGTGTTCTGAATGTCGGAAGAAAGTGCTTTCTGAAGCATTTCGGGCGCGATTGCAGCATCACTTGTAATAAACACAAGCATTGTTGCCATATTGGGATGAATCATACCGCTACCCTTTGCAATACCACCGATTTTGCATTCTACTCCGCCAATTTCAAAGGAAACTGCAACCTCTTTTTTAACAGTATCGGTTGTCATAATACCCTCTGCGGCATATTCGCTATTGTTGTCGCCAAGAGCATCCTTGAGTTCAGGAAGAGCATTTTTAATAGGTGTGATATCAAGAGGTTGACCAATAACACCTGTGGAAGCAACAACTATATCTTCTTTATCAATGCCAAGCTCTTCTGCAGTAAGTCTTGCCATTTCCTGTGCTACCTGAATACCATCTGCATTACAGGTATTTGCATTACCGCTATTGCAGATAACTGCTTGTGCCTTGCCGTCCATAAGGTGCATTTTTGTTACTGCCAAGGGTGCGCCTTTAACAAGATTGGTTGTATATACTGCCGCTGCACTTGCTTTCTTTTCACTAAAAATAAGTGCAAGGTCGCGCTTAGTTTTATTTTTTCTGATACCGCAGTGAACACCACTTGCAGTAAAGCCTTTTGCGGCACAAACACCGCCATTAATGAATTCCATAGTTATATCTCCAGATTATAAGTATCTTCATTTCCTAAAACAATATTGAGACATTCAACTGCCGCACCCGATGCACCTTTACCAAGGTTATCGTATCTTGCAGTGAGAATAATTCTGTCTTCATTTCCGAAAACGGAAATAATCATATTGTCCTTCCCTGAAAGAAGACCTGCGGAAATGAAACCCTCTTCATTTAAATTTTCTTCATATTTCACAAGAGGTCCGTTATATTTGTTTTTGTAAATTTCTTTTATTTTTTCAATATCAAAGCCATTTTTCAAATCGCTTTTGAACACGGGAACAGTTACTTCCATACCCGAATAGAAATCCCCAACAATGGGACAGAATGCAGGAGCACTCTCAAGTCCTGAAATCTTAACCATTTCTTTTAAGTGCTTGTGGTTCTGGGTAAGTCCGTATTGACGGGGAGCGCCTAAAAGCTCATCCGGCTCTTCCTCGTACTCTGCAATCATTTTTTTACCGCCACCGCTATATCCTGTAAGCGAAAAGCAGGAAAGATTTTCTGTGCCATCCAATGCACCTGCTTCAATAAGTGGATAAACAAGAGAAATAAATCCGCTTGCATGACATCCGGGAACGGCTATTCTTTTTGAATTTTTAATTTTATTTCTATGAGCAGGAGAAAGCTCTGCAAACCCATAAGCCCAGGTCTCAAGAGTTCTGTGAGCAGTTGAGGTATCAATTACAACTGTATTCTCATTCTCTATAAGAGAAACTGATTCTCTTGCCGCATCATCGGGAAGACAAAGGAAGGCAATATCTGCACTGTTAAGTGCTTCCTTTCTGCTTTCTCTGTCTTTTCTTTTTTCTTCTGAAAGACTTATAAGCTCAATACCTTCAAACTGCTCGAGCCTTTCATATATTCTCAAACCGGTTGTTCCGGCTTTACCATCAATAAATACTTTCTTTGCCATTGATAAACTCCGTTACCTGCTGAATTTGTTTTTCTACTGATTTATAACCTGTTGAACCTGCAGAAATTCTTTTTGCAATACAGGTTTCAAGTGAAATTTCATTAAATAAATCTTCTTCAAAGAGGTCGCTGTGTGCCTTATATTCCTCGAGAGAGAGAGTATCAAGAACCTTGTTCTTTTCAATACATTCTGCAACAGTCTGACCAACAATTTTATATGCAGTTCTGAAAGGCATACCCTTTTTAACAAGGTAATCTGCAAGGTCAGTTGCATTGATAAAGCCCTTCTGTGCCGCAGAATACATATTCTCTTTGAGAACTGTCATTGTAGCAATCATAGGAGCAAAAATGCTCAGGCATTTTTCAACAGTTTCAATACTGTCAAAAATTGCTTCCTTATCTTCCTGCATATCCTTGTTATATGCAAGAGGAAGTCCCTTAAGAGATGTAAGAAGAGCGAAAAGGTCGCCGTAAACTCTACCTGTTTTACCACGTACCAGCTCTGCCATATCGGGATTTTTCTTCTGAGGCATAATGCTTGAGCCTGTGGTATATGCATCGTCAAGCTCAACGAATTTGAATTCCCATGAAGACCAAAGAATAACCTCTTCAGAAAATCTTGAAAGGTGCATCATAATAACTGAAAATGCACTCATAAGCTCAACACAGAAATCCCTGTCAGAAACACCGTCAATACTGTTCTGCATAATTCCGTAGAAGCCTAATTTTTCTGCTTCAAACTCTCTGTCTGTATCATAAGTTGTACCTGAAAGAGCGCAAGAGCCGAGAGGAGAATAATTCATTCTCTTAACCGCATCCTGAAGTCTTCCGCAGTCACGCATAAACATCTGGGCATAAGCAAGCAAATGGTGAGCAAATGTTATAGGCTGTGCTCTCTGAAGATGAGTGTAACCGGGAAGAATTGCATCCTGATTTTCGGAAGCCTTATCCTTGATTACCTCAATAAGAGCATAAAGCAAATCATTTACTTTTTCGGCTTCATCACGAAGATAAAGTCTGATATCAACTGCAACCTGATCATTACGGCTTCTTGCAGTGTGAAGACGCTTACCAACATCGCCTTTTCTCTGCGTAAGCTCGCTTTCGATAAACATATGAATATCTTCCGCATCACTGTCAAAGGTAAGCTTACCCTCTTCAATATCTTCAAGAATACCTGTAAGACCATCAATTATTTCTTCGCAGTCATTTTCAGTAATAATGCCCTGTTTTGCAAGCATCTGAGCATGTGCTATTGAACCGCCGATATCCTGACGGAACATTTTGCAGTCAAAGTGAAGAGATGAATTAAAATCGTCCGCTTCCTTATCAAGAGCTTTTGTAAATCTGCCTGCCCACATTTTATCCATAGTAATTTATACCCTTTCAAAAACTACTTTTGCACATTCGGAAAAAGCACCGAATGTGCAAAGTAAATAAATATCGATTAAATTATTTTATTTATAATCGCCGACCGCAGGTCCCGAAATTCCTCATTCCGAATTCCGAATTCCGCATTATTCTCCGAGATTTGCAAGACCTGCTTTATCTCTCATGTTTGCCATAACCTTGATGGGAAGACCGTAAAGGTTGATAAATCCTGCACTATCCTTCTGGTCATAAACCTCATCCTCATCAAATGTTGCCATATCTGCATCATAAAGTGAGTAAGGTGAGCAAACGCCTGCGTTAATCATATTACCCTTGTAAAGCTTAAGCTTAACATCACCTGTAACAGTTTCCTGAGTTGAATCAACAAAAGCAAGAATTGCCTTTGTGAGAGGTGTGTACCACTGAGCATTGTAGGTAAGCTCTGCAAGCTTCTGAGCAACAAGAGCTTTATAATGTGCTGTTTCTTTATCGAGGCAGATTGTTTCAAGAACTGCGTGTGCTTTATAAAGAATTGCTCCACCGGGAGTTTCATAAACACCACGGCATTTCATACCAACAAGTCTGTTTTCAACGATATCAAGAAGACCGATACCATTTGCGCCACCAAGCTCGTTAAGCTTTGTAACAAGCTCAACTGCACCCATTTCAACACCATCAACTGCTGTGGGAATACCTTTTTCAAAGTGAATTGTAACGTAAGTGGGTTTATCGGGAGCCATTTCGGGAGAAACACTCATTTCAAGGAAGCCTTCCTTGTTGTAAAGAGGCTCGTTCATCGGGTCTTCAAGGTCAAGACCCTCGTGAGAAAGATGCCAGATATTTTTATCTTTTGAGTAGTTTGTTTCTCTGTTAATTTTGAGAGGAACATTATGTGCTTCTGCGTAAGCAATTTCTTCTTCTCTGGATTTGATGTCCCATTCTCTCCAGGGAGCAATAATAGGCATATTGGGAGCAAATGCTTTGATAGCAAGCTCAAATCTTACCTGGTCGTTACCTTTACCGGTACAACCGTGGCAGATAGCATCTGCACCTTCAGCAATAGCAATTTCTGCAATTCTTTTTGCAATGGGAGGACGAGCGAAAGCAGTACCTAAAAGATATTCTTCATAAATTGCACCTGCTTTAAGACCGGGGAATACATAATCCTCAAGAAATTCTTTTGTAAGGTCTTCAATATAAATTTTTGAAGCGCCTGTTGCGATAGCTTTTTCTTCAAGGCCTTCAAGCTCACTTGCCTGACCAACGTTACCGGAAACTGCAATAACCTCGCAGTTGTTATAATTTTCTTTAAGCCAGGGGATGATAATTGATGTATCAAGACCACCTGAGTAAGCAAGAACTACCTTCTTAATGTTTTTCTTATCCATTTTTATTTCCTCCATTTGCAAGATTTGCAAAAATATTCATTCGATATGCATAGTTATACACCTTCGGCACAAAAAAGTCAACCTTTTTGAATAAATAATTTCGTTTTTATTTATTTTTGACCATTTGCAACAAAAACCCTTGTTTTGTTTATATTTTTTGTGTATTTTTCAGTACAAATTTATGCAAAAACATCCATATCTATAATGTAATATATATTAATATGCATTTTTGTATGCATGTTTTGTATATTATTCACTTTTTATGCATAAAATACAAAAACCACCACTTTATATAATAAAGTAGTGATTTCAATAAACATAGCTGTTTTTATATAAGGCATAAAGCTTTTTCAATTTTTCTTTTTGCAAATTTTGAACTAATCCACAAGCCTGAATATGCGAAAGCTATAGTAAAAATAAAAAATATCACACAAGTTAACAATACTCCAAAATCAAAATCTAAAATTAATAGAATAAGAAAAACGGCTAAAACAAACCACATTAAATATATAATCCTTTTTACTGATTTCTCCAAAGAGAAGTTACAAATTAATGTAGAATTGTCAATGTTTTTTTCACAAGAAATCTTTATTTTAGGAATGAAGGAATTATAATAAAGGCTGATTTTGCGTTTATGCGGAACTGCAATTATAACATTATCAGAAAGAGCAACATCATAATCTTCAAATACAGATGCAATTATAGAACAAAGTTTTTCTGTATCAATATCTCTGCAGTTTATTTTCTGATTAATTTGAAACATACTTTCAAGCACCTCTTTCTATGCTGTTAGCAACCAGATTATATCACTCGCAAATTTAATTGTCAATTTTGCATTTTAATAGAAAAAGGCAATAAAAATACAAAATAATATTCGCAATACTTTTAATTTATTCAGAAAACGACAACGGAACGGTCAAGACCGTTCCCTACATTGTTCTTGGTTAGATTGTTCTGTGGTACAGGCAAGCCTGTACCTTACGGTTTTGTTGCGTTTTGTCAAGCTCCGGCGACTGGCATCTGGCATCTGGCATCTGGCATCTGGCATCTAAAAAACGCCCGACAAAGTCGAGCGTTTTTGATTAAAGAACATATATAATTATATCTCTTCTACCCCAGTTTCTGCACTGTGCCTCGGAATTCATAAATAAGTCAACTGTCCAGTCAACATCATAAATGTAGCTACCTGTGTCAGCAGCGATGCAGTAGCCGTAAACATACTTACCGTCTGCAGAAACAATATACATTTCTGTGCCATAGGGAATTTCCTTGGGGTCAACTGCAATGTAGCCTGTCTGGGCTTTTTTACCTGTTGAGGTAATACCACCGGGAATGCAATATGCAGTTGCTTTAGCGTTAATAACTGATTTGTAGTTAGTGGGCAAGCCATTTTCGCCTATTTTAAGGTATGAAGGCTCTGCCATTTCACTGATAGGTGTTCCAACGGGAAGGCTTGTTGTAACAGCATTTACCTTTGTACCAACCTGAACAAGCGCTCTTTCAGGCTCACGGGTAATCTTTTCAGATTTCTTTTCACTGCTGAGGAGCTCGCCATTTATATAGGTATCCTCATAAACAACGGCCTTTGTACCCTCTTTACCCGCTTCAAGAGTTTTTGTGCGGTTTTTGTAAAGGGCATCAGAATAGGTGTATTCTGTTTCGTAAGGGATTGCTTCCTCTTCTGTTCTCTTTTTTGTTTCAACTCTGCAAACAATAATTTCCGAACCATTTACGAGCTTTTCTTCGAGAGCAGGTACTGCGAAATCCTCACCCTTCAATTCAACACCAAAAGCGTTCAAAGCATCCTCAACTGTTTTACCGGAAACCTTTTTGGTTTTGGTTTTTCCGTCAACTGTAAGAGTGATTTTATAGATATCGTAGATTTCAATTGTCATACCGTCTTCTAAAAGTGTATCTGCAGAATAATTAAGAGCAGTACCCTTTTTAAGCTTTATTTCTGCTTTTTCAAGAGCATCCTTAACTGTGCCTAAAGCATAAACGGTATTTTTTGTTCCGTCAAAGCTTTCAATTGTAACCTTAACGGCTCTTCTTATAATAATGGCACTTCCGTCTTTACCATTGAAATTTGCAAGGCTTACTTCATCGCCCCTTGCTTCACTGATTTTAATACCCTCATCCTTGAGGATTTCCTCAGCATCAATTTCAGATGTCAAAACTTCTGTAACCGAGCTACCGTCGTAAATTGTAACATTGTACATTACAGGCGGTACGGCGAACGCTGTAGCTGAAACAAAGAATACAACCGCTAAAAACAAAAGACCGATTCTTTTGAGCGGCGAATGAACAGACGTTTCGCCTATTTTTCTGACTGTCATGGTATAAATATCTCCTTAGACAAGCAACTTTTCTGATTTCAATTTAAATTCCGGCATTTCTGCCGTGAAAAGCTGCCGTTGTAGGCGTTTTTATCAGCAATAAAACGTTGAATTGTCACATTTTCAACCTCAGATTACCAATAAAAATGCCGTAGTTATCCGATGGCATTTGGTATTATAACCATCTTTTTGCAAAAGTCAAATAAATTAAAATGTGCTTTTTGTTGACTTTTCACAAAGGTTATGAACACAAAAAAGCAATACCCCCTATATTTTGTGGCGAAATTTTGAACAACCACAAGTATTTTAGGATTTCTTTTGGCAAAAGTGCAGAAATTACAAACTGTAACTTTTATGCCTATTTTTTACCATTTTATTGTCAAATTGTAATTATTTGTTGACAGAAAACAGTTATTTCAACATAATAAATGTTGAGGTGTTATCTTCTATGACTATATCTATTCCGAACAATGTAAAAATAATACTTGAAAGATTAAAAAACGCAGGGTTTGAAAGCTTCTGCGTTGGCGGAGCTGTGCGCGACAGCATTATGGGTGTTATCCCGGGTGATTGGGATATTACAACCTCCGCCCTCCCCGAAGAGACAAAAGAGCTTTTCAAGGATTTCAGAACAGTCGATACAGGGCTTAAACACGGAACACTTACAGTTATAATCGACAAAACTCCTTATGAGGTTACAACATTCAGAATAGATGGCGAATATGGTGACAACCGCCACCCCGAAAATGTTACCTTTACAAGCAAAATCGGTGATGACCTTGCAAGAAGAGATTTCACAATAAACGCTCTCGCTTATAATGATGAAAGTGGTCTTGTTGATTTATATGGCGGACAGGATGATATATATAATAGTATAATAAGAACGGTCGGCAATGCAGATACCCGTTTTCAAGAGGACGGTCTGCGAATTATGAGAGCCTTGCGTTTTTCTGCAACATTGGGCTTCGAAATCGAAGAAGAAACAAAAAAAGCAATCCACAAAAACAAGGATTTACTGAAAAACATTTCTGCAGAAAGAATTACCGTTGAATTAATAAAGCTTATCTGCGGTAAAAATGCTTTCAATATTCTTATGGAGTACCCTGATGTGCTTTCCGTGTTCATTCCTGAAATTGCCCCTGCTGTTAATTTCACTCAATATGGTAAAAAACACGCTTATGACGTATGGGAGCATATCTGCCACACGGTTGACACAATCCCCAATGACAGAATTCTGCGCCTTACAATGCTCCTTCACGATTTAGGAAAAGTACCCACACATAAATTAAACGAAAAAGGTGACAGCACCTTTAAAAACCACGCCTTTGTAGGTGGTGAAATGGCAAGAGAGATTCTTACACGCCTTAAATTTGATAAAAAGACCATTAACAGAGTTTCCTTCCTTGTTGGTTGCCACGATTTTGAGCCACCCGAAACAAAAATTGAACTTAAAAAGCACTTAAAAACAAAAACACCTGAAGATATTAAAACTCTTCTTGTTATAAAGAAGAGTGACAGAGGTGCTTTAAGCGAAAGCTATCGTGATATAAGCGAAGGGACTGCACAGACACTTCAATGGTTAGAAGAAATTGAAAAAGACAATGAATGCTGTACCATCTCCCGGCTTGCAATAAACGGCAGGGATTTGGAGAAAAAAGGTCTTAAGGGCGAAGAAATAGGAATTACCTTAAATTCACTTTTAGATGCAGTTATTGAAAACAAAGTGGAAAACACTAAAGCGGATTTATTGACATATATATTATAATAGTATAGAATAAACAATATATGATTAAAAAGAAAGGGTGTTAAAATGCGTACTGCACATTCTCTCAACTTTGGTTGGAAATATTCTCCCGAATTCTCGGAAGATATGATAAAAGCTTCTTTTGACGACAGTAAATTTCAGACTGTTGATATTCCTCATACTAATAAAGAATTACCCTTAAACTATTTTGATGAAAAATGCTATCAGTTCGTCAGCTGTTACCGTAAGAAATTTGATATCGGTAAAAAAGCAAAGGGCAAAAGATATATTCTTCATTTTGAAGGTGCATCTCTTTATTCAAAGGTTTATCTTAACGATGAATTTATTGGTGAATACAAAGGTGCTTACAATGCTTTCACCTTTGATATTACAGACAAAGTAAAAGCAAAAGGCAATTTACTTGTTGTTGAGCTTGATTCCACCGAAAGAAAAGAAATTCCACCCTTTGGTAATGTTGTTGACTACCTTGTATATGGCGGTATTTATCGTGAGGTTTGGCTTGAAGAGGTCAGCGAAACTTATATTGACAATGCTTTTGTAAGAACTCTCAATGTTCTCCAGCCAAAAAAGGTGCTTGATATTGATGTAACTCTTTCCGAAAGCGCAAAGGGTGAATTGACCTTTACTCTTTTTGATGGCGATAAGGTTATGGGTGAAAAGAAAACTGATTTCAGCGGACGAGTTATTAACGCTAAATGGGCAGTAAAGGATGTTGAGCTCTGGGACACAGAAAACCCCAAGCTTTACACCTTAAAGGTTAAGCTTGATGACAAGGACGAAATTTCAGTTCGTTTCGGCTTCAGAGAATGCAGATTCTTAACAGACGGCTTCTACCTTAACGGCAAAAAAATTAAAATCCGCGGACTTAACCGTCACCAGAGCTACCCCTATGTTGGCTATGCTATGCCTAAAAATGTTCAGAAAGCGGATGCAGACTTACTTAAATACGAATTAGGCGTTAACCTTGTAAGAACATCTCATTACCCTGATAGTGTTCATTTCCTTGACCGCTGTGACGAAATCGGTCTTCTTGTGTTTACAGAAATGCCCTCCTGGCAGTATCTTGGCGAGGGTGAATGGAGAGATATCTGCCTTGATAATGTTCGCAGAATGGTTCTTCGTGACAGAAATCACCCCTGCGTAATCCTTTGGGGTGTTCGTGTAAACGAAGGTCTTGACTGTGACGAGTTCTATGAAAAAACCAACGCTCTTGCAAGAGAGCTTGATAACACCCGTCAGACAGGTGGCGTCAGAAATATGCCTATGAGCCACCTTCTTGAAGATGTTTACACAATGAATGACTTTATTCATTCAGGTAGCTTTATAAATCTCTTGCCCCCCGCTCTTGTTACAAAGAGCTTTACCGCTCCCTATCTTGTAACAGAGCATAACGGCCATATGTTCCCAACAAAGAGCTTTGATAAAGAGGGCGTAAGAGCAGAACACGCTCTTCGTCACACAAGAGTTCTTAACTCCGCCTACGGTAACCCAAGAACCAGCGGTGCTATCGGTTGGTGTATGGCAGACTATAACACCCATAAAGACTTTGGTAGCGGTGACAGAATCTGCTACCACGGTGTAACAGATATGTTCCGTGTTCCAAAAATGGGTGCGGCAATTTATCGTTCACAGCAGGATGACAAGCCCTTCCTTGAGGTTACATCTGCTATGGATATCGGTGAGCATCCCGGCGGAACAATTGGTGATGTCTGGGTATTTACTAACTGCGATTATGTTAAGCTTTATAAAAACGGTAAATACACAAGCACAATTTACCCCGACTCTTCAAAATTCAAAAACCTGCCCCATCCCCCAATGATTGCATCCGACTTTATCGGTGATTCATTGGTAACAGATGACGGACTTGACCCCAAGGCTGCAGCACTTCTTACAGATACTCTTGTTGCTGCTCAGACAAAACAATGGAAATTGCCACCCTCAAAATTCGTTAAAGCAGGTGCGGCAATGGTTGTTGGCAAAATCCCCTTTAACAGAATGTTTGATATTGTAACCAAATATATCGGCGGTTGGGGTAACGAACAGATTACCTACGCTTTCGAGGGCTACAAGGACGGCGAATGTGTTGCAACAGTTGTGAGAACTGCTGTTACAGAGCTTCACCTTGATGTGAAAGCCGATTCTTACGTTCTTAAAGAAGAGGACACCTACGATGCAACAAGAATCCAGATTGTTGCAAAAGACCAGAACGGCAACAGAGTTCCCTTTGCAGACAGCGCTGTTAAGGTTACTGTTAAAGGTGCGGCAGAAATTATCGGACCTTCTGAATTCCCGCTTATTGGTGGTGACAGAGCCTTCTGGATTCGCACCAATGGTGAAAAAGGCGATATTACAGTTACTATTGATGCTAAAGGCATCGAAAAGGTTAAACTTGACTTAAAGAGCGAATAATAATATAATAACTTGCAAACCGCCTCTCTCATTCGAGGGGCGGAAAACTCTAAATCATATATAAGGAGATAAGAAAATGAGCAAACAGCCCTATTACATTACTACTGCAATTGCATACACCTCAAGAAAACCCCATATCGGAAACTCTTATGAAATCGTGCTTTCCGATGCTTTGGCAAGATTCAAACGAATGCAGGGCTATGACGTTTTCTTCCAGACAGGTACTGACGAGCACGGTCAGAAAATTGAGGAATATGCTGCTGCTGCAGGTGTTTCACCCAAGGAATATGTTGACAAGGTTGCAGGTGAAATCAAGGATATTTGTGATTGCCTTAACACAACCTATGATAAATTCATCCGTACAACTGACGAAGACCACGAAAAAGCAGTTCAGAAAATCTTTAAAGCTCTTTATGACAAAGGCGATATTTACAAGAGCGAATATGAGGGCTGGTACTGCGTTCCCTGCGAAAGCTTTTTCACAGATTCTCAGCTTGTTGACGGCAAATGCCCTGACTGTGGCAGAGAAGTAAAAAAAGAAAAAGAAGAAACATATTTCTTTAAATTAAGCAAATATCAGAAACAGCTTGAAGAATATATTGAAGAAAATCCCAATTTCATTTATCCCGAAAGCCGCAAAAAAGAAATGATAAACAACTTTATCAAGCCCGGTCTTCAGGATTTATGCGTTTCTCGTTCAACATTCAAATGGGGCGTACCCGTTCCTTTTGATGAAAAGCATGTTGTTTATGTTTGGATTGATGCCCTTTCAAACTACATCACAAGCCTTGGCTATGACCCTGACGGCAGTGGTGAATTATACAAAAAATATTGGCCTGCTAATGTTCACATTATCGGTAAAGATATTCTTCGTTTCCACACAATTTATTGGCCTATTATGCTTATGGCACTTGGTGAGCCTCTTCCCAAGCAGGTATTCGGTCACCCCTGGCTTCTTTCAGGTAATGATAAGATGTCAAAATCCCGTGGTAATGTAATCTATGCAGACGACCTTTGCAACCGCTTCGGTGTTGATGCAGTGCGTTATTATCTTCTTTCCGAAATGCCTCACGCTCAGGACGGAACAATCACTTATGAAACAATCATTGAACGTTTCAATTCCGACCTTGCAAACACTCTCGGAAACCTTGTTAACCGTACTGTTGCTATGAACAACAAGTATTTTGATGGTGTTATTCAGTCACCCGAAAACAAAGAGGAAATTGACAACGAGCTTATTTCAATGGCGCTTGACACTCTTCCTCAAGTAACAAAATTGCTTGACTCTTACAAAATCAGTGATGCAATTTCCAAAGTAATTGACCTTGCAAAGCGTTGCAATAAATATATTGACGAAACAATGCCCTGGGCACTTGCAAAGGACGAGGAAAAGAAAGCAAGACTTGGCACAGTTCTTTATAACCTTCTTGAAGGCATCCGCTTTATCGCAGTTCTTCTTGAGCCCTTTATGCCCGAAACAAGCGTTAAAATACTTGAGCAAATCGGCACAGATGTCAACACACTTGATTCTCTCGCAGAATTTGGTGCAGTTAAAGAAGGCGCTAAGGTAGGAGTTGCAACACCCCTTTTCTCCCGTCTTGATGTTGAAAAAACTCTTGCTGAAATTGAAGCTTCTCTTCCTAAAGTAGAAGAAGCAGAAGAGGAAGAAAAGGAAATTGTTGGTCTTGCTGAAATTCAGTATGACGATTTTGCAAAGGTTGAGCTTCGTGTTTGCGAGGTGGTTGATTGCAAGCCTATTAAGAAAGCTAAAAAGCTTCTTGAGCTCACACTCAATGACGGCACAAAAGAACCCAGAACAGTTGCATCAGGTATTGCTAAATGGTATAAACCCGAAGAGCTTATCGGCAAAAAGGTTATTGTTGTTGCAAACCTTGCACCAAGAACTCTTTGTGGTGTTGAAAGTCACGGTATGATTCTTGCAGGCGAAATTACCGAGGAAGATATCAAGGTTGCATTTGTTGACGGACTTCCTGCAGGTACACAGCTTAGTTAAACTGTTATGTATAACAATATTTTTGATTCCCACGCACATTACACAGATAAAGCGTTTAATGACGACCGCGAAAATATGCTCGACTCCCTCAAAGAGTCGGGCATTTGCGGTGTTATAAACTGTGGTGCTGATCTGGATTCCTCAAAAGAATCCTTAAAACTTGCAGAAACTTACGATTATTTATATTTCGCCTGTGGTATTCATCCCGAAGAGGTTGAAAATCTTCCCGAAAACTATATAGAAATATTAAAAGACCTTGCAAAGCACGAAAAATGCGTTGCAATTGGTGAAATTGGTCTTGATTACTATTGGCGTCAAGACACAAAAGAAAAGCAAAAAGAGGTTTTCGAAAAGCAGATACTTCTTGCAAAAGAACTGGATTTACCAATAATCGTTCACGACAGAGAGGCACACGGCGATACTTTGGAAATTCTAAAAAAGCACAAACCCAAAGGCGTTTTGCATTGCTTCTCGGGTAGCGTTGAAACTGCAAAGGAAGTTTTGAAACTCGGAATGTATATAGGCTTTGGTGGTGCATTAACCTTCAAAAATGCAAGAAAAGCCGTTGAGGTAGCGGAAATATTGCCCCTTGAAAAACTCCTTTTAGAAACCGATTGTCCCTATATGGCACCTGTTCCCATGAGAGGGAAAAGGAATGATTCAAGCCTTATTCCCTATGTGGCAGAAAAAATTGCAGAAATAAAAAACACCGATGCTCAACGAATACTCGACATAGCTACTGAGAATACCAAGCTATTGTTTAATATATGAAATAACCCTAACGAAAAAAAATTTTTTCTCGTTAGGGTTATATATTTTCAGTTCTTAGTCAGCCTTCCAGCAAAAGTCTGCACCGGTTTTGTTAATTGAGTCGCCTCTTGAGGCTGAGGTTGCTTTAATTGTATAGGTGTATTCAACACCCTGTTCAATTGTATCATCAACAAATCTTAAATCCTTACCGCTTTCAACCTGACCTAAGGCTTCCCATTCGCCATCGCCCACTTTTCTGAGCACCTTATAGCTTTCAGCATTTTCAACTGAATCCCAGACTATTATAGCAACTGTTTTTTCATCATCAACGCTCTTCTTTACAACGATTCCTGTTGCAGGCTCTAAGGGTGTGTAAATAACTACTTTTTTGCCCTTTTCATTATAAAGGCTATCTCTGTCAGAAGCAACGCCTTTAACAGTATAATAATATTTTATTCCTGTATCAACATCTTTATCAACATAAGAATATGTTTCTTCTGTTATAGCAGATGCCTTTATTGTTTTAATCTTGCTCCATTCACCTTTTGCAGATGTTTTTCTGTAAATTTCATATTTTTCAGCAAACTCAACAGGTGTGAATTTCACTTTGATATATGAGCCCTCGTCACTATATTTGGCAACAACATCAAACTCAACCGCCTCAACAGGTGGATAAGGACATTCTACTGTTATGCTTTTTTTGGTAGAAAGCTTGCCATCCTTAATTGCTTTGATTGTGTATTTATATTCCTTGCCAAGAGTGATATTCTCATCCTTATATTCAGTGATATCGGATGTTGAATCGTATGTTCCTATGCAAGTGCTTTCGCCATCCACAGTTTTGTAAAGCTTATAGCTTTCCACATCCTTATCAAGAGTCCATTTCACAAGAACATAAGGCTTCTCTGTTTCGGCTGCAGGGGTGAATTCAGCAGTAAGCTTTGTTGCTTCAACAAAGTTTTTCATACCGGCTGTGTCATAATCACTCTTATAGCCCTTAGCTTCTGCAACAACAGTATAGCTGAAGGGTGTTGTTTTTGCTTCTTTTGAAGTATCAACAAAAGAGTTAAGTGAATATGAACCGATAACGCTCCAATCTTCACCTGCTGCTTTTCTGTAAACATAATAGGTATCTGCACCTTCAACAGCAGTCCAGCTAAGAGCAACGCCCTTATCAGTAATTTTAACACTTTCCATAACAGGTCTGTTCAACGCTACCATATAAACAGATGTATATTTGCTGATTGATGAGCCGTTAACCGCTTTTACTGCATAACGGTATTTAACACCATTCTTAACAGTAGCATCATAGAATGATGTTTTTGTTACATTTTCTGCAAGAGTAGTCCATTTTGATTTGCCTGCTGTCTGTCTTAAAATCTGATATCCCTCTGCACCATTTATTGCCTTCCACTTCAGGCTGATGCCAACTGCATTATCAGATGTTACCTTATTTGTAATCTTAACAGAGGGCTTTGCCAAGTACATATTTTTAATACCTGTTTTATTGTAGTAGCTTTTAGCGTCATCATCAAATGCTCTTACGGTATATTTGTAGGTATAACCTGATTTTTTGGCAGTTTTATCAAGGTAAGATTTTCTGGTGCCACCCTTTACTGTTGCGATTTCTGTCCATTCCTTTGCAGAATTGATTTTTCTCAGAATTTTATATGAGGATGCACCATCAACAGTTGCCCAGGTAACCTTTGCATAATTGTTTTCATCAAAAATAACCCTGCTGAGCTTGGGCATTGAAAGGTAGCTTTCCTTTATACCCTTTGAGTTATATGCACCGCTATTTGTTGAAGCAACGCCTTTAACTGTATATGTGTAGGTTTTGCCTGAAACAGCCTTTGTATCGGTAAAATATTTTTTTGTTGTTGCGCCGATTTTCTTCCAGCCGGAAGAGGTTTTTCTGTAAACATAATATTTTGTTACTACGTCACTTGAATCCTTCCAGGTGATTTTCACACCATCCTTATAAGAAAATGCTTTATTCAGCTTGGGTGCTAAGATGTAGTTAAATTCAACGCCCTCAGTGTTATATGTGCTCTTATAGGAACCATTAACTGCTCTTACGGTATAGCTATAACACCAATCATTTCTTTTTGCCTTTTTATCAACATAAGAAACAGTTTTTCCACCCTTGACGGTTGCAATCTTTTTCCATTCATAGCTATTCAAGGTACCGCCTTTACGATAAATTTCATAACCCTTTGCACCGGGAACAGCTTTCCATGTAAACTTTGCATAGCCTGAAGAGGTTGCTCCGCTTACACCAACCAACTCGGGTGTATCAACATAAGTCAAAGAAAGACCTTTTTTGTTGTAACGGCTTTTGTAATCACCATCGTATGCTCTTACAGTGTATTTATATGTTTTACCGCTTTTTGCAGATTTGTCTGTATAGGTATAATCGCCTTTGCCGAGAGATGTAAGATATTTCCAGCTTTTGTCACCGGGTCCTTTTCTGTAAACTCTATACTTTGTGGCAGTTGCTAAAGGAGTCCAGGTAAACTTAACACCGTCAGATGTGCTCTTTACAGAATTAAGCTCTACTGTTTTTTTGCTTAAACGGTCGATTTTGATTTTAAATTTCTGAACAGTATCTGTATCTATAACATTACCGTCATCTCTCGAGATATATGCATAGCACTTACCGTAATAGGTTCCGCTGGGAGTTGTTTTAAAGCTCCAGGAGATTTGCATAGGCCTGTTGCCCTTTGAACCAAACTCTTCTGACATACTTCTGATAAGCTTAGTGCAGGCCTTGTCAGAATAAATCTCAACCGCCCAATTCGCGTTGCTTTTACCCTCGCTTATTCGCATAAAATAGAGTGTCGCTTTATCCCCATAGAAGGAAAAGCTTGTCTTACGGGCTTCAAGCTTTGAGTCAGTGGGGACAATCTGACCGTACTTTTTTTCATAGGATGCTTCTTTATCTGCAGCAAAAGAAGCTACTGCCAAAGCACCTATCACAAGTAAGGTAACAAGAAGTGTCACGAGCACCTTTGTTTTTGAACTTATTTTTTTCATGGAACAACCTCCAACGATTTTACTTCTATGTATTATAATATATAAACTTGTTCTTTTCAATAACAATTTGTGAATAAATGTTACTTAAAAACCAACAATTGGGCTCTGTTTATCAATAATTAAATCTTTATTAACATTATTAATCGCCCATTAACATCTTTTATCAACTGTAACCAAAAATAACGCTGGATTTTTGGCAGAACAAATCTTTTATTTTCATTGATTTTTATGTGTAAAAATGTTATTATGTTTTATATAATTGGGTTAATTATGAGGTGTAAAATGGCTACAAATGAAACCCGGAGCCAAAATATGCAGCTATGCAAAGCCACATTTGATAAAATCCCTAAAGAAAAACGGGACAGAATTTTAAATGTTGCTATAAAAGAATTTGCCGATAACGGATTTGAAAATACATCCATTCAGCAAATAGCTAAAAAAGCAGGCATCAGTGTCGGCTCTATCTATAAGTATTTTGAGAACAAAGAAACTATGTTCTCCATGGTAGTTCATGAGGGTATGTCTTCTTTAGAAGAGCTTCTTATGAGTCTTGCAGATTCTTCGGAAGATATTCTTATAAAAGCAGAAACAATCATCAGAGCTTTACTGAAATATTCCAGAAAAAATCCGGAACTGATAAAGCTTTACTGTCAACTGACTACAAGTGATAAATCCGAGTTTTTAAATGGTATTTCTCAACGAATCGAAGCAGTTTCCGCTTCAATTTACACCGTTACAATCAGCAAAGCTCAGGAAACAGGCGATGTCCGTGATGACATAAACCCTGCATTCTTTGCTTTTCTTCTTGACAATATTTTTATGATGTTGCAATTTGCAACGGCTTGCGACTACTATAAAGAGCGATTTTTTATTTACACAGGAAAGCAAGCAACAGAAAGCGACGAATTAATCGTCCAGCAAACTCTTAAGTTTTTGAAAGCGGCATTTAACTTTAAATAATATTACTAAACAAAAAAGCTAAAAAGGTGATTTTATGAAAAAAACAATTAGTATTTTACTTGCGGTTTGTCTTCTTTTCTCTGCTCTTTCCGTAAGCTCCTACGCATCCTATTCAGCTAACGAAATCAAATTGAATTTTGACTATAATGCTGATGGAAAGGTTGACCTTAACGATGCGAGAACAGTTTTGCGAGTTTCAGCAAATCTTGAAGCACCTAAGGAAGGATTAATATATGACGTAACCGGAAATGGTGACGGCATAACTATGGAAGATGTAAAAAAGATAGTTGGCATAGTTACAGGTATTGACACAGAGGTTAACGAATGTGCTGAATTTAACCTTGAGCTTTTTAAAGCTGAGCTTAACAGCGTTAAAACTACTAAACCCGGTTTTACTAAAACTGCAACAACACAATGCCATTCCATGAAGGTTACAACCCAGAATGCTCCCACAGATGAGCTCAATGTTACTAATATGGAATTTGATGACTATGCAAATAAATCCTGCGATTATATGGATGGTATTCTTAATAGTTTTGCCGGTCTTACTATCCAAGCTACGAACCCTGAGTACTATAAAGAAATGAAGGCTCAGATTTCTGAATTAAGAGCGGAAGCCGTTGAAATGTACGAGCCGAAAACAACCACCAAAACAATAAATAAATACAACAGTCATATATATCAGTTCCCCATAAGCGCAAACATCAATTCCTGCTTGTTGAATATAGATGATATCAAATCAATCGAATGCTACGAAGAAGATGGCTACATCGTAAGAAAAGTTACAATGAATGATGATACCTATATCGGTGATGAATTCCCGACAGGTAACGAAGGCAACAGCGAAAGACTAAAGAAAGTTTCTTATGCTAAGGTGTTCAATATACCCAACTTTGATGAAACTGAAGGCACGAAAGAAACTTCAATATTAAATAAAGTTACATTCAAAAACGGCGTTATCATTTCAAAAGTTGATAAGCTTTCCGGCATTCCCGTGAGTGTTGAATATTCATATTCTTATGTTGCAGATATTTCAACAATTCCTGTGGTTGATAAAGATGGTAAAGTAGGTCTTCAGATGGACTCCGTAACCCAAGCAACCAACACAGAAAGCTATGTTATCAACCCTGTAACAAAGAACTAAGGAGAAAATAAGCATATGGAAAACATTAAGGTAACTATGGAAAACGGTGAAAGCTTTGTTATTGAGCTTTGTCCCGAGCAGGCACCTATCACCTGTGAAAACTTTTTAAAGCTTGTAAAAAGCGGTTTTTATAACGGTCTTACCTTCCACCGCGTAATTGATGGCTTTATGGCACAGGGTGGTGACCCTGAGGGAACAGGCTGTGGTGGCAGCGATGAAAATATCAAAGGTGAATTCAGAATGAATGGTGTTAATAACACCCTTTCTCACACCCGCGGAGTTATTTCAATGGCTCGTTCACAAAACCCCAACTCTGCAAGCAGTCAGTTCTTTATCTGCTACGGCGACTGCACCTTCCTTGACGGTCAGTATGCCGCATTCGGCAAGGTAATTGAGGGTATGGAAACTGTTGATAATTTCCTTAAAATTGACCGCAGAATGAGCTTTGGCGGAGAACGCTCCACACCTGTTGAACCCATTGTTATGAAAACTGTAGAAGTTTTATAATAAACCAAAACAAAAGGAGATAATGAAATGAGTAAATTCAACAACCTTTTGCATAAGCTCTACGGCACTAATCCTGCTGATGCAAGCAGTCTTCAACCTAAGGAAGCTCTCGCTTACGGTATTGCCGGTTTTGGTCAGAACTTTATCTGCACAATTATCGGTTCATACCTTACAGTTTTCCTTACTGATGCACTTCTTTTTGGTGCAGAAGGCGTAACCATCGGTAATGTTGCCGGTTCAATGGCAGTTGCATGGCTTATGCTCGGTACACGTATTTTTGACGCATTCAACGACCCTATCATGGGTTCAATTGTTGACAAAACCCGTACAAAATGGGGTAAATGTCGCCCCTACCTTAAATGGATGGCTATTCCAATTGCTATAATGACAATTGCTTGCTTCCTCCCTGTATTCCAGGAAAAAGCATCCTCAACATTCATTATCATCGCAATTATCTATGTTATCTGGTCTGTAACCTATACTATTGCAGACGTTCCCTACTGGGGTCTTTCAACCTGTATGACAAACGATACAGTTGTTCGTGGTAATATGCTTACAATTACACGTCTTCTTTGCACACTTGGTGCAGGTATTGTTACTGTTTTTGTTCCCATTATTACAAATGGCGTTACTGCAAAATTCAGATACCCCGACACAGAAGCAGGTATCGCTCAGATTATGGCAGACAAGGGTCTTGATGCAGAAACTGCAAAGAACTTTGTTAATACAGTTATCGTTGGTCAGGAAAGCGCAAACGCCGAAACTCTTAAATGGACATACTTTATTGCTGCAGTTGTTCTTGTTGTTGCAGCTGTTCCTATGTTCTTCTACGGCTTCAAGCACACTAAAGAGCGTTTCACAGCAAACGATAATCCCCCCAGCTTCGGTCATAACCTCAAGCTCCTCTTTAAGAACGACCAGCTTCTTCTTATCGTTCTTTCCGGTATTTTCGGTGGTGCAAGAATGGTTTATTCTTACACAGGCGGTCTTTATTTCGCAAAATATGTTCTTCAGAACGAAGGTATGTACAGCCTTATAACACTCCTTGTTGTTCCCGGCGGTCTTGTAGCTTCCGTTCTCGTTCCCTGGATGAGTAAGAAATTCACAAAAAAATGGGCTTATGTTGCAGTTCACATCTTCGGTGGTGTTGTAATGGCAATTATGTATTTTGTTGGCTACGATGCTCCCTGGAAGCTGGTTATTGCAGCAATTGGTCTTGTTCTTCTCGGTATTCCTCAGGGTGTTAACAACATCATTACATACGCTATGATTGGTGACACAGTTGACTATCTTGAATGGAAAACAGGTGAACGCGGTGAAGGTATCTGCTTCGCTATGCAGACCCTTATCAACAAAATCGGTATGGCTGTTGGTGCTTTCATTGGTGTTATCTCCTTTGCAGCAGCAGGCATCAACTCCGAAACAGGCTACATTTCTCAAGCAGGTGCAGACAGACTCTGGAATATGCTCGTTCTTTCCGGTGTTATCAGTATGTTTGCTTGTGCAGTTCCTATGTTCTTCTATAAGGTTACAGAAAAACGACAGGCAGAAATGGTTGCTGAAATTCAAGCAAGAAAGAATAAATAAAATGAAACTTATGAACCCATTGTTACAAAAAATTGTAACAATGGGTTCACTTATTTTAATCCCAAATAATTTATTGCATATTTATTTTGTGCTTCAGGGTATGCTTTTAAGCTTAAACTCTCAACCACAAATGATGCTTTTGATATTTTAAAGTATGGCAGAACATAAACAAATGGTATTATTGCTATGCAACTTAAAAACCAACCTAAAAACGAGCTTTCTAAAAAAACACTTTCCCGCAAAACACCATCTGTGAAAAAAACACTCTTTTTAATTGCTTTTTCAGGGGTAATATCCGCATTCAGGCAAACATAATATGGCGCGGCATTGTATCTTGAAAAAGCAATACGCCACATAAAAATACAGAATGACAAAAGAACAGAGCTACCGATTATTAAAATATAAAAAACTACCGGCAAAAGATTTCCTTTAGAATATAAATAATAAGCTATACCGTAACATACAATGCAGGGAAATAAAAAATATAGTAGCCACCCTATTTTTAATACAGTCAATTTAGTATACAAGCAAAGCGCCCTGAAGCTTCTTTTAAATGTAAAAAAGTGGAACAGCAACCCCAACCTACCTTTTCCTCCGGATGCTTTAATAAAATATAAAAATTGCTCGCCTAATTTTAAGGAAGAGATAAATAACAATATTGTTAAAGACACAAAAATTACATCAAATATAACTATGGAATAAACAAAAGCATCATTGTAATTTTCAAGATAAAAGTTTAAAACACCACTTTTGAACAAGGAAACAATGCAATAAATCAAAAGGGCAAATGCTCCTCGTCTGACTACAAAGCTAAACAGAGAAATAAAAAATAATCTTAAGGTATCGCCTTTTATAATTGATTTGCTTTTTATTTTCACATCTGAAATCATAAAATCACCAAATAAAAAATATCTGTGCATCAGTAGATGCACAGATATATTTTTGGCGTTTTTTCTTATTATAAACAGCTTCGATTAATAATTCCTTTCATATTTTCCAAAATATAGTAGGGAATAATTAAATCACCTTTTCCTTCGCCTATGGAAATATGAGGCTTCATTGAGCCATGAAAATCTGAACCACCTGAAAGCGATAATGACAATCTTTCTGCCAAGGCTCTGTATTCTGCAATCTGCTCAGGTGTATATTCAGGATAATACCCCTCTATACCATTGAGCCCCGCACCCTTCAGCTGAATCAAAAGCTTTTCAAGTTGCGCTATATTATAACCTGTCTGATTAAGATGCGCAAGGTAAGCAAGCCCGCCTGCAGCTCGTATTGCTTTTACCGCCTCCACTGCAGAAAGCTCATTTTTCTCTGCATACGCAGGTTTACCAAGACCTATATATTTGTCAAAACACTCTTTAATGGTTTCGCAATAGCCCTTTTCCACCATAAGCTTTGCTATATGGGCTCTACCCACAAAATTACCTCCGGCAAGAGACAGAGCTTCATCGTGGGTAATAGCAAATCCCAAACCACGAAGCTTACTGCAAATCTCTTCCATTCGCCTTTTTCGACTGCCTTTCAGCTTTTTAATAGTCTTTAACAGAATTTCGTTTTCAGGGTCAATAAAAAGGCCTATAATATGGGTTTCAGTGTTTTCTGCCGCAGAGAACTCAATACCCGGGATAAACTCCATTCCGATTTCTTCCGCACTCTTCTGAGCTTCTTTAATACCATCAACACTATCATGGTCCGTAAGAGCAAATGCAGAAAGACCGCTCTTTTTCGCGTGTTCAACAAGCTCTGTGGGAGTTAATGTGCCATCCGAACAGGTTGAATGAGTATGAAAATCAACAGTTCTTTCGTCAAAAATTACCGCCCTTACCTCTTGGAGATTTTCCACTGTAAAAGCATTATGTTCTTCAAGAAGCTTTCTGCCCTGATGACCGTATGCAACAAGTATGCAGTCAATCCCCAAAGCATTGGCAGTTTCAAGATCGTGAAGAGTATCACCTATAAATACAGCTTCGTTTCTACTTATTCCTTTTAAGTCAAAAAAAGCTTTCGCTCTTTCTATTTTGCTTTCTGCAAGAGTATTATCTGCACCTAAAATCTCGTCAAACAGATGATGTATGCCGAATTTTTTTGTTAAATCAATAGTTTCATCAATAAAATTCGAGGTAATTATGTATTGATGAGCACCGTTTTCTTTTAAATTTTCGAGTATTTCCTTTACACCATCTGCAAGTGTTGTTTCAGTTAAATGACGGGCATAATCAGAATGATATTCTTTTGAAATTTCGCTGAAATCCACATCCTCAGGCGGTAATATGCGATAATAGAAATTTATGATAGGTGTCTCAACATAATCATAATATTCTGTAAGGTTAATGGGCTTCATACCCTTTCTTTCAAGCATATCATTAACACAAGCTAAAGCATTGTGAACATCATCAATAATTGTACCATTAAAATCCCAGAAAATATGCTTATATCTCATTTTTTCACCGCCTTAATACTGAAACATTCTACCACACAACAAAGAAAAAGGCAACTCATAAAAGAGTTGCTGAGGAAATACCAATAATTACACCCAAAACAAAAACAGCAGTTAATTTCATAATATTTTTGATTTTATCATTTTTATATCTATATGCTCTTATGGATGGTCTGCCTGCGTTTTCTATTTCTTTTCTTGCACTTTCTTTTAATCTGCCCTCGCCCATTCCACTATATTCAGGCTTAACAAAAAATATAGCTTTTTCAAAAAATCCGTTCTGGGTTTCATTAATTTCAAGAACCTGCTTATTAACACCTTTTATCATTTTTCTTTCTCCTTTTTTAATCCTTTCAATGAATATGATGCAAAATTGTATTTAAGAAAAACAATTTTGCTAAAAGCCGATATTTCGGCTTTTGTGGAAACGCAAGCCGTTTCCACATTCTACAACCATTATATTGTGAATTTATTAAGGATTTTATACAAAACGCTCATAAATTAACCATAATAAAACAGACACAAAACTTTGTATATTTTTTCACAAATTGTAACCTTTAATTGCAAAAAAGAACATAAAATTTTTACGGCTTCAGTAAACATTTTTTGTTTTTGTCAAAATTGACTACGCAAAAATTATACATTTTGTATATTTAACTTTTCTCTGTTTTTTGTTCAAAACTGTGTTCAAAATGTTTACAACTACCACCGTAACCCCTACATTCAAATAGGTTTTCGACATTTTTTACACTTTTTTTGACATTTTCCTAAAGGCTCAAAAATATACTCTTTGTTTTACTTTCTTTACAAATTATACAGAATGGAAACTGATTTCAACCACCAAAAATAAATGTTCGTTGTTAAAAATAGACAATCACAAAAGAGCACAAAACCACCTTAAAAATACTGTTAAAAACGTAGAAAAACTTTAATTTTCTTAAAACATCTTGACATAAAACTTTACTGTTTTCCCGAAATATGATACTGTTATTCTGGTGATAAAATGAAAGTTAAATACATTGACAAAAATATTGTTTTAAGAGATACAAAGCACTTAAATATTTCTCTTTGCCTTGATTGTGGACAAGCATTCAGATGGAAAGAAACCGAGGATGGTCTCTGGCAAGGAATTGCCTGTGGCAAATTTCTCGCTATAAAGCAAAAAGAAGATGAAATTATACTTTTCAACACAACAAAAGAGGATTTTGAAAATCTCTGGATTAAATACTTTGACTTAGAAAGAGATTATGAAGCAATTCTTTCTTCCTATGACGAAGAAAATCTTATAACCGCTTGCAATACTCATCCGGGAATAAGGATTTTAAAGCAGGATGAATGGGAAGCAATTTGCTCATTTATAATTTCCGCTAACAATAATATCCCTCGTATAAAAGGCATAATTGAAAGACTCTGCGAAAATTTCGGAGAAAAAATCCAGGGTGGCTATACTTTCCCCTCACCCCAAAAGCTTGCAGAACTTGAGGTTGAAGATTTAGCTGTAATCCGTTCAGGCTTCAGAGCCAAATATATTATTGATGCCGCTCGTAAAATTGCAAGTGGCGAGGTTGATTTAGAAAAAGTCAAAGCAATGGACTTTAATGAAGCTAAATCAGAGCTTTTAAAAATCAAAGGTGTGGGAGAGAAGGTTGCACAATGCGCCCTTCTTTACGGTTTCGGCAGAATGGAAGCCTTCCCCGTTGATGTGTGGGTAAAAAGAATTGTTGCCGAGCTCTACCCAAATGGGCTTCCCGAGTGCATTAAAGGTACAGAGGGCATAGCTCAGCAGTATCTGTTCCATTGGAGAAGATCACTATAACAGCAATGCACTTTACTTTTTTGTAAAGTGCATTGCTGTTAATTTATTGATTTTAATACCTTTTCACCTATATCATTAATAACATCAAAATCCGTTGCTTTGATATAATACTCTTCCAGCCGGTCGTGAATATCTTTGGCTAAAGACAGCTTCTTTACAGCTTCATCAACAAGCTCTCTTTTTGCTCTTTTTTGAAGGGAGAGCTTTTCTTTATTTTGATAAAATGTGTCTTTATCATAAAAGCGAGTTGCATGAACTAATCGCTCACCATCATCAATGGAATAGTGGTAGCTGTTTTGTGTGAAAATAGTTGTTTTAAGTTGAGGAATGATAATATGCTCGATTTTCGTATTGGGAAAAAGCGGACAATAGCATTGGCAAACATCATAACCTTTTTCTATGGCACAATTGCTGATATATTCGGCAACAAAGGGTGACACAACAGAAAATTCATCTTCAATTGTTATGATTTTTTCCGAAAGTGCCACAACTGTTTCATATTTAACATCAATACCATCAGGGGAAATTGCACTCAGAAATCTTTTATATATTTTGCCTTTTTCACCACTTTTATTTTCAGGAATTATTCTGTTTGCAAGGCGTTTAACATAGCGCATCAGCTTTTCTTCATCAATGGAATTTGCACAAATTGCAGTACTTTCCGCTTCAATTGCAGAAGCCACCCTGAGAAATTCAACAGTCTTTTTATGTTGAAGTGAATTTTCTTTCATAAGCTTTCCGATTTCTTCAATATGAGAATTAAGATATTTTCTGTCCCAGGCAACACCTAAATCAATTATATGCTCGCTGACACCCGGCATTTTCGGGTCAAAGGTATGGGGAGCAGTACCGTCACAGATAGAAAAATTAATTTCAGGAACCAATACCACATCAAGGGAGCTTGGATCTGCACTGCAGAAGCCCCTTTCTACATAATAACCCTTTCGCTCTGCCTTTTCTGCAACCTTTCTCATAAGAGTAGATTTACCCGTGCCGGGGCCACCCTTTAATATTAAATGCTTTCCTTCTATGTATGGGTCATAAAGACTGTTATAAAGTGAACAATACCCTGCTTTATTATTCGCACCGAAAAAGAATGATACAGGAAGAACTGTTTTTTTCAAAATATCAACTCCTAACACATTTACATCTTATACTATGAATTTTTCTATTTTTTGTTACTATCTTCATTGACTTTTCAGTTCAGGAAATATATACTAATTATGTATGTAATTATATGTGGAAACGAGGTTTTCTAATGTCAAGATATGAAGAAGCTAAGAAGATTTATTCTTCTTTTGGCGTTGATACAGAAAAAGCCCTCGAAGCCCTTAAGGATGTAACAATTTCAGTTCATTGCTGGCAGGGTGACGATGTTATTGGCTTTGACAGTAAGGAAAGTCTTTCCGGTGGTATTCAGACAACAGGCAACTACCCCGGAAAAGCTTCAACACCCGAAGAGCTTATGGCAGATTTGGATAAGGCTTTCTCTCTCATTCCCGGTAAGAAAAAGCTTAATCTTCACGCAAGCTATGCAATTTTTGAAAACGGCGAATTTGCCGACAGAAACGCTCTTAAACCCGAACACTTCAAAAAATGGGTAGATTTTGCAAAAGAAAGAAATATGGGTATTGATTTTAATCCCACATATTTCTCTCACTCAATGGTTAAGGATGGTCTTACACTTTCTTCTCCTGATGAAGATGTAAGAAAATTCTGGGTTGAGCACGGCAAGGCTTGTCTGAAAATTTCAGAGTACTTTGCAGAAGAAACAGGAATCCCCTGTGTTATGAACATCTGGATTCCCGATGGCTATAAGGATATTCCTGCGGACAGACTTGCACCAAGAGCAAGATTCAAAAAATCTCTTGATGAAATTCTTTCAACTGATTACGATAAATCAAAGGTTTATGTAACCCTTGAATCAAAGGTTTTCGGTATCGGTGTTGAAAGCTATACTGTTGGTTCTGCAGAATTCTGCCTTTCTTATTCAGCGAGTAAGGGCATCACTCCCCTTATGGACAATGGTCATTATCATCCCACAGAATTGGTTTCCGATAAAATCTCCTCTCTTCTTCTCTTCAATGAGAAAATCGCTCTTCACATTACAAGAGGTGTTCGTTGGGACTCTGACCACGTTATTCTTTTGGATGACGAAACCAAGGAAATTGCAAAGGAAATCGTTTCTCACAATGCTCTCGACAGAGTATTTATTGCAACAGACTATTTCGATGCTTCAATCAACAGAATTTCTGCTTGGGTAACAGGTGTAAGAAATGTGCAGAAAGCACTTCTTAATGCACTTCTTTTACCCACAGATAAAATGAAAGCTCTTCAGGAAGAAAGCGCATTCACAGAGCTTATGTATGTTCAGGAAGAAATGAAAACTGCTCCATTTGGCGATATCTGGGCAGAATACTTGGCAAGAGAAAATGTTAATAATGATTACTTTAAAGAAATCAAAGAATATGAAGAAAAGGTATTGGTGAAAAGAGTATGAAAGATATTTTAACAGCTCCCTTTGTGGAAGAAATGAAGCGTGCAACCGCTAATATGTACCGTCAGGGTTGGGACGAAAGAAATGGTGGCAACATCAGCTATATGCTGGAAGAGGAAGAGGTTGCAGAATACCTTGACCTTAACAATGTTATCCGCGAAATCCCCACAGGCTTTGATGCAACCTACCTTACAGGCAAAATCTTTATCGTTACAGGCACAGGCAAATATTTCAAGAATGTTGAGGTTGACCCCGAAACAAACCTTGGTATTATCCGTATCGCAAAGGACGGCACAACAGCAGAGCTTCTCTGGGGTTATAAAGATGGCGGCAGATTCACAAGCGAGCTTCCCGCTCACCTTATGAGCCATATTTCAAGACTTAAAGCAAACCCCGAAAACAGAGTTGTTATGCACTCTCATCCTACATACACTCTTGCAATGAACCACATCCACGAGCTTGATGAGAAAAAATTCACTCATACTCTTTGGGAAATGTGTACTGAATGTATCGTTGTTTTCCCCGATGGTATTGGCGTTCTTCCCTGGATGGTTTGCGGTAACAACGAAATCGGTATTGCAACTGCAAAGAAAATGGAAGAATACAGACTTGTTATCTGGGGTCTTCACGGTATCTACGGTGCCGGTAAGGATATGGACGAAACCTTCGGCCTTATCGAAACTGTTGAAAAAGCAGCTCAGCTTTATATGCTCGCAACTGCAAGTGGCAAGAGAATCAACACAATCACAGATGAAAACCTCTGGGCAATTGTTGAACGCTTCGCTCTTGAAGACCAGTGTAAAAAAGAGTTTTTAGACCTTTAATATTCCAAAAATTACAAAAAGATGTCCAATTATTACATTGGGCATCTTTTTTCTTTTCGCTTGTATATACTGTAATCAAAAGGAGAGGTAGATATGAAAAAATTTGATAAAGAAGAGAAAGGCTTTAAAATATTTTCTTATATAACACTTTTCATTACAGGCTTCTACTTTTTTGCGCACCTTTTATTTTGGGTTTTTGAAGCAGAATTAATTACTCCTTACGATGATTTTGAACATACATTTTTTCTCATGATGCTTTTTATGGATATAGTCGGCTTGTTTATATATGTACCACTTGCCGGTATTGTAATTATAGTTCAATCCCTTTATTTGATCGCCAGATTGGCAGATACCGAAAATATAAAAAAGTGGTTTTACCTGCCATCTTTTCTGAATATAGTTTTCGGTTGTTTTAGTATATATGGTGTTTTAGAGCTTATTAAAAGTGCAGTTTAGTTGATTGTTTCATAAAGCGGTCCTGTAAAAGTTTTGCGAAGCTTATCATCCCTGTTTCATCTTTGATGAAATAGGGAGGGGGACCGCCCTTTAATTAACTTTAATCATAAATCAGTTTATTTCGTGCTTATCGGTGCAGTTACAAACAAACTCAATCGGGGTGGTGGTGGGTTGCCACGCACCCTCTTCCCTTCGTTGATGAGGAGAGTTAATAATTCAATTTACTAATTCATTATTTCTCTCATCTACAAAGGGTAATCTTTACGTGGCAACCCACCACCGCTAACGCGGTCCCCCTCCCTATTTTGTTTTCAACAAAACAGGGATGATAGTATTCGCTTCACTTTTATTTATGTCAGCATATAAATAAGTGCCATAATCAGCAATTCATCCGCTTTTTCTTCCGACAGAAGCAAAATAAGAGAAAGCAAAAGTGCTTTGTCACTATCAATATTCAAATCTCCGAAAACACTCTTCATTTTATCTTCAAATGTGTTTTGGAGTTTTGGTTGGTTATTGTTTTTATATTCGTTTTTTTGTTGAGATTTATTTTCTTCTTTTTCTCTCGGTTCACTTTCATTTTTAGAAGAATTCGAGCCATATTTTTTAAAATTCTCAAGATAATCATTTGGCATTGGAACCCGTCGGGGTTCTTCTTTTTTTGCAGTTGGATTTTGTTGATTTTCTTGCTTCCCTCTTTCAAGCCCTGCGCTCTGCCGGGCTCTCTTTTGCATATCCTCGGCTCTGCGGATTGCATCATTCTGCATTTTCATAAGGTCCTGATATGAATAATCTGCCATTTACATTATTCCCCTTTCCCTTAAAAGAGGTAAAACAGACATCAGCTTCACAAGCTTTGTTGCTTCATCCGCCTTTTTCTGCCGTTCTTCCGATAAAAGCGGTTTTAAAGCATAAATAAAATCCAATCGTTCATCCTTGGAATTAAACGCTTGTAAAATAGGAACAATTGCAGAAAGCTGACTCAAATCAGGCATACCTAAATTACCTAAACCACCCATACTCTTTAACAAATCATCAAGATTGAATTGGTTTTGTTCTTGCCTACTATTTTTAATTTCAGGTTCTTGTATGGGCGGTTTGTTATTCTCCATACCACCTAAAACCGATGCGGCAGTCTGCTTCAGATTTTCAATATCATCAGGAGTAAGGGAATTTAAAATGGCGTTTAAATCAAAATCAGCCATTATTTTTTCCTCCGAAGAATTTATTAAAAATAGCTTTTGCCGCATCACTGTTCAGAAGCGCTTTTGTCTTTTCTTCGTCTGCAAGAAGATTTTTAATTTTACTTGCTTGGTCTTCGCTCAGATTTTTATTTATAAAATCATTCAAACCATCGCTCGTATTAAGGTTTTCAGTTGTTGAAGCCTTTTTCAAAAGCTCATTTACATCAATTTTATCATTTCTTTGATTACTCATTGAAATCCCCCACTCAATTGTATATAATTAGTACAATATATTGAACTAGGGGGTTGATTATGTATGCGAATACTTGTTCTTTCCGATTCTCACCGCCATAATTTTAACCTTTTCTCTGCTATTACGGAAGAGCCCACAGCCGAGGTTGTATATTTCTTAGGTGACGGAGCAAATGAGTTTGAAGAGGCTCAGCTTATTTACGGAAAAGAGCAAGCCTTTATAGGTGTTCGGGGGAATTGTGATTTTTCTTCTTTCCTGCCCGAAAAAGATGTGCGGACAATCTGCGGTAAAAAGATTCTGGCAACTCACGGATATGTGCAGAATGTTAAATTCGGTTTAGAGGATTTGCAGCTTGAAGCAGTTAACGAAAAATGTGACATTGTTCTTTACGGACACACCCACATTCCGTTAAACACTTATAAAGACGGAATTTATTATTTCAATCCCGGTAGCTTAAGAGATGGTTGCTACGGAGTTGTTGATATTACCCCTAACGGCGTTATTTGTATAAATAAAAAACTATAATTAATTGACATTTTTAATATATACTGTTAAAATTGTAACATATTTTAAAAAGGTAGTGATAAATATGGATTTCAAATATTCACCGGCGCTATATCTTATAGCAGGTGCAGTTATCCTTTTTGTCCTTGCCCAGTCCATTTTCTTCCTTGTTAAAGCTTTCAAACAAGGTAGAGCTCTCGGCTTAGACAAATCAAAACTGCGCAACGCTATTACATCCAGCGCACTCTTTACTATCCCCTCTGCACTTTCCATTCTTGCAACAATTATTGCTCTTGTTCCTGCATTGGGTCCCGTAATTCCTTGGGTTCGCCTTTCAGTTATCGGTAACTTAATGTATGAAACAACTGCTGCAGAAGCTGCAATGGAGGCATTTGGTCACGAGGGCGGTATGGCAGTTGCAGTTTCCGACCCTGAGGTTTATGCAGGTGTTGCATGGGTTATGACTCTTGGTATCTGCTTCTCTCTCGTAATTCTTCCCTTCCTTGCAAAGCCTCTTCACAAAAAGCTTCTTCAGGCAGGTAAGAAAGAGGAAGCTCCCAAAGCAGAGGCAAATGAAAACGCTCCTGCAGACGCAAAGAAAAAGAGAAGCCTTAACGGCTTTATTAACAACTTTGCAACTCCCGCAATTTTCATCGGTCTTATCGGTGCATTCATCGCTCGTGCTATTATCGGCTCCGGTAAGCCTGAAACCTTTGGCGATGGTGCAGGTGTGCTTTCAATAATCACTCTTGTTGTTGCTATTGTTGTTTCAATTGCACTTGAGGTTCTTGCAAAGAAGCTCAAGCTCACCTGGTTAGAGCCTTTCGTTATGCCTATTGGTATGATAATCGCTATGATTGCCGCAATCGTTTTCTTCAATATTCTTCCCGAAGAAATCGCTATGCTTGAATGGAGGGGTTAAAAATGGCTAAGAAAACAAAAAAATCATATTTTGACCGTGTTCATTCATGGGGCAGAATTTCAACCGTTACCGCTCTTTGTGCGCTTCTTATGTTTCCCATAGGCATCTGCCTTTATCTTAATGTTTTTCCTCCTATAAACGGTGTTCTTCAGGGTCTTCTCAAGCTTATTCCTACTTATTGGACAGTTGCAGTTGTTGAGGTTATCGTTTATACTCCCATGCTTGGTGCAGGTGGTACATACCTTTCATTCGTAACAGGTAATATCGCAAACCTCAAGCTTCCTTGCGCTATCAATGCTATGGAAGGTGCAAATGTAAAAGCTAACTCTGAAGAGGGCGAGGTTGTTTCAACAATTGCTATTGCAACATCCTCTATTGTTACAACAATTATTCTTGCAATCGGCGTTATTGTTTTTGCTCCCTTCCTTCAGTCCTTCACTGATAACGCTCTTCTCAAGCCCGCATTCGCTCAGGTTCTTCCCGCACTTTTTGGTGCTCTCGGCGCAGGGTACTTTATCAAGCATTGGAGAATTTCATTCTTCCCCATTATTGTTATGATAATCGTCCTTGTTTTTGCAGGCTCAATGGGCGCAAGCACACTCCTTTTCGTAGGTATTGTTGCTTCCGTAGGCGGCGCATTGTTTATGTACAAGAAAGGTTTACTTGACAGAGTAAAATAACCATAACACAAATGACCTCATCTGCTTTTTACAAAGCAGATGAGGTCATATTTTTTATAATGATTCGCCGAATTTGTCGTAAATACCTTTACCGTTTGAGTTATAAGCTCTTACGGTATAAAAATATTTCACACCTTTTTTCCTTTCGGTTTTATCTACGAATGTCAAAGACGTTGTCTTACCGAGATTTCTCCATTCGCCTTCTTTGGTTTTTCTGTAAACATAGTAGCCTGTCGCACCGCTTACCTCGCTCCATTTAACAACAGCTTGTTTTTTACTGTTAAGCTTAACACTCTGATTTTCAGGAGCATTAAGGCAATTAATGCCTATGCCATTTTCATAAGAGCCCTCATATTTTCCGTTCATTGCCGTAACGGTGTAATAATATTTCGAGCCCTTTTTGGCAGTTTTATCCTTGTAGGAAAGAACATCGGAAACCTCTGCAATTTCCTTATAATCACCTGATGGTGTTCTTCTGTAAATCTTATAAGAGGTTGCACCTGCAACGCGCTTCCATTTAACAACGTTACCATCACTCCAATTAACAGAAAGCAACTCAGGTGCACTCATATACAGATATGTTCGCATATTATTACCTGAAATGCCCTCGCCATATTCATTTGCTGCTGCTACATAATATGTGTAGAAATAGTTGTTGGCTTTTTCGGTTGTATCATAAAAGCTTGTTTTTGTAGTGGTACCCACCAGCTTATAGTCTTCAAAGGGGGATTCTCTGTAAATTTTATACTTTGTTGCACCCTCAACCGCTTTCCATTTAAGGAATATGCTGTTGTCAACATCTGCCTTTATGGTTGTGATTTTTGGCTCAGCAAGGCAGTGAGCATCAACGCCCTTTGTATCAAAGCTGCTGCTTGTGTTTTCTTTTTCCACTACAAGTGAATAGGTGTATTTTTTCCCCGGAGTAACCTCTGCATCAACATAAGAAAGCTCATCCGCACCTGAATAAATCAAATCCCATTCATCTTCACTGTTCTTTTTATAAAGCTTGTAGCCTATAGCATTTTTAACCTTTTTCCACTCAATTCTTACAGTCTGACCTGCGCCATAGGCAGTGGGTTGTTTAACACCGAAAAGAGTTATTGATTTTTTGTTTGATAAAACGCCTGAGCTTGTACCGTTTGCAGCCTTGACTGCATAAATATATTTTTCACCGTCAGTCTTGGAGGATTTATCCGTATATTTCAAAGCATCTGCATCAACTGTTGCAATACGGGTATATTTTTTCTCGTCTGCGGTTTTTCTGTATATTCTGTATTTTTCTGCACCATTAACCTCTTCCCATGAAATTCGGATTTTATTATCCTGAAGTGTTTTCGGAGCATTAAGTACAGGCTGTGCAAGATAAATTAAATCAACACCAATTTTATTTTGCTTGCTGTAACAATCCTCGTCAAAGGCTCTGATTGTGTAGGTATATTTTTCGCCCTTTACTGCAGTTTTGTCAGTATATTCACGCCCTTTTACATCTGCAATTATCTGGTAATCTGTACCCTCCTGCTTTCTGTAAACTCTGTAAAAATCCGCATAGGTAACCTTTTTCCATTTAATATAGTTTCCTGAATAGAGCGCCTCAGCCTCGTATATTTTCGGTGTTACATTTGCAATTTTGTTAAGCTTAACATCAAATTGATAGATGCTATCTTTATCAATAATAAGGTTACCATCCTTTTGAATATATGTGAAGGTCAGACCATAATATGTTCCGCTTTCAAGCTTTGAAAAATCTATGTTAAGGCTACCCGTACTGTCAACAGTAGGGAAAGCACCGCTTTTGTTTATGAGAATATTCTGCCTTTCTGCATCAGAGTAAATAGTAAAGCCGTAATAAACATTATCTTTTTTACCCTTACTGTCAAATTTAAAAGTAAGCAAGCCTTTATCTTCATTAACAGAATATGATTTGCACCGGGTTTTAAAGTTTGATTTTACGGGAATCATCAAGCCATATTTACCATCATAGGATTTATATTTTGTTGCCGCTAAGGTTGTAACGGACAAGGCTGAAAGCAAGCATAATACCGCAAGAAACACCGATAACGATTTTTTCATTGTTTTCATCTTTTGCTCTCCTTTTGTCTTTCAAAATATTTATCTGCCTTAAGAATTATTGTCTGGGTTTTGGAGTCCTTGATTTCACCATTCATAACCATATCAACTGCCTGACTTAAGGGCATTTTAAGTGTATTCACAAACTCATCTTCATCAAGATGCTGTTCACCCTGAACTAAATCTGTTGCAATATACATATGAATTACTTCGTCAATAAGTGCAGGGGTTGTGTATAAATCGCCAATTGAAAAAATATTATTTGCTGTAAGCCCTGTTTCCTCGGAAAGCTCACGAAGTGCAGCTTCCATAGGGTCTTCCCCTTTTTCAAGCTTACCCGCCGGGACTTCTAAAGTAACTTTATCGAGAGCATATCTGAACTGGTTCACAAAAACGACCTGACCATCTTCGGTTATGGGCAAAACGCAAACTGCACCGGGATGGCGGATAACCTCCCGAACACCCTTGTTGCCGTTAGGAAGAAGAATTTCATCTTTAAAAAGATGAATTGCAACTCCGTCAAAAATTTCTTCGGAAGAAATTTTCTTTTCTTCAAGCTTCATAATTACTACCTCTTTGCATAGTTATACAGATACATTATACACCATATATTTGTCGCTTTCAACTGTATTTTGTCACTTGCAATACTTTTACAAAGGGTTTTCTTTACGGGGCAACCCACCACCGCTTAATCGTACAATAACTCCACGCTTGAAACTGTATTCAAACAATAATTAACGGTAAGTCCTCTTGCGGTACCCAAAATTGTTTGCTCGTTATTCACTTCGCACAATTTTGACCGCTACGCCAACTCACACTCCCTGTATCGCCCACAGGGCGCGGTCGTGCTCCTTGCCCCCTCCCTATTCCATCATAGATGGAACAGGGATGATAATATTTGCATCACTTCTACTTTATTGTTTGCTCTTGACTTTAAATCAATTCTATTGTAAAATTTTCTTCGGTAAAATGGGCAGTCGCGGGTATGAATTTTTCATATACGAGGAAAGTCCGGGCATCTCACGGCAGGGTAACTGCTAACGGCAGCCGAGGGAAACCTTAGGGAAAGTGCAACAGAGAGATACCGCCGAATTTATTCGGTAAGGGTGGAAAGGCGAGGTAAGAGCTCACCGGCATAGTGGAGACATTATGGCCATGTAAACCCTACCCGATGCAACACCGACAGGGGTGCGCCGTGCAGCGAATTTTATTCGCAACCCCGAAGGGTGGCTAGAGCCATTTGGCAACAAATGGCGTAGATAGATGATTGCCTTAAACGACAGAACCCGGCTTACAGTTTTACCGATAAGCTTTAAATTAAGCGCAGAACGAAAAGAAGAACAGATTTTTTCTGTTCTTCTTTTCTATGTGTTTTTTTACCCACTCGGAGTATCTATATACACCTTCGGGGTGATAAAACATATTCTGCATCTAAATTTATTAGCTTCTCATTTTAACTATAACTGCGGTTTTTCATTCAGATGTGAATAGTCGTTAAGAAACTTAAGTTTTGTTTTAACGGCATTCTTTTCTTTTAAATATTGCACCAATGAAACACCTGTATTAACATGTGAAAAATTAAAATTTTCTTTTAAGGGAAAATCCAATGCCGCAAGAACAAGGTAGCTGTTAAATGTGCCGTGAGCGATTATAACAACCGTGCTTTCGAAGTCGTTTCCGGCTTTGATTTTTTCTATTATTTTCTTTGCTCTGTTATATGCTTTTTCATCATTTTCCTCGCCTAAAGGTGTGCGATGATTAATTTCAGCATCAGGGCAAAGCTTTTTTATTTCTTCATCAGGAAGACCTATGTAATCAGGTGCAGTCCCTTTTTCAAGAAGCAGAGAATCTATAATAATTGGTGTAGTTTTGTGATATTCTCTCACCGCATTTGCAGTTTTAACTGCTCTGACTAAAGGACTCACATAAAATTTATCAATATTATCATTTTTAAATCTTTCAGCTAAAAGAGCAATCTGCCTTTCGCCCTTTGGAGTAAGGTCAGTTTCCGAAAAACCGTCACCATTAAGATTACCAAAGGTTTCTCCATGACGGATTATATATAATTTCAAGTAGTTCCCCTCCCTCATCGACGAAGTAAATAGGGAACGGGGCAACCCACCACCGCTAACGCGGTCCCCCTCCCTATTTTGTTTTCAACAAAACAGGGATGATAAACTTCGCTCTGTTTTTACTCTTATGTATCAGGATTATGCTTTGCTAATTCTTCAAGCTCTCGTTGCCGTTGGTTTTCTTTTATATTTTCTTCAAGTTCATCAATAAATTCCTGACGATTCTTCTTCACCATTCTTTTAAGCTCTCTTTCAACCTCTCTGACATGGTAAATACCGCCTAAATTTATGAAGCCGTCAGGAATTTCTATTCTTATTGAGCCTGTTTTAAATATGCCCCAGAATGGATTGCTGACTTTTATATTTCTGCACCTGTATAATCCTCTGTAATAGCAAAATTCAACATTTTCAAAATCCTCTTCCGAGTATGTGCTCCACAGCTCCTCGTATCTCAAAAGAGTAACAGGCTTACCTGTTCTGTAAATATAAAGTCCGCTATTATCATATTCCATAATTGTTCGTGGGGTAAACAAGCGATCCAAAAACAAGCCCAAAAATACAATTAAATAAAAGCTGTAGCTTATTATGCATTCCCATAGCAACAAATCGAATGAACTGACAGAATTTAATCCTATGCTATGAATATGATCAAATCGGGTTCCGGAAACAACCTCTTCGCTAATTTGAAAATTATTAATATACCCATAATTCCACGCATGTCTGAAACTACTGAATTTATACCTATCCAAAAATGTAAAAAGATAAATAACAAAAAGTGTATCTTTGTCAGGCTCAATTACATCTTTTAAAACCAGAATTGAATACACCAAGGCAAACCCGCTTAAAAGTATAAAAACGGGCATTACAAATAATATTCCGTTTGCTCTTCGGGCTAAAACCTTAACCTTAGAAACATCCATTTTATTTCATCCTTAATGCGTTTTCCGTTTTTCTTCTTTTGGAAGAAATGATTTTATGAAGCTCGTTTCTCACTTCTCTGGCATTTTTTATGCCGTGAACTCTTACAAGCTCATCCTTACAGTTGATAACAACAATTCCTGTTGAAGATAAATCCCACGCTGCCTTAAAAATACCTATAATTTCACCGATATCGGTTACTTTTCTTATGGCATCTATAAAAGCATCTATACTGCCGTGAACCTGAAGATTGTCAACACTTCTAACATCAGCCCAAGGAATTGTCTGAGTTCCTTTTAAACCTCGGTTGATATATAAATTCGCTGAATCGTATTCAAGTATTTTGCTCGGTAAAATAATCCTGCGAAAAAAACGTAAAACCGCAACAATCGCAGTTATGCACCCGATTAAATTAATAAACCAAAAAAGTAAGCTTAAGCCACTTCCATCCACCAGATAAAACTGTCTGAAAAAATAAAACAAAACCAGATATAATGGTGTAAGAATAAACACTGCATTTTCTCTTTTACCTAATGTGATTAAATTATTATCCATAAAAGCACCTCTTTTTGCTTTCTTTAGAAAAATTTTATCAAATAATATGTATAATTACAAGATAAACAACAAAAAATTCATCAAAAACTATTGATACTTTCATTGTTTTCTGCGATAATGTAAAATGTTAAATTATGCAATCTTATTTTATTGGAGTTTTTTATATGAATTACGACTGCAACAAATTAGCAGAGCTTCTTTTTCCCAATGTTACGGAAACTATAGAAGACCTTGAAAAAAAATACCCCGAAAGAAATTTAAAGGAAGGTGCTCGTGTTACACGATTTGCCCCCTCTCCAACAGGCTATCTTCACATTGGCGGTCTTTTCGGCGCACTTGTTGACGTGCTTACTGCAAAGGCAACAGGCGGTGTTGCTTACCTTCGAGTTGAAGATACCGACAAAAAGCGTGAAATTGAAGATGGCGTTTCTGCAATAATCAATGGTTTTGATTCTTTCGGAATTGATTTTGATGAGGGTGTTACAGGCTTCAATACAGAAAAAGGCGCTTATGGTCCTTATACCCAAAGCCAACGTGCAGAAATTTATCATATCGTTGCAAAAGAGTTAGTGCAAAAAGGTCTTGCTTACCCTTGCTTCTGTACTGCAGATGAGCTTTCCGAAATCCGTCAGGAGCAGGAAAAGGGCGATGCTCTTATCTGGGGTTACTTTGGCAAATGGGCAAAATGCCGTGACCTTTCCTTCGAAGAAATTGAAGATAATATAAAGAACGGCAAACCCTATGTTCTTCGCTTCCGTTCTGACGGACAAGAAGATAAAAGAATTTTCTTTGACGATATTATCCGTGGCAAAATCGAAATGCCTGAAAATATTATTGACGAGGTTCTTTTGAAATCCGATGGTATTCCTACTTACCACTTCGCTCACGCTTGTGACGACCACTTTATGAGAACAACTCATGTTATTCGTGGTGAAGAATGGATTTCTTCAGTTCCTAAGCATATTGCACTTTTCAAAGCCTGCGGTTTTAAGGTGCCCAAATATGCTCATACTCCTCAGGTTATGAAAATTGATGAAGAGGACGGAACAAAGCGCAAGCTTTCAAAGCGCAAAGACCCTGAAGCAGCAGTAAGCTACTTTGTTGAAGAGGGCTTCCCCAAGGAAAGCCTCATTGAGTATCTTCTCACTCTTCTCAACTCAAATTTTGAAGACTGGCGCAGAGCAAACCAAACTGCTGATGCTTTTTCTTTCCCCTTTAATCTTAAGAAAATGAGCCCCAGCGGATGCCTTTTCGACCTTGTAAAGCTCAATGACGTAAGTAAAAATGTTATTTCCGTTATGAATGCACAAACTGTTTATGATTATATTTCAGCTTGGGCAGAAAAATTTGACGAGGATTTCTTCAAGGTATTCACTGCAAATCCGGAAAAAGCAAAAGCAATGGTGAACATCGACAGAGAAAGCAACAAACCCCGTAAGGATATTGCAAAATGGAGCGAGGTTAAGGAATATTTCTCATATATGTTTGATGAATATTATGAAGCTTCTTTTGAGCTTCCCGAAAACATCGAAAAAGAGGATGCAAAAGCAATTCTTGAAAATTACCTCAAGGTTTACAGTGCCGATGACGATAAGGACATCTGGTTCTCTAAAATAAAAGACCTTTGCGAGCCTTTGGGCTTCACACCTAACGTCAAAGAGTTCAAGAAAAACCCCGAGCTTTTCAAGGGTCACGTTGGCGATGTTTCAACAGTTATCCGCCTTGCAGTAACCTCAAGAAAAAATACTCCCGACCTTTGCTCAATTATGAGCCTTCTCGGTCAGGATAAGGTAAATGAAAGAATTAATAAAGTTATTTCAACACTTTAAGGAGATACATTATGGAAGAAATTATTAACGAAAACGCGGGTAATTTTATCCACGATATTATTGATGAAGAATTAGCAACCGGTGTCAACACCAAGGTTCAGACCCGTTTCCCTCCCGAACCCAATGGTTATCTTCATATCGGCCACGCTAAAGCAATTTGCATTGACTTTACAACCGCTATGAAATACGGTGGCGTTTGTAACCTTCGTCTTGATGATACGAACCCTTCAAAAGAAGACCTTGAATATGTTGAATCCATTAAGGAAGATATTGAATGGCTTGGCTTCAAATGGGAGAAATGCCTTTATGCTTCAAGCTACTTTGATTTCCTTTATGAATGTGCAATCAAGCTTATTAAAGACGGCAAGGCTTATGTTGATGACCTTTCCGCAGAGGAAATGAGAGAATACCGCGGTACTCTTACAGAGCCCGGTAAAAACAGCCCCTATCGCGACAGAAGCGTTGAGGAAAACCTTGACCTCTTCAAGAGAATGACTGATGGCGAATTCCCTGATGGTGCAAAGGTTCTCCGTGCAAAAATTGATATGGCATCGCCTAATATGAATATGCGTGACCCTGCAATTTACAGAATTATGCATGTCAGCCATCATCAGACAGGTGACAAATGGTGCGTTTATCCCATTTATGACTTCGCTCATCCTCTTTCTGATGCTCGCGAAGGTGTAACATATTCTCTTTGCTCTCTTGAATTTGAAAACCACAGACCCCTTTACAACTGGTTCATTGAGCAGATTGGTTTCGAAGAGCCACCCAGACAGATTGAGTTTGCTCGTCTTAACCTTAACTACTGCATCACAAGTAAGAGAAGAAACATCCGTCTTGTTACAGACAACCTTGTAAGCGGTTGGGACGACCCCCGAATGGCTACAATCTGCGGTATGAGAAGAAGAGGTTACCCTGCAAAAGCTCTGCGCACTTTCATTGAAAAGGTTGGCGTTTCAAAGGCTTACAGCGTTGTTGACTACGGTCTTCTTGAAGCTTGTGTAAGAGATGAGCTTAACGAAAATGCACCTCGTGCTATGGCAGTCCTTGACCCCATCAAAGTTGTTATTGATAACTACCCCGAGGGTCAGACTGAAGAAATTGAGGTTGAAATCCATCCCAACAAACCCGAGATGGGCAAAAGAACAGTTACCTTCGGCAAGGAAATCTTCGTTGAAAGAACTGACTTTATGGCAGAGCCCGTTAAAAAATATTTCCGCCTTTACCCCGGTAACGAGGTAAGACTTAAAGGTGCTTACTTCATCACCTGTCAGTCTTATGAAACTGATGAAAACGGAAATGTAACAGTTCTCCATTGTACCTACGACCCCGAAACAAAGGGTGGTAACGCGCCTGACGGCAGAAAAGTTAAAGGTACAATCCATTGGGCAGGTCCCAAGGCTTTCAAAGCAGAGGTTCGTCTTTATGACAGACTTTTCAATGTAGAAGACCCCGCAGGCGTTCCTGATGATGAATTTGTTAATGCAATCAACCCCAACTCTCTCATCATTCTTAAGGATTGTCTCATTGAAGAAGGCATCAAGGATGCAAAAAATCCCGATGCTTTCCAGTTTATGAGAAACGGTTATTTCTGTGTTGATAAAGATTCAACTGACGAAAATCCCATTTTCAACAGAACTGTTGAGCTTAACTCTTCTTGGAAGTAATTTTTCCGAAAGGATGAATAAAGATGAAATATGTATATAAAATCGTTGCAGCATTAGGTGCATTGGCAATTGTTCCTGTTTTGCTCTTTACAAAGATTTTCTATTTTAATATGTCTTCAATTGCTGTTCAGCTTCTTGCTTATATTGCACAAGCAACAGGAAAAACCAACATTCTTGAACAAACAGGTGGCAAAACACCCACAGGTATTGCTGATATGTTTTCCTTCTATGAACTTTTTGATATGTTTGGCAGTTTTAGCGGTAGCGGTGACAGAACAGTTGCTGAAACTCTCGGCGGTGTATTCACTCCCGTAGTTCTTTTTGCAGTAGTTTCATTAATGGTTGTAATCTGTGCAATTGTAACTGCAATTCTTGCAATCGTTGTAAAAAACAATCGAAAGGTTATATATTCAGGCATTGTTGGTATAGGTCTTTCATTTATGCTCAGCTGCATTTTTGAAGATATTGCTGCTCCTGTTATTGAAGGCACAGTAAGCCTTTCCACCTTGCTTGACAGTATGTGGGCAGGTTTGTTAGGTAATTTTGATGACTTAGCTTTATCAACAAATTTCTGGTTTATACCTGCAATTTTCGGGGCAATAATTCTTTGGACCGTTCTTTACAACTACACTCTTCCCGAAAAAGAGAAAAAAGAAAGAAAATTAATGTTGGGCGAGGCTGATGAAGAATGATTTACGATAAAGTTGAAAATATGGGTTTGTATTTTAATAACCTTAAAGGCTTTGAAAAAGTAGAAGAAGCTTACAAAGAGTTTTGCAATGCACCCTTTGAAAACGGCAAAATTGAAATTGACGGCGAAAATGCCTGGTGTAATGTTTGCAAATACGATGTCAACCCCGATAATCCTTTGAAATATGAATCCCATAAGGAATATGCTGATGTTCAGCTTATGTTTGAGGGTGAAGAAAATATCGGTTGGGCAATTTTTGATGAATGCAACATAACCGAAGATTTCAAAGAAGGCTCAGACATTGCATTTATGGATGCTCCAAACGGACAGATGTTGGCACTCAGAAAAGGTTATTTTATGGTATTTTTTCCTCAGGATGCTCACGCACCCTGCAGAAAAAGCGAAAATTCCGACTTTGCTCACAAGTTAGTGTTCAAGATAAAATTATAAAAGATACAACCACCTTAGAATTTTTTAAAATTCTAAGGTGGTTGTGCTTATTTATGGGGTAAGCTTATTACAAGATTAAATATTCCGTTTTCGTATTTCACGAGCATATCGCCCTTATGCTTGTCAACTGTTCTTTTAATGCTTTTAAGTCCGAGGCCATGATTTTCTTTATCTTTTTTTCTTGAAATATATGCCCCCGCTCTACGTTTGGGTGCTTCGATTGATGGATTTTTAACAGAAATTATCATTTCTGTTTCATTGTCATCAATTTTAACATCAATATATCTATCACTTTGTTTTTCAAATTTAACACAAGCCTCAACTGCATTATCAAGAGCATTGCTTAAGATTGTGCAAATGTCCATAGCAGGAATTATTGTATTCTCAAGAGGTGTAACATCAAATTGAGTTGATATGCCGTTTTTTTGTGCGTAAAGAAGTTTTTCATTGAGTATAGCATCAACTGCAGAATTTTTACTCATAGAAACATAGGTGGCTTCTTCAACTGCATCAGTCATTTTTTCAATGTAGGAAAGCATTTCTTCCTTTGTGCCGTTTTCCGCAATTCCTTTAAGAACAAAAATATGATTTTTAAGGTCGTGCCTTAATTCTCTTGTTCGGTTGTAGCTCTCTTCAATTCTCTTAAAAGACTCTTTTTCAAGTCGCATTTGTGTATTTAAAAGGTCTGCATTCCTTCTTATTTCAAGCTGATTCTGAAGCTTTGAGAAAAGAGTGAAAACAAGGACATTAATAAAAACGAGTCCAACTGTTGAAATAATAATATAAATATTTATATCTTCACCGGGGGCTAATAAATCTATATAATACTGATAAACTGTAAGAGTACCAAGAGTTGTAACAGGCACTGTCAAAAGAAGAAGCCAATATCTTATAGGAACAGCTTTATTCTTTGATTTTGTGAACATACCAACAAGTATTATTATAACAAGCATAAAGATGTTGGGTAGCTCGATTGAAAGGATTCTATAGAAAAAGCTCTCTGTATCAAGATATGGAATTCTTTCAAAAATCTTATCTATAAACAGAGAAAAAGCAAAATAGGAGAGAAGCTTTGAAAGGGCAACAAAAAGCGAATAAACAATGCAGAAAAGACCTTTCAATCGTTTTTTTCCATCAAAAATCACAAGTGCAACAACGAATATTAAAAGCATTTGCACACCTGTTTTAATGTTACCGCTTTGCCCTGTTTCCTGAAGTGCAAGAAGAATACCTGAGCTTACAACAAAGGCAATCCATTTAGGCCATTTACTTTTATATTTCTCATCAAAAAAGGCGTTCATCAAAAGAAACGCAAAAAGCATTTCAAGGGTTGATGAAAAAAGCCTTATGAGATAGAACAGGGTTGTTTCAATAAATTCAAGCATTTTTTATCACCTTTTTGCCCACAGATATGCGTTTTTAACTGCTGTTGCTTTGCTTTTACTTACGGGTAAAAATTCTCCGTTTTGTAATTCTGCACTATCCTTGGAAACGCTTTTGATTTTTCGGGCATTAACAAAATAGCTTTGATGTGTTCTTATGAAATCCTTACCATCAAGCTCTTTTTCAACCTGGTCAAGCTTGCCGTAGAAAGAATATTCATCATTTTTGGTGTGAACTATAAGAACTCTGCGGTTACTTTCAAAATATAAAATATCGTTAAGAGGAATATTTTTAACTGCAGATGCGGTTTTTACTGTATAAAAGCTGTCATCAGACTTTGAAAGCTCCTTTAAGCATTCACCGAAAATTCTGTCAAAGGCATTAACAAGATCGGTTTTAAGAATATACCTGAACGCCTTTACCTCATAGCCTGAGAAAACATATTCCGCCGAAGAGGTAACAAAAACAATGAGAGCTTCAACACCCAAATCACGAAGCTGCTTTGCACAGTCAACTCCGTTAACCGTTTTCATTTTTATATCGAGAAAAATAATATCAAAGAAGGTGGGATTTTCTTGGCAGAATTCAATCAGGGGAGCAGAGTCAAAAAAGACTGATGTCTCCCCCTCCGAATCGACTTTCGCAAGAAAATCCACAACTCTTTTTTCTATGTAATCGCAAACATTTTTCTCATCATCGCATATTGCAATTTTCAGCATATTCCCACCTCGGAGCTTGTGTTAGTTTTAATATAACATATTTATTCAGTTATTTCTACTGATTTCTTGGCTTTTATCTTTTTATACAACACAAGTGATATTATCATTACCACAACCCAAAAACCGATTATCGTGCTATCGTCAATCCAACTGTCTAAATAAACAAAGTAAAAAGAGTGTACTCCATCAAAAAGCTCAAACGCCATTCTTCCGAAAGGATATAAAACCAAGCCGATAGTAAAACCAACTATCCAGGTTAAAATACTTCCATCGTTACTGAATATTGCTGATATAATACTTGCAAATATCGGAATAGCCGTAGCTGATAAAGCTGATATATACATTACTTTTAATGATTTTCTTTTACATATAATCGTAAACGCAAGCAAAACTACGGGAATAAGTATTACTGTTATCATGGGTATAATACAAGAAAATATTATTTCTTCTGTGTCTATATTCTCGTAGCACCAATTATCTATAAATGGAATATTGAATAAAGCTCCTATTCCCCATAACAACATTATACTGAAAAATCCTATAACAAATTGAAGAAACGGATTAAGTTTTTTCATATAAAGCCTCCCCTTTCTTTAATGTGGTCTCCAACAACCCAAGAAAACCACCATAAGAATAAGTACTATCGCCACATAAGGCTTAAAAAAGATTTCTTTGCTTTTCTCTTTGTAGCATATAACTATGCACCATATAACTGCGACTGCCAACCAGACTACATTAATAATACCTGCAATATATAACATACTGAATAAAAACAACACAATCTCTCTGATACCTTCGAACATATTATAAAAGGATGTGTCCATCAAGACTTCAAAAATCAAAATAAAAACACCTAAAACTGAAAGAGCTGCAAAATAGGCATAGGGTACAGCTAAAAAAGTTTTAAAGTTCTCAATAAGTTGATTTTCCTTTTTCTCCATAAACACACCCCCCTTTAATTATTTAACATCTATTCTCAAACCATTTCTGTTAACATCATATTCTGCAAAAATGCGCTTACTGTAATTAAGCCGAGAGTTGCAAATAAACCGAAGTTAAAAACATTTTTATGGTTGTTTTCTTTAACTGCGAAAACTATACTTACAATCACAAGAGCTGCCATTATGAACAACGGAACAATTCCCAATCCACTAAGGAAGCCGAAGAAAAGTCCTGCTCCGCCGAAAATCAACTCTGCTAACTCGTATGCAGCAGAATCCATATACCAGTAATTGCTTAAGATAAGATTTGCAATCCCAACCAGAAGTGATACGCCAAACACTCCACCGAATATTTTGTATAATTTTTTTAATTTTTCAGATGTATATTTTTTTGTCATATTTAACATCTCCTTTCCTTTGTCTGTATCATAACAAAAACAATAAAAAAATTGCCCAAAATGTAACTTTCGGGCAGTTTTTTGTAATTTTTGGACTGTTTTATCTTTTAACCCTCATATTCCCATTCCAAACGTCCCATATCTGTTCCTCGTTATCGGGTTGGAGGTAGTCGGTGATATATGTGCAGGCAAGGGCACCACACGCCCAACCGAACTGCAATTGCTTTTCGGGGGTGTAGCCTTTTAAAATCCCGTAAAGAAGACCTCCAACAAAGGCATCGCCACCACCGATACGATCCATTACGGCAATCTGTTTCGGGTCTATGCTCTCCCACACTTCACCATTGAGCATAGCCGCGCCCCATAAATGGCGGTTGGCGTGCATTACCTCACGAAGATTTGTTGCAAAAACACCGGTATTGGGAAATCGGCATTTCACCTGATTTATTGTTTCTTTGAACTGTTCAACGGATGTCATTTCACTTTTATATTTCGATAAATCAAACTCTGTTCCTAAGCACAAGCTGAAATCAGATTGATTAGCAATAATAATGTCGGAAATATCTGCAATTTTCTGAAATGTATGCCTTAACTCCTTCTCGCGATTTTTCCAGAAGGATGCGCGATAATTAAAATCAAAGGAAACAACCGTACCATATTTTTTTGCAGTTTTAGCAAGCTCAAGGCAAAATTCTCCTGTTTCCTTTGAAAGAGCGCAGATAAGACCTGTAAGGTGAAGTATTCCGACACCATCGTCTTTAAAAAGCTTTTCCAAATCAAAATCTTTTATATTAAGGGTTTTACCAACCTCACCTGCTCTGTCGTTATGCACCCTCGGTCCACGAAGACCAAAACCGCTATCAGCAATATTGAATTGATGGCGGTAGCCCCAAGGCCCGCCCTGCTCAACATCTTTGCCCTCAAATTCCATATTGCGGGAGCGAAGATTTGCTTTTATAAAGTGAGCAATAGGGCTATCTTTAACAAAGGTTGTAAGCACCTTTACAGGCAAACCCAAATAAGAGCAGATTGATGCAACATTGGTTTCCGCAGAGGTTGCCTGCATATAAAAAACATCGGAGGAAAAAACCGTCTGCCTGTCAGGTGGCAAAAGCCGAACACCCATACTTGTGGGGACAACTAAAGCATATTTATAATCTTTTTTAATTTCTAACATTTATACTCCTCGTTTATTAAGTGGAAAGTTGCAAGTGGAAAGTGGAAAGTTTCGGGGCGCAGAATGCGCCATAATATAATAGCGTCGCAGACCCGACACTTTGCATTTTGAGCTTTGCGTTTTGAACTAAGCATCATACGTTGTAGATGCCGTATTCCCACCTTTGCCACTCCAATTAGTATGAAAGAATTTGCCTCTCGGGAAATCTGTTCTTTCATAGGTATGAGCGCCGAAGTAATCCCTTTGCGCCTGAATCAGATTAGCAGGAAGCTTTTCCGAGCGATAACCGTCAAAATAAGCGAGAGAAGCAGTCAATGATGGTGCATAAACCCCATTAAGCATACAGATGGCACAGATTTTTCTTAAACTTTCCATACCACTAAGAATTTCATTTTTGAAATAGCAATCCAGCATAAGATTTTGAAGATTTGGATTTTTATCAAAGGCTTCTTTGATTTTATCTAAAAATACACTTCTGATAATGCAGCCCCCTCGCCAGAGCTGAGCAATCCCTCCGAAATTGAGATTCCAATTATATTTTTCAGATGCAGTCTTCATCAGCGCATAGCCTTGTGCATAAGAAATAATTTTTGCACAATAAAGTGCTTCTTCCATTCGTCCGATATATTCGCCCTTTTCACCCTTGAAATCAACAAAAGGTCCTGTAAGCTCTTTTGATGCCTCAATTCTTTCCTCTTTCATTGAGCTTAAATACCTGGCGAAAACAGCTTCCGTTATAAGAGTAAGAGGTACACCCTCATCAAGTGCGGTAATACCTGTCCATTTTCCCGTACCCTTTTGCCCTGCAGAATCAAGAATTTTATCAACAAGTGGTAAGCCATCCTCGTCTTTTACAGTAAAAATCTTACTTGTAATTTCAATGAGAAAGCTATCAAGCCTACCTTTGTTCCATTCAGAAAAAGTTCTTTGCATATCCTCTGCAGAAAACTCTAAAACCACTTTCATAAATTGATAAATTTCGCTTATTAACTGCATATCTCCATATTCGATACCATTATGAACCATTTTAACAAAATGGCCTGCACCACCTGAGCCTACCCAATCACAACAAGGTTTTCCGTCCTCAGTTTTGGCGCAAATTGATTGAAAAATCTGCTTAACACCTTCCCAGGCTTTTTGAGAACCACCGGGCATCATAGAAGGACCGTTCAAAGCACCCTCTTCACCACCTGAAACACCTGTTCCAATGTACAAAAAGCCTTTGCTTTCAACATATTTTGTTCTTCTTTCGGTATCTTTAAAATAAGAGTTACCACCATCAATGATAATGTCGCCTTTATCCAGTAAGGGAATAAGCTTTTCAATAACTTCATCAACGGGGCTTCCTGCTCTGATCATCATCATTATTTTTCTCGGTTTTTCCGTTGCATCAACTAATTCTTTCAGGGTATGAGTTCCGATAAAATTTTTGTTTTTTCCTCTGCCTTTTATAAATTTATCAACAATTTCAGTTTCTCTGTTGAAAACTGCAACTGTAAAACCCTTGCTTTCCATATTCATCGCAAGATTTTCACCCATAACTGCAAGACCAATAAGTCCTATATCTGCTTTTTTCATTTTTGTTACCTCTCACTAATATTTATAATGTTTGGAAGCGTAGCTTCCCCGACACTTTGCACTTTGCGTTTTGCACTTTGCATTTATATAGTCCACAGACCCAGTGCCGGGTTGCTTATATAGTAAATTTCCTCTCCGTCAACTGTGTTGTAACCATCCTTCAGGGTCTGAGGATTATATTTTTTTACTGCTTCATCGTATGGTATGAATTCAAAACCAACGCCCTCAATTTCTTCTTTTGTAAGATATTTTGTGCAATAAATGACCTTGAACCTATTGTCTGATGAGCCGTGAATAAGATGCGCTGCAACTGATAAATTATTTTTCAGCTCTTCCTCTGTTTTTACAAGCTCAAGAACCTTTCTCCTGCCCACATAACCATATTTCCTTATTAGTCTGTCATTCTCAACATCTTCCCCGAATTTTTTTACATTTGGGGCAAGAACAATCAGCTCCCCACCCTCTTCCATTGCCATCCGGGTTCTATAAACTGCTTTATTGCCAAGCCAGGTGCTTCTGAATTCTCTCGGGTCAAGGTAAACAACTGCTTTTTTTATAGGCTTCGGGAGTTTTGTCATATTCACTTTCTGACTTTTACCAACGGACATCTCAAAAAGCTCCCTGCTTCTCCCGATATATATACCGTGAATAAGAGTTTCATCCTTTTTGTTAGTGTTAGTAACTGTTAAAACATACATCAAAGGAATATCTTTTATGAATTTTTCTTCGGCATAGTCAAAAACCTTTCTTACAGGGGAAAAATCTCTGCCCATAATTTTTTCAAGGCCATAGAAAGCTCCCAGCATATGGGAAGAATTTATCATACTGCTGCCACCACAGCCTACAAAAATATTTTTTGAATAGTTCGCCATACCCACAACCTCGTGAGGCACAACCTGTCCGATTGAAATAATCAAATCATAGGATTTGTCTAAGAGCCTTTTGTTAATTTCAACATCAATTTTTGTGTCAACAAGCCCATCGGAAACAGTTTTAACAAAAGCACTTGGCACTTCCCCGATTTTCACAACATCCTTACGCCAATTGTGCACAATAAGCTTTTCATAAGGTATATCTTTACCGAAAAACGCTTCACTTTCTTCTTTTGTAACAGGACGATGAGTTCCTAAAGCAGGCATTATATCAACAGTGCACTGCTCTTTTAAAAGGTTATAATATATATTTGTAATTTTTCCTGCACCAGAATACATTCTTGTATAGTCGGGTGGTAAAATCAGGATTTTTTTAAGGTTTTTACCCTCAATTGACTTTTTTATAATTTCAAAAAGCCTTGCGTCATCAATAATGCCCTCACTTTCAATGAACAAAATATCACCTCTTGTTAAATACTGTAAGTAACATTATTTTTAGGCTTTTTCATTGAAAATATTACAGCTATATGTTAATATATTAAAAGAAATTTTTCGGAGGCGATTTTATGAAAAAATTTATGGAAGCGGATTTCCTTCTTTCCACCGAAACCGCTAAAAAGCTTTATGCTGCTTGTGAAAACACACCTATCTTCGACTGGCATTGTCATTTGCAGCCTAAAGAAATTTATGAAAATAAAACTCCCGAAGATATTGCATACCTGTGGCTCTCCGGCGACCATTACAAATGGCGCGGTATGCGTTCCTGCGGTATCAGTGAAGAATACATTACAGGTGACAAAACACCTTATGAAAAATTCAAGGCGTGGGCATCTGCTATGCCCAACCTTATAGGTAACCCTCTTTATCATTGGACTCACCTTGAATTGCAGAGATATTTTGATATCTACGAGCCTCTTTCACCTGCAACTTGCGATGAAATCTGGGAAAAAGCAAATGCAAAAATCAAAGCAGGTGGCTTCACTCCCCGTGAGCTTATTGAAAAAAGCAATGTAAAATATGTTTGCACCACTGATGATGCGGCAGACACTCTCGAATATCACAAGCTTTTGGCAGAAGATAAATCCTTCAAATGCAAGGTTCTTCCTGCATTCCGCCCCGATAAAGCATTAGGCATAGAGCTTGACGGCTATAATGATTGGGTAAAGGCTCTCGAAAATGTTATGGGCAAAGCGGTTCCCTCTTTCACAGAGCTTAAATCTGCTCTTCTTTCAAGAATTGAATTCTTCAAAGAAATGGGTTGTCGTGCTTCCGACCACGCCTTCACTTATGTTCCGTATAAAAGAGCAAATGAGGATGAATTGAATGTTATATTCAAAAAACGCCTTGCAGGTGAAGTGCTTTCTGCAGAAGAAATTGACAAATATAAAACAGAGCTTATGCTCTTCCTTGCAAATGAATATGCCCGCCTCGGTTGGGGTATGGAAATCCATATCGGGGCTATGAGAAACAATAACGGCGTTATGTTCAAAAAGCTTGGTCCCGACACAGGCTACGATTCAGTTGCAGACTATGAAATTGCAGTTAATCTTTCAAGACTTCTTGATGCAATGAATACCGAATACAAGCTTCCCAAAACAGTTCTCTTTACCCTTAATCCCAAGGACAATTATGTTCTCGGTACAATGCTCGGTAACTTCCAGAGCGATGAAGCAGAGTCTAAAATTCAGTTTGGTTCTGCATGGTGGTTCAATGATAACTACGATGGTATGAGAACCCAGATGCAGACTCTTATGAATCTTGGTGTTATCTCAAAATTTGTTGGTATGATTACCGATTCAAGAAGCTTCCTCTCCTACCCCCGTCACGAATATTTCCGCAGAATTCTTTGCGAGCTTTTAGGTGACCTTGTTGAAGAGGGCAAATACCCCGAAGATATTGAATTTCTTTCAAAGGTTGTTCAGGATATTTCCTACAACAACGCAGTTAAATATTTTGGAGTAGAATAAGTTTTATTATAAAAAGCACCACACCGAAACGATCAAATCGTTTCGGTGTGGTTATTTATTTGCAATACTTTTACTAATTGCTATTTGGGCAGCTGGCAGCTTACAATGCCGACCGCAGGTCCCGACACTCCTAACTCCTCACTCCTAACTCCTCACTTAAAAAGAATGCTCCGCATTTTTCTTAAAATGCACCAGATGTGTTCTGTTCAAAGCTAACATAATTCCGGGAATCAAAATGAGCTGTGCAATTATTCCCGGTATTGCGTTAAAAAATGCACTTGTTAAAAAGGCTGTAAGAGTAAAGCCATCCGCACCAAGACCTAAAATTATTGTCATTACAACACCCCAGACAACTCTGCCAAGAAGCATCGACATTATAAGACAACGATAAAGAGATTTAATGCACTGCCATTTTGCGTGGGAGAATAAAAATCCTACGAAAAATCCATATGCAGCAAGTTCAAATGCCATTGCAAAGGCATTGGGATACATAACAGGCATTCCGAATATTGCCGAGCGTAAAACAGGCAATATAAAGCCAACCCCTAACCCATATTTCCAACCGCAGATAAGTCCGCAGAGAATAACGGGAAAATGCATTGGCAAAAGCATATTGCCAATTTGTTGAATTTGTCCGGTCAAAAAAGGCAGAACAAGCCCCGTTGCCAGAAGCATCGCTGCGATAACTAAATTTTTCAATTCATTTTTCTTCATAAATCACCTCATTAATAAAACTATCTTAGAAAGAAAGTTCAATTTTTTGATACACTATTCCCTCGCGTTCGTGAGTGTATGTAATATGAAGAGTATTGTCAACTGCGGTAATTGCAGGGTAGCTGAATTCATGGTCGCCGGTTGTGGGTTCACAGGAGAAGAACTCTGTAAATGTATCGCCACTGTCTTCCGAATACATAAGCACAAGAGGTGCTCTGTCACCCCAATTTTCTGAAATCGGGTTCATTATGAGAACCAAAACGCCATTGTCAAGCTTAACAACGTCAATACCGCTATTGGGGTTTGGCATACCTGTATCATATGCCTTGCACCAGGTTTTTCCGCCATCCTTACTGTCGCTTTTGTAAATAGAACCAACGCCTGTTCTCACAAGCATATGAAGACCATTTGCATCCTCCCACAAGGTAGGCTGAATCATACTTACCGGTCTAAGATTTTTCTTCGGCCTTATAACAAAATTAGAATGTTCAAAGGTAAGTCCGTCATCCTTTGAAATATCTACAAAGCATTTCCAGTTTCTTTTTATTTTAAAATCTTCTTTTGATGCAGGAGCAACAACTGTTCCGTCAGAAAGGCGGATTGCCTTGTTTTTAACAGGACCTCTTCCACCATCAAAATCACCCTCCACAAGAACCTCAGGCTCTGAAAAGCTCTTTCCGCCATCCTTTGAAATGCAGTAATATGTTACCCACTTGGGAATGGGTTTTCCATATTTAAAATATAAAATTATTTCTCCATTTTCTCGTAAATGCAGAACAGGGTTCCAATGAGGAAGGCTTTCACCATTAACTGCAACGCTGTAAGGCTCTGCCCATTTTTCATTTTCACGGATGCTTACCCATATTTTAACATCATCATTACCCTCACAAGTGCCACCAAACCAAGCAGCAACAACTGTGCCGTCCGGCAAGGGCAAAACAGTTGAAGCATGGCAACTGTCGGTTACTGTTTTAGGGGGATAAATAAATTCATTTACTGTTCTTTTTGCTTCAATTTTCATTTTCTTCTTTCCTCTCTTCATCCATATAATCGAAGGCATTCCAAGCCTTATCTTCTTTTTTCGGCTCATCGTCGTAGCCAATATTCATTTCGATTTTTTCATTGTCACTTAAAATTCTTCTTTTTACAGGCTCTCTTTTTTCAACAATATACATTTTACTTCCGTAAATATCAGCAAAATTGCGCACAAAAGAGGGAAAGCCCTCGTGAGTAGAAAGCTCTTTATACATCGGGTAATTTATAATGTATCTTACTGTGGGTAAAAATATTTTTATATTAATAAGGCTCGTTACCATAATCCAAGTGCATGGTATTCCGTTTCCGCCTGCTCCAATTAAAAAGCCAAGACCAAAATACATAAACAAAGATAAAAGCGTTACAATTGCGCCGTAAAGCTTGCCCATTTTCATTGAGTTAGTTCCGAATATCAATAACACAACGGATAAATTCCCCACTATGTATGAAACGATACTACCGCCCTGCAGCTCAGCAATAACGCAGAACAACGCTCCTGCTATCATAAGCATTATCGGTAAGAATATTCCCTTTGTCAAAAGTTCAACATTACAATTCCAATAATACATATACCCTTTTTTATCATCAAAGCTCATATCCTGAGGATCATCGTGAGGAAAAATGATATTTATTCCTAATACGGATTTGCCGTGCTTATGCTTTTTATTTTTGTTTTCTTCAATTTCCTGCCGGGTAGGCTTAACATCAATATTCATTATTATAGGCGCTTCTTTTTCCCTTGCAGGAGCTGGCTTTTCTGCTGTTTTTTCATCCTTGAGATATAGCTTGTCAGCATATAAATCCTGCCCGTTTACCATAAAATTCGGGAAGCCCTTTTCTTTTTCAAGCATCTTAAAAACTGAATTATAATTGTAAATACAACGAAGACAGAAATAAACCATTATAAATCCAAGAACATCGGCAACAGCCATTATTATGCAATATTCAGCTTCTATCCTTGGTATATGATACAAAAAAATTGCATTAGAATAAATAAAAGCAATAATATTAAGATAATAAGCCCATAGCTTCCACTTTTTGCAAAAAATTCCGCCTGTAACAAGAGCTAACGAAGAGCCCCACATAGAAAACTCAAAAAGGTCACCAAAAGGGTCATAATAAACACAGCTTAACACAACAGGGAAAAATGCAAAAATCCACCCTAAAATTGCAGACCTGTTGCTCGTTTCTTTCCAGTCAAACATCATATCCCTTTTATCAAAAACACTGGCGTGAGGAATATAAATTGTTTCCATATTAAATTTCATAAATAAACCTCCTCTTTTTCAGTTTATTTATTGCGGTACGGTCACAAGACCGCACCCTACATTAATTAATATCCGCTACCCTTTTCACTTTTAGCAATTGATACAATTCTGCTTGTACCAAGGCGCTCTGCACCTAAAGAGAGGAACTTTTCTGCATCGTCAAGGGATGCTATTCCCCCTGCGGCTTTCATTTTAACATTTTCACCGATATTTTTTGAGAAAAGCTCAATATCGTTAAAGGTCGCGCCTGCAGTTGAAAAGCCTGTTGAGGTTTTGATAAAATCTGCTCCTGCTTCTGTTACGAGCTCACACATTTTCACTTTTTCTTCATCTGTTAAAAGACAAGTTTCAATGATCACCTTTAAAATTTTGCCGTTACAAGCCTTTTTGATTTCCTTAATTTCATTTAAAATATCATCATATCTTTTATCTTTGAGCCATCCGATATTTATAACCATATCAATTTCTTCTGCACCGTTTTTAACTGCATCTGCAGTTTCAAACACCTTACAAGCGGTGGTATTATAGCCATTGGGAAAACCTATAACAGTGCAGATTGCAAGCTTATCTCCACAATAATCTGCACATTCCTTAACATAGCTTGGGGGAATGCAAACGCTTGCAGTATTGAATTTAATTCCGTCATCGCAAATTGCTTTTATCTGCTCCCAGGTTGACTCCTGCTTTAAAAGGGTGTGGTCAACGTGAGTAAGAATATTTTTAAGCTCCATATCTAAAACCGTCCTTTTTACCTTTTATAGCATAATTGTAGCATTTTTATATAAAAAGGTAAACAGTATTATTAAAATATCATAGTATTTAATAATTGATTTAATAAAATTATTATGATATATTTATAATGTATTTTTATGTATTAATGTAATAAGGTGATAATCTTGAAAAACTTACTTGTTATTTTTGGTGGTTGCTCAAGCGAATATGAGGTATCTCTTCGCTCCTCTGCCTCTGTTTTAAGAAATATCGACAGAGAGAAATATAATGTTCTCACTCTCGGTATTACCAAAGATGGTGAATGGTATTTTTATACAGGTGACATTGACTCAATAGAAAACAACACCTGGTTCAATGATGAAGACACAACACCTGCCGTTCTCTCTCCCGATAAAAAAGATAAGGCGCTTATTATTCTCAACGATATGGGTGCTTACGAAAAAATCAAAATTGATGTTATTTTCCCCGTTCTTCACGGCAAAAATGGTGAAGACGGAACAATTCAGGGTATATTTGAGCTTGCAGGCATACCCTATGTTGGCTGCACACCTCTTGCAAGTGGTATGTGTATGGATAAAGCCGTTACAAACACTCTTGCAGATGCAGCAGGCATAAATGGTGCAAAATGGGTTGCATTTACCGAAGCAGATTATAAAGATGGTAGAGTTAATTTCGATGTAATTGAGCAGAAATTAGGCTACCCCATATTTGTTAAACCCGCAAACGCAGGCTCTTCCGTTGGTATTTCAAAGGCACATAATCATATGGAGCTTTTAAAGGCACTTGATGTTGCTTTTGCTAATGACTATAAGGTTGTTCTTGAGGAAACTCTTATAGGAAGAGAAATTGAATGTGCAGTTATGGGTAATGACCAGCCTGTTGCTTCCTGCATCGGTGAGATTCTTCCCACTGCAGAATTTTATGACTACGAGGCAAAATACATAGATAATTCGACCGGTCTCGCAATTCCTGCAGATCTGCCTGTTGAAGTTAGTGAAAGAGTCCGTCAGGCGGCAGTTAATGCATACAGAACAATGGGTTGCACAGGACTTTCACGTGTTGATTTCTTCCTTGCAGAAGATGGAACAATTTATCTCAATGAAATCAATACACTTCCCGGTTTCACATCAATCTCAATGTTCCCCAAGCTTTTCGGTCAGGTTGGCGTTGCTTACGGTGACCTTATTGATAAGCTCATTGAATATGCTGAGGAAAGAATGAAATGAGAAATGTGGAAATAGAGTTCGTCAGCGAGCAACAATATCACGATGATAGAGAAAGCAGTAAGCTCAGGGCTAAGGGTACTATGGAAGAAAATGATGGTATAAAGGTCATTTCTTACACAGAGCCCGATGACGAAATGGGTAAATGCGAAACAATTGTTAAGGTTATAAACAATAACTTTATTGAAATGCGACGAAGTGGCGTATATGAAACCACTTTTCTTATTGAAGAGGGCAAAACCCATTCTTGCATTTACAGAACCCCATTTGGTGAAATGAATATGGATATTGTTGCCGAAAGGGTAAATGCGCAAATTCCTGACTGTTCAGGAAAAATTCTCCTTTGCTACCGACTTGAAAGCAACGGAGAAATCATTGGTGAAAACAATCTTTTAATGAAAATAAATGAGGTTTAAATATGTCAAAATTAGTTAAAATTGCAGAAGAGCAGATTATTGCTTCTGTTACCGCCGCAATTAAAAGCAATATTGCAGACGGCACATTTATTGAAGCAGAAATTCCAAATTTCAAAACAGAAATACCTGCAGACAGAAAAAACGGTGACTATTCCGCAAATGGTGCATTTATGCTTTCAAAGGCGCTCCGTATGCCCCCAAGAAAAATTGCAGAATGCATTCTTGAAAAAATCCACCTTGAAAACACCTTCTTCCAGAAATGTGAGGTTGCAGGCCCCGGTTTCATCAACTTCTTTTTGAAACCTGAATTCTATGCAGATATTCTTCTTGATATTGACGCTTGTGGCGATAACTACGGCAGAAGCGATTTCGGCAAAGGCAAGAAAATCAACGTTGAATTTGTTTCTGCAAACCCCACAGGTCCTATGCATATGGGTAATGCCCGTGGCGGTGCTTTAGGTGACTGCCTTGCTGCAGTTCTTGACTGGGCTGGCTACTACGTTGAAAGAGAATTCTATGTTAACGATGCAGGTAATCAGATTGATAAATTCGGACTTTCCCTCTCAGTTCGTTATCAGCAGATTCTCAAAGGTGAAGATTTCATTGAGCTCCCCGAGGACAGCTACCATGGTGACGACATAAGAGTTCTTGCTCAGAGTTATATTGATGAAAAAGGCGAAGTTCTTCTTGAAGTATCTGAAGAAGACAGAAGAAAAGCTCTTGTTGAATTTGCTCTTCCCAAAAACCTTGCAACTATGAAGGCTGCAATGGCAAAATATCGTATAGACTACAACACCTGGTTCTCCGAGCTTTCTCTTCACAATGGCGGTGAATTAGAAGAAACCATTGAAATTCTAAAAAAGAACGGCTACACCTACGAAAAAGACGGTGCCTTGTGGTACAAAAACATTGAGGTTCAGACTGCAATTCTCAAAAGAGAGGGCAAATCTCAGGAATATATTGATAATCTTGAACTTAAAGACGATGTTCTTGTTCGTCAGAACGGTAACCCCACCTACTTTGCAGCAGATATTGCATACCACAGAAATAAATTCGAAAAACGTGGTTTTGATACAGGTATTGATGTTTGGGGTGCAGACCACCACGGTCACGTTGCACGTATGAAGGGTGCAATGGAAGCAGTTGGCATTGACGGAAACAGACTTGATGTTGTTCTTATGCAGCTTGTTAACCTTATGAAGGATGGCAAGCCTGTTAAAATGTCAAAAAGAACAGGTAAGGCAATCACTCTCGTTGACCTTCTTGATGAAGTGCCCATTGATGCAGTTCGTTTCCTCTTTAATATGAGAGAAGCAGGCTCTGCTATGGACTTTGACCTTGACCTTGCAGTTGAGCAGTCCAACCAGAATCCCGTTTACTACTGCCAGTATGCTCACGCAAGAATATGCAGTATTTTAAGAAAGCTCGAAAACGAGGGTGTAAAAATCAGAAAGCCTGAAAAAACAGAGCTTACTCTCCTCACAAGTGACGAAGAAACAGACCTTATTGCTCACCTTGCTTCACTTACAAATGTTATTATCTTTGCGGCAAGCTCTTATGACCCTGCAAGAATTACACATTATGCAACAGAGCTTGCAACAAAATTCCATCGTTTCTACAACGCACAGCGTGTTATGGTGGATGATGAAGCTCTTATGCAGGCAAGAATTTTCCTTTGCGAATGCGTTAAACGCACAATGAAAAACGTTCTTTCAATGCTCAAAATCGAAGCTCCTGAATCAATGTAAAAGTTACGACCCTATGAAACAAAATTTTGTTTCATAGGGTCGTTTGTTCACTTTATGAATATTGGATTTGTCCAGGCTTTTCTGCCCTCTTTATCAACTACTGTTGCACGGATGTATTCATATTCATCCTTTAAATTTGCCTGAGCTTCAGTAAGAAGTTCACCCTCTGCTTCAATCATCTTTGAGGGGTGCTTATCACATTGGAAATTTATTCTTTCACATTCACTTGTTTCGATGTGAACAATATTTTCATCATCCACATAAAAATCCTTGATAACAGGACCGCAAGAAGCATAAAAAGCTCCTTTTTCCAAAGAAGAAAGAATATCTTTAACATTATTTTCGGCATTTACCATAACCCAGCCCTTGCAATGCTGATACATTTCGTGTCCGTCATCAGTTGCAACACCGAAAATCTTAATGCCCATACCTAAAAGCTCGTCCCAATACATACCATTGTCGGTGTCCATATCGTTCTCAATAACGCAACCGCTATTCCATATTTCAAAAGCAAAGTTGCCCTTTAATTTATCAAAATATCTTGTTGGGGTTGAGCTCCATTGGGGATGGCAGTAAATTGTAAGATTATTTTTTTCGTGAGCTTCATCAAGATATTTCTGAAACTCCTCCTGATTTGTTGCTTCCCCTCTCGGAAGTCTTTCATCCTGCTTGTAGCCATTTGTTGCATCATCAGGACCTATAAACACAGTATGATAGGTTCTGAATCCGTTCTCTCTTACAAAAGTGTTATCATACTCCGTACCGGGAATTATTGTTATATCAACATTCTCTGCAAAATTTTTAAAGTTATAAATTTTGTGGTCTGTTAAAGCAAGAAAATCATAATTGTTTTCTTTATGAAGTTTTATAACATCAGCGGGGTCGCCTTTACCGTCCGAACGGGTTGTGTGACAATGGAGACCGCCCTTAAGCATTTTCTTTTGATTTATAAAAGCCTCTTGTCTTTTCATTTTATCACCTTATTCTTTATCATCCGAGGATGTAGTTTTTCTTGCAACCAACCAGGCATTAGGAAGATATCGACCCGTAGGCATATCTCGGGCACAGGGTTTATTAATAACCTCTCCGTCATAGCCTATAACTGATGATGAGCCACCATCGCAAGCGCCTGCAGTAACTGCACCATACTGCAAAAGAATATCTGCGCAGTCTTCCATTGTTGCACCAATAGAATATCCTACCTGCCTGCCATCTGCAACAAGCAAAAGAACAACACCGTTTTTGCATTGACCAACAACTGTTCTGGGCTGAAGACCCCAACCGGCAGAATCTTCAACTACCTTTTCTCCGTTAAGAATAAGCGTTGGTTTATATTGGAAGCCGTCACGAATATTGTATTCTTCCCAATTTTCAATACCGCCTACAACAAGTCGGTTATTTTCATCAAAGCCTACAAGAGTGTATCGGGAATCATATCTTCCCCAATACTCACCCTTTGAAACACATTGACCTGCAATTTCACCACCGAGGCTTACACCGCCTCTGTCAATAAATCCTGAGGCATTAACACCTACAACGGCATTTTCTTTTTCAAGGTAATCGCAGATAAATTCACCGCGGGAGCCTTTGTAATCCGTTGCACCCAAGAAAACTCTTGACGGGTCATCAACAAGCACAAGCTTACCCACAAAATTGGTTTTCTTAATTTCTAAAATAACAATATTTTCTTCCAGATCATTGGCATAAACCGTATTACCGAATTTATCTTTTTCGCCAACTACAAGATTTTCCTGACCAAGAATATCAGAACTCTGATTCCCGTAAATATCAGTTACGCTGATATCTTTAATATCAACCTGAGCTGACATAACCTCATCTATGAGCCAATCAGGGAAAAACCAGGTTGCCAACCATTTATGCTGGTCTGTTGTCATAGCAGTTTCAATCCAGATATTCCTCCATTTAACAACAAAAGGAATGTTACCGAAAACAACTGTTACATAGCCAACGATGCATAAAGAAATGGCAATTGAAAAAACCAAAAGTGCTACCACACCTTTTTTCAACTTTTTCTTTGGTTTTTTGCCGTTTACTTTTCGATTTTTATTATCAGACTGCGATTCATTCAAATCCACTGCAACCTCATCATAATCAATAATCTCATATTCACCTTTTTTCACCAAAGAATCACCTCCAAAAAAACATACAAGGCATTATATCACAAAAAGACAGTGAATTCCACAATTCACTGTCTTTTTACAAAATATTTAAAATTATCTGTTATCTATATAACGACATGCCGCAAGCGCTGCAACCGCACCATCTGCAGATGCAGTTGTAATCTGACGAATACTCTTCTGACGGCAATCACCGGCAACAAAAACGCCATTGGTTTTTGTTATGCAGGATTCATCAGAATCAAAATAACCATTACGGTCAAGAGCTGCGCAATCAGAAAATGCAGAATTTTTGGGTTCAAGACCTATTGCAACAAAAAGTCCGTCAAGAGAAAGCTCTTTTTCTCCCTCGTTTGTGTTAAGAACAACACCTGAAAGCTCATTTTCACCTTTAAGCTCAGCAACAGTTGCTTCCATAATGAACTCAACATTTTCTTTAGCTTCAAGAATATCAATAAGCTTCTTTTCTCCTGTAAGGTAAGGAAGATTCTGAAGAACATACACTTTTTCACAAAGGTCAGAAAGAAGAACAGCTTCCTGCAAAGCAGAGTTTCCTCCACCTACAACACCAACTGTCTGGCCCTTGAAAAACGCACCATCGCAAACCGCGCAGTAAGAAACGCCGTTACCAACAAGCTGATTTTCGTTGGGAAGACCTAACTGTCTGTGACGAACACCAACAGCAATAATAACAGCCTTTGCTTCAAAAGCTTTGTTGCCTGCAAAAACTGTTTTGTGAGCTCCCTGGTCTGCAATTCCCGTTACTTTTTCCATTTCAACCTCTGCACCCATAGAGAGAACCTGGTCAAGAAGCTTATCAGCAAATTCATTACCGCTCATTTCAGAAATGCCGGGGTAATTTTCGATTTTTGGTGAGAATGTTACCTGACCACCAAACGTTGATTGCTCTATAACAAGAACAGATTTTGATGCTCTGAGAGCATAAAGTGCAGCAGTAAGTCCCGCAGGACCTGCACCTACAACTATAATATCGTACATAATATAAAACTCCGTTTATCGAAGGGTCTGTAAAAAACAATGTTTTTTACAGACCCTCTAATTTTAAAGTGATTCAATAAATGTTTTTATTGCAGGAAGGTCTGCAATTTTTTCTGCAACATCACCCTTGTAGATAACAAGTGTGGGAGCCTGCTTAAGAGCTAATTCTGTTGCAAGCTCAACATTTTCTTCAACGAAAAGCTTTTCGTATGCAATACCTGCTTTTTCAAGAAGCTGAGCAGCTATTTTGCATTTAGGACAGGTTTTTGTTGCGAAGAGAACGAATTTTGCATCAGCATCTGCTGCAACTGATTTTTCTTCACAACCGCAAGAACAATGAGCGTGGTCAACTGTTCTTTCCTCTTTTTTGAGGCTTGAGTTGAAAATATCGTAAACCTTTCTGTCCTTGAATTCCTGAGCCTTACCATCATTGAAGTTCTGAACAGGGCGATAGTAGCCTGTGATACGGCTATAAACCTCTGTATCATTACCGCAATCGGGGCAAGTATATTCTTCACCTGCGATATAACCGTGGTTGCAGCATACGGAATATGTGGGAGAAATTGAGTAGTAAGGAAGTCTGTAGTTAGAAGCAATTTTTCTTACGATATCTGCAGCTGCCTTCCAATCGGGAAGCTTTTCACCAAGGAATGCATGGAAAACAGTACCTGATGTGTAAAGAGTGTGAAGCTCATCCTGAGCATCAAGTGCTTCGAAAATATCAGCTGTATAACCAACGGGAAGGTGTGAAGAGTTGGTGTAGTAGGGAGTGCCGTTTTCGTTAGCAGTGATAATTGCAGGATAGTGCTTTTTATCGTGTTTTGCAAAACGATATGTTGTTGACTCTGCAGGAGTTGCTTCAAGGTTGTAAAGGTCGCCATAAAGCTCCTGATAGTCAGAAAGTCTTTCTCTCATATGGTTGAGAACATCTTTTGCAAAATCCTGAGTTTCTTTATTTGTCATATCCTTACGGAGCCATTTTGCATTAAGACCAACTTCGTTCATACCGATAAGACCGATTGTTGAGAAGTGGTTATTAAATGTTCCGAGATATCTCTTTGTATAAGGATAAAGACCTTCATCAAGAAGCTTTGTAATAATATCTCTCTTAACCTTGAGAGAACGAGCCGCAATATCCATAAGCTTGTCAAGTCTTCTGTAGAAATCCTCAACATCCTCTGCAAGATATGCAATTCTGGGAAGGTTAATTGTTACAACACCGATAGATCCTGTGCTTTCACCGCTACCGAAGAAGCCACCGCTCTTTTTACGAAGCTCACGAAGGTCAAGACGAAGTCTGCAGCACATTGAACGAACATCGCTGGGCTCCATATCGGAGTTAACATAGTTTGAGAAATAAGGTGTACCGTATTTTGCAGTCATTTCGAAGAGGAGCTTGTTGTTCTCTGTTTCAGACCAGTCAAAATCGCTTGTGATTGAATATGTGGGGATAGGATACTGGAAACCACGACCGTGAGCATCGCCTTCAATCATAATTTCGATGAAGGCCTTGTTAACCATATCCATTTCTTTCTTACAATCGCCATAAGTGAAATCCATTTCCTTACCGCCAACAATAGCAGGCATATCCTTAAGGTCAGCAGGAACAGTCCAGTCAAGAGTGATGTTTGAGAAAGGAGCCTGAGTACCCCAACGAGAAGGAGTATTTACGCCGAAAATGAAAGATTCAAGGCATTTTTTAACCTGCTTATAGTCAAGGTTATCAACCTTAACAAAAGGAGCAAGATATGTGTCAAAAGATGAGAAAGCCTGAGCACCTGCCCATTCATTCTGCATAATACCGAGGAAGTTAACCATCTGGTTGCAAAGAGTTGCAAGGTGGCTTGCAGGAGCAGATGTGATTTTTCCGGGAACACCGCCCAAGCCTTCCTGAATAAGTTGTTTAAGTGACCAACCTGCACAGTAACCTGTAAGCATTGAAAGGTCGTGAATATGAAGGTCTCCGCTACGGTGCGCATTAGCAACTTCTTCGTCATAAACTTCAGAAAGCCAATAGTTTGCTGTAATAGCACCGGAGTTTGAAAGAATAAGGCCACCTACTGAATAAGTGACTGTGGAATTTTCTTTAACACGCCAGTCAGTAACCTTAACATAGCTGTCAACAAGCTCTTTATAGTCAAGAATTGTTGATTTCATATTACGGATTTTTTCACGATTTTTTCTGTAAAGAATATATGCTTTTGCAACATCTGCATAACCTGCCTGAACAAGAACAGACTCAACGCTATCCTGAACATCTTCAACAGCAACAAGGTTGTTGCTGATTTTGGGTTCAAAGTTTGCTGTTACCTTGAGAGCAAGGAAATCGATGATATTGTCATTATACTGTTTGTTGCATGCTTCAAAAGCCTGTTTGATAGCAATTGCGATTTTTTCAATATTAAAATCTGCGATTTTGCCATCACGTTTAATTACCTGATACATAATTCTCCCTCTTTCATAATTTTTAGTGTTTATAAAGTATGCTTAAGAGAAGACACAAAATCTCCGAAGCGACCGTAAATGATAATAACAGATATGTTCCTTTTTGTCAACAGAAAAACACAATATATTGTGTTTCTTCCTCTAAAAAAATCTGACAAACACAAGATGTTGTCGCATTTTTGTGAAAATATAGCAAATATACACAGATATTCGACTGTCTTTTTGTGTAATATTTTGTCGATATTCCCAAAAAGAAAAATAATACCACAACATATTGTGTTTGGTTACAAAATGTTGTGGTATATATTGAAATTTTATTTTCTTAAATCCCTCTGATTTGAGCATTGGGAATGTATTTTTTTGCTTTTTCAAGCATTTCATACATCGTTGCTTTGCTTACACCTTTGCAGTTGCTATCAATCAGCATACCTGAATCCACAAAATTCTGAAGGAAATAGCGCTCTGTCCCCCGAATCCATTCTGCAAGTTTTTCAACATCGTCAGCAGTATGGAAATTTTCTGTAATAGTCGTCCTGAATTCATATTCTACCCCACTGTTTTTTAGCAAATCAATACTTTTTTTAATAGGAGTAATATCAAAATTTTCAATACCAACCGTCACACCGTATTTTTCGGGACAATTTTTGATATCCATAGCAACATAGTCCACAAGACCCAACTGCAGTATACCTTCAAGCTTTTCAGGGTAACACCCGTTTGTATCAAGCTTTACAGCAATACCGGTTTCCTTGAGCTCATATAAAAAACGCTCGATATCTTTCTGCAAAAGAGGTTCTCCACCTGTAATTGCAATACCATCAAGAACGTTTTTGCGTTTTTTTAAATGTTCAAAAATCTCTTTTTCTTCAAAAAAATCATTATCCATTTCCGTTACAAGTAAAGCATTGTGACAAAAAGGACAACGCAAATTGCAACCACCTGTGAAAACAGTACAAGCAGTCCTGCCCGGAAAGTCTAATAATGTAAGCTTCTGAAAGCCTTTAATCAACATTTTTATCACCGACAAAATTATACCTGTCAGAAGATATTTCGTCAACCTTATTTCAGGCAGAAAAGTTGCATTTTTTCACTAAAACAAACCTGACCCCAATATTTATACAATTTATATAATAAAATGACTGTATTTTGTGTATTTACATTTGGAAATAACTGTGTTATAATATCGGTACATATATAAAGATATTTTGGAGGAAATTATCATGAAAACAAAAAAAGCTCTCGCTGTTATCTTAGCAGTGGTTATGCTTGTAATGCCTTTGGCAGTTTCATCATTTGCTGCAACTGAAAACGGCATCGTTGCAGGACCCGCTAAAACAGCATACAATGACTCCGAGTATTTCAGCCCTATCGGCATTGAAATCTCATACGATGGCGAAATTATTGCTTACACTCCCGGTGATAGCAATTTCCGTTTCACTCCCGCTCTCAATGAACTTTTAACAGTTGACACAGCTGATGTTGTTGTTTATTACGATAACAAAGAAATCGGCACTGTTTCAGTTACTGTTGACCATATTCTCGGTGAGCTTACCGCAATTGACAATGGTCACGGTAAATTCTGTTTAGGTTGTGGCCAGCTCCATGAGTTTGAAGAGCACGATGTTCCCGAATTCATTCCTAACGATGATGGCGGCTTCTTTGTTTTACAGACCGAAACAGGTTATTGCTCTGTTTGTAACGCTGAAGTAACAAGAACAATTCCCGGTTCAGAAAAATTCACAGGTGCTTTTGATACCGAAAACTTAACAGAACTTGAATCAGAAATCATCGGTTATATCTATATGATTCTTGTTTCACTGATTCAATCTTTCCTTAGCATTTCTTAATTAAGGAGGACTATGCTATTATGAAAACAAAAAAAATTCTTTCCGTTTTGCTCGCAATTGTTATGATTGCATCAGTTATGAGCATCAGTGTTTTTGCAGAAGATGTTTCCGTTTATACTGACAGCGCAACTTATTACATTAGCCCAAAGGCATCTTTAAATCGCGAAACATTTTCAGCCGCACTTAATATCAACCATTCAAAAATTTCCGCTCTTGATGGCGCTACTGTTGACATCACAGGTAACATCGTTTCTGTTGTTGCAACTCATACAAGCTACGATGGATCCATTCACACCGCTGATTATGTAAAAGATGCAGATGCTTTCTTTGCTCTTTTTGATAAAGTAGCTGCGGACGTTGCATATGTTAAAAATTTCAACGCAAATAAATCAGAGGATGAAGCCGCTCTTGCTGACATTTCTTATGTTGAGCTTGTTGTTGAAACTGAGGTTCACATCGGAGATCCCAAAGCTTTTGGTATTCTTGAATACACAATCGATGTTGTTGGTTTTTCAGAGCCTTATACTGTTGGTCTCGGCCCGGTTGATGACCTTCTTGAAAATGTTGCAATTCCTGTTAATATTTCTTTCCCCGGCACTATTGAGGATTTCCCCACAATAGAGTCCAAAACCATCACAGGCAGACCCGTAAAAACAGATTACACTGATGCTGAAAAGTTTGACCCCACAGGTCTTGCATTTGACATAACCTTATCAAATGGTGAAACAGGAACATTTACTTATACAGATAAAGATATTATAGATGAAGTAACAGGAGTTACTAAAATAGAAAAAAATTCTCATATGTTTATCTGCACACCTACCAACCAGGAAAATTTAACAACTTATGATTCACAGGTTGCTATTAATTTCCTCGGTGAACAGGTTTGCAAGGTTCCGATTACAGTAGAACATCAGTTCTCAACACATTATGTAAGTATTACAACTGATAAATATTTTGAAAATAAACCCGGTTATCATGCTATTGTTTGCGAAGGTTGTGGCGAAACCCATGACGCTCAGCCTCACTGGGTTGAAGACGAAGAAGCTTGGACATCAAACAACGACCAGGGATTCCTTTCAAATGGTACAGAATCAAACATCTGCGCTGACTGTGGCACAGTTCTTATAAGAGATGCACACGGTTCTGCAGATTATAATGAATCTCTCGCTGATTACCATTTCATCAGAGTTATTCTTGACTACATTAATATGCTTCTCAGCATTATTAATGGTACAATGAGATAATTTCCTTTTATTCAATAAATTAACCGCTACTCAAATGAGTAGCGGTTTTATTTTATATATATCACCTTGCAATCTTTTCAAAACATTTTTTCCAAAAAACAGTTGACAAAAAGAATAGCTTATGCTATTTTGTAACTGTGATAGTTGTGATATCACAGTTGCACAAAACTACAGGAGGTGATGAAGTGATTATTATTGACCCGAGAAGTCGAACCCCGATTTTTGAGCAAATTAAAGAACAAATAATTAATTTAATCAATATTGGTGAGCTTAACCCCCACGACAAATTACCCTCAATACGCCAGTTGGCATCAGATTTGGAGTTGAATGTTAACACTGTCAAACGTGCTTTTCAGGAATTGGAAAGCGAACGAGTTACCTATTCTCTCCCCGGAAAAGGTGTTTTTGTAAGTGAAAATGCTGTTGCCAACCAAATTGTTTTAGAAAATGCGGAGGCAGAATTAACCCGTATTTTAGCTTCATCAAAAGCAAAGGGCGTATCTTTAGACAGAGTTATTGCTTTAGCAAAAAACATTTATGAAAAGGGTGATAATAATGATTGAGACTAAATCCGTAACAAAAAGCTACGGAGATTTTGTAGCAATAGACGACATTAACATTATTGTTGAGGATTCTTCAGTTTTAGGTCTTGCAGGCTTTAACGGAAGTGGTAAAACCACATTATTAAATGTATGTGCAGGAGTTTTCAAACCAGATACAGGTTGCGTTTTATTAGACGGCAAAGACGCTTTCGATAATGAGGTTGAAAGAGCTAATCTTTTCTATCTTTCAGATAATTTTTACTTTCCTGTTGGCTCCACCATAAAATCAGCCGCAAAATTTTATGCAAATTATTTCCCGAATTTTGATTTTAAAATCTTACAGTCCGTTTGCGAAATCTTCGGACTTGATATTAAGAAAAATGTAAGAAGTCTTTCAAAGGGGATGACAAAGCAGGCAGCTCTTGCAATTGCATTTGCCGCCAAGCCGAAATATCTTCTCATAGATGAAACCTTTGACGGTCTGGACCCCCATAAAAAAGAGCTTTTGAGAAAGCTTTTACTTGAATACATCAATGACATGGGTGCGTCCGTTATCATCAGCTCCCATGATTTAGGCGAAATATCGGGAGTTTGCGACCATATCGCAATTATTAATGGTAAGAATGTTATTCTTAACTGCGCCATTGAAGATGTAAGTGAGCATTTCAGGAAAGTTAAATTAATATTCTCCCAGCCTGTAACAGAAAGCACATTCAAAGATATCAACTACCGCAAAATCAAGCTTTCCGGCAGAGCGGTTTCTATGATAATATGCGGTGATGTTGAAGGAGAAATCCAAAAACTTAATAAATTAGGTGCCGATAGCATTGAAGCATATCTTCTTACTTTAGAAGAAGTATTTTCAGAGGAAACGGAGGCTGTGACTGATAATGAAAAAATCAAAACAATCTTTAAATAAAACAATTGCAAAAAAAGATTTAATTAACAGTATATCTGTTGTTTCAGCAGTTTTGATTGTTGTATTCGGAATTTTAATGTTCCTTATGGTACTGAATCCCGAGCAGGATAAGATGGCAGGTAAAACGACTTATTTTATCGAACAATATCTGCACGCATCAGACACACCTTCTTTATACCATTTCTGTTGCGAACATGAAAATATATTTCTTATAGCCATAATAGGCGGTTTGGCTTTGGGCATTTCTCAATTTGAATTTTTGCACAGAAAGAAATATTGCTCAACACTTTTGAGCTTTGGTATAAAAAGAAACAAAATCTTTTTGAATCGCTTGATTATACCTCTGATATTAGCGCTTATTTGTATTATACTCCCCTATGCTATTGCTTTAAATTTAAATATTGAGGTTTTCGGCTTTAAAACTGATATGTTCCCTTGGTTCTTTTATGAACTTATAAGAGTTATCAGGGTATTCTTAACTTGCTACACCATTTCAATTGTTGCTTGTGTATTTACAGGAAGAACAATTGAAGCTGTTGCAGGAGCAGTGTCCATAGCATTTTTACCTTTAACAGCTACAACTTTAACAGATATAATTTTTGACTTATCTCTCTTCGGATATGCAGGACCCTTTTACTCACACACCGCCGATGTTTTAGTAAAAGCAGACCCGATATTCATTTCTTCTCTTACATTTTCAAGAGGGTTTGACAGAGCCCATCCTATAAACACACCCTTAGATTCAGATGCAATTATTCAGATAGTCTTTTCAATAATCTGGATTATAATAAGCGTTGTGGCAATAGCTTTAGTTAACCGTTATTTCAGTAAAAGCTACAAGCCCGAAAGCTCAGGCTTCAAGGGTAACAATAAAGGTATGTCAATAATCATTTCCTTTACCGCGCCCCTTTTCCTTTCTGCCATAGCTATTGATTATTTTAAGGGCCAGTTTTCACCCATAGTTTCTAATAGTGTAACCTTATTAGTACTTATATTAGGCATAGCTTTTGGTTTCATAGCATCAATTATCAGTGGACTTGTCATTCACCTCACCCACAAAAAGCTAAAAATCTCGCTAATTGGCGGCTTAGCATTAGGCGGTACTATCGGTATAGTATCAGTTTTGGGTATTACAGGTATATTCGGAACATATCACAATGCACCAAAATCCGAAGAAATAAAGAAAATAGAAATAAAAGCTCCCTACAATGAATATTTCCCGAACCTTTATAAAGAACCCTACTTCATCCGCCAATATATTTGCGATTCAACCACTGCATTAGTTATTACTGATAAAACCGATATTGACACTATTCTTGATTTACATAAAAAAGCTACACAAAAAAGTGATAATGCAACTGCTTCTAAATTTGAAATCGTATATACACTTAAAGACGGCTCAACCATTATCAGAAATTATGAAAAGCTTAGTTGCGATGCAACAGAAGAAATGCTCAGACTCTGGGACACAAAAGCCGCTAAGGAAATGTATAAAAAATGCTTGTTCCCGAAACCAGAGGATATTAATAATCTTTATTCTAATGCCGCATTCACAACAATACCTTATGAGCAGCCCTATATTATGGATTATAACGATGAAACTGCTTTTATGCTTATAACCACAAGAGACGGTGAAATAAAATCTTTATTAGATGAAATTACCGAAGCTGATTTCATCAAACTGAAAAATGCAATTTATAAAGATATTTGTAAGCTAAGCTCTTCAGAATGGTTTACTCCCGAAGAAGCTCAAATCGGTGCCCTTTCATTTAACTTTTCTTCTTATCAACAGTACTCTGCTAACGGAGACTTCCGATTGAACTTCTACATTAATCCAAATATGAAAAACACTCTAAAAGCACTCAAGGACCTTGACCTCTACAAGCATTTTGAATGCAAAAAAGAAATAGAAGAGGTTTTAGTTGGCGATATCAGAGATTATTCCGTTTGGGAAAATCAAAGCTTAAGCGAAAGCAAAAGCAATGCGGCAGTTCATCAGCCTTTCTTCACATCGGGCTCTGACGGATTCATTTCTATTTGCTTCAATTCTGAGGAAGCTGGCTACACTAAGCCACCGGTAAAGAAGGTAACAGATAAGCTTCAGATTAAATCTTTAACTGAAAAAGGCTATATCGCTTATAACATAATGAACAATGGTAAAATTGTTTTCGTAAAATACACAGACGGAACATATTCATCTTATGTAATCCCTTACGAAAAATAAGGAGGGTTTCTTATGACAAGAAAATTATTAGCAGTTGTTCTTGCACTGGTTATCACATTTTCAATAGTAGGTATCTGGTATTACACCTCTTACCCAACTATCAGTGTTGGAAAACTGGTGGGTTCAAGCAGTGATAAATTCGAAAAAGAATTTCACAGTGAGCATTTAAGCATTGTTACAGCAGTAGCCGGTTTTTTACCTGATTCCCCCCTGCAAAGACAAAAAATTGATGAAGTTATGAAATGGAATGACCCCATAGTGCTTGAACTTACAGAACACAGCAAAGAAGGCGGATTGGCATATAATATTGAGGTTTCAGGTGAAATAGAAGGCGGTAAAACGACCTTGCGGTACGAAGGATATATCATCAAAAAAGATGGTGAAAGAATCAACTATCTGCAGGAAAAAACTTTTGATTTTGTTCTTTGCTCGAAAAAAAGATTTTTTACTGACAAACTTTAATTATTAAAAAAGCTGTTGGATTTTCACGAGGAAAAATCCAACAGCTTTTATTTTATTCAGTATATTCAGTTATTTCAAGAACCTCGCCTGCAACGCCTATATCAAGAGCTTCAACGCCTTTAAGCTTCTTTTGAATAATATCATTTCTGTGACGAGCTTCATCAAGAGATTTCCCTGCTTCGTCAATTTTCTTCCTTGCCTTTTCTAAAACATTTCCAAATGTTTCATACTGAGTTTTTGCCGCACCCAAAAGCTTTCTCACTTCGTCTGCTTTCTCGTTAATTGCCATAGCCTTGAAGCCCATAGCAAAGGAATTAAGAAGAGCTGTTATTGTAGAAGGTCCTGCAATCATAACATTCTGAGCTTGTATTTTCTCTGCGATACCGCTCTTTGATGATGCGATTTCTGCATAAAGACCTTCAGTTGCAAGATAAAGAACTGCAAATGGTGTTGTTTGAGGAACAACAATATATTTCTTTATATCTTTTGCCTCTGCAAGAACTCTGTCTTCGAGAGCTTTTCTTGCTATCTGCAAGCTCTCGGGGTCTGCTCTGTCTGCTGCGTCACAAACTCTTACATAGTCTTCCAAAGGGAATTTTGAATCGATTGGTAAATAAATATCTTCACCATTCTTATCACTATTAGGAAAACGAATAGCAAACTCAACATGCTCACTGTTGTTCTTCGGTGAATAGTTCTTAACATAAAGGCCGGGAATTGTCTGGTCGAGAATCGCCTCAAGCTGAACCTCTGCCCAGGTACCTCTCGCTTTAACATTAGTAAGAATTCTGTTAAGTGATGTAACATTAGTAGTTACACCCTGAGAAAGCTCCTTCATTTCACCAAGAGATTTATAAACATTTTCAAGCTGCTCAGAAACAGTTTTGAAAGAAGAATTAAGGCGGGTTGAAAGAGTAGCGGTCAGCTTTTCATCAACGGTTACTCTCATTTCCTCTAATTTCTTTTCGTTGCTTTCCTGCATTTTGGAAATAGACTCACCTATTACCTTTGACTGCCTTTCAGAGCTTTGAATATTTTGCTCCTGAATAGACTTTAAGGATGCAGAAATCTTATCGGTTAAATCAATTCTGCTCTGATAATTTTCTTTAAGCATCAAGCTTAACTTATCTTCAATTTTACCAAGTGCTGCTGTTGTTTCATCGCGGGATTCCTTACCCGCTCTCGCCATTTCCTCACGGTTACGGCGAAATTCTTCATAAATTGCATCGTTGTTTTTATTCTTCTTTAATGAAAGAACAAGAACAATGCAAACAATTGAAAGTGCAACAGTTAATGCACCGAATAGTATAATTAATATTTCTAAATTCATAATACTCCTATAAAAGTCACCAGTCGCCAGCTACCAGCCGCCAGTTTGGCGGATAGCAAATAACAAAATAAAGATAAATATAAATATATCTTTAAATTATATTTCTTCCCAGTTTCTGGATCTTTCAACGGCTTTGTGCCATCCACTAATCATTTTTTCTCTCGAAGCGCCATCAATAGTTGGAACGAAGATTCTGTCAACCTCGCGGACACGCTCAATTTCGTCAAAATCCTTCCAGAAGCCGACTGCAAGACCTGCCATATATGCAGCACCAAGAGCGGTTGTTTCAACAAGCTTAGGACGATTAACCTTTGATGATGTAAGGTTAGCCTGTATCTGAAGAAGTATATTACTTACAGATGCGCCACCATCAACTCTCATTTCGCTCATTAAGATGCCGCTATCCTTGGACATAGCATCTACAAGGTCTGTAACCTGGAAAGCAATGCTTTCAAGAACAGCTCTTGCAAAGTGGGCTCTGTTGGCGCCTCTTGTCAGACCCATAATACAACCTCTTGCATACATATCCCAATATGGTGCGCCAAGTCCTGTAAATGCAGGAACAAGATAAACTCCATTGGAATCTCTCACGCTCTCTGCAAGGAAGTCGCATTCGCTGGGTTCGGAAATAAGGCGCAACTCGTCACGAAGCCATTTTATAACAGAACCTGCGTTAAATGCGCTGCCTTCAAGGTCGTAAGTAACCTTACCATTAATGCCCCAAGCAATACCCTCAATAAGATTATTCTTTGAGTGAATACGCTTTTCGCCTGTATTCATAAGAAGGAAGCAACCTGTACCATATGTATTTTTTGTCTGACCAGCCTCAAAGCAAGCCTGACCGAAAAGAGCTGCCTGCTGGTCACCGATAGCACCTGAAATCGGAACACCTGCCAAGGCCTTGAGTCCGGGGATATCTTCTGAAACGTAACCATAAACAGAGCTACACTCCCTTACCTCAGGAAGAATACTCATAGGAATACCCAATTCGTTACAGAGCTTTTCATCCCAACAAAGCTTTTCAATATCAAAAAGCATTGTTCTTGCCGCATTACTGTAATCGGTAATGTGAACCTGTTTATTCGTCAAGTTCCAGATAAGCCAGGTTTCAACAGTACCGAAAAGAAGCTTGCCATCCATTGCAAGTGTCCTTGCTTCTGGAACGTTATCAAGAATCCATTTGATTTTTGTTGCACTGAAATAAGCATCAATAAGAAGACCTGTTTTTTCTTTTACATAATCTTCCAATCCGCTTTCTTTAAGCTTCTCACAAATTGCCGCAGTTCTTCTGCACTGCCATACAATTGCATTATAAACAGGCTTTCCTGTATCTTTATCCCAAAGAATTGTTGTTTCTCTCTGGTTTGTAATACCAATTGCCGCAATCTCTTCAGGGTCAATTCTGCCAAAATCAATAGCCGCAGAAAGCGCGCGCATCTGTGAATCGAGAATTTCATAAGGGTTATGCTCAACCCAACCTGTATTGGGATATATCTGTTCAAATTCGTACTGTGCTTTTGAAACAATTCTGCCCTTTTTATCAAAGACAATAGCTCTTGAGCTTGTTGTACCTTGGTCGAGAGCAACAACATATTTTTTCATATTAAAAACCCCTCAGATTTTAAATATTATTTTTTAGGCCATTGGAAATCTTCGTATTTAACCACATGCTCTTTTTCAAACTCAACACCTTTAAGATTAGCTCTTAAAGTGTTTCCTAAACCAACACTTGCTTGTGCTACATAAGCATTAGATTGATAAGTTGCTGTATAAGAAAGAATATTTCCGGTTGTAGCATCAATAACAACCTTAAGAACACAGTTTTTGAATTGACGGAACACAGCAGAGTCTCCCGAGCTTACTTTCATAAGCTTCATTAAGGTTGAATCATTTTCGGCAATCAAACTATCTGCATCGAAAACCTTTGCGTAAGCAGATTGATTTGCTGTTTCAATTTCTGTATCAGGAAGAGCTATTTCTATTGTAATCTCTTTTGATTCTGCATCGTAGGATGCTCTTGAACCAAAAACATCAGAAACTGTCAGATTTGAAACATAATTCTTATTTTCAACAGAAACCAATGAAAAATCATCACTTCCGAAAGGAATAATTGTAGCGGTGTTATCGTCATCATCTTCAGTTATATTTTCTTTAACCATAGATGCAATGCCTTCTGCACTTGTATTACCAAGGAGAGGAACCTCAATCTCTTTAATATTAAATATTGTAAGAGTATCTGTCTCTGTTTTTGTAATTGTTGCAGCTATATACTGTTTTTCGTTTGTTGTTACCTTAATTCTGTTTAATGCATTATTAAATGTAGAAACAAGATTTTCTTCGTTGCCGCTAAACAGTCCGTTATCTTCAAATCCGCTAAAAGCACCTGAGGGTTGAAGAGAAGCAAGACCTGCAGCACCGCGAAGAATCTGACGAGCATCAAAAATTGTAATATACCCGTCAAAATTCATATCAGAACGGATTAACTGCGCCTCATCTTTTAAAAGAGCCAGGCCTGAAGCTAATTCAAGGGCTTGGCGGGCATCCTTGGTATCAACTACTCCGTCCCCATTAACATCGCCGTAAAGTGTGGTAGCTTCATAAGAAGCTGTTGCGGTAAAGCCAAGAGACATAACTGAACACAAAATTGCTATAACCGTTAAAATTGTAATAATTCTTTTAAACATCTGTTTGCCTCCTTCACTTAATTGCCACTAAAATATCTTTAACAGACTCTAAAACATATTCGGGTCTTACATCACTTTTTTCATAATCTTCCATAGTGGTTTCGCCTGAAAGAACAAGCACAGAAGTTACGCCTGCGTTTATACCTGTTTTAACATCGGTATAAATTCTGTCGCCCACCATTGCAATCTGTTCATAGGGAACATTTTCTCTTTTGGCAAGAATATCAATCATTGTTCTGTCGGGCTTACCAAGGAAAATGGGTCTTCTTTTTACTGCTTGCTCAAACATATCCGCAAAGCTTCCGCAGTCAGGAAGGTAACGCCCGCCTTCAATGGGGCAAACCATATCAATATTTGTTGCATAATATTCTGCTCCCTCGTCAAGCAGGTCGCAAACTATACGGATTTTTTTGTAATCCAGTTCTGTATCATAACCAAGAAGCACCAGGTCTGCACCAACCCCATCCTCGCTTATGTTAACACCGTATTTTTCAAGTTCTGCCTTAAGAGATTCTGTGCCACAAACATAAACCAAAGAATCCTTCTTATTTTCCTGCAAAAACATTCCTGCAGCCATACCCGATGTGAAAACATTTTCTTTTTCACAAGGAAAATCCAAGGAACGCATTTTTTCAACATAGTCCATCGCATTTTTAGAAGAATTATTTGTAAGAAAAATAAAGTTCTTTCCCTGTGATTTGAGGGTTTCAAGAAACTCTTTTGCTCCGTCAATAGGGTCATAACCTAAATTAACGGTGCCATCCATATCAAGTAAATATAAGGTTATATCTTTTAAATCAGCCATAATCTTACCTTCCGTAAAGTGTATTCAATTCTCTTAACTCGTTTTTGTTGATTAAACTAAGCTGGTCTTTTGTTATTCTGTAAAGCCAATTACCCTCTGCCCTACCCGGCACATTAAGACGGGTATCATTTCCATACCCCAACAAATCCTGGACAGGAAAAATCGCAAGACCGGCATTACTTGCCATTATAGTCCTGATAATTGCTCTGCAACCCTTTTCATTCCATTGGTTTTCATCACATACACAATAGCGCATAATTTCATTCTTTTGGTCAACAGGAGTTTCCCACAAATATCCTAAAAGAGTATTATTATCATGGGTGCCCGAATATGCAACGCAATTATTTATGTAGTTATGAGGCTTGTGGGGTGTTTCGCCACCAAAGAAACCAAATTGAAAAACTCTCATTCCGGGAAAGCCGCTTTCTTCAACAAGTTCTATAACCTCTTTTGTTATATCGCCCAAATCTTCTGCGATTATAAGCTTATCGCCCGAAACACTTTTTATTGCATTTATTAGTTTCATACCGGGACCTTTTACCCATTTACCCTCTTTAGCGGTTTTAGCATCACCCTTAACTGCCCAAAAGCTTTCAAAAGCTCTGAAATGGTCAATTCTTATACCATCAAAAAGCTCAAGATATAAAGAAACTCTTTCTTTCCACCATTTAAAATTCTCTTTTTCCATTGCAGACCAATCATAGAGAGGATTACCCCAAAGCTGACCCTCCTCTGCAAAATAATCCGGAGGAACGCCTGCAACATCAGTCATTTTGTTATTATCGTCAATGAGAAATAATTTCTTATTGAAATACACATCAGAAGAATCAAAGGAAACATAAATAGGCACATCGCCAATTATTTTTATGCCTTTTTCATTGGCATATTTCTTAATTTCTGACCATTGTGTAAAAAATTCGTATTGAATAAAGCGCCAGCCGAATTCTATTGTTTCGTTGTAATGGTTATTTTCCCAAAGTGTCCATTCCTTATTTTCATTGGCAATCTTAAGTGCCATAAACCTGCAAAAATCTTTAAGATGCTTATTCCCATCAATAAACTCGTTTATAGCTGATTTCTGCTCTTTTTCGACTCTTTGAGATGCGGTTATAAGAAGACTTACTCTTTCATTATTTAATCTCTCAAATTCACAGGAATAGGGTGTGTTCTGGTGAGCATTATTTAACTCTGCCTCTGTAAGGAGTCCTTTTTCGTAGAGCTTTTTTAAATCTACGAAATAGGGATTACCCGCAAATGTTGAATAAGATTTATAAGGAGAATTACATTCATCTACAAGACCGAAAGGAAGAACCTGCCAATAAGAAAATCCGCTATCAGAAAGAAAATCTACAAATTCCTTTGCAGAATCACCGAAACCACCACAAGAATAATCTCCCCAAAGGGATGATATATGTAAAAGCACACCGCTTTTTCTTTCCATTAAAACCACCGCTAACAAGACATAATTATATATATTATAGTATAGCATATTACAAGCTTCCTTGTAAATAGACAAACTGTAAATAAAAACGCAGCCCCTCGCTTTTATCTGCGAAGAGCTGCATATTTTATTTATCTGATTATTTTACTGAAGCGAGAAGTTCTTCAAATGCAACTACAAATGTTGAACCTGCTGTATCAGAAATAACGTTGATTTCTTCGTTCTCTGTGAACATTGAGTGATATTCATTATCTCTGAGAACATAACCTGCCTGGTCGTTGCAAAGACCATAAACCATTACATACTCGCAACCTGTGAGGTCTTTAAGAGGAGCATAGCCCCACTCTTCACCGGACCATGAAGCATCGCCTGATTCGGGACCACCATAAATAAGGATGGGGTCAAACTCACCGGGGCAAAGGAAAATTGCAACCTTACCACCAAGCTCCATATAACCGATTTCAGTTACCATCTGATAATCATCTGCTGTTTTTACAATAACAGGATTAAGAACATCTTCGCGGGATGCAAGAGTAAGAATTTCATTTGTAACATCAAGGCGAACTTCCTGCATTTTAATATTGAGGATGGGCTTAAGGGAAACATCGTTATCAATTGCAATAACTCTTTCTGCAACTGCTTCACCATATGCAACCATTCTGTCCACTCCATCCATATCCTCAGGAAGATTAAGTGTATCGCAATCAGTTGTAATAGCAAGCTCAGCACCCTGAACATAAACTACATTTGCCCCTGTTTCCATCTTGATTTTTCTTTCAATATAGTAGGGGAAGTCTGCAGTAAGCTCATCAGGACCTGCACCAAGCATTGTACAGTGAATACCTGCTTCAAGAACCCAAGTTTCCTGTGTTCCATCATTGGGAACAAAACGGAGTCTGTTAATGTTGGGGTCGATTGCCTGAGGATCACGCTTGTCATAAATAAGCTCACCGATATCTGCAGAACCATAGTAAAGCTTACCGGGTTTCATTGCCTTAACAGCGCGTTTCATAGAAAGAACTGTCTTATCATAAAGATTTTCCATAAATTCCTGATTCTTTTCAACCTTAAGGTCTTCAAGAATACCGCCTGCTGCAGCATTACCTGTATTGAAAAGAAGAGCCTGTGCAAGAGGAACATTCATACCGAGGGTATCGATACAGGAATGCTGGTGAAGAACAGATACGTTAATAGCAACAACATCGTTCTTTGTTGCAAATTCTTCCATTCTTTCGCGGATAATCTGAATATCTCCGCGAGAAAGACCGAAACCGTCAATAACAGCCTGAATAACAACACCGCTATCACCATCAGTTACTGCATAAACACGAACTCTCTGGTCATCAATAACTCTTACAGGAACACGACCTGCAATAGGCTCAAGAGTACCTGCGAGGAAATAATCTCCGTTTGTTACGTCAATACCATCAAGAAGAGATGCCCCTGCATAGCCCATTTGCCATTTTGCACCTGAAGCTGCTTTCTTATCAAAGGTCTGTTCGCCCTCATAGAAATATTCGGGAACATATTCGTCCGCGCCTACCCATTGGTCTTCATAGCCGGGCCAGAAGCCGTTCAGATATGTAAGAACAAATGAAATAAGCTTATCAATAAATTGGTTAAAGAAATTTTCGATATTGAAGTTTTCGATATTGATATCTTCAATGTTGATGTCATCAAATGAAACATCAACCGCACCAACAGGAACTGCAATTACCGAAAAAGCAAGAATAAGTGACAGAACAACTGCCATTACCTTTTTAGACATAGGTATTCCTCCTTATATTATCATACGCTATAATTATAGAACTTTTTTTCCAAATAATCAACACATATTTATGCTGTTATATTTTATTTGGCATTTTTAGCCAATTCTTCTTCAATCATTTTGTTGATATTGTTGTTTCCCATATGCCTGTAAGGCTTCTTTCTCAAAATCAGATACATTATAACTGCGCCTATTGCATTACAAATAGCATCTTCCATAGTATCCATAATTGCAAATCGGGCTTCTAATCGCTCGGGCTCAAGAGGGATAAGCATAAAGAGATTTTCTAATCCACCTGCTTCTTTAATCGCAAGCTCAAGGCTCCAGTGCTGAGCATCTCCACCAAACCACTGGTCAAATGAGAACTCAAATAATTCCCACCCTGCTGCAAAAACGAAAGCAATACCAAATGCTGCAAGAGTTACATATTTAGCAGGAACCTTCACCTTATCTCTCAATTGCATAGCGCAAACAAGTTCATAGCTTATGAAAACTGCTTCCATACAACCGAATAAATGAAGTGCTTTATCATAACCGGGGATTATGTAGTAGAAATTGAGGAACGCTCCGCCGAAGGATGCAAGGAAAAATCCAAGAATAGTAATATTCTGGAAATATGCCGAAAAATAACGGGGGAATGTTTTTGCAGGAAACGCCTGACAAATTTCAAAAGCAAACATACCCAAAAGATTCGCTGACATCTGCATAGGCTGGTACATTCCTAACTCATCTGCCTTAACAAGACGTAAAATAATTCCGCCAATCATCAACAACCTTAAAGTCCACCAATATACAAGCTCCCATGGCTTACACATACCGAGAACTCTTTTAAAATATCCTTTACCCATATCTTTTCTCCTGATTTTGTTTAATTTGTCCTTCAATAATACCAAAACTCCCACTATTTATTTTTCTTTTTTAGAAAATAAAAGTTAAGAATACCATAAATATAAAAAAATTCTCGCCATTAGTATCAAATTTATTAAATTGTGTTGAAAATTTCACAAATTAACTGTATAATGTAGTTCGGATTTGAATGGAGATAGGGTGAAAATATTATGGCGAAACGTGACGGATATATTTCTTGGGATGAATTTTTCATGGGGGCTGCAATGCTTTGCGCCGAAAGAAGCAAGGACCCTAATACTCAGGTTGGCGCTTGCATTGTAAACGACGAAAACAGGATTTTATCCGTGGGTTACAATGGTTTCCCCGCCGGCTGTGGCGATGATATTTTCCCTTGGGACAGAAGTGGCGACGACCCTTACGACACTAAATATCTCTATGTCTGCCACGCTGAGCTTAATGCAATTCTTAACTGCCGCGGAAGAAGCCTTGCAGGAAGCAGAATTTATGTTGCGCTTTTCCCCTGCAACGAGTGCGCAAAAGCGATTATTCAAAGCGGTATCAAAGAGGTAGTTTATCTTTCTGATAAATATGCGGAAACCTCTTCAACAAGAGCATCGAAAAGAATGTTTGATGCAGCAGGTGTTAAATATACAAAGCTTGTCCCTACAAAGAAAGAACTTGTTCTTAACTTGAGAGAAGAAGACATTTAATTCAGTTTATAAAAATTTTAATATATAGGAGTGTTCAAAATGCCTTTAGTTAACGCAAAAGACATGCTCACAAAAGCAAAAGCAGGCCAATATGCAGTTGGTCAGTTCAACATTAACAACCTTGAATGGACAAAATCCATTCTTCTCACTGCTCAGGAAATGAATTCCCCCGTTATTCTTGGTGTTTCTGAGGGTGCAGGTAAGTATATGTGCGGTTTCAAAACTGTTGCTGATATGGTTAAAGCAATGATTGAAGACCTTAACATTACTGTTCCCGTTGCTCTTCACCTTGACCATGGCTCATACGAAGGTGCAAAAGCTTGTATCGAAGCAGGCTTCTCCTCAATTATGTTTGACGGTTCTCATTACCCTATTGATGAAAATATTGCAAAAACAAAAGAACTTGTTGAAACCTGTGAAAAATTAGGCCTTTCTCTCGTAGCTGAAGTTGGTTCTATCGGTGGCGAGGAAGACGGCGTTGTTTGTGCAGGCGAATGTGCAGACCCCGACGAATGCAAAATGGTTGCAGACCTCGGTGTTACAATGCTTGCAGCAGGTATCGGTAACATTCACGGCAAATATCCTGAAAACTGGGCAGGTCTTTCATTTGACACACTTGCAGCAATTCAGGAAAAAACAGGTACAATGCCTCTCGTTCTTCACGGTGGTACAGGTATCCCCGCTGATATGATTAAGAAAGCTATTTCTCTCGGTGTTTCCAAAATCAATGTTAACACAGAATGTCAGCTTGCATTCCAGGATGCTACAAGAAAATATATAGAAGCTGGTAAAGACCTTCAGGGAAAAGGCTTCGACCCCAGAAAACTTCTTGCTCCCGGTTGCGAAGCAATTAAAGAAACTGTTCGTGAAAAAATCGAACTCTTCGGTTCAAAGGATAAAGCTTAATTATGAG
>JAZNJB010000007.1:0-13106 GCA_045577815.1 Acutalibacteraceae bacterium
GCTCAAGGTCTTAAAATTAATGTTTCCTTTACTGATGATGAAGATGAAGAAGAGTACTTTGGGCTGAGTATGTAAAAAAATTTTTACTATTAGCAACGAACATTTGTTTGTGGCTTGGCGTTGGTTCAGATATCTATTCGATACACTTACAACAAATTTTGTGAGTGTATTGTTACATAGGTTAAAACATTTCAAAGTAAGTCTTGCAAATATTTTATCGCAGGCAAGCATTATGAAATGTGAAAGTTTATAAAACGAGGAGGTGAATGTGCAATGAAAGGTTATAAACCGAGAGATAGTTTGTCATCCGGCAAAAGCAAAATCACGGTTGAATTTATCAACTGTGAAGAGTCAATTAATAATAACATAAGTAAAAATTAAACACGAAAGGATAGTGATATGAAACCAAGGGTGTGGCATTATGCCACGCCGGTTTACAAAAAAGAATATAAAGCCTTGTCCCTATAATATAAATAAGTTTAGGGGGTGGCACTATGAATAAACCGATTATAACCGAGAAGCTTGTTAAGACTTCTGAATTGAAATTAGGAAATTGTTTAATCATAGTTAACGAGTATGCCCCCAACCTCACCAAAGACCAAAAAGAAATCGCTGAAATAAAAATCAAAAATTCATTGGTAAAGGCATTCGGAAATGATGAAGAATAGTCTGGACTTTGAAAGCCGATTAGAGTATTGTGTTGTTGGCTTAATGTGTCATAGAAAGGTGATAGTTCTATGATAGCAATTTATGCCCGTCAATCGGTAGAAAAAGAAGACAGCATCTCAATCGAATCACAGATTGAAATGTGTGAGTACGAAGCGCGTGGTGAGGCTTATTTAGTATATTCGGATAAAGGTTTCAGCGGTAAAAATACCAACCGCCCCGAGTTCCAGAGAATGATGAGTGATATAAAATCGGGAAGAAAAGGTATTACAAAAGTAATAGTTTACAGGCTTGACAGAATCAGCAGAAGTATCCTTGACTTTTCAACTATGATGGATACCTTCAGTAAAATGAAAGTTGAGTTTTCTTCAGCAACAGAAAGATTTGATACAAGCACACCTATGGGCAGAGCAATGCTTAACATCTGCATAACCTTTGCTCAGCTTGAACGAGAAACAACTCAGCAACGTGTTCGTGATACTTATGCGGCACGTTCGCAAAAAGGCTTTTATATGGGTGGCAAGATACCTGTAGGTTTCAGAAAAGTTGATTTAACCATAGACGGAATCAAGACCGGAATGTATGAACAGATTCCGGAAGAGGTTGAAGTGGTTAAAATGATTTTCGAAATGTATGCAGATGTCAATAACTCTAATTCGGCTATTGCCGAGGCTGTTCGCAATAAGCACAGTGCAGCAATCAGAGAAAGAATTGTAACCCGAGCAAGAATACAGGATTTTGTTAAGAATCCGATTTATGTAAAAGCTGATATGAATATTTATAACTTCTTCAAGTCGAAGGGTGCAAAGATAATAAATCCTCCTGAGGATTTTATCGGTACAAACGGTTGCTATTTATACACAGGTGATAAGGGAACAAGAAAACAGACTGATTTATCAAATACGGTGTTGGTTATAGCACCTCATGAAGGTTTCATTGATTCTGAACTGTGGATAGCATGCCGTGAAAGAGCGTTATCTCAACAACAGATTAAGCGTAATCCAAGAGCAAAAAACACATGGCTCGCAGGTCTTATCAAATGTGGTAATTGTGGTTACGCAATCATTAAGAAAACCTATGAAGCGAAGAATGTAAGTTACTTCTTATGCTCAAGGAAAATGAATGACAGATTGTGTACGGGTGCAGGAAGAACGATTCATGCAGATGATTTTGAGAATGCAATTTACGAAAAAATGAAAGAGAAATTGGCAGACTACAAAGTGATTGAGCATGGCGTTGCACCACCAATAGACCCACGAGTTGAAGAACTGAAATCAAGAGTAACTGAAATAGAAACTGAAATTCTTGAAACAGTCAAAGGTGTTAAAGATGCAAGTCCAACAGTTATGAGATACATAAACGAAAATGTTGAAAGATTAGAAGAAGAGAAAAGGCAAACGGAAGCTGAAATTCAAAGGTTAAGCGAGAAAAGTTTCGCAATTAAAGAAAAGGTTATATGTGACTTTGAGAGGTTCAATGAACTCTCTTTTGAACAAAAAAGAGCAGTTGCAAATGCCATCATAAAGAAGATTTATGTGTCAAAAGACAAACTCGAAATAATCTGGAACATATAGTTCGGATTTATCGCATATAACAAAAAGTATCGGGCAGAATGCCGTTTCTGCCCGATATATAAGGGATTATTTTTTCCATTTGAACGCTTTGGGTCACCAAACCTTTGATAGTGCACAATTTCACGTTCGCGAAGGAATTTGATTGGGTCGCGAACATCGGGGTCATCAACAAGGCGGAGGATGTTGTCGTAAGTCGTTCTTGCTTTCTGCTCTGCAGCAAGGTCTTCGTGTAAGTCGGTTATTACATCGCCTTTGGATTGCATACTTGCAGCAGTCCAGGGGAAGCCGCTTGCAGCGGTGGGGTAAATTCCTGTTGTGTGGTCAACAAAATAAGTGTCAAAACCACTCTTCTTGATTTCTTCAAGACTCAAATTGCGTGTAAGCTGATAAACGATTGCACCAATCATTTCAAGGTGACCCAGTTCTTCTGTACCTACAAGCAACACGGAAGTGTCCTTTTTGATAGGTGAATTAGAGTTTGATAATCTCAAATTCAATAGAAAATATGTACCTGAGGACACAGACCCGGACAAGCCCTTTGAACCTGTTCCTGTACGGGTAAAAGTAATATATGCGAAGCCGAAAACCCCGATATATAAGGGCTGAAGCCACCTGATAGACTTTATAGAGTGAAAAAAATGCAGAGAAAATCAGTTTATCGTTAACATGGTTTTCTCTGCATTTTTGTTTGTTTAACAAAAATATTAAATCATAAAACTTGCATTATCTCACACACCGTGATACAATGATGATATAATGAGGTGTGAGATGGATAACGTAAAAAAATATTTAAAAACTGTATTTGGAAAAGCCATTACTTTTATTGAGGAAGAGCAATTGGTCAAGAGTTTAACCGTTGAAAATATAGATTACGAACTTTTAATTTTTGAATTAAGAGATGGTTTAAATAAATATGTACTAGTTCGTTTTGAGAAAAAGTTTGATATAAGAACCAAAACAATTCAAAACCTTATATCAGAAATAAGAAAAAAAGTTGATGCAATCCCTGTTTTAGTATTTGATGAATTGCGTATAAATCAGAGGAATGTGTTAGTTGAATCAGGTGTTTCCTTTGTTGTTCCTCAATATCAGATTTATATTCCGAATACAATAATCAGTTTAATTGAAAAGGATATTACTAAAAAAACGTATAGTGAATATTTTTCTGTTTCGGCGCAGATAGTTTATATTTTTATATTATTGAACAATATCAGGGAGACAAATGCTCGACAATTAGATAAAAGATTGCTTCTTTCTGTTGCAACGATAAATAGAGCATTAAAAGAATTAGTAGAGAGAGGGCTACTTGAAACCGTAGGTAACAACACACGAAAACTCTATAAAATGAATTCAAGAATCGAGTTTTGGAAAAAAGGAAAAGAATTTCTATTTAATCCCGTTTCGAAAGTTTTATATTCTGAACAAGTATCGTATCACGAGCTGTATTCAAATAAATATGCACTATATAAAATTGTTAATCCCGATAGCCGTATCAATAATACACGTTACTATGGAATTGCGGAAGAAAATCTTTGCAGGATTCCGGAAAGTTTTTTAATAGATGAAAGCAACTTGGATGAAAAGTCTAAATACGTAGTTGTAGAAGTGTTTAAATATAATCCGAGCTGGTTAAGCAAGGGTAAGTATATAGACCCTATATCTTTATATGCACAGCTTAAAGATAGTGAAGATGAAGATACATTAATCGTATTAAGGGAAATGTTGGAAGAAACTTTGGGGTTGTAACTATATGAGATAATACAAACCTTCTTGAAGCTTAATGAATTTTAAGTTGGTAAGGTAGACAAATTTTGCTTTTGGTTTCTAATGTGAGAAGTGAAAAATTTTATGACAACAGTGAAAAAGTGATAAAAAAGTGAAAAAACAGTGAAAATTCACTTTTTGCGGGTTGATTTTTATGAAAAAAATCATATAATATTTATGTGTAAACCTACAAGGAGGGTAGCTTTATGAAATTTGAAAACGAAAATATAGAGTTTAAATCAATAGTTACAGATGATATATACAAAGAGGTAATTGCCTTTGCAAACACAGATGGCGGAACTATATATATCGGTATTGATGATGCCGGAAATGTGGTTGGAATTGATGATGTGGATGAAACCTACACACGTATAACTAATGGTATTCGTGATGCAATTCAACCTGATGTAACAATGTTTATTAAATATACTTTACAAGATAACAAAGTTGTAAAAATATCGGTTGGAGAAGGTAGTTATAAACCATATTATCTTAAATCCAAAGGATTAAAACCAAGTGGCGTGTACATTCGTCAAGGAACATCGAGTACACAGGCATCACCTGAGCAAATTCGTAGAATGATAAAAAATTCTGATGGCGATGTGTTTGAGGAAATGCGTTCTATGGAGCAGGAACTCACATTTTATAGTGCTGAAAAAACTTTTAATAAACATAATGTTGAGTTTTCAAAGGAAAAGTACCGTGCATTGGGTATTACAGATGAATCAAATTCTTTGTTCACTAATTTGGCAGTAGTGTTATCTGACCAATGCTTGCATACAACAAAGGTTGCTGTTTTTGGTGATGATATGAACACGGAATTTCGTGATAGTCGTGAATTTACCGGTTCGGTTTTTGAACAAATTGAAGATGTGTTTTCCTATTTAATGCTTTGCAATAAAACCGTAGCGACATTTAATGGCTTGGAAAGGATAGAAAGAACAGATTATCCTCAAGAAGCTTTAAGGGAAGCCTTGTTAAATGCGATAGTGCATCGTGATTATAGTTTCAGTGGTAGTATTATAATAAATGTAAACGATAAAGAAATGGAGTTTATTTCCATAGGTGGTTTGTTACCTGGGTTATCTCCGGATGATATTAAAAGCGGTATATCGCAACCCCGAAATAAAAAATTGGCAGAAGTATTTCATCGTTTAAAACTAATCGAATCATACGGTACGGGAATTCGTAGAATTTATAGTTTTTATAAGGATTGTGTAACAAAACCCGTAATTGAAGTAACATCAAACACCTTTAAAATTGTTTTGCCTAATATGAATGTTGTTAGTGAAAATAAGACAACAAAGTCAACAGTCGTATTATCACCTCAAATGGAAAAAATATTGAAGTTTATAGAATCTAATGGTCAAATAACAGATGAAGAAGTGCAGAATTTGCTCGACATAAAACATACTCGTGCTTATAATTTGATGAAGCAAATGGAAAAAGAAAATCTTATACTCATTAGTGGTAGAGGTTCAAATAAAAAATATCTGTTAAATAACTAATATTGGGGAAAAGGGTTATGACCGAACTTGAAACAATGCAACATGCAAAGAATTATATAGATAAATTAGCCAATGGTATTGATCCGTTAACAGACGAAATTATTAGAGATGATTCTGTAATAAACAATGTTCGAATCAGCAGATGTCTGTTTTATGTTTCTAATGTTCTTCAGGATGTAATTAATAATGGTGGCGTTGTAGGTAGAACTGTAAAAGCACAGAGAATAGCATTTTCAATTACAGATGAACAATGTTCAAAAATTCTTATAACACAGGACCCTGTTGGTGTATCTATTATTTCAAAAAGAATAGGCGAGGTACTGGATGAAAATGTGAAAACCCTGCCTGCTAAATATATTTCCGATTGGCTCGTGGATAATGGTTATCTTTCTGAAATAATCCACAATGGCAAAAGAACTAAAATTGTTACAATGAAGGGCGCACAATTAGGCATTGATACAATTGATATTGTATCCCCTGAGGGGCGTCAATATAAAAAGAATATTTATGATGCAAATGCTCAGAAATTTATAATTACCAACCTTAACAAAATAGCTGCTGATATAGTAGCTAAACAAGTGCAATATGGATACTGAATACCAAAAACTTTTAGAAAAATATCTTCGGTTGAAAGAAGAAAATCAACAGCTACGAAGACAGTTAATGATAGAACCAGCCGAAGAGAATACTGAAAGTCAAAGCTTAGAAGATCAAATACCATCAGTCAATCAATTCAGTTCTGCAGAAGATAAAATCAAGTTGTTTGTATTGTTATTTGCAGGCAGAACTGATGTGTATGCAAAGCGTTGGGTTAGTAAAAGAACAGGGAAAAGCGGCTATTCACCTACTTGTAAAAACGAGTGGGACGATAAACTGTGTCAAAAAGGTAGAATTAAATGTTCGGATTGTCCAAATAGAGTATATAGTGAATTAACTTCTAAAGAGATTTATAACCATCTTTCAAAAAATGCAACTGAAAATGATGTGGTTGGTATTTATCCGATGTTAAAGGACGAAACCACAAATTTTATTGTAATTGATTTTGATGATGAGAATTGGCAACAAGATGTTACCACAATAAGTCAATCTTGCAACACTTTAGGTGTGCCTGTATATATTGAACGCTCTCGTTCGGGTGAAGGTGCACATTGTTGGTTTTTCTTTTCTGAGCCTGTGCAGGTTAAACTTGCTCGTAGATTTGCAAGTAGTGTGATTTCCTATTCAATGAATCAAAATCATAAGATGAAATTTTCTTCTTATGATAGACTTTTACCCAATCAGGATAATATGCCGGATGGTGGATTTGGTAACCTTATAGCGTTACCCTTGCAAGGCTTTGCCCGAAAAAACGATAATAGTTTATTCATTGATGAAACTTTTAAACCTTACAAGGATCAATGGCAGTTTTTATCGAGTGTAAAGAAAATTTCGTCCGAAGACATATCTGTTTATATGTCAAAATTAAGAAGTTATGATGGTGTAGGGTACTTAGGCTTAGATGAAACTGAAGAAAAACCTTGGCAACAAAAGTCAACTGAGATAAAGCTGAAAAGTACGGATGTACCGAGTAAAGTTGAATTAATTATCTCTAATATGATTTACATAAATAAATCAGGCTTTTCTCATAGTGCATTGAACAAGATAAAGAGGCTTGCGGCATTTAAAAATCCTGAGTATTACAAAAAACAAGCGATGCGTTTTTCTGTTTATGGAACCCCAAGGATTATATCAACTGCCGAAGATTATGACGAATACATAGCTTTGCCGCGTGGTTGTTTTGATGCTGTTGTAGATTTACTTATACAACTCGGCGTTGAATGTAGTTTTAAAAATGAATGTCAAAAAGGAAATTCTGTTGACGTTGTGTTTGACGGCGAATTGCGAGAAAATCAATCAGATGCTGCCAAATCAATGTTATTCCATTCTAATGGAATACTTTCGGCTACAACTGCTTTTGGTAAAACCGTTGTAGGTTCATATTTAATATCACAAAAGAAAGTTAATACTCTAATTCTTGTTCACAATTCAGCTTTACTTGAACAATGGAAGAAATCTCTTGAAGCGTTTCTCGTTTTCACTGGTGAGAAGCCTACATACACAACAAAAACCGGACGTGTAAAATCTCGTGACTTTATTGGACAGTTAAGTGGAAACAAAAATACTTTAAACGGAATTGTAGATATAGCTATAATGCAGTCTGTTGTGAGTGGCGGAGATGTTAAGGGTTTTGTGAAAAACTACGGTATGGTAATAGTTGATGAATGTCATCATGTTCCTGCGGTTAGTTTTGAAAAAATTTTAAAAGAAGTTTCCGCGGAGTTTGTTTATGGTTTAACTGCTACACCAAAGAGAAAAGATGGTCATCAACCTATAATTTTTATGCAATGTGGACCAGTCAGATATAAAACTACAGCGGCAGAACAGGCTTTGAAAAGTGGTTTTGAGCACGTAATAATGCCACGTTTTACGAGACTGAGAATTGCTCAAAAAGAAAATGAAAACCTTGGGATTAATGACATATATTCAGCTGTGGTTGAAAGCGAATCTAGAAACTCAATGGTTATCAATGATGTGGTAGCTGCCTTTAATGAGAATAGATATTCCATAGTTTTAACAGAACGCTATGAGCATGCATTGGATTTGTTTACATCATTAAGTAAACGAGTATCAAACGTGTTTTTGTTAACAGGCAGGGGAACTGTAAAAGAAAAGCGAGAGGCTTTAGAGAAAATCAAACAAGTCTCTGTTGGTACGCCATTCGTTATAGTTGCAACAGGAAAATATATTGGTGAAGGATTCGATGAACCGAGACTTGATACATTGTTTCTTGCGATGCCAATTGCATGGCAGGGAACGTTAGCTCAGTATGCAGGTAGATTACATAGAAAGTGTGAAGGTAAAACCGAAGTTCGCATATATGATTATGTTGATATTTTTGTTGATGTTTTGGAGCGAATGTATTTCAAAAGATTAAAAGGCTATGCGGAGCTTGGTTATAGGGTTAAGGATTTTGCTGAGAATAATACTGAACCCGGTATCATATTTGACAGAAATAATTTTTCTAAAGTATTTTCACAAGATTTACAATCTGTACGTCACGAAGCAGTAATAGTAAGTCCATTTTTGAAAAAAAGCAGGATTATGCAAATTACAACCATGTTAGCTCAAGCGAGAGCAGATGGTGTGAAAATAACTGTTGTTACAAGGTGCCCAGAGGATTATAACGATGATGAATCGCAGAGAATCAAAGAAAATATTAATCTTTTACATAAGTGTGGTATAAATGTTGTAACGCAGAGTATGATTCATCAAAAATATGCAATCCTTGATGGTAAGACTGTTTGGTATGGTAGCATAAACCTACTTTCCTTCGGTACCAGCCAAGAAACAATGATGCGACTCCAAAACCGCGAAATCTCAGAAACACTTTTGGCAGAAGTTGATAATATGAATAATCCAAAGTTTTATTGATTTTATATTTATAATAAAAAGAGAACCAACAAAGGGTTAAAAATCTTTTGTTGGTTCTCTTTTTTAGCTCAGATGTTATATTATTATATAAAAAGCCCTATAAATGAATTAAATGCCCTATAACCGATGTTTCAAAATGGCAGTAAATACCCTATAATTAAGTCAAATATCTGGCGGTTGTCCAACCTACTTACGACACGAAAGGGTCCATTTTTGAGCTTCAAATTTCATTTTCAGGCAAATCGGACAAGCGTTCAATCACCTATGAAACACTTGAAGCTGACGAGCCTGTAGAAGAAAACTTTACCCTGGTTTCAGTATCATATCTATGATATAAAACATATTAAATTCCAACTCCCACTTACTATGTCAGAAAACAGTAGGTGGGAGTTGTGTTTGTTCTATATGGCACATTGAATTTCAAATCTTTTCCAGACGATTGATATGCACAGAAAAAAGGTGTATAATTAATTCATTGTGAGGTGCGCAAATGAAAAACTATGAAAATGAAGCTCGTGAGCGATGGGGGAACACTGCTGCATATCATGAGCATAAACAAAAAACTAAGAATTACACAAAAGAAGATTGGACTCAAGCCAATGATGGATTGATGGCAATTTTTGCTGAGTTTGCTATGTGTAAGAATAACGGGGCGAGTGCGGATTCTGCCGAAGTACAGGAGCTTGTGGCAAAGCTTCAGGCACACATTACCGACAATTACTACACTTGTACTGACGAGATTCTCGCTGGTCTTGGGAAAATGTATGTTGCTGATGAACGATTTAAAAACAATATTGATAAATACGGTGAAGGAACAGCCGATTTTGTAGCAGAAGCTATTTCTGTATTCTGTCAGGTGAAATAATATAATCAGAATATCATTCACGCCCTGACCTTGTTAGTGTAGGTAGAAGTGGAGGCTCCAATGGAAATATTAAAATTTGATTTGAATAGTTCAGGAAGCAAATTTAAAATTCTTAATGCCACAAATGGCGGACCTTGGCACCGACGGTATGCAAACGACCAATTCCGTAGTAATTTTGCGGACTATAAGTCTGCTCGTATTCCATATAGCAGAAATCACGATTCTGCAGTTTGTGGTATTTACGGTGGGCCGTATAGTCATGATATTACATATATTTTTCCGAACTTTGATGCTGACCCTTATGATGCTGAGTCCTATGATTTCGCGTGTACGGATGAAAGCATTTTAGTTTGTCTTGATGCCGGAACCGAAACGTTTTTCAGATTAGGTCAGACAATTGAGCATCAGATAAAAAAGCATGGCACTATTCCACCTAAGGATTTTAAAAAGTGGGCTGTTATCTGTGAACATATTATTCGTCATTATAACGAGGGTTGGGCAGATGGATATAAGCTCAATATTAAATATTGGGAAATCTGGAACGAAGCAGACCTTGACCCAGATGATTCATCCAACAAGCGCACGTGGGGCGGAACAAAAGCAGAATTTTTTGATTTGTATGAAATTACCGCAATGCATCTTAAAGAATGCTTTCCTGATTTGAAAATAGGTGGTCCTGCACTTGCACATAACGAAAAATGGGCAGAGGATTTCCTTCAGGAAATGGAAAGCAGAAAAATACCCCTTGATTTCTTTTCTTGGCATATTTATTGCACAGAGCCTGCACACATGGCTCAGAAAGCAGAAAGAATAAAAGCTCTTTTAAACAAATACGGCTATGAAAATTCAGAAAGCATACTCAATGAATGGAATTATGTAAAAGGGTGGGAAGAAGAGTTCGTTTACTCTCTTAAAGCAATCCACGGAATTAAGGGGGCATCGTTTACATTGGCTTGTATGTGCGCTTCTCAGCGTTCTCCCATTGATATGCTTATGTATTATGACACTCGTCCCTCGGCTTTTAACGGTGTTTTTGATTTTTACACTTATGAAAAGTTAAAGGGTTACTATGCTTTTTATTGGTACGGCTTCCTTTATGATTGCGAAAAGGAAATAGCTTCAAAAAATGAGGTTGAAAACATCTACTCTCTTTGCGGTGTGGATAAAAACGGAAAAGCGACAATTATACTTACTTATTATAGCGATAATGACGCTTTGCCCAATAAAGAGATTTCGTTGGATTTAGATGAAAATGCAACGTATGAGATATATAAGGTTGATAACGAGCACAACGGTGAGCTTGTAGCGGTTACAGATAACCTTTCATTTGAACTGGAGCTTTACAGCATGGTGCTTATCAAAGAAAAATAAAGCTTTTCTTGTGTTTGGGTATGAGCGGTATAACAGCCGATTTTGTAGCAGAAGCGATTGCTGTATTCTGTCAGGAGAATTAATTTAATATTTGACCCGAATAGATTATTTAAAACGAGCCACTCTAACGACTAATTAGAGTGGCTCATTTTATATTTTATTGCTTCTTTTTCTTAACTCCAATGCCAACAACTGCACCGAGTAAAACAATAATTGAGATTATCAAAATAACAGTGGTGTTGGGTTGAGTATGGCTTGTTTCCTGAAGCTCTGCAACAGCAACAACCATTTTTGATTTTTCGGGGTTATTATCCTTTTGCGGATTGTTGATGGCGTACATTGTTTTGCCGTCTTTTGAAAATGCGAAAGAGTTGCTATAACCAACATGGTCATCGGAAGTGTAGGGAATTATATGGGGAACAGTTTCCCAGGTTTTTCCGTTGTCATAGCTTATAAAATAATCGGAACCTGTTTTGCTTTTGCCTTTTCTCGTATGTGTTCCGCTTACAATTAATGTTCCTTATTCACCGCCAACAGGTGTCCATGCACAATAGGGGGCAGCACCCAAGGCTTTCTTACCATTTGCAGTTGCAACCTCTTCACCAAGATATGATGGCTCACCCCAGTCAAGACCATCTTTTGAAAAACGGCAAAAAATGGGTTCACCTTCAATATCTGCTTTATTAAATATCTCATAAACCATAAAATATGAGCCGTCAGAGAGCCTTGTAACGATTGGCATACCGGGTCTTTCTTCAGGATTTTCACTTGCTACAACAGTTACTGCTTTGCCCCAATTTATACCATCTTTTGATTGCTTATAAACGATTGTCTGTGCGTGTTTAGGGTCTGAATCATCGGAATAGAAGCACACAAGACTGCCATTATCAAGCTGAGTTAAAAACGGCTCCCATACACCTTCTTCAAGACCACCTGCACTCGCAACCACAACACCCTGGTCAAAGGTGTAACCGCCATCAAGACTGAAATAAAGTCTGATGTGAGATTCTTTATTGTGCTCCGGATCAATGGAACAAGCCGCAAGAATTATTGTTCCTGCAGGGTAATCACCGCAAGGCTTGGAAAGCTCAAAAAGGGTAGGGTTCCATTCGGAATTTGCACCTGTCAGAGTATCGGTAACACGGGTGATAACCTTCCAAGTCTTTCCGTTATCAGTGCTTCGGTAAATTGGATAACCGGGTGCATTCTCTGTAAGCCCTGAATTAAGCTCACAATGAGTGGCAAGAAGAGCGTTGTTTTCTTCTTCAGGTTGATTATTCAAGACGAGAATTCGTCCGTACTGAACGCCTCTGTCCCACCAGTTATCTTCAGAAACAGAAATATCAGTTACGTGCTTAACTTCAATAGTGGTTGCGGCAAAAACAGGTAAAGCACTTAAACTCAAAATCATCACCGCAACTAAAACACAACTTATCTTTTTTATTGACCTAAATAAACTCATACTATCACGCTCTTCAAAAAGATATTTTATATTACGATTTTAACACCTAGGGTCGATAAAAACAAGAGTATAATGTTTGATTATTGTAATATTAAGCAGGGTTGCTTTTTGCTCTATGAGAGTGGTATAATCAACTTAATTGATTGTGAACTAAGGTGGAAATATGGTTAAAGAAGTAATACACGCCCCGATTTTGTTGGCAATGAAATCGGAGAAGCGTTCAATCATCTATGAAACACTTGAAGCAGACGAGCCTGTAGAAGAAAACTTCACCCTGGTTTCAGTATCGTATCTGTGAAATAAAACATATTAAATACCAACTCCCACTTACCGGTTATGTGATGAAAAAACAGTAGGTGGGAGTTGTGCTGTTTTAAGTTTCGGTTATTATATTGCAAGTAACAAACAGAGGTAGTATAATATTT
>JAZNJB010000008.1:0-2969 GCA_045577815.1 Acutalibacteraceae bacterium
CATTATCATATCTTGAAAGAAGGACGAAAAATGGAAAGCACATCAATCTGTACTGTAATACCTGTAAACAGACCGAAAAGAAAATTGATTTATATGCCCTCAAAATCTGCAACAGGTTATTTATCTTATTGTGAGGAAGCAGGTTGTGATTGGGAAGGCCTTCAAAACAGTATTCCTGAAAAGTTTGATACAGCAGCGATACTTGAGTTGCCTGAATTTTTACAAGAGGATGGTTACAGCAATATCGCATCAGGTGTTGAAGTTCCTTTGGATTATTCAAAACCTTTGCCTGAAGGATATAAAATAGCAGAACTCCCTGAATGCATATTACTTTATTTTCAAAGTGAACCTTTTGAAAATCCCGATGATTTCGGTATCTATATCGGTCAGGTTTACAAGGCGTTGGAAAACTACAATTTTGAACGCTATGGTTACAAAACTGTAGACAATGTTGCACCAACTTTTAATTTCGGTGCACAAACCGATATAGGTGCAAGAATTGCTGTTCCAGTAATAAAAATATAAACACAAAAAATTCGCCTTTCATTCGCAACTGTAAGGCGAATGTGAAGAGTTAGTAAGAGAGCAGGGAAACTAATCCCTGCTCTCATTTTTTCTTTCCCTTTGCCCATATGTAAAAAAACTTTGATGATATAACAAAGATAAATTCATAGAAAATGCTCTAATTAACTAATGTTAATAATTGAATTTTACAAGCAACGCTTGAGAACTGTTCAAAGAATGGTTTATTGTTTTCTATGATTTAATGCGTTATTATATACACAGACCGGTCAACAAATCTAATCAGAGGTGATGAGAATAATGACTATTTATTTAAGCGAAAACATCAAAAGGTTGAGACTTCATAAAGAGCTTACCCAAGAAATTCTTGCAGATTTTTTAGGTGTTACTTCTCAAAGTGTCAGCAATTGGGAGCGTGGAGAAAGTTATCCCGATATTACGATGCTACCTGAAATTGCAGGCTTTTTCAAAGTAAGTGTTGATGAGTTGCTTGGTGTTAATAGAGCAGAAGACGAGGCTAAAATAATCAAAGAACTTGAGGCTTATGATAATCTTACAGACAAAAAATTAAAAATAGAAACAATAAATAGACTTAAAGAAAAGTTCCCTAATGATTTTCGTATTCTTTTGAGATATATGACTTGCCTTGTTCATTTCAAAGAAAACACACCCGAAAATGTTGCAAAGATAATTGCAATATATGAAAATATCAAACAGAACTGCAACAATGACAAAATACGCATTTCTGCCAAAAGACATATCGCTGAACTCTATAAAGGACTTTCAGAAAAAGAAGGCAGCGGCATAACCTTTGAGGACTGTGAAAAAATTATAAAAGAAATGCCGAGAATGAGAGACGGACAGGAAATGTTCTGCTTTTATTATCCTGAGAACTATCCGAATGGTGATGAGATAATAATGAATACTCTTGAAGAACAATTCTTGTTGCTCAATACAGTTTATTCTCACTATTTTCATTATAACGCCTTTTTCTATGACAGAAACTTCTCTGACGAATGGGTGCTTTCGGCTTTCAAAACAGAACTCGACTTTTTGAATTTTGTGTACGATGATGGTCATTACGGCAAAATGTGGCGAACGGTAATTTATAATTACGGACATTTAGGTGTAAGATATTTTAAACTTGGTGATAATGCCAATGCGTATGAAAACTTCAGAAAAATGTGCGACCTTGCTATTAAGTTTGATAATATGGACAGAATAACAACTATGCACTCAGTAATGTTCGAAGGTAATAAATTTGATAAGCATACTTTGGGTTCTACTTATGTTGCAAAAATGCAGGTCAAAGAACTTTTGACTGAAAATTATCCGTTGTCAGATAAGTTCAAGGCAACAGACGAATTCAAAAAAATTGTTGCCATGCTTGAATAATAATTTGATATAAATAACACATAAGAAAGCACCCGCCACAATAGTGTGACGGGTGTTGTTTGTAAATATAAATCTATATAACGCCTCTGCGTTTTGCTTCTTCAATCAACTTTGGTTGAATTAGAGGATATGTCCAATTTTCTACTAATGTATCTGTAATCAGGACTTTTTCCATTTCGCTATGTAATTCATTTTCAAAGGTTTTAATATCTGCAAAGCATAGTATGCCATAGGTTTCTTCACCTGTCTCATTTACCTTGTTTTTGCCTGTGACCGAATAAACACAAATAGGGGAAACGGTGAAATCTAATGCACCTGTTTCTTCCTTCAGTTCTCTTTTTGCAGTTTCTAAAATATCTTCATTTTCCTCTCTATGACCACCAGGAACTTCGTAAGTATCTCTTTCCTTATGCTTACAAAACACCCATTTACCATCTGTCTTAGAAATAATAACTGCAAACTTCAAAAGCTCATCTGACACTTGGTCATAAAATTTAACCTCTATCATTTTCTTAAATCTCCCAATTTTTAGTTTATCTAATCCCATCTTTTAAATCTGCAAAGAAACTATTTGTATAGTCGTTCATATCTTCGCACAAAGGAATTGTTTCAGGTAAATAGCATCTGTTTTGGTTTAAAACATTTTTTTCCATAAAATCCAACGTATCAATTAATGACTGTCCTCTGACAGAACCGGTAATTAATGTTTTTACAACCTGGTATGTTCTGCCACCCTCTAACACGTGAGCATCGTGTAAAATCTTTCCTTCGATGGTTTCGGGTATTTCGCTCCTTTGAGACTCCCAAGCTATTTGGATTGTTTTAGATATTTTTTCTTCATTATAATTCTGTGCTATCATCCACTGCTTGATTTTTCCCTCGTCGGAATATATGAAGCCATGAAAGTATGTTGCTAATTTTAAACATTCTTCATCAACAGTGTAATTACAATTGGAAAGAATTTTACTAACCATTTTTTGAACCAGTTCAATATGCCACATATTATGCATAATATCTTTATCTGCATAATAGGGTTCAACAAATTCAAGCAA
>JAZNJB010000009.1:0-2840 GCA_045577815.1 Acutalibacteraceae bacterium
AAAGATGTTGAGTACATAGATGAAACCTCGTTCTTCTACTGCAAAGAACTCAAATCAATAGAAGTTGACGAGGCGAATGAATATTACACTTCCGTTGACGGTGTTCTTTACACAAAGGATATGAAAAAGCTTATGGTCTATCCTATCAAGAAGGTAGAAACTTCATATATAATTCCCGAAGGTGTTGAAAGAATAGGTGCGTGTGCGTTTTATAAAAATGAAACACTTACAGAAGTTAATATACCCTCAACGCTTAAAGAAATCGGTGATATGGCATTCTTTAAGTGTGAAAAGATATCTCTTGTTACACTTCCTGACGGACTCGAGAAAATCGGTTCTGATGCATTTAGCTATTGTCAGGGCATGACACCTGTTATGTATATTCCCGATTCAGTTAAGGAAATAGGCAGTTTCGCTTTCTATTCCTGTTCAAATCTCAAAGAGTTTTATATGGGAGCACAAAGCGAAGAGCAAATAACATTCGGTGACAGCTGGCTTCCCAAAAACATTAAAAAGGTTGTTGTTAACGTTGCCCCGAAAGAACAATACGGCAAAACCCGTGACGATGCAAACCAAAGAATAAATGAACTTATTGCGGAAGGAGGAGAAAAATAATGGCAAAATCTGAAAGCAAAGAGAAAATGAATATCTTTCAGGAAATGAAAAAATATTGGAACACTCCTGCTGAAGGAAAACATGTTCCGTATAAAGAATATTTTTCGATTTTTGCCGCAGTCGGCGGTGATTATACTCTGAAATATCTTCAGAGCTTCCTTACCTTCGGTACAGGTTGTTATCTGATTGCACATTACTACGAAATTCCTCTTCTTACATTCAGCGCGATAAACGTATTTTTCATTGCATCAACATATTTCTGGAATCTTCTGACCATGGGTGTAGATGCAAACTTAGGCTTTCTTCCACCAAAAATTGAACGAAGATATAATGCGGTGTATTTGACCTTTACTGTTTTAGGTTTACTGATGCTTATATTTGATTTTTCCGTTATTCTTCCCGACGGCGTTGCCAACATCATAGATACCCGTTGGAAAGGCATCAACAGCTTCAATATTTTCAAAATCTTCGGTGCGCATTTTCTCACCAACGGATGGAGCGGTTTCAGAAATATTCTTATCAGAAAAAAGCTCCTCAAAAAGCTCGGCAGATACAAAATTTTTGCATATGCAAATGTTATTCAGTGCCTTATTGTTGTTGTGCTTATTTGTACTCTTCCGCTTTACGAGCTCCCGCTTACCGACAGAGTCTGGACTCTTTATCTTCTTTTCCAGTTTTACACAATATTCAATTACGTCGGCTTTACACAGTCTGTTGCTGATAATATCAGCCCCAACCCGCAGGAAAGACTGTATGTGCGTTCATTCCCCGTTAAAATCAGCCATTTTGTTCAGAATATCGTAAACGTTATTCTTCCGACGCTTGCAGGCGTAATGTTCCTTGACGGCATCAAGGATATCGGAACTTTCAGATATCTTATACCCATCTTTTTTGTTGTTTCATCGGGAGTTATGTTCATAGGACTTCGCAACATCAAAGAAAGAATTCCTATGCCACCTCTTGAAAACAGAGAATACCTTTCATTCTGGCATTGCGTTTCGGGTATATTTAAAAACAAATATCTTTGGATAATAAAAATTGCAGAGTTCCTCGACTCATTGGGCAACGGTATGCTTGATATGAAAAGAATCCTCCTTATTTATACTTGGCGTGAAACAGGACTTTTCTTCTCTATAGCAGAAATTATTTATAAAATGTCCGGCAACCCCGGTCAATTCCTTGCACCGTGGATAAGAAAACGCTTTCAGTATAAGCAGCTGATTGTATTCAAATATATTGTCTTGGCATTGAGAAACGGAGTATATATTCTGGCAATTCTCTTTCTTGGCAATTCTCATTTTCTGTGCGGTCTTGCAATTTACATTGCTATGCTTGTTTCCAATACACTTGAAGCTGCGGTTGGTATTGCACAGGATGACACCAAAATCAGAGTTACAGATTATCAGATGTATATTTCCGGAGAAAGACTTGAAGAATACCAAAAAATCATCACTTGGTTCACAACCCCCATCACGACCCTCGTTTCTCTCATTATTCCGCTTATGTTCTACCGTGTAGGATTTACATCTGACTGGGATGTACTTTATATGAGCGATGTAAGAATTCAGTGTATGCTTATCGGTCTTGGTTTTGACCTTGCCGGATATGTACTGATGGCCCTTCCGTATCTGTTCCTTTGGGATTTCACCGATGAAAAGCACGCCCACGTTATGGAAGTTCTCAAACAGAGGGCAGAAGCGGGAAATACCGCAGCAGAAGGTACTCCGTGCGATTTACAGGATGCAGCGGCTAATGCAGAGGCTGCGGTTGTTTCACAGAGCGAATGACAATATGTTCTGAGGTGATTATATGAAATTTACAAATGTTTTGCAGAATAAGGATGTATATGCAGACGGAATACACGACGATACAAAAGCTTTGCAGGCCTGCATTGATGAACTGAAAGATGGTGGAACAGTTTATTTTCCCAACGGTACATATCTCGTTTCTGCTGCACTTATTTTCTATTCGTATCAGCATCTGAAGCTTTCGGACAATGCAGTCATTCTGAGAAGCGATAAAAGCGAACCGCTGACAAGATATCTTCTTGCTTCCTATTCCGAACCTGAATGGGGAGCTTATGAAGGTACTCACGATGTTGTTATTTCAGGCGGTATTTTTGACGGCAACAAAAATCTTGATGAATGTATTACCCTTGTAAACACAGTTCATTGCAGCAATATTACCATTGAAAACTGCAGATTCCGTCATTGTGCTCATTGGCA
>JAZNJB010000010.1:0-3718 GCA_045577815.1 Acutalibacteraceae bacterium
AGACGTTCTCTTATGAGGTTATCAAGACGAAGCACTTCTTCTTTTGGAAAATAGTCCTTATCATCGTCAATTTTCCATTGTGCCATATCAAGAACAAGCACATTTTCTTCAGACAACTCATAATCACACATTTCACAAAGCATATCACTTGCTTTTTTAGGAATATGCTGTGCTTTTTCACACTCTGTTTTACCATCAACGAGTTTAAGAAGAATTGAGTCATAACTAAAAATACGATAACGGATAATGGTTTTTCCTTCTCGGTATTCTGCTTTAATTGGCTCAATTTCACCATTTTCTGTGTTATAAATTTCAGGTGAAAAAGTGCCATTCAGAATAATTTGAATATCTTTACCATAATCTATATGCTTGTTATCAGGTTCTTTTGAACAGCAGATAAAAAGCCATTTGCAGTCATTATCTTCACGCATCTGATAAATATAATTATCCGTAAGCTTGCCATCAGCATATCTTATTGTGAGTGTTCTGACATCTTCAAGTGCTGTGAGAAGTGATGCACGAGAAAAGTCGATTTTTTTACTCTCTTCAAAAAGTGATTTTGCATAATCAGAAGGTACAGCGTCAACGAGCGAAGGCGCATCACCCATAAAAATGAGTTTACCGCCATTCTCACGGAATTGCTCAAGTCTTTCAAGCGTTGTTTTTCTCAAGGTTTCGCACCCGGGAACGACAATCGCATCGTATTCCATTTCGCCGACCTTTAAGGGCGCATTTCCTTTTTCGCAGAGAGATGGGAGAAGCGACTCTGAAATAAAGTTGAAATCAATACTGCCCTCAAGAAGCCACTTTGTAACGTTGGAAAACCTTTCATCAAGACTTTCTCTGAATATTGCCGATTTGTCATTAGGTCCCCAATGAAGCCAGAAGCTTTCAACGGGATGAATAACACCCACTTTTACAACAGGCTTGCCTCGTGTAAGTGCAGTGTTTACTCTTGCGAAATGATCTTCAATAAGATTATATTTTTTGTACCATGGTGACTGATAGTGGATTGAAGCAGGATAATCTCGTTTTGCTTCACCCTTCATCGCATACCACGAAAGATGAGGGACACGGATTGTAACGCCAAGACAAGCCTGCCAGTCGCCCTGATGCTTATATGTTCTGAAATCACAGTCCCAACCTGTTACACCGTAAAGCTCTGAAAGCATACCCTCATAACCGTACTGATGAACAGCAGACTGTGTCTGTTTTGCAGTAGTAAATTCATGCCGATTGCAAAGCATATCAATGCCGGGAAGCTTAAAGCTTCTGTATGAACGCATGGCCTCACCAAGTGCTGCAGTCTGTGAATTAAGTGTAGGCTCTTCCATCATATGTCCCGTAAGGGCAATTCCATTTTCATTGCACCATTTACCCACAGTATCGGCAAATGATGTTGCAAATAATTCAGCAATAAAATCGTGGTATCTGTAACGATGAACGGACGGTGCAGAATCAGGCTTATCCCAGAAAATTTCAGGAAGGGTGTCAAAAATATCTTCACCATACATTTCTTTGTAAAGCTCAGGCACATTATCAGTCCAAGGCATTGTAATATTCATTTTATCAAATGAATTATTAAGAACTGCTTTTCTTGTAAACTGAGGCTCGTCGGTAAAAATAGCAGGGATAGTTTTATCAAATTCGTCTCCCACTTTATCTTTATATTTTTCGTGAGTTACTTCAACAAATTTTTTAACGGCATCACTGTTCAATGTATCAAGATATGTCTGTCCGTTATACCAGCTTGAAGGATTTGCCAATTCAAGAAAGGCATACCATTTTGTGCCTTCAGCCTCATCATTTTCACCGATTTTTTTGTAAGAAGAAAGAAAACCATCACTGTCAAGAATTATGTCATAGCAAGCAATAGGATTTTCTTTTTTGTTTACCCAATAGTCATTAATACCACTGTGTTTTTCTTCTCTGAAAGGAGTGAAAAAGAGACATCTGCTTCTGTATTCTTCGTCTTTTGTCACAAGTCCACCTGCAGCACCCGATGGCCAACGGTCTTCGTCATAAAGCCACGCAAGCATTTCTTCACTTTTTGCTTTAACCACAGTATCCTTGATGAGCTCCATATATTCTTCACTAAGGTACTCGTTTTCAAGACCTGTTCTTACGTGAAGATGAAATCCGCCAAGTCCCATTTCCTTGAATACATCTATCTGACGGCATAATTCTTCTTTTGTCAAATATGAGTTAAGTGCCCAGAAAGGTGTTCCACGGAATTCAGATGTAGGATTTTTGAAAAGTTCTTTTTTTAGCGATTTTTCAACATTCTTTTTATATAACATATTTTTCACCTTACGATATTGTGAATTTATTTGAGTGTAAATTCGGCATTGTTATCCGAAAAGCCTTTATTATTTCCGATAGTATTAAGAAGCATACCTCTCAAATCAATTTTTTCGCCATTTTTGCAAAGTTTTGGTTCAATCTTTTTAAGCACAAAAGAAGCTCTTGAAAGAATACCTGCAAGGAAGTTATATCCCGGTGTACCTTCAACATAAGGAGAATCACCTGTAAATATGCTTAACCCGACTTCACCAACAAAATCAGCAAACCTTTTCTTATCAAATTCTTTGTCTCTTTTTATAAAAAGAAGACGCTTAACCGTTACTATAGTGATTTTATCGAATTTCTTTCTTGCGAATGCCTTAAGGTGTTTTATGATTCCTTTTCCACCGCCCAGTGCACCACGTACTCTTGCAATAATTGCAGAAGAGAAATGATTATCAAAATATTCCTGAGGTGTAAGCCCCTTTAAATCCCAACCAAAATCAGGCACATCAAGTGATTTAACCTTAAGAACAGAATTTTCATCTATGGTGATTTTTCTGTATTTTGCAGGACTTCCCACAAGAGCAGATGTACATACATCAATGAGGCGGTTGCCTTTTTCTGAATAAAACTCGTTTATGCTTTGAATATGCATATGACCTGTGAGCACAAGTTCAACTCCGTTATCAGCAAGAAATGAAGCAATCTTTCTCCAATCCTTTATTTTTGCATCTCCAACTAACTCAAAAACAGGTACAGGTGGAATAATCGGATAGTGACAAATTGCAAAAACAGAGCAGTTGTCTTTTCTTGCCTTATCAAGCTGTTCTTTTGCCCAAGCCATAAGTCTGTCATCCATCGTACCTTTTGGTTGGCCCTTACTGTCACAATGAATTGCGAGCATTCTGACACCACTACTGATTTCTACAACATAAGAGTGTGTCGGCTCATCAAATGCAATAGCATCACCATAACCAAAATCACGATACATTTCACACAAATCGTTATAATCTGTACCTTCAACAGGCATACGACCATCGTCTTTTAAAACATAGGCAGAGTCGTTATAATCGTGACCGGCTGTTATAACATAAACCTTTTTGCCATTTTCTTTAAGTCTATAAAGCTCTTTAATAAAACCATCGTGGCTTTCTTTTTCACCGTTTTTTACAAGGTCACCGGGAATAATAAAAATATCAGTTTCTTTGTCCTGTATGATTTCATCAAAGGTGGAGCTTACAATTGCATGGCTTTCTTTTACAAAGTACTGCTCAGTTACCATGTTTTTTTCAAAGGCTTCTCCGCCGGCGCCCAATTTGTTTTCAAAATAATGAGTGTCTGTTACAAGATAAAAGCTGATAGGCTTCATATTAATACTCCTATAAATCATTGTTTTCTTTGTTTACAGTTATCTCTTCTTAAATTTATTCTC
>JAZNJB010000011.1:0-64157 GCA_045577815.1 Acutalibacteraceae bacterium
TAATCATTTATAAAGCTATCCATAAGAGTGTAACCTACTTCAACATAGTTTCCTGCAGCTTTAGCAGTATTCTCTGTGAAGCTTTCAATACCATTGTCATCAGCTTTTGATTTCTGATAAATCAGGTAGGGAACTGCATCACCTGCATGAGTCATTGTAACAATGGGGGTGGGGTGGTCAGGAAGAACCATAACCTTGTAGTCATCATATTTATCAAGCTCGGGAAGAACTTTTGCGAGAACCCTTTCATCAATCATTTCGATTGCTTTGACTTTATTTTCAGGCTCGTTTCTGTGTCCGCATTCATCGGGAGCTTCAATATGAATATAAACAAAGTCCTTTGTTTTAAGCTCTTCAATAGCACAGTCTGCCTTACCCTCGAAGTTTGTATCAATATAGCCTGTTGCGCCGGGGACATCGGGAGAGCCCATACCTGCGCATTTGGCGATACCTTTAAGAAGGTCAACTGCAGAAATGATTGAACCATCAACACCATATTTATCTTTGAAATTGGAAAGAGCAGGTTTAGTGCCTTCGCCCCAGAGCCAGATGGAGTTTGCAGGGCGTTCACCTCTTGCCATTCTCTCTTTGTTAACAGGGTGCTCCATAAGAAAATCATAGCTTTCCTTCATCATAGCGATAAGCTCTTTTGCATTTTCGCTATCAGAAAGGTGCTCACCGATAACTTTACCTGAAATATCGTGGGGAGGAGTCATTTTGCCAAGGTCAAGTGTGCCGTTATTCCAAACAAGGCAATGTCTGTAAGCAACGCCACTGTAGAAAGCAAATTTCTCGTTGCCGAAATGCTCCTGAACGCTTTTTATAATTTCTGCAGCTTCCGCTGTGGAAATATCACCTGCGCTGTAATCAACCATTGTTTTATCTTCGTAGTTTTCTTCATCAGAAAGTGTTACAAGGTTTGTGCGGAAAATGATGTCAGTATCTTTCATATCAACGCCGATGCTGACTGCTTCAAGAGGGGAGCGACCTGTGTAGCATTCCTTGGGGTTGTAGCCTAAAACACTCATATTCGCAATATCGCTACCGGGCTTAAGACCGTCAGCAACAGTTTTAACAGTACCAACCTTGCCGAATCGTGCAAGCTTATCAAGTAAAGGCTTTTTTGCCAATTCCATGGGAGTTTTGCCATCTAAAGCGGGAACGGGGTAGTCTGCCATTCCGTCATATAAAACAACAAGATATTTCATCTTTATACCTCATTTCTAAGTCAATGTAATTATTTTACAACTATTAGTGAGTTGTGTCAATAAAATGACGAAAAAACCTTGAATTATAAAGGAATTTGGAGTAATATAAAAGCAATAAATTTCACAATAAAGGAGATTTTAATTTATGAAATTACCTATTGCTATTCAGCTTTATTCCGTTCGTGATGATATGGAAAAAGATTTTTATGGTACAGTTAAAAAAGTTAAAGAGCTTGGCTACGAGGGTGTAGAGTTTGCAGGGCTTTTCGGCAAATCAGGTGAAGAGGTTAAGGCTATTTGTGATGAAATCGGTGTTATTCCCGTTTCTGCTCACGTTCCTTATTATGATATGCTCGAAAACCCCGAAGCAGTTCTTAAGGATTATAAAGATATGGGCTGTAAATATGTTGTTGTTCCTTATCTTACAGAGGAATGTCGCCCCGGTACAGATGGTTGGGCTTCAACTGTTGCAGGTATCGGCAAAATCGGTGCTGTTGCAAAAGAAATGGGACTTCAGCTTCTTTATCATAACCATGATTTTGAGTTCCTTAAAATCGATGGCGAATACGCTCTCGATATTCTTTATAACACAATTTCTGAAGATTTACTTAAAACAGAGCTTGATACCTGTTGGGTAAATGTTGGCGGTGAAGAGCCCAGTGCTTATGTTGAAAAATATTCAGGCAGAGCACCTATTGTTCATCTTAAGGATTTCAGCGGTTCAAAGGGTAACGGCCCTCTTTACAAGCTTATCGGTATCGAAGAGGAAGAAACAGATAAAGCAGAAAACACATTCGAATTCCGCCCCGTTGGTTACGGATGCCAGGATTGGAAGAAGATTATAGCTTCCGCAGAAAAAGCAGGCGCAGAATGGGTAGTTGTTGAGCAGGATGACCCCTCAATGGATAAAACACCTATTGAGTGTGCAGAAATGAGTATCAATTACTTGAAAAATTTATAATATCACGCCATTAACTTGTTTTAGCTTGCTGGACGTACCCTTGTACGCCTTCGCCACTAAAACTGCGTTCCTGACGCAATCTTATAAATTTTTGTATTTATAAAAATATTGACCCCTGTGATAATTTTTAAAATTTCACAGGGGTCAAGTTTTTATTTAATTACAATGCTTTTTGCAATTTCTTGTGCTTCTTCTTTTGAAAATCCGCGGAAGATTACCATTGTTTCTTTTTGAGCGTTTTCGCAAGGTTGGTAATATAAAATATATGCGTCAAAGTCTTCTATATTATTTATGGTACCCCACATAACATTGTTTTTGCTTTCGCCAACAATGAATTTGTCTGCAACTGGTAAGGCGAATAGGTGAAGATGATAATATGTACAGGCTTTGCTATATTCATTAAAATTTAAGAATATAGCAGTTTCTGGTGGTTCTGTTGTGATGAGTTCACGAACTAATTTCAAGTCGTACAAAGGAGAAAACTCTGTTTCGTAGCCCAATTCTTTTACGCCGTTTTTAAGAACAAAAGCAGGGAAATACCAAGAATCTGTTGATTCATTAAGTTCTTTGCAAAACTCATCAAAAGTTGTGTCGGAATTGAAATTTTCACCGGTTCGTGTGTCGATAAATGCTATGAATTTCTTTTCACTCCAATGAAGACTAAAACCGTCAGTGGTTTTTGTTTCTTCAAATTTTCCGTGTTTGCTGTCAATATAGCACTTTGCTAAATCGTTTTCGTAATTGGCTTTCTTTGAACTTTCAATTTCCCAAGTTTCATATTCGCTGAGTGACTTGAAGCCGGAAGTGAAAAATGAGCTTTTCTCAAGGAATAGCGGATATTGAAAAAAGATAAAAAGCCCTGAAAGCATAGCAACGCAAAGAACAATGCAAAGTGTTTTTATTGCAACCTTTTTATTTCCTTTTGTTATTTTCTTGTTAGCGTTTTTTACTGCCTTATCAATATCTTTATCAATTTCAGGCTTTATATCTGTATCTTTTTGCAGGTTTAGAAGCTCTGCTTCGCAATGGGGGCAGTCCTTTAAATGCTCTTCAATGGCGTCAATTGAGTCAGAAGAGCAAACACCGTCTATGTAAAGGGGAAGTAAGTCCTTTATAATTTCGCAACTGATTTTACTCATTTTCTTTCATCCTTTCTATGATTTTCTGCTTTGCACGATAATATGTAACCCTAGCCCAGCTTTCTGATTTCTCGAAAACCTCTGCAATAATTTCATAGGAGAAATCACCAAGAGTTTTCATATAAAATACCTCTTTGTAAGGTGATTCTAAATCTCTTGAAGCAGACAAAATATTTTTCACATTATCTTTTTTTACAAGACTTTCTTCAATGTTATCATCAGAAACAAGGTTCAGAAAATCTTCTATATTTTCTGTTTGCTTCGGGCGTTTAAGGTTTAAAAATGTGTTTTTAGCAATCTGGCAAAGCCAGGTTTCAACCTTGCATTTGTGGTTGAATTTTTCGTAGGATTTAATTGCCTTGAAAAACGTCTCCTGAGTTATATCTTCCGCAAGGCTTTCATCAAAGCAAAGGGTGAATGCATAGCCCTTAACGAATTTATAATATTTCTGATAAATTATTTCTATTTCGTTCAAGCCTTCACACCCTTTCAAAACCTGTTCTTTTTGACCGGTCACTAATATGACACAGCAGTTTAGTTTTTGTTACAAAAATTCTAACATAAATTTATAAAAATAAAAACAGATACCCTACGAAAATGTAAGGTATCTGTAATTTTTCTGAATGAAACAGATTATCTGTTAAGAATAAGTTTAGTAAGCTCAACGGGTTCAACGATTGTATCGCCTTTGTAAACTCTCATATTACCGGAAGCGATTTCGTCAATGAGAATAACTTCATCATTGTTGTAACCGAATTCGAATTTGATATCCCAAAGGTCAAGACCGATTGTTTTAAGGTCATCAGCGATAATCTTTGTGATTTTAAGAGTCTGTTCTTTCATGCTTTCAAACATTGCAGGGCTCATAACACCGAGAGCTGCAAGACCTTCGCCTGTAACAAGGGGATCGCCCTTAGCATCATTCTTGAATGTGCATTCAACATAGCCACCCTCGAGAACTGTGCCGTCCTCAATGTATTCGCCGTAACGACGAATGAAGCTACCTGTTGCAACAAGTCTGCAAATAACTTCAAGACCATGACCGAAAACCTTACCGGGAAGAACTTCCATAGTAGCGTTTTCAACGTCTGCACTTACATAGTGAGTTTTGATGCCTGCTTCTTTAAGCATATCAAAGTAATAGATAGATGTTTTAAGGTTCTCTTTACCGATACCTTCGATTGTAAGACCAACGCTGTTTTCACCGGGATCGAAAACGCCGTCTTTACCTGTGCAGTCATCCTTGAACTTGAGCATTACATTACCATTGTCAAGCTCGTAAACGTCTTTTGTTTTACCTTCATAGATTTTTTTCATAATAGACATCTCCTTGTTAAGGTTTTAGGAAATCTTTTCACACATAGAATTTTAATTCTTAAAGGGGTGAATGTCAAGTGCGAGAGGGTATTTTTTTTATTCTCAAAAAACATTCTAAAAATCTGTTATAAATAGGGGAGTTTGGAAAGTGATTTTTGGTGATTTTTTCATCGTTGAAAAAATAAGCATAGGTTGTTGACAATGTTGTCTATGTGTGATAGACTAAAAGCGTAGTCTATGACTTATAGACAGAAGAAGGGTGGTGCAGTTATGAATGATATAAGATTAGGCGTTGTTGAGGCAAAATTTGCAGATATTGTGTGGTTGAATGCACCTTTAACAACAAAAGAACTGATTTTGATTTGCGAGAAAGAATTGAATTGGAAAAGAACAACTACCTATACTGTTCTTAAAAAACTTTGCGAAAAAGGACTTTTCAAGACGGAAAACAGTATTGTCAGTTGCCTTATTTCAAAAGAGGATTTTTATTCAATGCAGAGTGAAAGCTTTGTTGAAAATACCTTTGAGGGTTCTTTACCTGCTTTTATTGCCGCATTTACAAAACGAAAGAAGCTTTCTGAAAAAGAACTTAGAGAAATAAAGGATATGATTAACTCCTTTGAGGAGGTGTGATTATGAGTGAATTGTTTCTTGATGTTTTCAATATGAGTATAACCGCAAGCTATCTTGTCTTAGCAGTTGTGGTTGCAAGGCTACTTTTAAAGAAAGCACCTAAATGGATAAACTGTCTTTTATGGGCTTTGGTTGGAATAAGATTGATTTGTCCGTTATCAATTGAGAGCAGTTTAAGTCTTATTCCCAGCTCTCAGACTATTACAGTAAACAATTCATCAACAGGCCGCCCGTTTACTGTTCAATCAGGTGTTCCTGCAGTTGATAGCAACATTAATGAATTTCTTGGGGATAAATATTATGAAGGTGTAACTGTACCTACAAGCACCTTTGCAGATATGACAACTATTTTGTCAATTATCTGGATTGTTGGTTTGTTTGCTATGCTCCTTTATGGTTTAATTTCTTATCTTAGGTTGCATAAACAGGTTGGAGCATCAATTATTTTTGCTGATAACATTTATTATTGCGATAATATTGATACACCCTTTATTCTAGGCTTTTTCAAACCTAAAATTTATGTTCCGTCAGGAATCACCGAGGAACAAATAAATTATATTTCTTTACACGAAAAAGCACATCTTAAACGAAAAGACCATTGGTGGAAGCCTTTAGGATTCATTCTTCTGTCAGTTTATTGGTTTAACCCAGTATTGTGGGTTGCATATATTTTACTTTGCAGAGATATTGAAACTGCCTGCGATGAAAAAGTAATAAAAAATATGCCTGTCAGCGAAAAAAAAGGCTATTCCGAAACATTGGTTTCTTGCAGTATTCAGCGAAGAATTGTTATGGCTTGTCCTTTGGCATTCGGTGAGGTTGGAGTGAAACAAAGAATCAAATCTGTTGTTAACTATAAAAAACCTGCGTTTTGGGTAGTGATTTTATCATTAGTTTTATTTACCGTTGTAGCAGTATGCTTTATCAGTAATCCCGTAAATACTAAATTAGATAGAATTTTAAATGAAGATGGCTTCGATATTATTAGTGCAAACGAAAAAGATTTTGGTATCTTTTTTGTTACAGGAACATTAACTGATGAAATGTTCGAAAAAGATGGAGTATATAAAGTCAAAGGGCGGGATACTTATAACGATTGTGTTGAATTTAATTTTAAAGAAGTGCATAGCCATGATGATGTATTTACATTAACTTTCGATGTTACTTACAAGAATATACCTGATGAAGGTACTGTTTATGTATTAGATGCAAATCAATTCGAAGGCGGTTTGGAATTAGGGGAAGAAATAAACGTTTGTGATGCAACGGGTGATTTCAGCCACTATTCTACATTTTGCCATTCCATAGGACCAGGTACAGAGTTTTGTTTCTCGGTACCTAAAAAATGGTTCAAAAACAGACGAGACACTAAAATTGAAGTCGAACTTGATGTAATAGAGGTTGTTTTTGAAAAATCTGAAAATAAAGGCAATAGCTCCTCAATAGGCATAATTGGAGGTGCAGATGGTCCAACATCTGTTATTGTTTCAGACAAAAACACTAAAAAAGAAATTAAAAAGTTAAAAGAAAAGTATCCACAGTTTTTCAATCTCGATACTTCTGAAGGTTTGACGGTTCATGTTACAGCCTTGGGATTGGATAACTACAGGTGGTATATTTCTTCAAATAAAAATCCTGTTGACCCTCAGAAAATTATGGATTTTAAAGAATTTGCAACGGATGACGAAATTCCTTTGATTCTTTCCGATTACAATATTAACGATGCTTATATTGAGGTCGTGCCCTTTCAGCATAATTTATCAAGCTATCTTTGGGATTATATAGAGGATGATGCAGTAGGTGAGTCGGAGTATTTAAGAACATTAATCGGTCTTTCTTCGATATACGATAATTCGTTAAAAACTTTTAATGCTACTGTTGTTGAAGTTGGCAGAGATGGAATTGTAGTTGAACCGTTTGAAAACGAAACTGAAAAAATCAATGGCTTTAATCAAATATCGCTTGAAGGAATTTATAGAAATATAAACAGCAAAATCCGGGTGGTATATGACGGTAGAATTATCGCAGATCATTCCACTTATCCGTATATAATTACAATCAGTTCTGTAATTGCAGTTTATAACGTTACAGGTGAAAAAGAAAAAGCCAAGATTGTTAATATTGATATAGATAAAAAAGAGCTTGAAAGCAACACCGTTTTCGGTTATCAGTTTGATGAAGAGTTATTTTTAAAAGAAATGCAAGAGTATGGAGCAAAAGTTAATCAATCTGCAGATGGAGAAAGCTATAATTTGGTGTTTTCTGAATCGCAATATAATAATCTGCTGAAGGATAAATATAATCAAATTGCTACAATCTATTCCGGTTATGAGTATCTTGATACGTACCAAGTTATCAGAGAAGTTGAATTTGATGAGGATTTTCGCAATCTAAAAATATATATTGATAAGGAAATGTGGGAGGTTATGGCATACGACTGCACAGAGGGAGTTGCAAGCCAGGCTTATTCCTACCAGATGTTTCTTGAAGATGGCATAGGAGTGGATGTTGAGGTTATTAACTATAAAACAAATAAAGTTTATTATTCCTATACATTGCCAAGAGATTATTGATAAAAAACACCGAGAACGGTTAATTTCCGTTCTCGGTTCTTTCTTCGATTTCTTTATAATACAAAAGTTTGTTTTCATACATTTTGTGGTCAGCAATTGAAAGCTGCTTTTCAATATTATCGCTGCTTTGTTCCCAGCTTGTGCCGAAGGATACGCTTATTCCATTTTCGGTAAGCTTTTTTATGGTTTTCTGAACATTTTTTTCAAAAACATCCTTTTTTATATGAGTTGTTATAACAACGAATTCATCACCGCCTATGCGGTAGGTGTCGCCAACAAAAACGCTGTTTATACCCTCTGCAGCACTTTTTATAAGTGTGTCACCTGCTTCGTGACCTTTTGTATCATTAACCTCTTTTAATCCGTTGATATCAAAATATGCAATACCGATATATTCAACGGGTTTTTGATGGTATTCTTCAATATCGTGATTGAATTTGTTTCTGTTGTGAACTGCGGTAAGAGTATCTTCAAAGCTTAATCTGTGAAGCATTTCGTGACTTTCTCTTCTGTCGATGCTATCTAAAATGAAGAATGATGCAGATGAGAGAAGTGTTAAATCATCATAATTGATTTTCGGGTTATCAATTCCTAAAAAGCCGATTATAACATCCTCTTTAACAAGGGGAACCGCAATAAGGCTTTGGATTTGCTGCATTTCAAGGTATTTGTAAGTGTCACTTTCTTTATCAACGTCTTTATCAAGGCTTGAAATGTAGAAAGTTCCTGTTTCCTCAAATTTTTTAATCCAAACATCAATAACCTCAAGAGGAACATTCTGAAGATTGTCGATTTCCTTTGTAACACCCTCTGCGGCATATTCATAAGAGTTTGAGGTGGTCTGCTTTTCATAATCAAACTCAAAAAGATAAGCTCTGTCACCATCGAAATAATTGTTCAAGATTTTTAAAAGACTGTCAATTGCCTTGTTAATATCTTTTTCTTCTGCAAGGAGAGTTATGCAGTTTATAAGGGTATCGGCAATGCTTAATTGCTTCTTTGTTTTGTTTTCTCTGTTGCGAGAGGCTATAAGGTTAATTGCAGTAACAATAAAAACAAGAACACAAACACCTGCAAATGAAAATCTCAGAATGTTTAATGCGTGAGTGTTATGCCAACCGTGGTCACTTATTAGTTTTAGTTCAAGATAAGCTATAGCAAAAAATACTGTAAACACAGTAAGACCCGATAGTAAAACAATCTTATTGTTCTTGAAGAATTTTTTGAGCTTTCTTGTTTGCATAAACTCACCTGCCTTTGTTAAAAGGATAACATAAAATGAGTTGTTTGTAAATATTTATTGTTCAATATTAACATGTTTTTAATGTTTTGTGTTGAATTGAAAAAACGGATGTATTATACTGTGAATATAAAAATTTCTACGGGAGTTGAAAATATGAAGCACGAAAGACTCGAAATGAAAAATTATTTTATTTTTTTAGGTGAAGAGGGTAGGAATCCTACGCTTGATATATACTTACCTTACAATATGGCAGAAATGAAAAGAGAAAATCAAAAAAGACCTTGTATGCTCATTTGCCCCGGCGGCGGATATGGTATGTGCTCAGAAAGAGAGTCTGAGCCCATTGCTCTTCATTTTCTTCCTGAAGGCTTCAATGTTTTTGTTCTTACATATTCTGTTGCGCCCAACCGCTTCCCTACACAAATTCGTGAGGTTGCGGCGGCAGTTGAGCTTATTTATAAAAATGCTGAAGAATGGAACTGCGATACAGAAAAAATCGCAATTATGGGCTTTTCTGCAGGTGGTCATCTTGCAGCACATTATTCCACAATGTTTGATTGTAAAGAGGTAAGAGAAGTTTTCCCTGAAAGTAAATCAGTCAATGCATCAGTTCTTTGTTATCCTGTTATCAATGCAAATGCAAGAACTGCCCATATGGGAAGCTTTATAAATCTTTTAGGACATCAGCCTGAAACCAAGGAAGAGGAAGAATATTTCTCCTGTGACAAGCATGTGTGTGCTACAACTCCCCCCGCATATATCTGGCATACCGCAGAGGATGGTTGTGTGCCCGTTAAAAACAGTCTTCTTTATGCAGGTGCTTTGGCAGAAAAGGGTGTGCCCTTCGAGCTTCACATTTTCCCCTTCGGCGGTCATGGTCTTTCCACTTGCGACAGTCAGACAATTGACGATATGACTCCCGTTTTCGAATATAATTCCGCTTGGCTTGTGGATTTGAAAAAATGGTTGAAGGTTATATTTTAAAATCGTTACATCGCTTTCCTTTGAAAATTAAATAAAAATGAAAAAATTCTCACTTTTTTTAAAAAAAGTGGGAATTTTTTATCGTTAAACTCTTGACAAAATGTAGTATGCGCACTATCATAGTAAGCGTACTAAATAGTAAACATACTAAAATGTGGGGTTTAACTATGGCACACAGAGAAAACAACGCAACACAACAAGCTATTATTGATTCAGCAATAAGAAATTTTCTCGTAAATGGTTTTCACCATACATCAGTAAAAATGATTTGTAAGGATGTAGGAATAAGTCCCGGAAATCTTACTTTCTGGTTTCCTACTAAGGCAGATATTCTTCTTGAATTTACAAAGAAGATAATGAGCTATCATACAAAATTTATTGAATATAATAAAAACAGGGGAACAGAAGATTTATTTACATATTGTCTTGAAATTGTTGTGCAGATAGCTTTGTGCGAGGAAAAAGAAAATATAAGGGATATTTATTATTCAATGTATTCAGAGCCTCTTACATTGGCATATCTTAAAGATTGGACTGCTGAAAAGAATTTTAATATTCTCGGTTCATATCTTCCGGATTGGGATTTAAAGCGTTTCAGGCGGGCTGCGAATGTAACCTGTTGCATAGAACGAAGTGCTCTTGCAGAGCCTTGCACAGAGGATTATACCTTGGAAGATAAAATATACTTAACTCTTACCTGCCTTTTGAAAATATATGATTTTGAAAGAAAGGAAAGAGAAAAAGTAATTGCGAAAGTTCTCGCATCTGATTATCAAAAAATAAAAACTGAAATGTTAAAGCAATTGGATGAGTTTTTAAAATAATTGCCATTTTAAATTGTTGTTATAACCCGAAAGGAGAAAACATAATGAAAAACTCGATAGGTAACAAATTACGAATGATACTAAGCCTGGCTCTCTGCCTTGCTATCGTTATGAGCTGTGTGCCGATGACTGCTTTTGCAGCAGAGGGAACAAGCTATATTGACGAAAACGGCAATCAGAAAATCTATACCGGCTCATATACAGAGGTTACAAGCGATTTAACCACTTGGTCAGAGGGCTGGTATGTAGTAAAGGGTGACGTGAAGGTTTCAACGTATATTACCGTATCGGGCACGGTTAACCTTATTCTTACTGACAATTCAAGCTTTGAATCTGTTGGTATCAGGGTAACTCCCGGAAACACTTTGTGTATTTATTCTCAATCCCTTGATGAGAATACCATGGGAAAGCTTACAGCAGATACCTATTATGCCTATAGTGCGGGTATCGGGGGATATTCAGGTTCTTGCGGAACAGTTATTATCAATGGTGGCATTGTGGTAGCGGATGCGGTTGATGGTCCCGGAATCGGTAGTTATTCAAACCCAAGCAAGCAAGAATATGGCAACTGCGGGACAGTAACCATTAACGGTGGTATTGTAACTGCAACGGGAGGCACAGACAGTGCCGGCATCGGCAGTGTTGAAGTGGCAGAGGATAGAGAGTTTCCCATTACTATTAATGGCGGTGAAGTAACTGCAAACGGTAACGGAAGTGGTGCAGGAATCGGTGGAGGAAACTACGCTGACGGTGGTATAGTAACCATTAATGGCGGTACGGTAACAGCAATAGGCGGTAGTTGGGGTGCTGCAGGTATCGGTGGCGGAAATTGTGGTAACGGTGGCACAGTTACCATTAACGACGGTGTTGTGACTGCAATAGGCGGTAATTATTATACTTATAACGGTGCAGGCATCGGTGGAGGATTATCTGGTGACGGTGGCACAGTTACCATTAGCGGCGGTATAGTAAATGCAAAGGGTGGTAATGATAGTGAAGGCATCGGTGCAGGAAGAGAGGGCGACGGTGGCACACTCGTCATTGATAGCGGTATGGTTTTCCAGAATGGTATTGGTGCAGTTTACGGTGATAAATTTATCATTGAAAACGATTTCAGAATTGAAGACGATTATACCTTAACTATAAATGAAGGGCAGACCGTAACGGTTGCCGAAGGAGTAATGTTGGTTAATCGCGGTAACATTGTTAATAACGGTCTCCTTATAAACTCCGGTGTTATCGAAGATGTAAATTATAATATCCTTTCAGGCTATGCGAGTTTTGGCGGTGAAATTTACAGAGCTCATAATTTTGTGAAGGGCTATTGTACAATATGCGGTGATGCTTGTACTTCTCACGAATTTAAAAACGGTTTTTGTAAAAATGAGTGTGTGAATGTTTATGAGCCGGCAACAGAGGTCAGCGATAAATATGATGTTGACGGTGACGGATATACCGACCAGGTGTATGAAATTGCAAATGCAGGTCAGCTTTATTGGTTTGCAGGCCTTGTAAACGGTACACTTACAGACATCCAGCAGAATTATAGAGCAAATGCAGTTTTAACCGCTGATATTGTTGTAAACGAAAATGTTCTGAATGATGATTTCTCACTTAACGGCGACGGCAGTAATTTCCGTGTTTGGACACCCATAGGAACAGAGCTTGAAAAACAATATTATGGTGTTATAGACGGTAAAGGTCACATTATTTCCGGTCTGTATATTAATGATATTTCTGTTGAGAATGTAGGTTTAGTGGGCTGTTTAGGAGGTTCCATTCGCAATATTGGTATAGAAGATACATATTTCTTTGCTTTAAGAGATGTCGGTGCAATTTGCGGTTGGGCAGGCTACAGAGCGTTGATCGAAAATTGCTATGTAAAGGCAACACTTAAAGACGACTGGAGTTTGGTTGGTGGCTTTGTTGGTAGTTTGACAATGGTCAACAAAAAAACTGTAACTATCAAAAACTCATATTTTTCAGGAAGAGCTTTAAAAGGTAAAGTATTTGAGCAAACCGGTCTTGCAAAAGTGATAAATTCTTACTATAATTCAGATTTATATTCAGGTAGTGTGCAAGGTATTGGTAAGACCACCGAAGAATTTGCAAGCGGTGAGGTAGCATATCTTCTCAACAGCTCATCTCCTGACGGTGTCTGGAAGCAGACTGTCGGTGAAGATGCTTACCCGAATTTTACTGGCGAAAAGGTTTATTACGGCTATTCCTGCAAAACAGAAGAATTTGTCGGTGTATCAAACGAAAAAGCACATCCTGATAAAGAACATTATGATGAAAACGGCTATTGTGCAATATGCAAAATGTATCAGCCTGCAAAACTTAATGCAAACAATTACTATGAAATTTATAATGTGGGTCAGCTTTATTGGTTTGCAGAAGAGGTAAGCAGTTATAATAATGAGTGGAATAATGTTTACAACGCTATTCTTATGAATGACATTGTAATCAACGAAAATCTTGTTGACGAAAACGGAAATCTTACAGAGAACACAGAAAATCTCCGCAAATGGCTTCCTATAAGTAACGGCTCAAACACAACCTTTAACGGAGTGTTTGACGGTAATTACCATACAATTTCAGGTGTTTATATCGATGATGCTGATTTGAGCTATTCGGCACTTTTCGGCTCTCTTCAAAACGGTGCAATTAAAAATTTGGGTATTACAGATTCTTATATCAACGGTGAAAGAGGCTCAGCTTTTGCAGGCTGGTCGAACGGAACCATTGAAAACTGTTTTGTTACAGATACAGTAATAAAAGGCGAAAGCACAGATTCTTTTGTGGTTAGTTATCACGGAACCAATCAGGATTTTGATTATCCGTGTATTACCAAAAATTCATATTCAACTGCACTTGTTTATGAAAACGGTACACAGGTTGACGGAGCTTTAGTAAATGAAAATATTTCAGAAAGAGTTTATTACCTGGCAGATTCCGATAACGGTAACGGCGGTAAAACTGTTGAACAGTTTGCAAACGGTGAGGTTGCATACCTTCTCGGCAGTCCTTGGGGACAGGAAATAGAAAAGGATTTACTTCCCGTTTGGAACGGTAAAACAGTTTATATGGGTTATGACTGCGGCGGAACAGATGCTTATTATTCAAATACGGAGCTTCTTGGAGAAAACGATAATAACCACATCCATAGTGAATGGACATACAGCAATACTTACGGAGTTCATCAGCGTTATATCTGTACCCGTGAGGGATGCCCGCAGTATCAGGTAATCGAAACCGGGAATTGCTCCGGTGGTACAGCAACCTGTCAGGAAGCGGCAATCTGTAATGTTTGTCACTACAGCTATGGTGATTATGATTATAATAACCACACAAGCACCAAAACATATATGACCGAGGGCGATGAAAACGGTCATAAGCTTTTCCACGAATGTTGTGATGTGGAAATAAGCACAACGCCTCATTCTTACGAGGGTTATGATTTTGATACTCATCACCATTGGCACGCTTGTGAATGTGGTTATGTGCAGGAAGTAATTAAAGCAGCTCATACATTTGACGGTAACGGCTTCTGTACAGTTTGTGGCGGTTACGAGCCTGCACCCATAGTTTACAATGAGGAAAGCTACTCTAACGTTGCAGAAATCGGAAATGCCGGTCAACTTTTCTGGTATGCTGAAAATTGGAATGCATGCCCCGTTTATGATGAGGAAAATGACGAATATTATACCGCGTCTGCTGGCGCGATTCTTGTAAACGATATAGACCTGAACCCCGGTTACACCTTCTATGAGGACGGCTCATATTCAGCTGATGAAACAGCAGAAAATTATAGCCCTGTTCTCCGTGAATGGTCACCGATTAAAGGCTTTGCCTGGGTTGACTTTGACGGTCAGGGCTATACAATTCGCGGACTTTATATAAACACTCCCGAAGAAAGAAACGTGGGAATGTTTGCCTCAAATGACTACTACACAATTAAAAATATAACTCTCACCAACGGTTTTGTTCACGGTAGCGATAATACTGCAGCTATTGTTGCTTATAATAGCGGTGGTGTTGAAAACTGCCATTCAAGTGTAACTGTAAAGGGTAACGGTTCCATTGGTGGTATTATCGCTTACCATTCAGGTAGCGAGGTTAAAAACTGCTCCAATTCAGGTAGCGTTATAATCTACGGCAGTTCATCCGCAACCGGTGGTATTATAGGTAATGTCTATAGTTACTCAGCTATCACAAATTGCTATAACACAGGCTACATTAAGGGCGGTATTCGTGTTGGTGGTATTGTAGGTGATGCAGGCGATGCAACAATAACAAATTGCTATAACACAGGCTTGATTTTATCTAATTACTCTGATGCACACGCTATCTCCGGTGGCGGTACAATTGAAAATTGCTATGATCTTTCAAATGAGGATAACGGTGCCGATAAAAAGACAAAAGCACAGTTCGAAAGCGGTGAGGTTGCATACCTTCTCCAGCAAGGCAACACCGAGCAGGTTTGGGGACAGGACAATAACCAAGCAGGTGCAACACCTATTCTTGATAATACAGGACTTTACAAGGTCGTAACAGTAGGTGAAACAGGTAACTACTCCGTTGCAAATGTTGGTGATACTAATGGCGACGGAACAGTTGATGTAGTTGACTATCAGGCACTTGTTAACAAAGCACTTTCAGATGACCACGAGCAGATTGAAACCGCAAGCTATGATGATATAGTGAAATATGACCTTGACGGTGACGGTTATCTTGATGTTCTTGACGCTTCACTTATGAATCTCTTAATAAACGGTCACAAAACTGTTGAGGTATATGCAGTTGGTGATTACGACTTGAACGGCAAAGCATTTGAAGAAGCAGATATTCTTGCAATGGGAGAAGCTATGCAGAATAGTAAACCTCTTTCAACGCATCAGAAATATGCCTGCGACTTAAATGCAGACGGTAAGGTGGATTATGATGATTTAAACACTCTTACAAATATGTTCCCACTTTATTTCGTTGGTGAGGAATAACAGTAGGGTACAGGCTTGCCTGTACCGCAAAAAATAAAATTCAATCTCTCCAAAAATAAAACCAATCAGTCGGCTGAGCAATCGGTCGGCTGATTGGTTTATTGACATTTTATCCTTTAAATATTAAAATAAATTATATACAGAAAAGGGGGAGTTATGTGGAAAATAAATGGGTTCAGGTATGGGGGCAGGCTCATTCGGCATTTTCTTTTTTCTATTACCCATCCTGCAAAAAAACTTATAGACTTGTTATGAAATCTGCACTTTCGGGGAGCAAGGTTCGTTTTGAGCTTTCCAACGAATGTGCAAAAAATGATGTGAAAATAGGAGCTTTATCCGTTGCAAAGTGCGATGAAAACGGTAATTTTATTGCTGAATGCAAAACCGCAACAGTCAATTCTCAAAAAGCCTTTTGCCTTAAAAGAGGTCAGGTTGTTTTAAGTGATGAGATTGAACTTGATATTAAATCAGGAGAATTTTTCTGTATAAATGCCTATGTGGAAAAAGGTGCTTTGAGAAGCGGTAATCTTCTTGATAATGCAGAGCTTTTAACAGTTAAAGGCGATGTTTCTCATATTTCTCAAATTGAAAACCAAAGAAGAATTCGTGATAAAGTAAGAGAAATTGCATCAACTGTTCTGAAAATGTATTTCCATAAACCCATACCTCTTTTTCAGTCTGTTCAGGTGTTGAATGATACCAATGCCCGAAGTATAGTTGTTTATGGTGACTCCATAAGTCAGCAGGGTTATTGGACAAATGCCTTTGCCAAAAGAATTTATGAAGCCTATCCCGAAAAATATTCAGTTATTAATAAATCTATTATGGGTACAAGGCTTTTAAGAGATTTCAGCACACGTTTTTTCTGTAAAGGTCTTTTTGGTAAAAGTGGTCTTAACAGATTGCAGAGAGACATTCTTAATTACCCTGACGTTGAATATGTTATTATCGCTCTTGGCACAAATGATTTTCTGCAATTCGGAACAGTGCAGGCTCCGAAATCCGAAAAACCAACGGCGCAAGAGTTTGTTGAGGGAATGATAAAGGTTTCCGAAGAGCTTGCAAAGAAAGATATTAAATTAATTGTTTTCAATATTCTGAATTTTGGTGAAAGCATTGATTCTCGTCCCGAAAAAGAAGCGCTTGTTACCGAAACTAATAAGCTTCTTTATGAAAACAGAGAACGTTTTTATGCATTTTACAATCAAGCAGATTTGGTTGTTAATCCTGAAAAACCAACCTGCTCCAAGAAAGAATATCTTGGTAAAGATTTTGTTCATCCAAACAAATTGGGTGGAAAAATCGTTGCAGATAATGTGGATTTGGAATGGTTTGAATAAATAATACGGACAGTAAAATTCAACTGAATTTTACTGTCCGTATCATTATATACTTAAAATCTCATCAAGCGTAGGCATTGAGCTTTGAGCACCCATTCTGCTGACGGCTATCGACCCGGCTTTATTTCCCGTATCACAAGCCTTTTCAATATTACCGCTTCTGATATATTCAAGAGCAAGGGCGGCGGTGAAGCAATCACCTGCGGCGGTAGTGTCAACAACATTACTTTTATATGGTGGGAAAAGCTTTAATTCATTCCCATCCCATAATGCACATCCTCTTTCACCAAGCTTTAGAACAATATATTTTGCTTTGCTTCTTTCCTTAAGAATTTTTGAAGCATTTAAAATATTTTCATCATTATCGGGGTAAATGCCCGTTAATGCCTTGGTTTCACTTTCGTTAGGTGAAAGAATTGTTGCACCCTGCATTTTTTCAAGACTGAAATTCTTTGCAGGACCACAGTCAATCACGGTTGTAATTCCCAGCTTAATTGCTTTATTAACACAGTTTATAACAACCTCTTCATTTGTTTCAAATTGCACAAGCAAAAGGTCACGGTTATCCTCAATTTCTGCAGTTGCTTTGTCACTTTCAATTTCTGCGTTTGCACCCTCGTAAACAACAATTCTGTTTCTGCCGTCACCATCAAGAATAATTGTCGCAAGTCCTGTTTGTGAGCCATCTGTTGAAACTCCCGAAACATCAATATTGTTGTTTTTTAAGTTTTCCAAAAGCTTGTTGCCGTTAGCATCATCTGCAACCTTGCCCACCATTTTAACATCTGCACCAAGCTTTGCCAATGCGGTTGCCTGATTTGCACCTTTGCCACCGTTGGCGTAGCCGTAGTCTGTGCCTAAAACATTTTCACCAACATCAGGAACCTTTTCCATATTAAGGATTAAATCCATATTGATACTGCCTACAACAGCAGCACGAATACCTTTAAACATAATCTTACTCCGTAATATATTCAATAAAATCTTCAGCGGCTTTTTGAATGGCCTTGTCTTTTAAGAATAACGCACTTGTACCTAAAACAAAAATATCTGCACCGCTCTTATTAAGCTTTCTGCCATTTTCAAGGCTTACATTTCCGTCAACCTCAATAAGTATATTTTCGCAATTCCATTCTTTTAAAAGTGCTTTCGCTTCTTTAACTTTCTTTTCTGCGCCCAAAAACATTTTCTGACCTGCAAAGCCGGGAGATACGGTCATAACAAGAAGCATATCAATATATTCGGTTAAATGCTTTGTGTTTCCAATGGGTGTTTGGGGGTTAAGTGCAAGTCCTGCCTTACAACCCTTGTTTTTTATCATTTCAAGAACTCTGTGAATATGTATTTCCGATTCATAATGAACGCACAAAATGTCTTTCTCGGAAAGATTCATTCTGTCAATGAATTTTGATGGCTCATTAACCATCATATGAATATCAAGAGGAATATCGGTAACTTTTTTTATGGCGTTTATTAAATCAAATCCCAATGTGATATTGGGAACAAAAGAGCCATCCATAATATCGATATGCAAATAGTCAATACCTGCTTTTTCAAGTTCTTTTATAGAGGGCATAAGGTTAGTAAGGTCTGCGCACATCAAAGACGCTGATAAATATTTTTTCATATCTGTAAGCCTTTCATTTATCAATGAATTTAAAAATTGGTTATGATAATTACTTCTCAAAACACCATTTTTGTTGCAATATAAGTGCGGGATGCTCCTCTGTTTCTCTTGAATAGAAAACAGTCAATAAACTGCCGTCTTCCATTTCAATTGTTGAGGGATAACCTAAATCGTCTGTATTTAGATTTTGGAAAATTGATTGTTCATCAACCCAAGTTTCACCATTATCATTACTAAAAACAATGTGTATGCCACAGGGCATAGCACGGTGAGAAACTGCCGCAATAAGTGTGCCTGATGAATGGCGTAATATGTGGGAGGGTGCACCGCTCCGGTCACCGATAATTTGCTTTGGTTTACTCCAGGTTTTGCCGTTATCATAGGAAACAGTCTGATAAAGGGTGAATATAGTTTCCTCTGCATTTTCAACACGCAAATGGCAGATTATTTTTCCGTCGGGGAGTTGAATTGCATAGGGTTCATAGCAAAATAGCTCCTTGAACTCCTCGTATTTATAAATACCCAAATCACCACGAAGAGTCATTTCGCCTGTGTCGGTGTTAAGTGTATAAGCATATATGTGGTTGTGAACACCAAGCTTTCTGCCAACCCATAAAACTGTACCATCATTAAGAACAGTAGGACCATGAGGTGATGAAACAGGGGATTTATAAATTTCACCAAAGGTTTTACCACAGTCCTTGCTGATACGGAAAAGTATGCCAAGATATTTTTCTTCATCCTCAGGGGAAACAGAATTGATGTAATCAAAGCATTCCTGAGTCTGAGGCATATTTTCTCTTTGAAATTCGATGGTGTTATTAAATGATGTGGCAATTAAACCGCTTTCACCAAAGGGAGTAAGCCCCACATCTCTGTCGTCAAGGGGAGTATCAAAAATTGATATGAGCTCTGAATAACTTTCACCATTATCTTCACTGAATGTAATAACGCCTGTTCCGAAAGGGCAGATATGCTCCACCCGGTAGCCTGAAGCACCAACACAGATTTTACCATTCTGAAGCCTTGTAACAGTGGGCCATGCAAAATAACCATGGTGAGAGCCAGGGGTGCTCATTACGATTTTTGGAGACCCGATTAAATTGATTTTAAAGGACACAAAACATCACCCGACGATTAAATAAATGTTATGTATATTCTATAAAATTATGAGGTTTGTGTCAATAACAGGAATATGGGGAGTTGATTTTTGTTCTGAATGGGTGGTATAATTGTTTTATGGCTTGTGCTTGCAGGTATGAAATATGTTATGCCTGTTGCCGAGCATCACGATTATTTGATTGAAAGCGTTGAACTTTTAGGCAGTTACGAAAAAACTGAATATATAAGAGATAAAGAGGCTCTTAAGATTAAACTCAAAGGCAATATTAAAAACGATTTGCCGATATGTTTTAAATTTGTTAACCTTATATAAGAAATTTGGTGATATTATGAACACATATTTAAATGAAATAACCTCAAAGCCTGTAAACACTGTTGATGGCAAGATTGTTTATAAAATACCTGCAGGTGCGATGTGCGGTAATGGTGATTTGGGCGTTGTTTTTGATAATGACGAAAATGACCTTATTATTCACATTTCAAGGTGCGATTTCTGGAAATTTGTTTCAGGCGCTCGCAAAGACGGTGGAATAAAGACTGTCGGCAATTTACGAATTGGTAATGTTGATTTATCTGAATACAATATCAAGCAGTATTTTGATAAAGGTCTTCTTGAATGTAAATTCGGTAATACAGAAATTGAATTTTTTGTGGCACCGGAAAACTTCATTTGCTTTGAAATTAAAGTAAATGAATCGGATGTTTTTCCAAAAGTTGATGTTGAAGCTCCTGACACCTGCGGTTCACAAAATTCTTCTTTTGAAAAAAATGGTGTTAAATGCTGTACCCGTAAATTCTTCGGTGAAGAGGTGGTTAGAGAAACAGGGGTAGCAGTATGCCTGAAAATGCTTGAAACTAGTGTTAAAGATGGCGTTAAAACCACACGCTACTGCATTTCTGTTGTTACAAATTTTGACTCTGATGAATACACTAATAAAGCTGTTGATATGGCTTTGAATTGCGATTACAACGAAGCCAAAGCCAAAACTCAGGAGAAATGGGAGAAATTCTTTTCTGCATCTAAAGTAACACTTGAAGATAAAGAAATCGAAAGCTTTTATAACTCAAGCCTTTATCATCTTGCAGGTTGTATGGGAAATAAAGAATTTCCACCCGGATTATTCGGTAACTTTGTAACGGATGATTTCTTCCCTTGGGCAGGGGATTATCATATGAATTATAACTACGAGGCGCCCTATTATTGTGTGTGTTCTTCCAATCATCCCGAACTTTTTTACGGCTATATGGCACCCATTAACGATATGAAGGGTGAAGCAAAAAGATTTGCGAAAATGTTCGGTTGCAAGGGGTATGCGTTTCCCGTCAGCTTTGGACCAAAAGCTCTTGATGTTTACAGTCAGGCGGATTGCAAGGAGCACGGCATACTTTTCCTCGGTCAGAAGAGTCACGCCGCTTATGCTTGTGTTATTCCTCTTATGCATTGGTTCTCAACCTATAATAAGGAATATGCTCTTGAAAACTACTATGATTTTGTTTTGAATGTAGCCGCATTCTGGGAAGATTATCTCGTTAAAGAAAAGGGCAGATATGTAATCAAGGGTGACGCCGCCCACGAAATTCCCTATTATCGTGGAAAAGAGTTCAAATATATTACTCATTTTGGTCAGGTTAATACTGTTAATGCCATTAATTCACTTGGACTTGTAAAAATGCTGTTCAACGGTGTTTATGATATGGCAAAGGAGCTTGGTCTTAACCCTGAGAAATATGATTTATGGGAAGATATTATTGAAAATCTCAGCGATTTCCCAACCTTTATAAAGAAAGGTAAAAAGTGCTTCAGGTATTCAAAATTCGGTATTCGTTGGAGAAATGATAATACAGTTGGTCTTCAGCACATTTACCCTGCATCACAGATTGGTCTTGCATCAGATGAGAAGCTTCTTAAAATAGCAAAAAATACATATTTTATAAATGATAGAAGACTCGATGACAACGGCTCGAACTCATATCTTCCTGCGGGTGCAAGAATAGGTGTTGATCCTGATTTTCTTATTGAGGGTATCCGTCAGAATATTAAAGAATTCGGCTTGCCCAACAGGCTTTTCCGTCATCATGGTGGTGGAATAGAGCATCTTACAATGATACCGGCAACCATCAATGAAATGCTTATGCAAAGCTATGAGGGGATAATAAGAATTTTTCCTTGTTGGAATAAAAAGAGTGACGTATCCTTTAAAAATCTTCGTGCAGACGGTGCTTTCCTTGTTTCTGCAGAGCTTAAAGAAGAGAGAGTTATTTCTCTTAAAATCAAAAGTCTTAAAGGTAGGAATTGTACTGTTCAGTGTCCCTATATCAAGTCTGTTTTAAGAAAAGGGGACAATACTGAAATTCCTTATAATGTATCAGGGGATACAGTTTCCTTTGAAACAAAAGCAGAGGAAACCTATATTCTGATATAGTTGTTTTGAAAAAATTGCATTTGCAGGTGGTAATATGAGGTTTAATTTGAATGATTTCAGCAAAAAAATAATATGTGAAAATGATGTTGCCGATACAGTTGTTGAAGCTGTTGTTAATGGTAATACTCTTGATTTGTATGTAACAGCAAACGCGGATAAAGTTAAGTTCATAGAGCTTGATTGGGCATTTGTAAGTGACGAAAATCTTTATGTGCTTGGTGATGCGTGGGAAAGAAGCTATGGAGAGCTTGAATTTAAAAAGCTTTGTAATATTGACCGCTATATGCCTTGGTATTTTATTACAACGGATAAGCGAAGCTCGTTTTGTTTCGGTATAAAAACAGGCTCAAATTCTTTTGTAAGCTTTAGATACACTACAAGCGGAATTAAAGCACTTGTTGATTGCCGGAATGGTGGTTGTGGTGTTGAATTAAACGGCAGAAGAGTTCACCTTGCAACCTTTGTTTATAAAAAATATGATTCTGCCGATGTTTTTTCAAACCTTCACGATTATTGCAAGGTTCTTTGCGATAATCCTATATTGCCCAAGGAAAGAGTTTATGGTGGTAATAACTGGTATTATGCATACGGAAAAAGTAGCTTTGAGGAAATTGTTTCCGATGCAAAAGTTCAGGCAGAGCTTGCAGATGGTATTGAAAATAAACCTTTTGAGGTTGTTGATGACTGTTGGCAGATAAATTCCTGCGAAGGACCCTGGTTGCCAAATGAAAAATTTGGTGATATGAAAAAGCTTGCAGATGAAATCAGAAAAGCAGGTGCAAGACCGGGTATATGGGTAAGGCTTTTACACAACAGAGATGAAGCGCTTACTGAAGATATGCGAATTTTTATGAAGGGTAAGAAAAAATATCTTGATCCCACCCATCCGTTTGTAAAAGAATACATTAAAAATGATATTGAAAGAATCAGGGGTTGGGGCTACGAGCTTTTAAAACACGATTTTACCACTGCTGATTTGTTCGGTGATTGGGGTCCCGATCTTAACGAAGCAATAACTAAAATTGACGACTGGCATTTTTATGACAGAACAAAAACCAATGCAGAAATTGTGCTCGACCTTTACAGGCTTATAAAAGAAGCTGCAGGGGATATGTATGTTATAGGCTGCAATACAATTTCCCACCTTTGCGCAGGTCTTGTTGAGCTTAACCGGACAGGCAACGACACAAGTGGCAGAGAATGGGAAGCAACAAGGAAGAATGGTGTTAATACCCTTGCATTCCGCCTTGCACAAAATGAGGCTTTCTATATGGTGGATGCAGACTGTGTAGGTATTCTTGAAGATAAAATCCCTTGGGAAAAGAATAAACAGTGGTTGCACGTTTTGTCATACAGCAACACACCGCTTTTTGTTTCCTGCAATAAAAATCTTACAGAAGAACAGAAAAAAGACCTTAAAGAAGCTTATAAGGTTTATCAGGATGAACACACAATAAGAGCCGTTGATGTATATGAAAATCCCGTGCCTGCAAAATGGGAAATTGACGGTGAAATAGTTGAGTATAATTGGAGTATATAAAATTGTGGGGCTGTAAAAAACGATAAGTTTTTTACAGCCCCTGTTAATTATTTTATTGTGATTTTAAATAGTCTTGCGCCGTGAGAATTTACCATTGCAGAAAATTCACCATCTGTTACTGTATATTCCTCGTGCTTCCACATATCGCGGACACTGTATTTAACACCGCCGATAGAAATATCAGTAATATTGAAGCTTATTTCTCTTTTCTTATCACCAGTGTTGAAAAGTGCAACATATTTGCAATTCTCACCGGTTGATGTCCAGATAATTTCTCCCTTGCCGTCTGTTTCTTCGCGCTTGAACTGCCTTGCACCGCTTGAATTTTTAAGCATATCAATAAGCTCTCTGTTCTGAAGAAGTGAAAGTGTGAATTCATCGTTTTCTCTCATTTCGCCACCCATCATAAGAGGAGAACGGAAAATGCCCCAAAGGGTCATCATTGTTATCTGCTCATCGTGGGTAAAGCGAGTGTAACGGTTTCTGTACTCGGGTTTTTCTTCAGTAATCTGAATTCTGCCAAGAGGAAGCATATCGCAATCAGGCCATGCACCGGGCTGAACATATTCCTGCCAGGCGTAGCAACGCTCAAACATAGCGTGGAGCTTGCTCCATTCGTCCCAGAAATCGCCTGTCATACGCCAAAGGTTAGCGTGTGCTGCAAGATGCTCGTGCTCCCAGACGGGTGCAGGACCGGGGGAAAGGCTGAGAACCATATCTCTGCCGCATTTATCGATAGCTTTTCTGAGCATTTCAATTTCTTTTCTTGCAGAATAAGGGTTGTCAGGGAACATTTCTGTGTTGGCAATATCGTCACATTTGATGTAGTCCACATCCCAGGATGCATAAAGCTCAAATATTGAATCGTAATATTCCTGTGCGCCTTTTTTGTCGGTATAAAGACCATACATATCAGGATTCCATTTACAAATAGAAGTGGGATTTGCAATATCCTTTGCAGTAACACCGCTGCATTTGATTTTAGTGTTCTGATGTGCCGCTTGCCTGGGGATACCTCTCATAATATGAATACCGAATTTAAGACCGAGTGAATGTATGTAATCGGCAATGGGCTTGAAGCCTTTACCATTTGCAGAAGAAGGGAATCTTTCAACAGACGGAATAAGGCGTGAATATTCATCCATACAAAGTGGGGCAAAATAGTTGTAGTAAAAGCTATTTGCAGTAGGCTCTGACCACTGAATATCGCAAACAACATATTCCCAGCCATAATCTTTAAGGTGCTTTGCCATATAATCTGCATTGGCAAGAAGCTGTTCTTCATTTACTGCCGCACCGTAACAGTCCCAGCTGTTCCAACCCATAGGGGGAGTAAGAGCAAGTTTTTTATGCATTTGTATCTACCTCTTATTCTTCAATTTCTTTCATTATTTCATCGTATGTAACTATATTTCCAAACTTGGTGAAATCAACATTTTTTCCAAGTATTCTGATGTTGTTAACCATAGGCTTGCAGTTGGTATAAATGGGTTTGCCTGGAGTAATGGGGTAAATACCTAAGCAAGAGAATATATACCAGGCTGCAGTTGAGCCGTTGTCCTCGTCACCGGGGAAGCCATCATCCTTCCATGAAAAGCCTTCTGCACAAATCTTTTTGATCCAATATTCAGTTTTTTCAGGTTGACCGAGATATGTGTAAATAAAGGGGATATGGAAGCTCGGTTGGTTGGAAATTGCACATTGACCCCAATCACAAACTGCCATTTCAGTCATCTCGTGAATTTCGTAGTTATAACCGCCAACTCTGTAATCTGCAGGTGTAGCGAAAAATTCGTCAAGCTTTTTGATAAGCCCATCTTTACCGCCATAAAGCTCTGCAAGACCCTCAATATCGTGTTGAACTGCAAAGCTTGTCTGCCAGGCAGCAGCTTCCGTATAATCACCGCCCCATTTTATAGGGTCGAAGTCGGGTTTAAAGCTACCCTTTGAATCCTTGGGTCTCATAAAGCCTGTTTCTTTGTCGAAGATGTTTGCATAGTTTTTAGAACGCTTGTGATAATATTCTTTCTTATCCTCATAGCCTAAAATCTCTGCAACTGTTGCGAGGCATTCATCGAAATATGCTGCATCAAGAGTGAGGTTAACGCTTTCCTTGAATTTGTCGCAAGGCACATAACCAAGCTCAAGATATTCCTCGCAACCTTCTCTGCCGTAAGCAGGAACTGTGGAGGATTTGTTTGCGTGATGCTCCATACCCTTGAATGCAATTTCAAGTAAATCTTTAGATATGAGGTTTCTTGTGGCAACATCTGCAATTACTGCATCAATAGCAGTGCTTGGCATACAGTTTTTAGCATCGCCTGCAGTCCAACGGGGGAGCCATCCGCCGTCAATATAATCCTGAATATAACCCTCAATAATTTCGGGAAGAATATCTTTTGCAATTATTGAGTAGAAGGGGTAGTTTGTGCGGTATGTGTCCCAGAAGCCGTTGTCTGTGTATCTGACACCGGGAAGAACCTTGTCGGCACAGGGTGAATAGTGAATTGGATTGCCGTTTTCATCGGGTTCATGAGCTTTGTGAGGGTAGAGGAATGTACGATACATACAACTGTAAAAGGTTTTCATTGTATCTTCGTCTGCATCTATCTCAATCTTTGAAAGATGCTCATTCCAGATACGCTCGTTTTCTGCTTTGAGGTCATCAAAGCTGACATAAACAGAATCGTGCCGGAGATTTCTCAAAGCCTGTTCATAGCTTATAAAAGATGTTGCAACTGTGAATGTAACATCTTTTTTCTTGAGGGCAATATGAATACCTGTTCCTTCGCCCGATGCTTTAAGGCTGTGTTCAGTATCACAGGTATCTCTGTTGCCTACAAGGATTTTACCAACATCAACAGAATCTGCATCAAACTGGAAAACATAATAGCCTTTGAGTCTGCCTTTATCGTGATTGCTTTTGCTTTGGTTACAGTCTGTCCAACAATAAAGACGATGATTCTCCTTATCATATTCATATTCGCAATTGTATTTAACGGGCAAAATAGAAATGTATCGGTCAAAATCCTTTTTGAAGCTCAACCGTACACAAGCACCATATTCTGTGGGAGTAAGCTCGAAATCGCAGAAAGGACGTTTGAGATAGCATTTAAGATAATGGGGCTGCAAAATTGCTTTTTCAGGGTCATAGCCTGACCAGCAATCTTCAAAATCTACATAAGGATTTTCTATCTGAGGCATCATTGTAAATGCACTATGCTCACTAATCCAAGGACTTGGCTGACGGGTAAGGCGAATACCCTCAACAGAACGATCTTCAGGATGATAATACCAGCTACCTCTTGAGGTTTCCGTCTGCAAGCTGAATGCCGCAAAGCCGAAAGGTCTTTGAATAAGAGGTAATGTGTTACCCTGAGAAAAACGATGCAAGGATTTTGAGCCCTGTTTGATATTTACATAATTAGTATAATTCATAAAGCAACCCTACTTTCACCGAGTATGCTGATATGATAGCATACTTTTATATAACTTTCAATGAAAAGTATTAATACATTCATAGTAGATTTTTGTTTATGAATGATGTATAATCAAGTGTACAAAAAATATAACACTAGTTTTATTATCACAAATAAAATCAAGGAGATTGCTATGCAAATTTTACAGACGATTATTTCTTATCTTGCAATAGCGGCAGCTTTTGTTTCATCACTTTTTCCACAGGGGGATTTGTCAATGATACCATTTAAAAATAATTACAAAATTCCTGACAGTATTCCTGAATACAGCGTGATTTCTACGGAAGAAAAAACGGATTGGAAAGCCAAATGGATTTGGGATAAGGAAAATCTGACGGAAGAAAATGTGTGGATGTGCTTTAATAAAAAGGTAAGTCTTAAAAGAAAGCCCGAAGAACTTACTGCTCACATCTCAGCCGACTCGAAATATTGGCTTTACATAAATGGAGAAACTGTTGTTTTCGAGGGAAGTGTAAAACGCGGACCTCATAAAAACAGTGGCTATTATGACAGTATAGATATTGCCCCATATCTCAAAAAGGGCGAAAACTCAATTTGTGCTTTGGTATGGTTCTGGGATAGTGAAACAAGCTATTCTTATAGCAGTAGCGGACAAGGTGGCTTCCTTTTTGAAGCAATAGGCGAGGGAGCAAAAATAATTTCCGACAAAACCTGGAAAGTAAAAAGAAACCCTGCCTATATTGATAGCGCCCTTTATCCGCCTAACTACAGACTCCCCGAATACAGCATTTATTTTGATGCAAGGGAAGAGTTGGGGGATTGGCTTAATGAGGCATATGATGTTTCATCTTGGGAAAATGCAACCGAATACGCCCTCGGTGGTGAGGGTGCTTATGGCAAGCTTTTTCCGAGAGGAATACCTTTTTTGAAGGATTACGGTCTTAAGGATTATGAGAATTCAAAGAATTATGAAAACTATACAGTAACCAAGAATTTCGGTGAAAAAATCACCGTAGATATTCCCTATAACGCGCAGGTTACTCCCTATCTTAAAATCATAGCACCCGAAGGCAAAAAGATTCGAATAACAACGGAAAACACTTTAATCGGCGCAGTTTCAACTACCTATATAACCAAAGAGGGTGAGCAGGAGTTTGAAGCTTCAGGCTGGTTTAACGGAGAACACATTACTTATAAAATACCCAAAGACGTTACAGTTGTTTCTTTGAAGTATAGAGAAACGGGTTACGACAGCTCATTCTGCGGTGACTTTAAGTGCGATGATGAATTTCTGAATTCTCTGTGGCAAAAATCTCTGCGTACTCTTTATGTTACTATGCGTGACAATTTTATGGATTGTCCCGACAGAGAAAGAGCTCAGTGGTGGGGTGATGTTACAAGTGAAATGATTATGACAATGTACTCTTTAGACAGTAATTCCTACCTGCTGTATCAGAAGGGTGTAGAGGCTATGCTTTCTCACGTTGACGATACAAAAGTGATTCAGACTGTTGTACCTATAAGTGGTGACTATTTTGAGCTTCCCGTTCAACAGCTTGCAGGTATTGTAGGCTTCCTCACTTACTATGAATATACCGGCGACAAGGCTTTTATTGAAAAGGTTTACGATGCATCTCTTGACTATCTGAAGCTTTGGGAAATTGGTGAAAATAATCTTGTTGTTCATCGCAGTGGGTCATGGGATTGGCCTGATTGGGGCAAAAAGGCAGATATGACAGCCATTGAAAATGCCTGGTATTACTATGCTCTTTCTGTCGCTGAAGAAATGGCAGATATTTTAGACGAAAACAAAGATAACGCATTTATTACTAACAGAAAAGATACTATCGCAAAAGGTTATAAGGCACTTTGGACTGAAAAGGGCTACAAAAGTGAAGATGTGAAAGAGCCTGATGACAGAGCAAATGCCCTTGCAGTTTTGTCAGGTATCGCCTCAAAAGAGCAGTATGATACTATTGCAAATGTACTGACGAATACTAAAAATTCAAGTCCGTATATGGAATATTATGTTCTTGAAGCCCTTTGTAAAATGGGTGAATATGATCTTGCAAAAGAAAGAATCAAGGACAGATATGAGGGTATGATGTGCGAAGATTACTCTACTCTGTGGGAATTCTGGGATTCCTGGCGTGGCACTAAGAATCACGCCTGGAGTGGTGGTCCACTTGTTATAATGAGCAAGCATTTTGCAGGTGTCGCTCCACTTGAAGCAGGGTATGAAAAGGTTGAAATTGACCCTCAATACGCTATGTCCGACAAACTGGACTGTATTGTTCCAAGCGTAAAAGGCTTAATTAATCTAAGCTATGAAAAGGTTGACAGAGATTATATTATCAACCTTTCTGTTCCGCAAGATATGAAAGCTATTTTATATGTACCGAAAAATGCCGTTGTAAACATCAATTCAGAGCAATTCTTCAAAAATGGTGAATATATAAGTGGTAATAACAAAAACAATATAAAAATTGTAGAAAAGTAATATTAAGTTAAAGGGGTATTTCAGGAGAGTGTAATCTGAATGGGTAATTTAAAAATCGGAGTGGCAAGTGTCACTTTCAGAAATAAAACCGTCAGTCAGGTTGTTGAAATTGCAAAAAATGCAGGGGTTGAGTTCATTGAATGGGGTGGCGATGTACACGTTAAAACCCTTGAAGATGCCAAACTTACAAAAAAGGTTAAATATAGTTTAATACCATTTGTTTGGTGATGGGAATTGTGGTGAAGATAATATGTTGAAATCTCATATTGAATTTGAAAATGGTAAACCGTTTATATCTGTAAATGGTGAGTTGCATTCACCACTTGCATATACAACATATTTTGATGAGTGCGGCGAGTTTTCTGATTTTATAAAAGCAGGGTATAAAATATTTTTTGTGAATGTTTCATTTACGGATTTGCCCATAAGTAATACCTCCGGCTTTACGCCTTTCAGAACAGGTGTTTTTGAAAAAGATGAACCCGATTATTCTGAGTTTGACGGTGTTGTCAGGGGTATTGTTTCACAATCTCCCGATGCTCTTATTTTTCCAAGAATAAATATTTCAATGCCTTGGAAATGGATTGAAGAAAATATTAATGAAACAATTGCTACCGCTAAGGGAGGTAACAGAGAATCCTTTTATTCGGACTCTTTTTTGCGGGATGGTGCAGAGCTTCTCAAAGTTCTTGTTTCGCATATCCGTTCTGCAGATTATTCGGGCAGAATAGCAGGGTTTCAGCTTTGTGGGGGAACAACTCAGGAATGGTTTCATCACGATTTGTTTGGCTCATTTTCTCCTTTTGCCCTTGAAAAATTCCGTGAATGGATGCTTGGAAAATATGGTGTTGAAAATGCAAGCTTGCCCGACAAAAAAGACCTTGAAAGTGGTGTTTTAACCGAAGAAGTACAGAAATATGCAGAGTTCTGTTGTGAAGCTATGGCTAAAACTGCTGAGCATTTTGCAAGGACTCTGAAGGAATATATAAAAAACCAACAGATTGTAGGCATTTTTTATGGCTACAACGCCTTTGTAAGCGATTATCTGTGGGGTACTCACGGTATGCGCCATATTATAGACTCACCCTATATTGACTTTTTTTCATCACCCTGTGCCTATGACGATAACAGGAATTCAGGTCTTGACTGGGGCGATATGATACCCGTTGATTCTATCAAAAATCACAACAAACTCGCTTTTATTGAATGTGATATAAGAACTCACCTTACAAAAAGAATGCAGGATTCACGCCCGGGGGAGTATCCCGATGATATTTTGCTTCTCAGAGATAGTAACGGCAACAAAACCGTTTGGAGCGGTCCCGATACCCTTGAGCTTTCTCTTTCTGCTATCAGAAAAGCATTTGCTCATCAGTTAACAAAGGGTTCGGGTATCTGGTGGTTTGATATGTGGGGCGGATGGTATCACGACCCGAAAATTATGGCAGAGCTTGAAAAAATGAACCAAATTGCAGATTTTTCAATGAATAAAAAATCCGAAGATTATCCTTCTGCAGAAGCTGTATTGTTTATTGATGAGCGGGCGTATGCAAATATTCCACGAGGGAATCCGCTTCTTGCAGCAGTAGGCACAACAAGAGTTGCAATGGGTAACACAGGAATTCCTTTTGATTTGTGTATGGTTGAGGATGCACCCGAAGTGATTCACAAATATCACACTGCAATTTTTACCGCGCCAATTCCAACGCAATGTGGCATAAAAGCGGTTGAGTTATGCGAAAAATACAATATTTCAGTTATTAAGGCAAGTGAAGAAAAACCTTATTTCACAACAAATGAGCTTCGCGAGCTTCTTGTATCTTCAGGTGTTCATTGCTATAACAACAAAAACAATGTTGTTAATGTTGGTGGAGGATATCTCGGTGTTCACAGTGTTGCAGATGGTGAAATCAACATAAAGCTACCAAAGAAATATAAGGTTAAATCCTTGCTTGGTATAGACTTACCCGAATGTGAAACAGATAATATTTCATTCAATATGAAAAAACATGATACAGCGGTGTTTGAGTTGATTTAAGATGTTACTGTGGTACCCTTGATGAAATTGGCAGAACGAAGTAAGTGAGATATATTATTATGAAAGATAAAAACTACTTTTTAAGTAAGGCTCAGGAGAATTTTCCCGAATTAAAATATTCTGTTCTTACTCCTGATATAAGTGAATTTATCGGCTCAGACGGGGATAGTGTTCTTCTTGACCTTGGAGAACACGCGGTTGGGCATTTTTCCTTTTCTTTTGACAGAGTTGATGTTTTTGTTGATGCTCCTGTTCGTCTGGTTTTAAAGTTCGGTGAAGATATGAGAGAAATCAATGATGTTTTTTCTCAATATAAAGGCATACTTTCAAAAACCTGGTTGCAGGAGGAAATAATCAATCTTGACTTTCCGCAGAGAATAACTATGCCAAGAAGGTATGCTTGCAGATACATAAAAATAACGGTAGACAGAACTCCTCGACCAATAAGGCTTTTTGAATTCAACTTCCGTGCTTCAACAAGTGCCGATGTATCTGTGCTGAAATCTGCAAGTACAACAGATGCTTTGTTGAATAAAATTGACCTTGTTGCAACAAACACTCTCAAGGAATGTATGCAGACCTTCTTTGAGGATGGTCCCAAGCGTGATCGTCGTCTGTGGATTGGTGACCTTCGTCTTGAAGCCCTTGCAAATTATTATACCTTCAATAACCTTGAAATTGTAAAAAGGTGTTTGTATCTTTTTGCCGCAGGGGAATGTAATGTTTTAGGATTCCTGCCATCCTTTGTTTATGAAACTCCTTACTACCATTCCGGTGCAACTCATATTGAGGACTATGCACTTTTATATGTTGTGAGTGTATGCGATTACTATGAGCATACAAGGGACATAGCTGTTATAAACGACCTTTTGGGAATTTGTAAATCACAGCTTGAAAGCTTCGGAGCAACCCTTGACGAAAATCTCATTACTACAAAGCAGGAGGGTTGGTTTTCTTTTATTGACTGGTGTCCCGGTCTTGAATGTCTGACTGCATTGCAGGGGGTATATCTTTATACTCTTGAGCGTTTTGTGGAATTATTGAAAGCAATTGGCGATGAAGAATACGAAAAATATTTATCTTGTATTTCAGAAGTCCGTTGCGCTTCAAGAAAGCATCTCTATGATGGAAATGCAGATGTATTCGTAAATGATTTAGATAATGGGCAGCTCAGTGTTCATTCTCAGGTCTGGATGATTTTGGGCGGTGTGATAACCGGGGAGAAAGCCAAAAAACTTCTTCTTTCCTGCCTTGATAATAAAGATTTCAAGCAACCTGTAACACCATATATGCGCCACTATGTTATTGAAGCTATGCTGAAGCTTGGTATGGTGGATGAAGCGGTGCAAAGCTTGAAAAATTTCTGGGGTGGTATGGTGGAGCTTGGTGCTGATACCTTTTGGGAAGCATATATTCCCGATGACCTTGAATTCTCGCCGTATAAGGATAGAATGATAAATAGCCTTTGCCACGCATGGAGCTGTACACCCTCGTATTTCATCCGTAAATACGAATTATAATTGAAAATAAACTCACAGAGGAATATGTATGGAAAATTGTGCTGCCCCTGATTCTGCTAGGTCACAGAATCTTGTGAAAACACTGCAGAATCATATCACCGAAAATTACTATACCTGTACAAACAAAATTTTAGCAGGTCTGGGGCAGCTGTATGTGGCAGATGAACGCTTTAAGAATAATATCGACAAGCACGCATCCGGCACCGCAAAATTCATCTGCCAAGCAATAGAAGTCTATTGCAAGAAATGAAGAATTAAAAAGGGTAAAAATGTTAGGTGACTGATATGACATTTGAAGAAAAGAAAGTTGTATTGAAAAATGGTGTGGAAGCCATATTGAAAACTCCTGAAATTTCTGATGCACCTGAGCTTATTGAATTAATGAGAACTGTAAGCGGTGAAACTAAGTTTCTTGTAAGATATAAAGAAGAGTGGGAAGGTGTAACTGTACAGGGCGAAGAGGATTGGGTTCGGAATGTTCGTGAATCAAAAAACTCATTTGTGCTAATTTGCCGTGTGAACGATGAAATTGCAGGTATATGTGATGTTACATTTAAAACCGGTATGAAAACCTGCCACAGAGCATCGGTAGGAATCGGACTGCGTAAAAAATACTGGAATATGGGTATAGGCTCCGCTATGTTCCGAGAACTTATAAATGCTGCAACGGAACGTAGTGGAATAGATTTTATGGAATTGGAATTTACCAAAGGTAATGAAAGAGCAAAATCACTCTATGAAAAATTCGGATTTCAAATTGTGTCCGAAAAGCCTAAAGCATATAAGCTTAAAGATGGCACATATCAGGATTTAGTTTATATGCAGAAATATTTGTAATCAGCAAAAGAGGTGTTTTCTTTGCAAAATGAATTGAAAATCAGTTTTAAACCTATGAATAATAATGAGTTTCAGATATATTCAAAGTGGTCTGTAAAGGCTTATGCAGAGCACTTGATAAAATCAGGTGATGAAAAATTCAGGTTTAAAGCTTTAAAAGCGGCAAAAAGTGAGTTTGATGATATATTTCCTGATGGAGCAGATTCCTCTGATAACTATCTTTATATAGTTATTAATAACAACAACGAAAAAATCGGAGTTATCGGTTATCAGAAAAGTCCTTTTGAAGAAAATGCCGCATTTGTTACAGAGAATGTTATTAAAGAAGAATATCGCGGAAAAGGCTATGGAAAAAGTGCTTTTATAAAGATACAGGAGTACGCACGAGAAAAAGGTTTCGAGAAAATGGTTCTCAACTGCTTTAAGCATACCCCGATATCTTATTCAATGTACGAGAAAAACGGATTTAAAGTAATAGAAGATTACGGCGGAAGCGTAATTATGGAGAAATATTTATAAGCCATGAAAAAAGTAATCGTTATAGGTTGTCCCGGTAGCGGAAAAACCACTTTTGCGGAGAAGCTACAAAAATGCACAGGACTGCCCTTGTATTATCTTGATGCAATATGGCATAAGCCCGATAAAACTCATATTCCAAGAGAAGAATTTGATGAGCGAATAAAGGAAATATTTAAAACATCTGAATGGATAATTGACGGAAATTACGGCAGGACAATCGAAATGCGCCTGAAAGAGTGTGATACAGTTTTTCTCTTTGATTTACCAACAGAAATCTGCATTAAGGGTGCAACAGAAAGAATTGGTAAAGGTCGTTATGATTTACCTTGGCTTGAAACAGAATTAGACCCCGAATTCGAGATTTTTATTAAAGAATTTCCCGAAACTACTCTGCCGAAGATATATGATTTAATTGAAAAATATAAGGCAGAAAAAGAAATTATAATCTTTAAATCAAGAGAAGAATCGGATGAATATTTAAAGAGGTTGTTGAAATAATGAATTTTATTGATGGATTCAGGGATAGTTTAAAAAAATATAAAAATATAGTTATCGAACCACTCAAGCTTAATGACTATTACAAATGTTCAAATATATGGAATATGAAAGCTCAACCCCTTGCTGAAAAATGGCGAGAGGAGATAGCATCGGGTAATCGTCTTGTTTTTATTTACAAAATCAATGGTGAGTTTATCGGTGAGGGTGCATTGGTTTTAGATACAGGTGACCCTGATTACACTATTCAAGGTAAACGAGTTTATGTTTCAAGAATGATAGTGAAAAAGGAATATCGCGGTCAAGGTATCGGTAGCGAAATTCTTAAATTCCTTATTAACAAGGCAAAGGAAATGGGCTTTTCCGAAATGACTATCGGTGTTGATAAGGATAATGTAAATGCTCTGCACTTATACAGAAAATTCGGTTTTACTGAGGTTCTTTTTGACGGTGAAGATGAAGACGGAAAGTATTTTAAATTGATGAAACGAATATAAATTAACGCCTATGAGGAGGGAGATTCCACTTCGTAGGCGTTGTTTGTATCTTTTATTACTTATCATACTCGGTATGCTTGTGATTTTTCATTTTAAAGAACCATCTTTGGCTCACGTATTTCTCCGGTGAAAGCAAAAGGATTGAAGTAATCAATTGAAAAATCATCTGCGGTGTGATAGTATTAACTCAGTAGTGTAACAAGGAGTGTTTTTATGGTTCCCTTTAAACAAAACAATGAAATTACATATGACGATAAAGAATTAATGGAAGAAAATACTTTCATTGGTGCAGAGGTGGAAAATACGGAAATTCCTGCTTTTGACGCAGTCAGAGGCAAACTGCCCCAGCCAATTTGGAATGACCACAACGATTATATCGACTGTTATTGGAAGGCTTGGGAAATTGCTTTCTCAAACCTCAGAAAACCTAAAAAAGGTACAGGGTTTATAACAAATTATATTGATGCTGCGTTCAATGACTGTATATTTATGTGGGACTCTGCATTTATGCTGATGTTTGGTAAATATGCAGATAGAATTTTTAAATTTCAGAAAACTCTTGATAATTTCTATTCTCATCAGCACGTTGATGGTTTTATTTGCCGACAGATTGAAGAAGAAACAGGTTGCGATGTCTTTGCACGTCATGACCCGTCCTCAACAGGACCGGAGGTGCTGGCATGGTGCGAGTGGGACTATTTCCTTAATTTTGGCGATAAGGAGCGTCTTGCTCGGGTTTATCCATGTCTTGTAGCTTATCATCAATGGATGAAGGAGCATTTTACATGGCGTGACGGTACATATTTTTCTTCAGGATATGGTTGCGGAATGGATAATTGTCCCCGACTTGATGAAAAGTATCACGTTTGCTATAGTCACGGTCATATGATTTGGGTTGATGCTTGTATGCAGGAGCTTAACGCCTGCAATATTCTTATTAAAATGTCAGAAATTCTTGGCCGAAAAGAATTTATACCTGAGCTTATGGCGGAAAGTGAAAAGCTTTTTAAGGTAATCAACGAGAAGTTGTGGGATGAAAAAACAAAATTTTACTATGATCTCAGGGATGATGATACCTTTAATGAGGTTAAGCACATCGGTGCGTTTTGGTCGCTTCTCGCAAAATGTGTTCCGGAAGACAGAAAAGAAGATTTTATCGCACATCTTGACAATGAAAATGAATTCAAAACCGTTCATCGTGTTCCCACGCTTTCAAAAGATCACGCAGAATATAATCCTGCAGGTGGATATTGGTGCGGTTCGGTATGGTCTCCTACAAATTATATGGTTCTCAAAGGTCTTGACGCATACGGAAGGTACGGTCTTTCATATGAGATAGCATTATCACATCTTGATGCTGTTGTAAGCGTTTTCAAAAACAGAGGAACACTTTATGAGAATTATGCGCCTGAACTTGTTGAGGGTAAATTTGAGAAGGGAAGCTCGTCAATGGCTGATTTTGTCGGCTGGACTGGAATTTCACCCATCTCAATTTTGTTTGAATATGTTTTTGGTATTAAGCCTGATGCCGCAAAAAATAAAATTACATGGCATGTTAATCTGTTAGAAAAACATGGTATTGAAAAATATCCCTTCGGCATAGATGGTGAATTGACTTTGATTTGCGAGGCGCGTAACTCGGAGAAGGAAAAACCACAGGTAACAATTAAGTCAAATATTCCGATTGAGGTTGAAATAATCTGGAATAAAGAACAAAATAGTGAGATTATTTCATTTTAAAATTGCAATATTGCGAAATTATCCGGAGGTTTTATGGCTTTTTTATTGGTTGTTATATATATTGCATTTATAGGTCTTGGAGTTCCCGATTCTCTTATCGGCTCAGCCTGGCCTGCTATCCATACAGAAATGAACATTCCCGTTGAAGCAGTCAGCATTCTCACTTTTATAATTTCAGGCTGTACTGTGTTATCAAGTATGTTCAGTGCAGGAATTCTCAATAAACTGGGAACTGCCAAGGTTACGGCTTTCAGTACAGCTATGACTGCAGTGGCCTTGTTCGGGTTTTCTGTGGCGCCATACTTTTGGGTTATGGTGCCATTAGCAGTTGTTCTCGGACTTGGTGCAGGTGCTATTGATTCGGGGCTTAATAATTATGTAGCCCTTCATTGTAAGGCAAGTCATATGAATTTTCTCCATTGCTTTTATGGTGTGGGAGTATCCCTCAGCCCCTACCTTATGTCGCAGGCTTTAAGTGAGGTGGGTTGGCGAGGTGGTTATCGCTATGCGTTTTATGTGCAGACAGTTATAACTCTGTTGCTGATTATATCTCTTCCTCTCTGGAAAAAGACCGCATCTGCTGAACAGAAGGAAGAGGAAATGGGTGTAAACCTCACTCTTTTGCAGATGGTCAAAATGCCTGAAGTTCGTAATGTATGGATTATTATGCTTGCAACCAATGCTATTGAATATGCCTGTGGAGTATGGGGCAGTACATATCTTGTAACAGAAAAGGGTTTCGAGGCAAAATACGGAGCTCTTGCTCTGACTATATATTATGCAGGTATGTCTATAGGACGTTTTGTTTCGGGTTTACTTTCTAATAAAATCAGTACATGGAAACGTATCGGCATTGGTGCTGTTATTCTTGCTCCTGCTATTGCAATTATGCTTCTTCCTTTGCCGGGTGCAGCTACTGTGGTTGGCTTGTTTTTTGTGGGTCTGGGTAACGGGTCTATTTACCCCAATATGATACACCTTACACCACATAATTTCGGCAAAGAGGTATCGCAATCAATTATGGGCTCACAGATAGCATTTGCTTACATCGGTGTTATGCTGGCGCCCCCCATGGTAAGTCTTATAAGCGGACTGTTTGGAATAAGTGTGTATCCTGTTTTGCTTGCGGTACTTTATGTAATAATGATTGTTGCTCTTAAGTGCTTTATAAATAAATTGAAAAAACAGAACAGATACGATAGAAATGTGTGAGTTGCAATAATGAATAATAATGATAAATTCAATATAAATAGCTTCAGCTCTCCTGATGTTAGTTATGCCCCTGTGTATATATGGGTGTGGAATGACCTTTGCACCCGTGAAATTATAGATGCTCAGCTTTCTGAAATGCAAAAGCTGGGCATAAGGGCTTTTTATATTCTTCCCGAACCAAAGGACTTCCGTCCTGACAGTATGCCCACAAACCTTACCCCATACTATCTTTCTAAGGAGTATTTCGAGCTTTGTGCCTACGCTACCAAAAGGGGGGAATCCCTTGGTATGCAATGCTGGATTTATGATGAGGGTGGTTGGCCATCAGGCAGTGCCTGCGGAAAGGTTATGAAGGAGCATCCCGAATATGCTCGTCAGACCTTGGAGTGTTATGAACGCTCTTTCTCTGCAGGAGAGGTGTATAAAAAAACAAGTTCCGATGTTCTTGCAACTTTTCTCTATGATAGAGAAATTATTGAAGAGGGTTACATTTTCTCTGAGGATACTGTTGTAACCGAGTATGTTGCAGAAAAAGAAATCGGTGGGAATTACCCCGATTTGCTGAATAAAAATGCAACAGAATATTTTATAAATATTACTCACGCAAAATACACACTCAATAAAAATATTACAGCCGTATTTACAGATGAGCCCAAAGCACCTGCAGGAGCATTCAATAAAGAGTTGGCAGACCAATATGAAGCTACCTATGGTGATTCAATATTACCTCATCTGCCACTTCTTGCAGAAAGGGTAGCTATAACGGAAGAAAACGTTCATATATTGCACCGTTGGTATGATTTGTGTAGCAGTATGTTCTGCGAGAATTTCCTTCTTCCTTGCAAAAAATGGGCAAATAATAACGGTATGGCTTTTACAGGTCATATGGATAAGGACCACGACCCACTTGGCTGTATGGATGGTGGCGGAAATTTCAACCTGATGCGTGCTCTAAGGTGCTTTGATATTCCCGGTGTTGATGTTATATGGCGGCAACTCTATCCTGAAAACAGAATAGCTAACAAGGATGAAATGAACGGCTATAACGGATTTTTTCCCAGATACGCTTCATCTGCTGCTGCGCAGAACGGCGCAAAGCTTGCAATGAGTGAAATCTTCGGCGTAGCAGGTCCGGGGCTTACTTATGATATAATGCGCTATACCGTAGGCTATCAGGCGGTGCGAGGAATAAATATATTTAATCTGTTTAATTTCCCTCTTGGGCGTAAAGGAGAACTTCTTGCACAGGAGCTTCCTGTTTTTACGGAAAATCAGATGTATTATCGTTGCCTTCCCCAATTTAATCGCTATATGGAACGGTTGTCATATATGGCAACTGTAGGTGAGCGTGTCTGCGAAACAGGGCTTTATTATCCTGTTTCAGATTTTCAGGGCGGTCTGAAACCTGAGGTTTTGTCAAAAACTTTTGCTACTCTTGGTAGAAACCTTGAAGATATGATGGTGGATTTTGATATTGTTGACGATGATGTTTTGCAGGTAGGAGAAATAACTGACGAAGGCTCTATGAACATCGGCAGAGCGAAATACAAGCACATTATCATTCCTGAGGGGGCATTCATTCCCGATGCCACGCAAAAAGCATTGAATAGTTTTATTGAATGTGGTGGCAGAGTTTCTTATGAACTTAGAAATCTCAATCCCGTAATCAAAGTTGAGGGCGAAGGCCTACGCGCAATGCACAGAAAGGCAGAAAATGCAGAAGTGTTCTGTTTGTTCCGGGAAGCCGGTGAAAAAGGGGATTATAGCATTCACTTGCCATCATCAGATGGCTATATGCTTGATTTGGAAAGTGGTAAATTACAGCATTTACAAACAGAAAATGATATTTTAAAAATATCTCTTGCCATAGGAGAAACCGCTGTAATATTGCTGACTGACGAGGTTCTGAGTGCAGAAACTAAAAAGGTATTTAACGATAAATTCCACATTAATAATAACTTCCTGTTTTACAAAGATATTGAGCTTATCTGTGATGAAAACGGATTTAAAAACATAAAGCATTCTGACAAAGCAGTTCCCATAGAGCTTGGTGATTGGTCGTATCTTATCGGTAGCGCTTATTCAGGAAGCGGTGTTTATGAAGCAATATTTACACTTCCGGATGAAAAAGTCGGAAAAGAAGCAGAAATTGATTTGGGGGATGTGCACTTTACGGCTGGTGTTTATCTCAACAACCAACCTTTAGGAACATCTTTAGCACCACCGTACAGATTAAAAATACCTGCAGGTGTGCTTAATAAAGAGAATAAGCTGAAAATAGTTGTAACTAATACATCTGCCAACTGGTATGTTCATACCGATTACTTTGATAAATGGAAAACGGAAGAATTATCACCATATTTTGATGCGGAGCTGGATTTCGCAAAAGATTATGTATCAGGCGGTTTGCACGGACCTGTTGTGTTGTTTGTGGAGTGATTCATTTTATAACTATGTTTTATAGTTTGTCTCCCGTCAAGCGACCTTTTTAAGTGAATAACAAACTATAATGTGATTGTAAGGTCAAGGGTAACACCTTGATGCGTACAATCACATTATTTTTTTGGAGGAATTTAAAATGACAACGCAGACGAAACAGGTACAAAAATCCTTTACGCAACAGTTGCTGAAAGTATCTGCCGGATGAGAGCAAACGCTCCACTTCAATCCGATCGGAGCAAAGAAATCAATAAAGACTACCCCAGAAGAGGCAAAAATAATTAAATTTGCACTCAATCACCTTTCAAAGCACAAAAGAAAAAACAATGAAGCTCAAATCTTTGGTGAATAGAAGATAAATAAATTATATTCATTAATTTCATTAGTGTTTAAAAGCGATGACGGAGAATTGACTTCCGTCATCGCTTTTTGTAGTACGAATACTTATCTTCTCTTATTAGGATTCTTCATATCAAAGGCAGGGTTAATTGCATAGAAATTCTTTGAATCCATTTTATCAGTGGCTAACCTCAAGCCTTCCCCAATACAGTAATATAGAAAAAAGTGATACATTAAGCCAAATTTAGAAAAATTCAAACAAAAAGATGACAAATGAACGGGAATTTGAATAACGGTTGTTTGCATAACCGAAAATAAAATACCAATACTATTGACATTGTAACGGTTGACCGATATAATGGTAGTAACAGGAGGTGAAACATCGTGACAATAAATGAATTAATGGAAAACAGAAATATTACGCAATATCGTTTATCTAAAGATAGTGGAATTGCATATACAACAATAAACGATATATGTAGTGGTAAAGCACAGCTTGAAAAATGTTCTGCCGAAACAATTTACCGTATTTCAAAGGTGCTCGGTGTTTCGATGGAAAGCCTTGTAGAACCTTGTTTAGAGGTTCGTAGTGACTTTGAATTGTTTAAAAGTAACACCTGTCATAGACTTAAAGAGTTGGGTGATATTGAATTTGTTATTGAACTTTTAGAAGAAGATCGGATACGTAAATATTATAAGAAAAAATGGTATTCCGAAAGCTTGTATCTTCTTGCTATGCTTGATTATATCAGTAGAGAGAATAATATACCACTTTGCACACAATACGATAATATGCGTACGTTAAAACTAAAATCTACTCTTTTCCCTGCAAGTGTATTGGTTGCGGCAAAGGTTTCTAAAAATGAAAAAATAAAGCAGAAAGCAATAGATGAATGTATTCCCGAATTCAGGAGATTCAACATTATAGAAAGCGAGATTAGAAATGTCATCTAACAGTTTTACAAAAGAAAATCTTGATACCTATCTCAAAGAGTTAGCAAAAGAATTCAGAAAAATTAACGGTAAATCTATGCCGGCAGAAATTGTGCTTGTAGGTGGTGCAGCTATTCTCACTAATTATGGTTTTCGAGATATGACTACGGATGTTGATGCCGTAATTCACGCAGGTTCAGCAATGAAGGATGCTATAAATCTGGTTGGAGATAAATATAATTTGCCAACCGGATGGTTAAATGCAGATTTTGTAAAGACCGGTTCATATTCGCCAAAGCTCAATGAATTTTCGGTTTATTACAAAACTTTTTACGGTGTTCTCAATATTCGTACAATTTCAGCAGAATATCTGATTGCTATGAAGCTTCGCTCAGGAAGAAAATATAAAAACGATCTTTCTGATGTTATCGGAATTTTGGCAGAACACGAAAAGAAAGGTGAACCCATTACTTTTGAAAAAATAGAAATGGCAGTTAAAAATCTTTATGGCGGTTGGGATGATTTCCCTGAAGATTCAAAACCTTTTATTAAAGATGCGCTAAAAAATGGTGATTTTGAAAATATCTACACATCAGTAAAAAAGGACGAAGTAGAGTCAAAAGATATTTTAATTGATTTTGAAAAGGATTATCCAAAGGTTGTGAAAGAATCCAATATCAACGACATTTTAAAATCACTTAAAGAAAAAAGAAATAAACAATAATACAAAACCCGGTTGAAATTAGAAAAATTGTAATATCTGCTGAGGTTCTATTAGCCAAAAATGAAAAAATGTTTATTTTGGTGTTTATCAGGAGGATTTGATTATGACCGAACTTGAAACAATGCAACACGCAAAGAATTATATAGATAAGCTTGCCAACGGTATTGATCCGTTAACAGATGAAATTATTAAGGATGATTCTGTAATAAACAACGTTCGAATCAGCAGATGTTTGTTTTATGTTTCTAACGTCCTTCAGGATGTTATTAACAATGGTGGTGTTGTCGGTAGAACCATAAAACCACAGAAAATAGCATTTTCAATTACCGATGAACAATGTTCAAAAATTCTTATAACACAGGACCCTGTTGGTGTATCTATCATTTCAAAAAGAATAGGCGAGGTGCTGGACGAAAATGTCAAGACACTTCCTGCAGTACATATTGCTAATTGGCTTGTTTATAATGGCTATCTTGTAGAAAACATATATTCAGGAAGCAAGATGAAGATTACAACGCCCAAAGGTGAGCAACTCGGTATATTAACGATTGATGCGGTTAATCCTCAAGGTGTGCCATATAAAAAGAATATTTATGACGCAAATGCTCAGAAATTTATAATTTCCAATCTTAATAAAATTGCTGCTGATATAGCAGCTAAACAAGTGTGATATATCTAAGAAATAACTGTTGTAACAAGATGTCCTGAAGATTATAACGCTGATGAATCACAACGAGTTAAAGAAAACATAGGATTACTTCAGAAATGTGGTATAAATGTTGTTACTCATAGTATGATTCATCAGAAATATGCTGTTTTGGATGGTAAAACAGTATGGTATGGAAGTATAAATTTAATGTCATTCGGTACTAGCCAAGAAACAATGATGCGACTGCAAAATCGTGAAATTGCGGAAACACTTTTAGCAGAAGTTGATAACATGGCAAATCCAAAACTCTATTAAAATATTCAGTATAAAACAAGGCAGGGTAGTGCACAAAATTATGTGCTACTACTCTGCTTTTTCTTGTACCTATATGTAAAAATCTTTACTGCAATAAACAAAGAAAACGAACAGTCTATTAAAGCTTTATATCCCCACTAATAGATTCCTGAAAAAACGACACATAAAGACAATTTTCGCAAAATGGATGGGGAATGCTCGGTTCAATTACTGTAAAATAAAAATATTGCCTATTTATAATGTTTTTGATATACTGAATTTATATATAAACTTTTTTTATGGGTTTTGTGAGGTTTACTATGGAAACAGTTCTTTCTTTGCCATTGAAAATACATAACAGAGAAATATGCAACAGAGTGGTTTTTCACCCTATGGAGGGGTGCGACGGCACCTTTGATGGTGGTATTGATAAGCTCACTCGCAGAAGATATCTTCGCTTTGCAAAAAGTGGAGCCGGTATTATCTGGTTTGAAGCAACTGCAGTTACCAATGAGGGCAGAGCAAATCCTCGTCAGCTGTTTCTGAATGAAAATACAAAGGACTCCTTCAGTGCTCTTGTTAAAGAGATTAAGGCAGTTTCTCTTGCAGAAAATGGTTTTGAGCCCGTTATTATTGTTCAGCTGACCCATAGCGGACGCTTCAGCAAGCCCAATGGCACACCTGAGCCCATTGTTGCATATCGCAATTCTCACTGGGAAATCGGCAAGGAAAATCAGCCTTATATTGTTGCAACAGATGATTATCTCAGTACAATTCCCGATAAATATTACAATGCAGCAGTTTTTGCAAAAGAGGTTGGCTTTGACGGAATTGACGTTAAATGCTGTCATGGTTATCTTTTCAATGAGCTTCTGAGTGCAACAGAGCGTGAGGGCGTTTACGGTGGTAGCCTCCGGAACAGAACAAGACTTTACTTTGATTGTATTGATGCAGTAAAAAAAGCAGTAGGTGAGGATGTGTTTGTTACAACACGCCTTAATGCCTGCGATTGCTTCCCTTATCCCTTTGGCTTCGGTGTTGATGAGAATAACAATATCGACTTAAGTGAAACCAAGCTTATTATTAAAGAACTTTATGAAAAGGGCATAAGGCTTATTAATCTTACATTGGGTAATCCCTACCTCATTCCTCATATTAACAGACCTTGTATGAATGCTCCTGAGGACGGAGAAGCAGGTCTTAAAAGAATTTATGATGTTACAAAAGAGCTTAATGAAGCATTCCCTGAAATAAGCTTCATAGCATCGGGGCTTACATATCCTGCTGATTCTGCTATGGAATATGCAGAGAGAATTATAAATGATGGTGTTGCGGATTTTGCAGGCTTTGGCAGATTGACCTTTGCTTATCCGTCATTCTATAAAGACTACCTTGAAAAGGGTACACTTGATAAAAACAAGGTTTGTCTTAAATGCAGTAAATGCTCACTTCTTATGAGGGCAGGAACTGTTGCAGGTTGCCCCATAAGAGATAGCGAGGTTTATATGCCTTACTATCAGAAATACGTATTAGGTAAGTAAGAGGTGAGAGAAATGGTTGCTGTTATAACAGGCGGAACAAGAGGTATCGGTCTTGGTATTGCAAAGACGCTTCTTAAGAATGGTTTTTCAGTTGTTGTTTCTGCAAGAAAGATAAGTGAAGAAATTGAAAGCTTGAAAGAAGAATATTGCGGTAAGGTGCATTTTGTTTCCTGCGATATTTCATCTGAGGCTGATATTGAAAATCTTGCTTCAGAGGTAAAAGAAAAATTCGGAACAATTGATTTGCTTGTAAACAATGCAGGTGTTGCACCAAATGAGAGAAAGGATATTCTTGAAATCACTCCCGAGGATTTCTCTCAGGTTGTTGATATTAACTTAAAGGGCACGTTTTTCGTTACACAAAGGCTTGCTCCTCTTCTCATTGAAAATAAAGGCGGAAGAATAGTAAATATTTCCTCTATGTCTTCTTATACCGCATCGCTTAATCGCGGTGAATATTGCATTTCAAAAGCAGGCATTTCAATGACAACAAAGCTTTTTGCAGCTCGTCTTGCAGAATATGGTGTCAGCGTTATAGAAATAAGGCCCGGTATTATTGAAACGGATATGACCGCAAAGGTTAAAGAAAAATATGAGTCTATGATTGCGGATGGTCTGACACCAATTAAAAGAATGGGTCAGCCTGAGGATATTGCTAAATGCGTTCTTTCAATTGCAAAGGGTAATTTTGATTTCTGCACGGGTACAGTTATTGACTGTGACGGCGGCTTTAATGTGAGAGTTTTATGAGAAAAATTTATGATGCAATAATAATCGGTAGTGGCGCTGCGGCTTTCAGCGTTGCTGACTGGCTTTATAAAGAGAATATAACTGACCTTGCGATAGTTACGGAAAAACGCCTGAGCGGAACATCAAGAAACACAGGTAGCGATAAGCAGACCTATTACAAGCTTTCTATGGATGGCTTTTCTCAGGATAGCCCCTATAAAATGGCAAGTGATATTTTTAAAAGTGGCTCCTGCGACGGTGAAAAGCTGTACCTTCAGGCTCTTCACAGCAGCAGATGCTTTTTAAGACTGTGTGATTACGGGGTAGGCTTCCCTCAGGATGAATTCGGTGGCTTTCCCGGTTATAAAACCGACCATGATAACACCGTAAGGGCAACCTCAATCGGTCCGTTAACCTCAAAGGTTATGACCGAAAGATTAGAAGAAGTTGTTATAAATAAAAACCATACACCGCTTTTTGATAACCGTCAGGCTATTGAAATATTAAAAGATGGAAATAAGGCTATCGGTATTACTGTTCTGAATACAGAAACAAATGATTTCGAAGGTTTTTACGGCAGAAATATCATCTGTGCTACAGGCGCACCTGCCTGCATTTATGAAAACTCCGTTTATCCTGAATCTCAGCATGGTATGACGGGTGTTCTTCTGGACGCAGGTGTAAGGCTCTGCAATTTCTCCCAATGGCAGTACGGAATGGCATCGGTTGATTTCAGATGGAATGTTTCCGGTAGCTTTATGCAGGTTGTACCGAGATTTGTGAGCGTGGATGAAAACGGCAACGAAGCCGAGTTTTTAAATGTTTATTTTTCTGATAAAACGGAAATGTTCGACAATATCTTTCTTAAAGGCTATCAATGGCCATTCAGCTATGAAAGGGCAGAGCTTTCCTCAAGGATTGATATTGCAGTACATAATGAAATTAAAAATGGCAAAAGAGTTTACCTTGATTACACCAAAAATCCCGAAGGCTTTTCGAAGGATTTACTTGGTGATGAAGCAAGGGAATATCTTTTCAAAAACAACGCCTTTGGCGAAACTCCAATTGAACGCCTTGAAAAATTAAATCCAAAGGCTATTGATGTTTATAAAAGACAGAGCATTGACCTTTACACTCAGATGCTTCGTATTGCTGTTTGTGCTCAGCATAACAATGGCGGTGTTCTTACCGATAATAATTACGAAACCGATGTAAAAGGGCTTTATGTAATAGGTGAGGCGGCAGGAACCTTCGGTCTTGCTCGTCCCGGTGGCACTGCTCTTAACGATACTCAGGTTGGCGGTCTTTTGTGTGCAAAGCACATAAAGAGCAAATCAGGTGTTGAAAGCGCTTCAGATATTGAGATTGATGCATCTGATAAGTACAAGGGCTTTGAAATTGACGAAAAAGTTGATTATTCCTTCATAAAAACAAAAATGAGCAATTTTGCAGCCTTCCTTCGTAATAAGGAGGAATGTGAACAATTACTTTCAGAGATAAACGATATTTTATCTGCTTTACCCTTTAAGCATAGGTCATTAAGCGATTATTTTTATGATAAGGATATGCTTATAAGTGCAAAAGCCTTGCTTGAAACAATAATAGGTGAAATGAGCCTGACAGGTAGCAGAGGCGGAGCAGTTTATATAGAAAATGACGAGGTAATAAAAGAAAACGCTTATTACAGAGATTTTCTTACAATTACTGATTGCGGTAAGGTTTCATTCCTTGAAGTCAGAGCCGTACCGATTATAAACGAACCCTTTGAAGGCTATCTTAAAAATATATAGGAGAATGGATATGGGAAAAAGAATTGATTTAAAAAATGCTTCAACTAAAGAAATTCTTGCTTTTTCAATTTTGCCCTTGGGAATTTTCTTTATTGATTGCACAGTTTATACAGTAATTAACTTTTATATGACTGATGTTCTTAAGCTCAGTATGGGTCTTGTTTCTATTGTTCTTCTCGGAACAAAGGCATGGGATGCAATCAATGACCCTATGATGGGGCAGATTGTTGAAAGAACAAGAACTAAATGGGGTAAATGCAGACCATATCTCTTATGGGTTCCCATTCCTCTTGCAATAACAACTGCGTTATTGTTCTTACCCGTTAATTTCCCTGCAAGCTGGGATATTATCACATCTGACGGAACTAATCTGGGTAATGCAGGTAACTTTATTTATATGCTTATTATGTATATGGTTTATATTACCGCATTTACTGCTATTGATATTCCACGAAACAGCCTTAATCCTCTTGTTTTCCCTCAGAAGGATAGCCGAGTTAAAGCAGTTTCAATATCAAATACAATCGGCTCCTTCGGTACAGTTCTTCCCTCTGTTCTTATCTGGACAATGGCAGGGCTTTTAGGTAACGGAATGAAGGATAAATCCGATATGGGTTATTTCTATTCAGCGTTGATATTCGCTATTATCGGTGGTGCTCTTATTATGGCTTCATTCTTCGGAATGAAGGAGAAGGTTTACATCAAGCCTAAGAAGGAGAAAGCATCAAAGAATATTAAAATCATACTCAAGGATAAAAGAATTGTTCTTCTTTTACTTGCCGCATTCTTCAATGGCATTATAAACATCGGTGCAATTTTCCTTTCATATTTTGCAAGATGGAACTGCATCGGTATTCTTCCTATGGATGAAATAAACAATTTCATTTATGAGCTTGTAGGCAAAAATCCAAACATTGATGCAGTTGCAATATTGCCAACAATACTTTCTGTTATGAGCGGTATTTCATATATGCTTTCTATGATGATTGTTCCCAGATGTCTTAAAAGGATGTCAAAGAAGACCTTATGGATATGGATGTCCTTTATCGGTGCTGCAGCAAATATAATCATTTATATTATCGGTGTTTATATTGTTCCTTATAACACAATTCCCGGCTTTATTTTGTATGCAGTTCTTCGCTTCTTTACTAATTTCCCCGTTGGTATGAGCCTTGTTCTTCTTGTTTCAATTATTGCCGACGTTACCGACAGTATTGAAATGGAAAAGGGTGAACGCCTTGAAGCAACGGTTTATTCCTTCAAGGGTCTTCTTTATAAATTCTCTGTTGCTCTCTTTAACGTTGTTGTGCTTCAGGTTATTGATTTCCTCGGCTACAATGCAGAAAAAATGGAGATTATCACAGAAAACGTTACAAAGCCCCTTATTACATCAACAGTTCAGGCTAATGTTATTGATGGTGTAAACTACACAGCACTTCTCAATGGTATCTTCTTTATGCTTACTGCAGTTGGTGCAATCGGCCTCATTTTACAGGCTATTCCTATGATGTTCTTTAAGTTTGACGAAAATGAGTTTGAAGAGAAATTAACTGCATACAGAAAGCAGAAGGAAGAATCTCAGGAAAGAGAGCTTCAGGAGAGTGTAATCTGATGGGTAGCTTGAAAATAGGTGTAGCAAGTGTCACCTTCAGAAATAAAACAATAAGTCAGGTAGTTGAAATTGCAAAAAACGCAGGCGTTGAGTTCATGGAATGGGGTGGAGACGTTCACGTTAAAACTCTTGATGATGCAATTCTTGCAAAAAAGCTTTGTGATGAAAATAATATAAAAATAAGCTCCTACGGTAGCTATTACAGAACGGGCTGTTCTGATAAAGAAGATTGGATAGAGATTTGCGGAATTGCAAGCGAAATGGGTGCTTCCTCTATAAGAATCTGGCTTGGTAAAAAGGATAGCGAAAAATTCACAGAGGATGAATATGATGAGCTTGTGAAAGAACTTAAATTTATTTGCTGTAAAGCAAAAGAGTACAATCTTCTCGTTTGCCCCGAATGTCACGATAACACCTTTAATAACAACACAGAGTCAATAATAAGGCTGAAAAATGATTTGAATTGTGATAATTTCAAAACCTATTTTCAGTCCCGTTATTTCAGGTTTTTCTATGATATGGACAGAATCGAAAGAACCTTTGATTTTATCGAGAATTTCCATGTGAGCTACCGTGACCTCAAGCGTGAGCAGCGCTTCAGAAGGAAGGATAAAAACTACCTTGATAAACTGATTAAAAAGTTTATTTCAATGAATTATAACGGTATTGTTATTGTTGAGTTTACACAGTGCTCAAAGGAAAAGAGCTTTTATAAAGATGTGAAAAAACTCAAAGCATATTGAGGTGATTAAAATAAAAATCGCATTGTTCAGCGGAAATAAGAGTAAGTTCAATTGTGTTTTTACTCCGTCCGTTTTGAAAAAATTAGGTGAATATGGCGAGATTTCTCAAAGAATAGATAAAAGCAATGTTGAAGCTCATAAGGAGTTTTTAAGCGACTGCGAAATCGCTTTTGCAACCTGGGGGATGCCTGAATTCACCGAAGAGGAAATAAAAAAATATATGCCCTGCCTTGAGGTTGTTTTCTACAGTGCAGGAACAGTTCAGTATTTTGCAAAGCCATTTCTTGATTGCGGAATAAGGGTTTTCAGTGCCTTTTCTGCCAATGGTGTTCCCGTTGCGGAATATACCGTTTCTCAGATTACCTTAGCCTTAAAGGGCTATTTTCAGGGTGCCAAAAGGTATAAATCATTTTTACCGTATTCCTTTATACATACTCAGAACTGTGTAGGTGGATATGGCTCAAGGGTTGGCTTAATCGGTCTTGGTGCAATCGGTTCTTCCGTTGCAGAAAGGCTTAAGGCTCTGGATGTATCCGTTTTTGCCTATGACCCATTTGTGAAAGAAGAAAAAGCAAATGAGCTTGGTGTTACCCTGTGTGACATTGAAACAATTTTCAGAGAATGCGACGTTATAAGCAATCACCTTGCAAATAAAAAAGAGTTGAAAAACATTTTTAACGGAAGGCTCTTTAAGCTTATGAAGCCGCATAGTACATTCATAAACACCGGCAGAGGTGATCAGGTGAATGAGTTTGCTCTTGCAATAAGTTTACTTTGCCATCCCTCAAGAACTGCAGTTGTGGATGTTCTCAAAAATGAATATGCTCCGTTTTTCAGTCCGCTTTTCTGGTGTCCTAATGCTATTATCACACCTCACATTGCAGGTAGCCTCGGTAACGAAACCGAAAGAATGGCAGATTATATGATTGAGCAGCTTGATAATTACATAAACGGAAAACCAACTCAATATGAAATTACAGCAGATATACTTAAAACCATGGCGTGAAAGGGGATAATTATGAACTTTAAAACAGCAATAAAACTCTATAAAGAAAATCCCGTTAAGGAAACTCTTGATGATGTTACCGAAAAGCTTTTAAAGGAAATGACTCTTAAGGAGAAAATCCGTCTTATGCAGGGGCATGCCCTGGGTATTACTGTAAAGAATCTTCCTAAGGGCAGAATTTATAATGCAGAGGCTTACCCTGCAGGTGGCTGTAAAAGATTAGGGATTCCGCCTGTTCTTTTTACCGATGGTCCTCGTGGTATTGTTATGGGTAAATGTACCTGCTTCCCTGTTTCAATGCTTCGTGGTGCAACCTTTGATGATGATTTGGAATATGAGGTGGGTAAGGTTTTCGCTAAAGAAGCAAGTGCATTAGGTGCAAACCTTTATGCAGGTGTTTGCATTAACCTTCTTCGTCACCCGAAATGGGGCAGAGCGCAGGAAACCTACGGCGAAGATCCGTTCCTTTTAGGTAAGATGGGTGTTGCGCTTACTAAAGCTATGCAGGAAAACGGCATTATCGCTTGTCCTAAGCACTACGCTCTTAACAGCATTGAGGATTTGCGCTTCAAGGTAGATGCAATAGCGGATGAAAGAACCTTGCACGAGGTTTATCTTCCTCATTTTAAAAAATGTATTGATGCAGGTGCAATGTCCATAATGGGCGCATATAACAAGGTTAACGGTACCTATGCCTGTGAAAACAAGGAGCTTTTAACTGATATTCTCCGTGACCAATGGGGCTTTGAGGGTTTCTCTCTTTCAGACTTCTTCTATGGTATTTATGATGCAGTCAGAAGCGTAAAAGCAGGTATGGATATGGAAATGCCCTACTTTTTCCGTTATTCTGTTTTAAACCATAAGGTTAAAAAGGGTGCGCTTACTGAAGCTGATATTAATTTGTGTGCAAGAAGAATTCTTAAAGCGCTTATCAAAACTCTGCCTTATTACAATGCTCAACCCAAATCCGTTATTCTTTCAAAAGAACATACCGAGCTTGCCCGTAGAGTAGCAGGCAAGGGTACAGTTCTTCTTAAAAACGAAGGCAAAACGCTTCCTATTGCAGATGGTAAGAAAATTGCTGTTGTAGGCAGATATGCTGACAAGGTCAATGTTGGTGACCATGGTAGCAGTAATGTTTTCAGCCCTTATACAATAACTGCTTACGAAGGCTTGAAAAAACGCTTCGGTGAAGAAAATGTAAGCGTATATAACGGTTGCGATACTGTTGAAGCTCAGAATGCGGTTAAGGCTTCAGAATACATTGTTGTTTGCGTTGGTAGTGACTGGCTTCAGGAGGGTGAATTCCTTGTAAACCTTGGTAACGTTAAAAAGAAGCCTAAGGGCTCAGGTGGTGACAGAGCTGATTTACATATTCCCGAAGAGGACGTTCAGCTTATAAAAGCATTATCTGAAACAGGCAAAAAGCTTATTGTTAATATAATGGGCGGCAGTGCCTATGTTATCAAGGAATGGGCAGACCTTGCAGATTCAATTCTCTTCTCTTTCTATAGCGGTCTTGAGGGTGGTAATGCTCTTGCAGATGTAATCAGTGGTGACGTTAATCCCGGTGGTAAGCTCCCCTTCACAATTGCATATAACGATGAGGATTATCCCTCATTTTTACATATTGCAGACAAAGAACGTGAAATTGATTACGGCTACTATCACGGCTATACATTGTTTGATAAAGAGGGGATTGAGCCTCAATATCAGTTCGGCTTTGGTCTTTCCTATACTGAATTTGATGTTTGTGATAGTGGTGTTGAAAAGGGCGATGATGCCTTCAAGATTACTGCTGTTCTTAAAAATATCGGTGAAGCTTCAGGTGACGAGGTGCTGCAGGTTTATGCTTCCTCAGTAAACGAAGAAGAGGACAGACCCGTTAAGCTTCTTAAGGGCTTTAAGCGTGTAAGCGTTGAATCAGGCAAGCAGGAGAAAGTTGAAATTCAGATTCCTTATGAGGATATTATGTTCTATAATCCTGAAAACAAGGAATGGAAGATAGATAAGAAATACAATATTTTCCTTGGAACAGACAGTAAAAACGTTAAGCTGATCGGTGAACTCGATTTCTGATTTTGAGGTGCGTTATGAGAAAAAGTCAGTATTCTCCCGATGCTTTTATGAAAGGGCTTTATAATGAAATTTATAAAAGCCCTTATGAAAAAGCGGCCACAAGGGAAGATGCTTTAAAAGCAGGGGAATGGGTTAAGGAAAATGCCGAAAGTATTTTCAGTCTGAATAACATCCCTGATAAAATATGGTCATTAAAGCCTGTTGAGGTTGGTAAGCCCTTGGTTTACCCTGAATATACCTTGCAGAAATATTCCGTGGAAATTGCAAAAAATCTTACAATGCTTTTCTATAAGCTTACTCCCAATAATATGAAAGCTTCTGCACCCGGTGTTGTGGCTCTTTGCGGTCACGGCTACGGTGTAAGGCAGATTCTTAATATTTCAAAAAAGGGTAATAAAAAGCATTTTAATTATTTCGATAATTATCAAAAAAATTTTGCAGTTGAGCTTGTTAAAAAAGGCTGTGTGGTTATTGCTCCCGAACTTTTCGGATTTGGCGAAGCAAGGCTTAATAAGGATTTAATCAAGCCGTTTTATATAAGCTCCTGCGATGAGCTTTCTCATCATCTGTTGCCCTATGGCTTAACAACTGCTTCTATGCGTGTTTTTCAGGCAATATGTTGCGGCAAAATCCTCTTGGAGCAAGGTAATATTGATAATGAGAAGCTTGGCATAATGGGCATCTCAGGAGGAGGTCTTACGGCTCTTTATTCAGCCGTTCTTTGCAATGAATTTAAGAAAATTGTTATAAGCGGTTATGTGAATAGCTTTAAAAGCAGTATTCTTTCAATGTGGCATTGTCCCGATAACTATATTCCCGATATTCTGAGAACAGGGGAAATTTATGATTTCGCTTCTTCTCTTGCACCGAGAAGGCTTCTTATTGAGTCAGGTGAAAAGGACAAGATTTTCCCCATTGATGCAAGTAAAAAAGCCCACGAAAGTATAAAAAGAATTTATGCTTTAGTGGGAGCAGAAGGAAATCTTACTGTTGATATTTTCAATGGTAAGCACTCTGTAAGCGGAAGAAAATCATTCGATTTTTTAAGTGAATAAAATTATCCGTACAACAACGTTGTTAGTTGCTGTACGGATTTTTTTGTTATACCGGCATAAATGTGACAGTGATTTTAGCACTTTTTACATCTTCAAGATGTACTGTAAGCTTCTTTATATCGCTATAATCTTCATCGTATTCATATTTGCCTTTAAGACCCTCTGCTTCCATAACAGAAAACTCGCCATCGCCGTTAAGTGAGGCTTTCATTTGTTTTCCGTTAATGGTAAGTATAGCAGTCTTTCCATCCTCGGAAATTTCAATGTCTGCTTTTGTGTGCATAAACCAATAAATCTCAGATGGTATAAGGCATTTTACGGTATCGGTAATTTTTAGTCCCGTGTATTCCTTTTCAAGCTCAAACTCTCTTTCGACCTTTGTTGCACCGTTCATACGGTATGCATCAGTCATATCAAGTCCGCAACGAGCACCCTCAGCAGTTTCTTTAAAGTATGTGAAATCACATTCTGCAAGAACGTATTGGTCATCAAGGGTCATATTGGGGTTAATAACAAGAGTGTTCTGACCCTCTGCGCGCTTTGAATAGTTCTTCCATCTTCCGCCTGCAGGGGTGTTAAGGAAATAGTTGGGCGCATCATAAGCACCGGGGCCAAGCTCCTCAGCCCAACGCTCACCTAAGGCATCAAAAACGAATGTACCGATATCAAGGTCACCGTGGTTTATAAAGTTGTAACCGCCCTTGATACCTGCAAAGGTTGCATTTTTATCTAAATATGCACTTCTCATAAGAACAAGCGGTTGCCCAACGTCAGATGCAAGATAATTGCAAAGAGGTTCGTTCTCGAAGGATACAGTCTTTTTGTCAAACTCTCTGTTGTACCAAAGTGAGGAAAGGGCATTCTCCTTGCCATTACCGTTTCTTTCAGTGTCTGCTGAATCATTTTGGATAAATTCTTCAGGTGCATCGTTTTTCTGGTATGCACTTAAAAGCGGTGCATTGTATTCGTTTGCATACCAATGAAGAACAGGGGTGAAGCATTGCTCTGCCTTGTTATCGCCAAAGTTAAACATACCTGTGGGTGTAGTTATGTAAACAGGGAAGTAGCCAAGCTCCTTGAAGCCTGCAATTTCGGACATACCAAAATCAGAACCGAAGAAGTTTATTGAGGAAGCAATGAAAAATACAATGGAATTCATACCTGATTGACAGTAGCCGGGCCCCTCTGCATAAACACCGTCGGGTGTGAAGTTCTCAAATGCAATAGGCATGTTTTTATAGCACATCTCAAGAAATTCGGTTGCTCTTTCGGGATTAACCTCAGAAAATACCATCGATGCAATACCAAGACCGCTGTAACAGATGCTGTTCCAGTTGTTTTTTGACCAGGTGAACCAATGGTTGTCGTCAAGTCCGTGGTTTATTGCATATTCCCATGTTGTATTGGCGAGTAAATCCTTCTGATCCTGATTAAGATAATCAAAGAACCAATCGTAACCGATAGAAGCAGCTAAAGCCATCTCTGCTGTTGCAAGGAAATGCGAGGGACACCAGTCTTCATAGGAGCAAACGTTTTCTAATTCCTTCCATGCTCTGTCAGCATATTTTTCATCACCGGTAACCTGCCAGGCATAACCGAGAATAATCATTCGGTTAATAACCTCTCGTGAAATGGGGAGAATGCTGTCCTCTTCATCAAGCGTATATTCTAAAACAGGGTAGATGCTTTCATCCAGAAGAGCGTCTGCATTGTCAATAACAGAGGTATATAAGGCTTTTGTATAGTCATTGAAACTGTTGTTCTTAACTTCCTTGCGTATGTTATCAAACGCTTTCTTATCAGCAAGTACAAATGGATGTTCAGAATTCTTCACTTTTTCAAGATTTACTAAAAGCTCACTCTGTGTGATGGCATCCTTATCCTTGTGAAGAGTTATGTAGTCAACACCAACCTTAACCATATCGGGAATAACTGCAAAATATGGCACAATGTTGGTAACACCAAGAGCAATTATGAGAATAATCGAAATGACTATTCCTAAAAATACCTTGGTCCTCTTTTTAAGCCTGGAAGCACAATTTATCTTCATATTACCACCCGTATAACAAGCATTTAATTTTCGTTGCCTTAATGATACACCATTTGTCTGTTTTTTTCAATTACTGTTTTATACAAGTCGCGTCTTGAATAGATAATGCAAGCCAAATTCCGCAAAAACGGATGGAAAAGTAAAACAAAATACCAAAAATACAGAAACAAAATGCCTGTTTTGGAACAAAACTTGTGACCCGAAGCAACAAGTTTTAGGTTTCGTAATGTACTTTGATACACAAAGCAGAAAATTCTGATTTCGGCATTTTCAATTATACCAAAAACATAGAGCATGGTAGTACACAAAAATAAGTGAACTACTCAACTTTCTCTTATTCATATGTGTAAAAAACTTTACTGCATAAATCAAAGAAAGAAGGACAGGCTATCAAAGTTTCATATCCCCAGTAATGGATTCCTGAAAAAACGACACATTAAGCCAAGTTTCGCAAAAATAGCGAAAATTACACTGGGAACACAAAAAATCAGACTCAAAATACCAATTATGGAATAAATCTTCCTAAAATGAACAATTAAAATCCTATTTAGAAAACTTAGTCTCTTACTAAAACTCAGAGCAGGGTAGTACACTAGAAAGTGTATCCCTGCTCTATCTTTTATGATATTGATACTATATTGTTGTCATATTAACTAATTCACAATAGCTCCAATTATGCAACACGATGAAATTTTAAAAAATGGAAAATAAATGTGAAGTGTTTGTCCTTTTTTGTCATATATAAATGAAGTCTATATATAGAAATTAATAAAACAAGGAGATTGAAAAATGAGTTTAGCAAAAAAAGATAATTCTATTGTTGCCATAAAGCAATATATTTCTATTGTGAAAAGTAAAGAGGGTGATATAACCAGACACAAAGCATTGGTTTTAACGAAAGACGAGGGTTATCCTACTTTAACATATGTTGGTATAGTTGAGGGCAATTGTTATACTGTTATAATTGAAACTTTGCCAAATGAATTTATAACGAGTATTTTTAAAAGCGATGAATATACCTTTGAATATCATAATACTAACACATTGATTATAAAAGGTATTAAAGATTTATCTAATAATGATAGAACGATAAACATATCATATGTAAGTAATTAAACTCTTATGTGAAAAGATGATGGATTTATTCAAGATTGCGAATGAAGGCAAAAACAATTAATAAGTATGCTGTTGGTAGAGACGCTCGGAATTGAACTGTTGCCTCCTTTTGAATACTATTTTAGTGCTCTTTCAACACACGCAAAAACGCCATCCTGTTTATGTAAGTGGCATGTTTTATTGAAGTGTAGCTCTAATATCTGATAATATTGCCGATTTGATTTTGCAATAACTTTCAGGCATGTTTCTTTTGGGTAGTTCTTCAACAATTTTTAGGATTCTATCAGCTCTTTTTATTGCCTTATAATTAGATGTTAACAATTGTTTTTGAGTTTGGTTTTCTGGCATTATATTTAACATTGAATAATACATATCTCTAGCTTTTGAAGAACATGTTAAATCCATTTCTAAACAATAATTCATTGACAGTATTTTAAATTGCTTGATAAATTCGAAAAATTTTCGATATCCTAATGAATTTGTTTCAACTAGTTTTTCTTGTAATCGTGATGAGTTAAAAACATCTAAAATTATGGGCTCGTTTTTTAAGGTTTCGCCATAATAAGGAAGTCCAGTTGTCAAATCACGACTATCATCAATAACATTATTATTTTTATACTCAAAAAAGAAATCTTTATCAACAATTGTTATAAACGGAATTTTTAATTCTTTTAGCAAATAGTATGGATATTTTAAGTTCTCGACACCACCCGCATCTAAAAAACTAATATCTGCTAAAGAATCTCCTAATTCATCTTCAATTAGTTTTTCAAAAACCTGACAATCAATTTTACTTTCACCCAAAACAACGTATTTTGAAAAGAAAAAATCACTATTTTTATAATTAAAGTACTGATAATGCTTAAATTCCTCTATGTTATATTTTTTCCAAAAGTTCTTGGGCAATTGTGTCGCGGTAGAGAAAAAACCTCTTTTTTCATCTCGCTCTCTTCTCAACAGTAAAATATCTTCATGAGCCAATTCGTTAACTAAAACTGTCGAATGTGTTGTAAAAATTGTTTGCGTTTCATTGTTGCGAAGATTATTTTTTAAAGATAATATAAATCTTTTTTGAGCTTGTGGATGCAGATTTGTTTCCGGTTCTTCAATACCCAATACTATGCTTCTGTTTTTTAGTAAAGCATTAGCTCGGTGAAGTGCAATTACCGCCAAACTTTTAGTACCGCTTCCCCACTCTCGCAAAGAATATTTAGAACTATGATCATTTAATGAAAATTGTATTTTATCTAACAAGAACATATAATCCAAATCATTAGGAAAATCTAAATTAAAATCAACTGATTTATTCTGCATATATAAATCATTTATTAGATTTTCCAGTTTTATTAGAACAGTTTGATGTATTTTATCTGTAGCCTTTCTTACCTGTACGGACAGAGTATCTCTGTTTACTGTGTATTGGGCAGCATAGCTTGTTACTACTTCTCTAAGAATAGAGTTGTCATTCCAAGAAACATCCTTATTTGTTCTGCCTGCTGGTATATACACATAACTAATATCATCAGAAATTAAATCGATGAAACTTTCATCTACATTAAGTTTTTCATTACCTTTGTATACTATATATTTTCTTTTGTTGGTTCCATAGAAGTAAACAAAAGTAATTGTAAGTTTATCCATATATATTTTTTCTTGATAATAATCTTTATTAGGTATATCGGTAAAAGTCAATGTGATATACGAGTTTGTTTTAGCATAATATTGATGTTGTTTAGTTTCGAAACTTGGTTTTTCAAATTGAAAGTTCATAAATGCATTTATAGCTCTCAAAATTGCTGTTTTTCCAGCATTGTTTTCACCCACAACAGCATTAATATTATTTAAATCAAACTTTGCATATTTTATAGATCTGAATTTTTGTATTTCAACTGAAGAAATTTTCATGTTTTCACTTCCTTAAAATTAAAAAATCATCTTGCGTGCGAAAATAAACCTAAAATTATTTCTGTAGAAAGTTATCAATAATATTCTAGTAATACTAATTTTTCTGCAGTTTCGCATTGCATAAATCAAGCATTTTGTATAAAACGCTTTATTATATTGTATCTTTCTGGTTCTAACTCTTCGATATTATTATTAAAAACTATTTCTTCTTGATTGATATCCTCTATGTAGTTTTCGGCCCACTCAATATCTTCAAAAGTAAGACCATAACGTAGCATCCATATATGCCTGTCACTATCTGTACCATATTTGACATATTTTGCAAGTTTTTCTGCCCTTATGTCTTGTGTGAATTCATAATATTTTTGAAATGCTGCATAAAAAATATCACTCAAATGAAACCCAATAGTTTTATCTAAATAATCATATGTATCAAAAACAATTCTGTCATAATCTACATCATTTGCTTTAATTTCTCTGTTACCGAACATACTGTACAAATTTAACTTCTTATTGGGCAACTCATTGCATTCTGAAACAAATGATGCATAGAGATTGTTCAGTTGAACTTGGTATTTTAATTTAGTTACACCCACTGAAGATTTAATTTTTTCTTTTAATTCTCTTCTTTCTTTTAGACGACTCGCATAAGCATAACGATAAAAACATATATCCTTAAAAGTTTTACAATGAATCTTCCAAATTAGAATTTTAACAGCTGTATTTAAAACACCTTTTTCACCAGCTGTAAGCGGGCGTTTTAGATATGAGGAATATAGGCGTTCAAATTGCAAATACAGATTTAATTTAAACTCAGTATCATCATTGATAGATTTCAATGAAATAAGTTTATCTCCTTGAAACATACTATCAATCAGATGCTTTACTATTTCTTGAGTATCTTGATCGGTTAAGTTATCAAGTTGTTCTTTAGTTATATTATATTCATCGGATAAAGTGTTAGATAATATAGCCTCCTTAAAATCCTTATAATCATCATCTATATTATCGTCTTCTAATAAAGATACATCTCTAAGAGTATCATCAGATGTCATAATTCTTCTGAATTCAGACATATTGCTACTTTTTACAATCACACTTCCGTAGTCAAACTTTGATTCTAAAGTTGAGCGACCAGCTCTACCAATTAAGTTTTTTAGCGAAAGTGGTCTGCTGGCTTGAAAGGTGTTTAAGAAAACAACTTCAAAGGGCATATTAATTCCTTGCTCTAATGTAGATGTTGCAAAACAAATGCGGCAAAAACCTTTTTGTGTAAATTGCTCTAATATTAATCTTGCTTGTAAAGGTAAAGAACCATGGTGGACAACTATGCCTCTTTTTAATAAAAACAACATATTTGAATATTTGTCCTTGTTCTTATCATCTGTAGCACCTAAATAGTCCTTAATATTATTTATTAATGTTTCTGCTTCAGTGTTATTGATTGGTTTACAGAGACTTATATATTTATTGAAGTCACTAAAAACGGTCTTTTTATATATGCTTGTTTTTGTAGTGTATATTAATACACTACCATCGTGTTCAATAGCTTTCATAATTGGATCAAAACCACAGGCAATTTTTTTCTTGCCCATTATATCTTTATCTATACCAAAGTGATAAAAGTTGCCGTTGTCATATGTATAAAAAATTTGTCCTACATTTTTTTGGATATATTGGTGGGAAGATGCAATATCAGTTTGGAAATGATTTTTTATTATTTGAGCCTCCGGATTAGCTACAAAAGGGTGTGCAAACACAAATTTAGCATATGGGTATGCTTTCTGTATTCTTCTTACAATACTATCAAAAAACATACCTCTAGTTGAATCTTCGTTGCTGAGTTGCGCCTCATCAAACAGGAAATACTCAACATCAAAATCAGTTTTATGTTTAAATAATTCCTTGCATCTTTCTGGTGTGACGATAAAAATACTTCTTCTTGCATAACGAGTATTGATTTTGTCGATAAAAGTGAGAATATTTACACTTTTATCAGGAATAGCATCAGTAATTCTGTTGTAGTACTCATTAATTAGAGCTCTTGAAGGCACAACAATAACTACATCTTTAGCCGAAGAATTAATTATATTTCTAAAAACAAAAGATTTACCTGTACTAGTAGGAGCTGAAAAACTAAAACATTGGTTGTTATTGATTTCTTGAACAATATTTGCTTGTACCGGAGTATATGAATGATTATACGTAGTTTCTATATACTTTTTATACATACCGAATATTGCATCAGTAAGAGAGTTAACTGGCACATTTTTATAATGAATTCCCATATACTTCAATATTTGATTGCTGTATTTTTGAAAGGTTTCATTTTCATATATATAAAGATATGAAAGTATTTCCAAAACAGTTGTAGAAATAGGACCCTCTGTATAGAGTTTTGTAATTACATAATTAAAAATATTATCTATTTCTTGGTGTTTAATGATTTTTTGTATTACGTTATTCATACATTCACCGCCACAAATATTAATTCCTTATATTTTGATAATTCCGTATATTTTTTATGTTTTTTTATTCCACTTATAATTCTATCAGATGGTGTTGTTTTTGAAGAAAATGCAATAGAATATGCCTTTTCACCGTCAGAAATTGCATTCAAAGCCTTTTCGCTAAAAAACTTATCTATATCATTTATATCAGAAATATCTTGTTTTGTGCGAATAAATCTTGCGACTTGATTCATACCTACTCCGTATGCATTTTGTTTAGCTAAATATTTAGCCTCACCAAAAATTACTATATCATCATTATTTGCAGAATAAAAGTCAAATCCAGGGTTACCTATAACCTGCTCCTTGAAAAGTTCGGCCAAAGGAATATCAAGATATCCAAAATTTTGAACAAGCGCTTCTCTAGCTAGTTCAGAAACTACATATTCTCCAGTATCACTAGTAACTTTATCATCCTTTCCAATTTTCAAGTTTTGTGCTAAGTATTTTGCCGTATCATTGGCTCTTTCTTCAAAACTTAAACGTATATATTTTTTATCAAATTTTGATATCCAAGATAAATCTGACAGTGTATTTATAATATCTTTTATTGTTATTGATAAATCCTCAGCATCAACTCTTATAAATGAAACATTAGTGTTTGGTGAAAAATCTGCTGTTCTATGTTCGAGTATGTTCATTGTAGTCTCCTCAAAACCTCTTTATATGAATTGCTAAGTTAAAAATAGTACTTTGCATATAGTTATACATAATCTATTATATTTCAAATAAGGATTAAACTCCAACAAATTTACAAAAACGCTTCGATTTTCGACAAAAATGTTTAATTTTCGACTTGAATACAATACTACATTTTTAATCTATAATACTGAAGGAACCACATATTATTTACACCTGATAACACTGTAAAATATTGACATTATCGGTACAGATGTGTATAATCATAGAAAATATTGAAATGCAGGTGGACAAAATGACAATGAATCTTAATTTCCGAAACAGGAGAGCCGTTTTGTCCGTTTGCGATTGATGTAATATATCTTTCTAAACTTACAGGCATCTCCGTAATCTAACGGAGGTGCTTATTTTTTTACAGGAGTAACGAGTGTAATGAGTACAACAATCAAAAAAGTAACTATAAGTGAAAAAGATATTCTTGAAAATCTACTTGAAAAATATAACTATGAATTTTCACAGTACGATAAAAGACAATTCAACAGCAACGGCTTGTTCGGTTATAAATATTTAAATAATTATTTTACGGAAGAAAGCAGATATGCGTATTTTATTTTTGTTGATGACATTCTTGCTGGATTTGCTTTGATTAACAAATATAAGGAATGTGAAAGACCTATTGATTGGTCAATGGCAGAGTTTTTTGTTTCGTATAATTTCAGACGAAAAGGTGTAGCAACAGAAGTTGTCAGACAGATTTTTAATATCCATAAAGGCTTTTGGCACATAAAGTATCACAAAAATAATATTGCAAGTGCTGTTTTATGGAATAAGGTTGCAAAGATGTATGACAGTAATTTTGAACTTTGCATAGGTGACGAGCCTTTCGGTGACGGTACAGAGGCAAGCATATTATATTTTGAGGTGAAATAAATGATTGATTATACTAAAATAAATTCAGAAACTTGGGATTCGTGGGCTGAAGATGGTTGTGAATGGTCGTTGCCCATAAGCCACGAAGAATACGAAAAAACTACTGCAGATAATTTTACAGTTTACCTTACACCTTGCATTACCGTTCCACACGAGTGGTTTGGTGAATTGAAAGGTAAAAAAGTATTGGGACTTGCAAGTGGTGGCGGTCAGCAAATGCCTGTACTATCAAAACTCGGTGCAGAATGTACTGTGTTTGATTATTCTGACAAACAGCTTGAAGCAGAAAAAATGGTATCCGAAAGAGAAGGATATAGTATTGAAATTATCAAAGGTGATATG
>JAZNJB010000012.1:0-107346 GCA_045577815.1 Acutalibacteraceae bacterium
TGGCACTTAACGATGTGTCATTGGAATTTGAAAAAGGGGAGTTCTGTGCCATAACAGGTCCTTCGGGTTCAGGTAAATCAACCTTTTTGCATGTTTTAAGTAGTCTTGAAAATGCAACCTCAGGTGAGGTTATTTATAACAATGAAAGCCTTAAGAACTATAATGATAACCAGCTTTCTATCCTCAGAAGAAGACGCTTCGGTTTCGTTTTTCAGGCATATAACCTTGTGGAAGAATTGACAGGCTATGAAAACATTTTACTTCCCATTATGCTGGATAAAAAGAAACCCGATGAGGAATATTTAAGTGGTGAAAATACAGTTGTGGCACTTAACGATGTGTCATTGGAATTTGAAAAAGGGGAGTTCTGCGCAATAACAGGTCCTTCAGGTTCAGGTAAATCAACCTTCCTGCACGTTTTAAGCAGTCTTGAAAATGCAACCTCAGGTGAGGTTATTTATAACAACGAAAGCCTTAAAAACTATAACGATAATCAGCTTTCAATTCTCAGAAGAAGACGTTTCGGTTTTGTTTTTCAGGCATATAACCTTGTGGAAGAGTTAACAGGCTATGAAAACATTTTACTTCCCATTATGCTTGATAAAAAGAAACCCGATGAAGAGTATCTGAAGAAAGTTATTGACATTCTCGGCATTGAAGACAGACTTTCACATCTTCCGTCTGCTCTTTCAGGCGGTCAGCAACAGAGAATTGCTATTGCAAGAGCACTTGCAAATAAACCATCAATCCTTTTTGCCGATGAGCCTACAGGTAACCTTGACGGTAAAAGCGGTAGAGAGGTGCTTTCGCTTCTTAAATATGTAAGTAAGGAATTAGGCGTAACCCTTATTCTTGTTACTCACGATTTGCACGTTGCCGAGCAGGCAGACAGAGTTATAAGAATCGAAGACGGTGCGGTTGTTGAAGACAGTAAATTTAATCAATAATGTAGGGTCGGGTCTTGACCCGACCGCAAGATAAGCGATAATTTGGCGGTACGATTAAGACCTTACCCTACGCTGATAGGTGATTCTATGAAAAACAAAAAATTAACCTTTAATTCCCTTGCTTTCGGTAACCTGAAGCATAGGAAAAAGCAATATACCTTGCTTATTATCGGCATCATTCTTTCAATGGTGTTTTCATCAAGTGTTTTATTTCTTGTAACGAGTGCATTTTCTACTATTGAAGAGACTAGATATAAAAAATTCGGAAAAGAGGATTGTATTTTTTATAATCTTCAAAACTATAAAAATGTGGACGAATGCCTTGAAGAGTATTATGATTATTTCGGTTTTGCACATGTTTTAGGTTATTTAAGTCCCATTGGTGGAGAAAAGGAATCAGGTACAGTTGTTGCATGGCTTGATGATACTGCTGTTGATGTTTATAACCTCAATATTAAAGAGGGGAGATTACCTGAAAATAGTAATGAAATTGCACTTGAAAAAGATGCTCTTGACAGAATGGGACTTAATTCTAAGGTAGGAGAGAAAGTTTCTCTTTATTTATATCCCCAAAATAGTGAAAAACTTTTGAAAAAACGTGTTGAAAAAACTTATACACTCGTGGGTATTCTTGAAGATAAGAGATATTACTTTGAAGTTGATTTAGAATCAGTTGAAAGCAGTAAATTGCCTGCAGCATTTGTATGTAGTGGTACGAAAACGGAAATAGGTGGTAAAGAGGCTTTGGCGGCATTTGTTGTGCACAATGATAATGCAGACCAACTTTTAATTGACAGTAGCTTTAAACACAGTGTTGGCATGTATGAAAATAACGATGTGGAGTATGTAAGAAGACATAGTGATTTTGAATTACAAAACAAATATCTATTTTCAACCGGCGAGCCGTTTTTTATCTGCTTTTTTATGGCCGTGGTGTTAATGCTTGTTTCAAGCATAGGCATTTTTAATGCTTTTAACACAAACTTAAAAAGCAGAAAAAAGCAGATAGGTTTACTTCGTGCAGTAGGTGCTACAAAACGCCAGATAATCAAAGTTTACGGCAGAGAGGCATTAGTTCTTTCTCTTTTATGTGCACCTGTAAGCATTCTTATATCAATTTGTTTAACTAGTTTTATTGTTTCTTTTTTTGGAGAAGGTTATGTGTTTAAACCTGTATGGTGGATACTTCCCATATGTGTGGTTGTCAGCGTTATGTGTGTGTGTTTAGCTACAATAATGCCTCTTTTCAGTGCATCAAGGATTACACCTATACAGGTAATACGTAATATAGACATTAATCGCAAGATGAGAAATAAAAAAATAAAAACTCAAACTAGTTTTGTTCCATCAAAGTTGCTTGCAAACAGAAATATAACACTTTTTAAAAGCAAGGGTGTTCTTACAAGTGTTATTTTATGTATAGCTATTGTGGTATCTTGTTTTGGTTTTTGTATTACTGCTGCCATAAAAGAAACCTATGAAGTGATGCCATACAGTTATTTTATTGGTACGCAGGGTGACTCTTTGGGTTTTTTTATAAATTCAAAAGAAACAAAAAAAGGCTTTTCAGAAACAGATAAACAAAATATAATGTCTAATTATGATGTTTTGAATGTTTACGGAAACAAAATTACAACAGGATTTATGCTTGTTGATGAATTTACTGATTATATGAGATTGTGCTGTTACGACAGCGATTATTATGGCCTTTTTGATGACGATTCTATTTCAGAAGAAAATTATAAAAGCTTTGAAAAGAACACTGAAAAAGGCGAAGAGGTAAAGAAAAATATTGGCTATACTCAAGAAATGTTTCCTGTTGACATAATTGCTTTCGATGACAAAGAGATGAATGAAATAAACGATTTTGTTGTCGTCGGAAATATTAATAAAGAAAAAATTGATTCAGGAGAAGAAGTTATATTGCATGTTAGCCCAGGCCTAAAACTTGTTATGACTAATGTTAGCTATAAAGGGGATTATGCGCCATCGTCGCATTTATATGCTACAGATTTAGACACAGAAGTTATTGAACACAGCGAAAATGATTACATAGAGAAAAAAACAATTCTCGAAAGTGCGAAAAATGATTTTAAAGTTGGCCAGGAAATAAATGTAGGTTGGATTTATAATTATTCTGACAGTTCTAAACCCCAATATAACCACAAAGAACATACAGCAAAAATAGGTGCAATTATATATGAGTTTCCTGATGAAAATAGTGGCTATGCAACAAGTGGTGCATTAGATGGTAAGGTTGATATTATTACTTCTTTTGAGGGAATGGCGAACTTTGCAGACAATGTGTCATACGAGATACTTAAAGTGGATTTGAAATCAGATTGTAATGATGATATTGAAGCACGTATGCAAAACACATTAAAGAAAGTAACTTCCGGAAAGGGTGCTTATATTTACTCTGCATATGAGGATTTGAAAAAACAAAAAGAGGAATATCAAACCTTGCTTGTTATTACCTTGTCTGTTACGATACTGTTTTTTAGTATGTGTGGAAGTATGCTGAATAATTCTATTACCGCAAGAATCCGAGAAAGCAAAAGAGAAATAGGTACATTAAGAGCTGTGGGCGCTACAGCAAACGACATAGCGTTATCTTATATTCGTCAGATGACTTTTGTTTTTGGAGTTGGTATTATTTCGGGATTCCTTCTCTTCTTTGTAGGATATGGTCTATGTGCTCTTGTTTATAAAGCTATGAATGAACCGTTTAACGAAATGTCGTTTTCTTTTCTCGAAACTATTATCGCTTGTGCTTTGCTTGTGATAATATGCTTTGTTAACATCTATATAAAAGTCAGAAAAGAAATGAAAAACAGTATTGTTGAGAATATAAGAGAATTATAAATCAGCAAATAGCAGATAGCAGATAGCAGATAGCAGATAGCAAATAGCAAATAGCAAATAGCAAATAGCTAACAGTTAATTGCTAACCACTAATCGCTAATTGGTAGGTGAAACTATGAAAAAGAAAAAATTAACATTTAACGCTCTTGCTTTAGGAAACCTGAAGCACAGGAAGAAAAGATATACCCTGATGATTTTGGGTATCGTTCTTTCAATGGTGTTTTCGTCGAGTATTATTTACTTCGGGTTTAGTATTTACACAACATCTCAGGAACAACGCAAAGCAGAGTTAGGTTTATATGACAAGTTCTACGGTGTTTTCAATGAAGAAATGTATGAAGCCGGAAAAAGCAGAGGTGCTTTTGAAGAAACAGGCTTCGGTGAAACATTGGGTTTGATTTTTACTGATAAAGAAGAAAAAATCAACGGAACACCAATTGCCAAGCTTGATGAAACTGCAAAGAAGCTTGTTAACCCGATTTTGATAGAGGGTAGTTACCCTGAAAAGCAGGGCGAAATTGCCATTGAACAAACAACACTTTTGCAGTTAGGAATTACCGCAAAGCCCGGTGATAAAATCAAATTAAAAATGCAGGTTCAGGATGGCAAGGATTTATTACCGAAAATTAAAGAAAAAACCTTTGTTTTGTCTGCCATTTTAAAGGATAAAAGATCTAATATTCTTTACAGTGTTGATGATAAGGATGTTCTACCGTCAGCTTTTGTCAGCGAGTATGAAAAGGTTGATTTAGGCGGAAAAGCAAATAAGATTGTTTATTATAAGCTTACTGATGACGGTTGGAACATAATTTATGATGTTATGGCGGAATATGATGGCTTCACTAAACAAATTGATGTTTATAGTGATGTGCGTGAATTTATGTCTGACCAAATTTCATCATTACTGTTCATCGGCACTATTGTTGTAATTTTGCTTCTTGCATCTTCTGTTGGTATAGTTAATGCTTTTACAAGCAATTTAAAAGAACGAAAAAAGCAAATCGGTATGTACCGTGCGGTTGGTGCAACAAAAAGGCAGATAAGAAAGCTTTTCGGCAGAGAAGCGGTTTTGTTAAGTGTTATATGCACGCCCATAAGCCTTTTGATTTCTTACGGTGCGGTAAAAATTGTTGTAAACAATCTTTTTGAAAATGCTTATTTTAAACCGAATATATGGGTGCTTTTAGCTTGCGGTGCATTCAGCATTATCTGCGTTATGGCAGCAGCCTTTATTCCTTTAGTTTCTGCTTCTAAAATTTCACCGATGCAGGCAATCAGAAATATTGAAGCAACAAGAAAATTAAAGAATAAAAAAATAAAGAGTCAAAAGGAATTTAATGTTTCAAAGCTTATCGCAAAAAGAAATCTTGTTATTTCAAAGGGTAAGTTAGTTGTTGTAAGTGTATTTCTTGTTATTACAATTGTCTTTTCTTCTTATTCTCTTTCATATCTTTCTTTTGCTAAGGATGATTTATATGAAGATGATTCTGACTATAACTTGCATTTGAGCAGAGATACAGGTTATTTGGCAATTAATTATCCGAAAGGCAATAACGGCTTTACTGAAAATCATAAGCAGACGGTTTTAATGAACGAAAATATAAGGTCTGCATACGGATATAAAACTGCAAATGTTAACATACTTGTTGATAAAATGACGGAATATCAGCAAATTGCAGATGCAGATTATTTCCCGCCTGATATGGAATTGCTTTCTCTTGATGAATCAAATTATCAGGAGGTTTTCAAGCATGGGATGAGTCAGGAAAAGCTTGATATTGCTAATGTTGCAGGCTACGAAGGTGCATTTATTACAAGCGAAATAATAGCTTTAGATGAAAAATTGATAAATGAGATTGATAATTTGCGTGATGGTGAAATAGATATAGCAAAGCTTAATAGTGGTGAACAGGTGCTTCTTCTTGCTCCTGAAAAGGTATATTTAACTCTCCGTTCAGATGAACACGGAAACTGGCTCAACGTGTATGAACAGTTAAGTCATATTGAACAGGCTAAAGAGCGAGACGGAGAAAACGCTATTAAAATACTTGCAGAAAAAGAGTGCGATTTCAAAGTCGGGGAAATGCTTGATTTAAGTATTCTTTACAGTGAAAAATCCAATGAAGATTATGATATAACAGGTGAAACAGTTGTAAATAAAGAGGATTTGGAAATTAACAATAAAAAGGTTGAAATCGGTGCTGTTGCCGCTTCTTCTATTCCTAATGACACATTGATGTTGATTTATGCAGGTGGTGTGCCATTTAAAATTGTAACAACTGTTGAAGGAATGGAGCATTTCTTCCCGAGAGCGAAATATAAAAATATAATGTTCGATTTAAAGGGTGAATGTAACGATGAAATTGATGCAGAGATAACAGATTTGCTTGAAAGCATTGTTAATTGCGTTGATGAATCCGATTATATGTCCAATTACGAATACAACCAGGAACAAAAAGAAACAATTAAAGGGTTGACATTCCTTGTTTATGCTATTGTAATACTTCTTTTTACAATCTGCGGAAGTATTATCAATAATACAATTGCAGCGAACATCAAAGAAGATAAAAAGAAAATCGGTACTCTTCGTGCGGTTGGTGCAAATGAAAAGGAAATTTCAAAATCTTATATTCTCCAGCTTCTTTCAATGTTCAAATGGGGCTTCGGAATCGGTTTCGGCGGATTCGCTTTGTCATATTTGATAATAGTGCTCACAAATAAATACACAGGTCTTGCAGATGCTCTCGTTTTCAACCCTTGGGTTACACTTTTATTAGGTCTTATTCTTTTTGCAATCTGCTCACTGAGTGTGTATACAAAAATAAGAAAAGAAACAAGGAACAGTATTGTTGAGAATATAAGAGAACTATAAATCAACAAACCTTATTTGTAGGGGCGGGTCTTGACCCGACCGCAAGATAACGATATTTTAGCGGTACGGTCAAGACCGTACCCTACGATGTGAATTTTAGGTGATTATATGAAGAAAATATTGATTTTAATGCTCTGCTTAACGGTGTGCGTAATGCCTTGCTTGGCGGTGGAAGAGGGTGCAGAGAATGTGACAAAAACAACAGAAGTCACAACAGAAGCTACAACAAAAAAGGCGGAAGAAACAACTAAAAAAGCAGAAAAAACAACGAAAAAAGAAAAGACAACAAAGAAAGCTGAAAAGGTTGAGCCGGATGTAGAAGAGGAGAGAGAAGAAGCACCGGAAAAAATTGAAGAGGTGCAAGAAGATAACTCCCAACCTCGCCTTATGGTGACAGGTTATGTTGTTGAGAATGATTATTTAACTCCCGAAAAAGAAGGTAAGATAACTGTAACGCTTCAGAATATGCACCCATCAAAAGCAGTGAAAAATATCAAGCTTTCCATTGAAGATGGTGCTGATGAAATCCGTCCCGATGGCATGGGAACAAAATATGTTTCATCAATCGGAGCAGGAAAGATTTACAGTTGGGAAATCGGAGTTTCGGTAATTCATGCCGCAACTGTTGGTGAGCATAAGCTCAGCTTCACTTGTGAATACGAAGATAATATGGGGTCGGGTTATTCTGCCAACGACACATTAAGAGTTCAGGTTCGCCAGCCTGCTAAGCTTGATTATGACGGTGCCAAGCTTCCCGTTAAGGTTGTTCAGGAAGATACGGTTACACTTAACATCAACCTTATGAACACAGGTAAATCCACTCTTTATAACTGCAAGGTTGAATATGATATTGAAGGTCTTGAATCAGGTGGCAGTAGCTTTGCAGGTGAAATTCCTGTTGGTGAAAGCAAAACAGCAACAGCGAATCTTCGCGTTGACAGTGAAAAAACAGGTAATGTAAAAGGTAGAATTAAAATTACTTATGAGGACGCTTTCGGTAAGACCTTTGAAAAAGAGCAAGAGGTAAAAACTCTTATTGAAAAGAAGGTTATCAAGGCAGAGAAAAAGGAAGAGGAAGAAAAGAAAAATCCTCTTTGGTGGCTTTTCCTTCTTGGCGGTCTTGTAGTTGGCGGCGGTCTCGGCTTCGGCATTCCCTTTGCAATTAACTCCAAAAAGCAAAGAGAAGAGGATGAGAAGAGATTATAAAATTCGGAATGCGGAATTCGGAATTCGGAATGTAGGGGCGCGGGAATGCGCCGAAAATAAAATGCTAACTAACATAATTAACAAAACGGTGACTGTTTATTTGTAACAGTTGCCGTTTTTGATTTTGGGGTTTGTTTTTAAGATGGATTTTTAGTATAATAAATTTGTATATGACCTATAAAAAGGAGAGCTTTTTATGCTTGAAATGAAAAACGGAAAATTCTATATGGATGGTGAGGAATTCCATATTTATTCGGGGGCTATGCACTATTTCAGAATTCCCGAGGAATATTGGCTTGACCGCCTTATGAAGCTTAAAGCGGCGGGTCTTAATACTGTTGAAACCTATGTGCCATGGAACTGGCACGAGCCAAAGAAAAATCAGTTCAATTTTGAGGGTATGCTCAATATTGAGAAATTTGTTAAGACTGCGCAGGATATAGGGCTTTATGTTATTGTTCGTCCGGGTCCTTATATCTGTGCTGAATGGGATTTTGGCGGACTTCCTGCCTGGCTTCTTAAAGATAAAAATATAAGACTTCGTTGCTGGGACAAGGCATATATAAAAGCAGTTGAGGATTTTTATAAGGTTCTTATTCCAAAGCTTGTGCCTTATCAGATTACCAAAGGCGGAAAGCTTATTGCAATGCAGGTTGAGAATGAATATGGTTCATTCGGCAGAGATAAAAAATATCTTTACTGGCTTCGTGATTTAACAAGAAGTCTCGGTATTGATGTTCAACTCTTTACATCTGACGGAGAGGACAGATATTTCTTCTCAGGTGGCGGAATTCCTGAGGATTGGATGGTTGCAAACTTTGGTGGATACCACGAAAATCGTTTCAATGATTTGAAGCTCCTTCAGCCTGATAAACCACTTATGTGCGGTGAGCATTGGTGCGGTTGGTTTGACCGCTGGGGCGCAAAGCATCACTCTGACAATCCTGAAGAAACTCTCGGCAGGAGCCTTGACGGTTTCTTTAAAGAGGATGCAAATTTTAACCTTTATATGTTCCATGGCGGAACAAACTTCGGCTTCTCTTCTGGAGCAAACTATTACGATTGCTATTGCCCCACAACCACAAGCTATGATTACGGAGCACCACTTTCGGAAAATGGTGCATATACAGAAAAATATTTCGTTCTTCGTGACAGAATGGAAAAACAGTTGGGCAAAGAGCTTCCTGAGCTTCCGGAGGATGCAAAAACAAAGGCTTATGGTAAAGTTCAGTTAACCGAATTTGCAGACTTAAAGGATGTATACAAGAAATTTGCAGTACATAAAAAATCCCATATACCTCATTATATGGAGCATTACGGACAGAACAGCGGCTTCATTCTTTACAGTACCACTCTTAAAGGCTATTATGGCGATACAGAGCTTAATGCTTTTGGTGTTCATGATATTGCATATATATACATTAATGGTGAATTAAAACACATTTACGACAGAACAAAGCTCAAAGGCAAAGAGCTTTATGAAGAAAGCTTTTCTGTTCCTGTTAAGGCTTTTAAGGGCGAAATCAAGGTTGATATTCTTGTTCAGGCTCTCGGAAGAATTAACTATGCAAGAAGAATTTATGACAGAAAAGGTCTTGACGAGGTTTATCTCGGTGGTCAGGCTATTGTTGACTGGGATGTTTACTGTATGGAGCTTGATAAAGTCCCTGAAATTAAATACAAAAAATCTCATAATGATTTCCCTTGCTTTATGAAAGGTACTTTCAAAGCAGAAGAAAAGGTTGATACTTTCGTTGATATGCGTGGATTTACCAATGCAGTTGTTTATGTTAACGGCTTCAATCTTGGTAGATTTTTAAAACGCGGACCTCAATATACTCTTTATCTTCCCGCACCTATTCTCAAAGACGAAAACGAAATTGTTGTTTTTGAGCTTGAAGGATGCAAGAGAAATGAAATAAAACTTATTGACAAGGCTATTTTAAAATAATTAAAAAACCGCTGCTTCAAATTGAAAATTGAAGCAGCGGTTTCTATTATGGTTCATAAGGAAATACAGGCATCAATTCGAGTTTGAATTTATTAATCCTGTGCATACGGTCGATTTTTGCCTTTATTTCTTTATCTTCACAGATTCCCTCGCGGATGTATCTGTCAAGAACTGCATAGGTGAAGCCCAAATTATCTTCATCAGTTTTACCACAAAGTCCGTCTATGGGCACTTTTTCAACAAACATTTCGGGAAGTCCAAGAACTCTGCCGATGGCTTTAACCTCTTGAACGGTAAGCTTTGAAAGAGGGGAGAAGTCGCCGACACTGTCGCCATATCTTGTTGAATAGCCAACCCAATCCTCTGAAAGATTGCAGGTGTTTGCAACTCTGCCGTTTACACTCTGCGAAACTGCATAAACAGTTGCCATTCTTAAACGGGGAGGAAGATTTGTTGTTGCCTGAGTGTTTATTTCAACACCACTTTTCTGCAATTCATTCATAAGTCCGTTATAGGCATCGTTTATATTGACTGTATAGCTTTGGATTCCCAAATGCTCAACAAGTGCTTTTGAAACATCAATATCAAACTGTTCGCCCTTGGGCATCAAAACACCCACAACATTTTCCTTGCCGAGAGCTTCCACAAGAAGTGCCGCAACAACGGAACTATCCTTACCACCTGAAATACCAACAACGCCTTTACAGCCTTTGCCGTTAACCTCAAACCACTCTTTAATCCACCGGACTATATCGTTTTTTACTTTTAATGCATCAAATGACAAAAGAATCATTCCTTTTCAAAAAGTTATATTTATTTTAGCCTTTTTACGTTGTTTTTTCAATATTTTTCTTTAAATAACTTGAAACAACTTTAATATATTTGTATAATAACTATATATGTTCTCTTGGAGGTAGGAAAATGACAGTTAGCAGTGCAATAAAATCTCTTGTGAAATTAGGTATCAGAGAGGGCGTTTTAGATAGTCTTGATGAGGTATGGGCAATAAACAGAGTTCTTGAAATCCTGCATAGAGATTCTATTGAAGAGGATGCACCTGTATATGAATATGCAACTCTTGAAGAGCTTTTAAAGGTTTTACTTGATTATGCTTGCGAAAAAGGTCTTTGCGAGAATTCTGTTGTTTACAGAGATTTGCTTGATACAAAGATTATGGGCGCTATTTGCCCCAGACCTTCCGAGATTGTAAAAAGATTTAATGAATTTTATAAAGAATCTCCCCGTAAAGCAACAGAGTTTTATTATCACATTTCGAGAAAAAGCGACTACATAAGAGAATACAGAATAAAAAACGATGTTAAGTGGATTACTCCCACTGAATATGGCGATATTGACATTACTATCAATCTTTCAAAGCCTGAAAAAGACCCAAAAGCAATTGCAGCGGCTCTTAAAATGAAACAGGTTATGTATCCGATGTGTATGCTTTGCCTTGAAAACGAGGGTTATGCAGGTAGAGTTAATCACCCTGCAAGGCAGAATCACAGAATTATTCCAATTGAATTGGAAAATGAAAGCTGGTGCTTGCAGTATTCACCCTATGTTTACTATAACGAGCATTGTATTGTTTTCAGTGCAGACCACACACCAATGAAAATAAGTGAAAAAGGCTTCCGTAGGCTTTTTGCTTTTGTTAAAAAATTTCCTCATTATTTCATCGGATCAAATGCAGATTTACCTATTGTTGGCGGTTCTGTTCTTACTCACGACCATTTCCAAGGCGGTAACTATGAATTTGCGATGGCAAAAGCGCCTATTGAAACAGAGGTAACCTTCAAAGGCTATGAAGATATTAAAGCGGGTATTGTTAAGTGGCCTATGTCTGTGCTTCGCCTTATTGGTGACGATACTGACAAAATCTGCGAATTAAGCGGTAAAATCCTTGCAAAATGGAGAGGTTACACCGATGAAGAGGCTTTCATTTTCGCTGAAACCGACGGCATACCTCATAACACTATTACACCAATTGCCCGTTTCAGAAACGGTAAATTCGAAATCGACCTTGTTTTGAGAAACAATATCACTACTGAAGAGTATCCTGATGGCGTTTATCATCCCCATCCTCAGCATCACCACATTAAGAAAGAAAATATCGGTCTTATCGAGGTTATGGGTCTTGCAGTTCTTCCATCAAGGCTTAAAACAGAAATGGCAACTCTTAAAGATGCAATTATTAAAGGTAAAGATATTCTTGCCAATGAAACAATTGCAAAGCATTATAATTGGGTTGAGGGAATTAAAAAGAACAACACTATTACAGAAGAAAACTGTGAAAAGATTTTACAGGATGAAATCGGCAAGGTGTTTGCAGATATTCTCGGTCAATGTGGTGTGTTTGCTCGTAACGAAGAGGGTAAAGCACAGTTTATTAAATTTGTAGAAGCAGTTAATGAATGATATAATGGAGGAGAAATTATGTTTGAGAAAATTAAATCACAATTTCAAATCGGTAAAGTGGATGTTCAGCAGAATGCTTTTGACGGCAGAGGCTTTACCTTTGAACTTAAAGAAACAGAAAAATCCATTAAAGGTGTTTTAAAAGCAAAAGTTAACCTTACAATGAAATCCTTTGAAATTATTGGTGAAAAGGATTTCGACGATGATGATTTGTTCTACGCAAATGGTTATCAGGCATGGACAACATCCCGTGAATTCTGCAAGAATGATACATTCAAAGGGCTTATCAAGGCTGCGAATATCAATAAATTCTTAAAGCATTTTGCAGGTCTTTCAGGGGACTACCATTTCGAAGAATACGGTCAAGAGGGCAGATTCCACGGCTATACATATTGCTATTTCCGTGAAAAAGGCGAAAAGGAAATCAAGCTTTACGGCTCAAAGAGTGAGCGTCAGGGCTTCACAATTTTTGCCGTTGATATGAAGGATGATAAATTTATTATCAGAAAAGATGTTGAGGGTCTTGCTCTTTCTGCCGGTCAGGAATATGAAATTTTTGATATTGCAATCATCAAAGGTGATATGGATGATGTAATGGATAAATATTTCTTTGATTTTGTTGGCTGCAAAAAACCTGCTATTGAGCATCTTGCAGGTTATACCTCTTGGTACAACTATTTCCAGAATATCAGCGAGGATATTATTCTTCGTGACCTTAATGGTCTTGACAGAGCAAGTGAAGAGGTTAACATCTTCCAGGTTGATGACGGCTACCAGCAGGCAGTTGGTGACTGGCTTCTTATTGACGAAAAGAAATTCCCCAACGGAATGAAATATATTGCAGATAAAATTCACGAAAAAGGCTATAAGGCAGGTATTTGGCTTGCGCCCTTCAGTGCACAGGTTTCCTCAAAGCTTGCAAAGGACCATCCCGATTGGCTTCTTACTCACAATCGCAACGGCAAAAAAATGCTGGGCTGTCAGGGCTGGGGTGGTGCTTACACCATTGATATTTACATTCCCGAGGTAAGAGAGTACATTAAACACTTTTTTGATGTTGTTCTTAATGAGTGGGGCTTTGATATGGTTAAGCTCGACTTTCTTTACAGCCAGTGTATCGAGCCCAGAAATGGTAAAACCCGTGGCGAAATTATGTGTGATGGTGTTGATCTTCTTCGTGAGGCTTGCGGTGATAAATGGATTCTCGGTTGTGGTGTTCCGATTGGTGCTTGTATGGGTATATTTGATGCTTGCCGTATCAGCTGCGATGCAAACAAGGACTGGTCATTCAAGCTTTCAAACGGTCTCAGCCAGACTGCACTTTTAGGTCTTGTGCACGTTAATCAGGAAAGCCCTTCTTCTCAGAATGCAATTATCAATACGATTTTCCGCAATCACCTTGACGGCAGAGCATTCTGCAACGACCCTGATGTATTCTTCCTTCGTGACTTTAACCTTGGTTACACATGGGAGCAGAAGCTTCTTCACGGTAAAATCAATACTGTTTGCGGTAATGTTCTTTTTGTTTCCGATAATGCAGGTGATTTTGATGATGAAAGAATAAGCTATCTTAAAGAGTTTTTCAAGAACAAAGATTACAAGGTGAATATGGCGGAATTCGAAAGTGATGATGTAATTCGCCTTGAATTTACAGAAAACGGCGAAGAAAAAACACTTACCTTCAACCTTACAACAGGTGACAGTAATGTCAAAGAAGTTCTGTAATTGTTGTTTTTAGTTTATAAAATTGCAATATTACGGAATATTTTTAAAAAATTATTGAATATTTATGCAAAATGTGATATTATACCTCATTATACTTGAGTTTGAAGGAGTAAAATATGGGAACAAGTACAATTTTAATTTTAGTAACCATCGTAGCTTATCTTGGTATGATGATTGCTATCGGAGCAAAGTTCTCCAAGGAAAATAAAGATACTTCCGATTTCTATTTAGGCGGAAGAAAATTAGGTCCTTTTGTTACTGCTATGAGTGCAGAAGCATCAGATATGAGTAGCTGGCTTCTTATGGGTCTTCCCGGTGTTGCACTTATTGCAGGTCTTGCAGAGGCTTCATGGACTGCAATTGGTCTTGCAGTTGGTACATACATCAACTGGCTTGTTGTTGCAAAACGAATTCGTTTGTATTCAAGCAAAATTGACGCGGTTACATTGCCCGAATTTTTCTCAAAAAGATTTGGTGATAACGCAGGTATTCTTAAAGTGATTGCGGCTGTTGTTATTATTGTTTTCTTTATTCCCTATACTGCATCAGGCTTCTCTGCTTGTGGTAAGCTTTTTGAGTCCATTTTCGGTATCCCTTATATGACTGCAATGGTTGTGAGCGGTGTTGTTATTGTTTTATATACTGCTCTCGGTGGCTTCCTTGCTGCTTCAACAACTGACTTTATTCAGTCAATTGTTATGACAATAGCTCTCATTGTTGTTCTCGGCTTTGGTATCAACTACGCAGGTGGTTGGGATCAGGTTTGCGCTAATGCAGAGGGTCTTGCAGGTTACCTTAACTTTACAGTTACTCATGGTGCAGGTAGCGTGAGTGAGGCTATTGCAGGTACCGCGGGTACCAAGCCCTATGGTGCACTTACTATTGCATCTACACTTGCCTGGGGTCTTGGCTACTTTGGTATGCCTCACATTCTTCTCAGATTTATGGCTATTGAAAAGGTTGAGAAAATTAAGCTTGCAAGAAGAGTTGCTTCTATCTGGGTTGTTATTTCAATGGCAGTTGCTATTGTTATCGGTATTGTTGGTTACGGCGTTGTTAAAAGCGGTGTTGTTGCAGACCTTCAGGATAGCGAAAGAATCATTATCGAGGTTGCAAAGGTTATCAGTGGCGAGGGTTGGATTTTTGCAATTATCGCAGGTATAATCCTTTCAGGTATTCTTGCTTCTATCATGTCAACTGCTGACTCTCAGCTCCTTGCAGCATCCTCAAGTATTTCTGAGGATATGTTCAAGGCTTTAAAGCTTAAGGTTTCTGATAAAAAGAAAATGCTTGTTGCAAGAATTTCTGTTGTTATTATCGCTATTATTGCAATGTTTATTGCAAAGGATCCCAACAGCAAGGTTTTTGAAATTGTTTCATTTGCCTGGGCAGGCTTCGGTGCAACATTTGGTCCTGTTGTTGTTTGTGCATTGTTCTTTAAACGTACAAATAAATGGGGCGCACTTGCAGGTCTTGTAAGCGGTGCAGTTATGGTCTTTGTTTGGAAATTCGTTATCAGCGGATTTGGTGGCGCATTTGCAATTTACGAGCTTCTTCCCGCATTCATTATCTCAATGGTGCTTACAGTTGTGGTTTCTCTTATCACTCCTGCTCCTTCAAAAGAAATTCAGGAAACATTTGATGCTGTTAAAGCAGGAAATGTTGAATAAGTTTTTATAAAAGCAACGGTCTTTCGTTTAAGCGAAAGACCGTTGCTTTTTGTTTTGAGTTTTATTTTAATATGTCCTGCATTTTGTCAGGATTTCTTGTTGTGATATTGTCGGGAGCAAGGTGTAGAATTTCGTACATTTCTTTTTCTTTATTTACAGTCCAGATAGAAACGAGTAAACCATTTTCGTGGAAAATATCAACAAGCTCTTTTGTTGCATTGTCTTTGTTGAAGTTGATACCAATTGCGCCACTTTCTTTAACCTCTTTAACGAGAGCGTCAAGATATTCAGCGTTTTGTTTTCCCGGCTTCTGAACATCAACATTAAGATAATAAGAAACCTCAGGACTATCTTTTTTTACTGCTTCAACATCTTTCAATTCAATACCTGTATAAAAGATTTTGTTCTCTATTCCATGCTTCTTTGCAAGTGGGTAAACTACTTTAAGGTTTGCTACACTTTTTGCATCAACATTGACTTTTAAATTTTTGTACTCGCTGACCTTTTTGAATGCTTGGTCGAGCGTTATTTCGTTGCCTTTGGGCTCGTCGTGAGCAAGAACGGGAGTTCCGTCAGAAAGAAAATTCAAATCAAATTCAACTATATCTGCTCCGTATTTTGCACCAATTTCAATTGCTTCCAAGGAATTATCTTTTGTATCGACACAACCTGTGTGTGCGGTGTATGTAAAGCTTTCCGGTAGTGTTATCGGCTCTGCTTTCAACTTTTTCAACTCCATTCCATCGTGAATTAAAAATATTATAAAAATAAGAATACTGATAGTTAAAACAGAAAAAATAATTAAAAGTATTTTCTTTTTCATATTATCACCCAAAACAATATATCATAAAATAAACAAAAAAACTACAATTTTTTACTGTTAATGAAAAATTTTGTCATTGACTTTTTCGCTTTTAAACGGAGTAAACAAAAAAAGATGGTTTTTATCTGTTTATTTTGCTTTCTTTTGCATTGTAAAGTGCAGATTAATGTTGTATAATAATCAGGAAATGTAGTTTAGGAGAGGTTTGGCTGAAATTAGTTAGGTTTTAGTCGAAAGTGCCTCCCACCAAATTTAAAGGAGATTATGATTGTGATTCAAAAATACGATGGATGGAAGGGTTTCGAAAGCGGAACCTGGACAAAAGAAATCAACGTAAGAAGCTTTATTAAACATAATTTCACACCTTATGACGGAAACGAGGCTTTCCTTGCTGGTCCTACCAAATCAACACTTGATTTATGGGATCAGGTAATGGAACTTACTAAACAGGAAAGAGAAGCGGGTGGCGTTCTCGATATGGACACAAAGGTGATTTCCACAATTACCTCTCACGGCCCCGGCTATCTTAACAAAGACTTGGAAAAAATCGTCGGGTTGCAGACAGACAAGCCCTTAAAACGTGCTCTTATGCCCTATGGTGGTATCCGTATGGCAGAAAAGGCTTGTAAAGACAACGGCTACGAAATTGACCCTGAAATCAAAGAATTTTTCACAACTCACAGAAAAACTCATAACGCAGGTGTTTTCGATGCTTACACTCCCGAAATGAGAGCTTGTCGTTCAAGCCATATTATTACAGGTCTTCCTGATGCTTACGGAAGAGGAAGAATTATCGGAGACTACAGAAGAGTTGCTCTTTATGGTGTTGACAGACTTATTGAAGATAAAATGGAGCAGAAGGAAACAACTCGTTCTGCTATGTATTCTCAGGTTATTCAGGAAAGGGAAGAGCTTTCAGAGCAAATCCGTGCCCTTGAGGATTTAAAGAAAATGGCGTTAAGCTACGGCTATGATATTTCTCAACCTGCCCGCGATACAAAGGAAGCAATTCAGTGGTTGTATTTTGGCTACCTTGCAGCAGTTAAGGAGCAGAATGGTGCGGCAATGTCATTGGGCAGAACCTCAACATTCCTTGACATTTACTCTGAAAGAGACCTTAAAAACGGGGTTTATACAGAAGAAGAGCTTCAGGAAATGATTGACCATTTTATTATGAAGCTTCGTCTTGTTAAGTTTGCACGTACACCTGAATACAATGCTCTCTTTTCAGGTGACCCCCAATGGGTTACAGAATCAATCGGTGGTATGGCAATAGACGGACGCCATATGGTAACAAAAATGTCGTATCGTTATCTTCATACCCTTGAAAATCTCGGTGCAGCCCCCGAACCTAATCTTACAGTTCTCTGGTCAACAAATCTTCCTGAAAACTTCAAGCGTTACTGCGCAAGAATTTCTATTGAAACATCTTCCGTTCAGTACGAGAATGATGACCTTATGAGATTCCACCACGGCGATGACTACGCAATTGCTTGTTGCGTTTCTTCAATGAAGGTGGGTAAAGAAATGCAGTTCTTTGGTGCAAGAGCAAACCTTGCAAAATGTCTGCTTTATGCTATTAACGGTGGCGTTGACGAAATTTCAGGAAAACAGATTGCTCCTAAATATCGTCCCATAACAAGCGAGTATCTTGATTACAGCGAGGTTATGGAAAAATATGACGCAATGATGGAGTGGCTTGCAGGTGTTTATGTTAATACTCTTAACATCATTCACTATATGCACGATAAGTACTGCTACGAAAAAATTCAGATGGCTCTCCACGATAAAAAGGTTACCCGTTGGTTTGCAACAGGTATTGCAGGACTTTCTGTTGTGGCAGACTCACTTTCTGCAATTAAATATGCAAAGGTAAAAACAATCCGTAACGAAGACGGTATTGTTGTTGATTATGAGGTTGAGGGCGATTTCCCCAAATATGGTAATGACGATGACCTGGTTGATGAAATTGCTTATGATATCGTTCATCGCTTTATGACTCATATCAAAAAGAACCACACTTATCGTGACGGTATCCCCACAACATCAATTCTTACTATTACATCAAATGTTGTTTACGGTAAGAATACAGGCGCTACTCCTGACGGACGTAAGAAAGGCGAAGCATTCGCTCCCGGCGCAAACCCCATGCATCGCAGAGATACAAAGGGTGCAGTTTCATCCCTTGCATCTGTTGCAAAGCTTCCTTTCGTTGATGCTCAGGATGGCATTTCTAACACATTCTCAATTATTCCCGGCGCTCTCGGTAAGGATGACCGGATTTTCGCAGGAGATATTGAAGTTAACTTTGATTGCACAGACGGTGCTTGCGTTAGTCCCACATTGTTTGAAGGGTTAGACGCGGAATAAATTCGGAATTCGAAATTCGGAATTCGGAATGTAGGGGAAGTGTTGCTTCCAAACATTATATTGCTTTGCAAAAGGATAATGTATTGTTGAAAGTTGAATTTCATACAAGATGTATGTTGATTAAACGTTGTTGAGTGGTGTCAGAAATGAAAGAAAATGTAATTGCTGATAAAAGTTTTGACTTTGCAGTTCGTATAGTTAATCTGCATAAGTATTTAATTACCAAGGAAGTGGATTATTCACTTGCAAAGCAGTTGCTGAGATGTGGCACAAGTATAGGTGCAAATGTAAGTGAGGCTGTAAAGGCACAATCAACTGCAGATTTTTACACCAAACTAACAATAGCATTAAAGGAAGCAAACGAAACCCAGTATTGGTTAAGGTTGTTGTTTGCTACCGGATATTTAACAGAGCAAGAATTTTTGAATATTGAAAAAGATATTGATGAAATTGTGGCAATTCTTGTAGCAATAACAAAAACAACAAAAGAAAAAATAAAGAGCAAATAAAAATCCGGAAGTAGATAAATTTGAGGATTTGGTAGTGGTTTTTATCCCATTCCGAATTCCGAATTTCGAATTCCGAATTTAGACAGGAGGAAATACAATGTCAGCTACAGAAAACCAGATAGATAACCTTGTTTCCCTTCTTGACGGTTATGTTCAGAAGGGTGGACATCACCTTAATGTTAATGTTTTCTCAAAGGAGACATTACTTGATGCCCAGAAGCACCCTGAAAAATACCCTCAGCTTACAGTTCGTGTAAGTGGTTACGCCGTTAACTTTATCAAGCTTACTAAGGAACAGCAGGATGAGGTTATTTCAAGAACCTTCCACGACAAAATATAATGACAGGCTTTATTCATTCCAAGGAAAGCTTCGGTACGGTGGATGGTCCCGGTATAAGATATGTTCTTTTTATGCAGGGCTGTCCTATGCGATGCCTTTATTGCCATAATCCTGATACATGGGAAACAGGCGAGGGGACCGAAATAACTGTTGAAGAGGTTATGGAAGAGTTAAAAAAAAATCGTGCTTTTTATGTAAAAGGTGGCATAACTGTCAGCGGAGGAGAGCCTCTTCTGCAGTTGCCTTTTATAACCGAGCTTTTCAAAAAATGCAAGGAAGAAAATATTCACACCTGCATTGATACATCGGGAATAACATATAGAGAAGAGAAAGAATATATTGAAAAATTAGATATTCTTTTAAGCTATACCGACCTTGTTATGCTTGATATAAAGCATATAGAGAGCGAAAATCACAAGGCTCTCACAGGTCACCAAAATGAAAAAATTCTCGCCTTTGCAAAGCACCTTGAGGAGAAAGATGTTCCTCTCTGGATAAGGCACGTTGTAGTGGAAGGCTATACCGATAAAAAGGCTGATTTAATTAAATTAGGTGAATTTATCGGCAAGCTTAAAAATCTTAAAGGTCTTGATGTTTTGCCCTATCACACAATGGGTGTTAATAAATACAAAGAAATGGGAATACCTTATAAATTAGAGGGCGTTCCCGCTCTTTCAAAAGATGATGCCCAAAAGGCAAAGGAATATATATTATATGGTATAAAGAGGGTCCGTCAACAAAGTTGACGGACCTTTCGGTTTCGGAAAATTCACGTTAAAACTCTGTTAAAGTGTCGGCGAAAGCCACAAAAGACAAGCGCGGGACTTGTGCAAAAGGGCAAAGTTTCGGAAAATTCCCAGAAAATGCAAAAAAACTATTTACAAAAGGTAAAATGGGTGGTAATATCTAACTGTAAGTTACGGAAGCGGTTGCGAAGAGTTTCGAAACTTTCTCGGAATTGAGTCCGCCACATACAAAATTTAAAATTTTTGTATTAAAAGGAGTTGTTCGTAAATGTTTAAATTTATGAAGAGCAAAAAGGGTTTCACCCTTGTTGAATTAATGATCGTTGTTGTTATTATGGCTATCCTCGTTGCAGTTGCAGTTCCGATTTTCTCAGCTGTTACAAAGAACGCTCGTTTCAAAACTTGTGCAGGTAACCGTCGTGAAATCGTTTCTCAGGTTAATAACTATATGATGGGTTCTGTTGATGGTACTCAGCGTACTTCTATTGATGATTTCACAATAACATCTACCGGTAAAGCTGGTACTAGTGATGGAATACCTACAGGTCTTTTCCAGGCTAATCCTTATTGCCCCGTTGAAGGCGCTGAGTACAATGTATCTTACGATGCTGATACTAAAAAAGTTATCGTTGAATGCACAGTACATACAGATGCTGATGGTGTAGAAAACGAAGATGAAGCAGAAGTAGCATAATAATTCATATTAGTTATATTCTAAACAAACAAAACCTCTCGGAGAAATCCGGGAGGTTTCTTCTATGATTTTTTGTTGTTTTTTCGTATTTCTTTTTGTACTATTGCTTTAATAAAAAATATGTGATAAAATCATACTATATAAGTGTGAGGTGATTTTAATGCTGTACAGATATCTGAGTAGCAAAAAGGGTTTTACACTGATAGAAATGCTGGTTGCTGTGGTGATTTTGAGTATTCTCGTTTCTGTTGCAGTTCCGATTTTTGACGCATCTCTTAAAGCGCAAAAACGCAACGATTGCCGTAATCAGAAGCTTGTTATTGAAACAGCTGTTAAGCAAGCAATGTACGGTATGATTGATAACGGCAGAAGGCAGGAGAAAATTGATATAGCTCTTTGGGCAGATGGCGGAGAGTTTTATAAAAAAATGTATAATCCTAATGATTCAAGCTTAAAACTCAATGTTTCGGCTGAATATAATTACAAATATTTCACAAAGCTTGATGACAAGCTGACTTTAGGCAAAATCAGAGGTGGTTATCGTGATATTAACCAATATCCTGATTATAAAGACGGTTGTGATAAGGGTTTCTATTTAAAGAAGCAAAAGCTTGAAAATGTTGAATTTTATAAATATTTAGATAATCAGGAAATACCTGTTTGCCCATTTGCTGATGATACCAACAGTCAAGGTTATTATTACTGCATTTTTTATGATGGTACGGTTTGTTGCACTTGTCCCGAATGTAATAAAGCAGATTGATTTTTTACGGAGTAAACTATGAAATTAAATGAAAATTATATTTTAAAAACAGTTGCAGGAATGCCTGTTGTTGTTCCTGTTGGCGATGCAGTTAAAAACATTCACGGTATGATTACTCTTAATGGTCCTGCAGAAATTATCTGGAAGGGTCTTGAGGCAGGGGACAGTTATGATGAAATTGTTTCTAAAATCAAGAGCGAATATGATGCCCCTGAGGATGTTATAAAGGCTGACACTGATGCATTCCTTGAAAAATTGAGAAATTATAAAATTCTGGAGTAATATTTTGAAAATTAAAGTTGCTGATTTAGTTGTTGAGGCTGATTTTTATTATGACCTTATGCAGTCACGAATTGGCCCGTATATTTGCTCTGACAACGAGAAAACAGATATTAAACTAAATGTTTCCGAACAGTTTTATAAAGACAGATATGCTGAAAATCCGCAGATGACATTAGCAGAATGTGAATGTCTTTGGAGTGGCAGCTATTTTTATGAACAGTTAACCTGTTTCAACGGAATAATGCTTCACGCCTCATGCGTTGAATATGAAGGTAAGGCGTATTTGTTTTCTGCCCGTTCAGGAACAGGGAAGTCAACTCATACTCATTTATGGCTCGAGCATTTACCCGGTTCAAGAATTATTAATGACGATAAGCCTGCAATAAGATGCGTTGATGGTGTTTATTATGCTTATGGCACTCCTTGGAGTGGCAAAAATGATGAGAGCGTGAATATCGGTGTGCCTATTGCAGGAATTGCTTTTATTTCAAGAGGAGAAAACAGTATAAAAAGAATCCCCGGAATTAAAGCCCTTAAGCTATTTATGGACCAGACTGTAAGACCCAATGATAAAAATCTTATGGGTAATATGCTTGAAATTTTAAACGGAGTTTTAACTGATATTCCAATTTATGAAATGAACTGCGATATGTCTGAAGAGGCAGTAAAAACTTCTTACAATGGGATGAAAGGTGCTTGAAATGGCGAGGAAAAGAAGAGAGAAAAATAATAAAAATCGCAAAAAAATAACCTTATGTATCATTTGCATTTTGCTTGTTCTTTGTATAGGATTTTTTGCAATTGGGTTTAATTATTATAAGGGACTTAAAGAAGCACCACCACCTGTGGAGGATACACTTACTTATGACTTCGATGATGAAGAAGAAGCAGATGCTTTAGAGGATGACCCTAAATTTGATAAAATTTTTGAGGGCGATGCAAAAGAGTTTAAAGCAATGCTTAAAGAGTGGGCAACCAACGGCGGAGATATTATGTACTCCAAGGATGTTATGAATGTTCTTTGCGTAGGTGTTGATACCCGAAATAAAAATACTATTTCAGGTCTTTCTGACTCTATGATTATTGTTTCAATTAATAAAAAATTGGGAACCATTACATTGACATCAATTATGAGAGACAGCTTTGCTTATCTTGAATCTCCTGATGGTGTTGGTAGCTTCAACAAAATCAACTCTGCTTTCCCGTTTTATGGAATTGATAATCTTATAAATACTATTCAAAGTCATTTCAAAATCCGTATTGATGGTTATGCTATGATTAACTTTGCTTTCTTTAAAGCGGTTATTGATGAATTAGGCGGTGTTAATGTTCCTGTTCAGCAATATGAAGCAGATTATCTTAACAAAGGCTATGGCTTTAGTCTTGTTGCAGGTGATTCGGTTAATCTTAATGGTGATGAGGCTCTTGCATTCTGCCGAAGCAGAAATTGCGATGCTGATGGTGATGTTAGCAGAACCAGAAGACAGCGTCAGACAATGATTGGGCTTTTACAAAAAGCGCAGACAATTCAAACATCTGAGGTTACAGGATATATTAAAACTTTTTTACCTTATCTGAAAACAAGCTATGATGAGGCAGAAGTGATTTCTCTTGCAACAAAGGCAGTTGTTGGTGGTTGGGCGAGTTTTGATGTTCAGCAAATTGTAATGCCCGATGAGACTTCGCGAGAAGCTCATTCAGGCTCTGTATGGTACTGGGCGGTTGATTATCCCTTGGCAGCGCATACCTTGCAAACTGCAATTTATGGTGAATCCAATATTGATTTAGCTGAAGACAGGGTTTCACCATTAGATATAAACTAAATAAAAATAAAAAGACCTGAACAGAATTCAGAAATTCTGTTCAGGTCATAAATTTTAAAAAGCTTAGATTTCAGGAATTTCGATTGTAACTTCTCTGCCAAGGTCGGAAGAACGAGCAATACCATCAATAATTGCCTGATTATAAATAATCTGGCTTGAGGGAACAGGTGCAGGAAGATTGAATTCAATTGCATCAATGAAGGAACGGATTTTCTTATCGAAATTGTCGCCGTCATTGTCGCATTCGGGGATAATTGTTTCAACACATTCGCCTGCGATGTTGTGGTAAATAGTCATAGGTCCACCGATTGAGCCGTTCCAGCATTCTGTGGAAGGAATACGAAGACCACCTTCTGTACCCATAATGATTGTGTCACCGGGAGTGTCACAGTGCATTGCCCATGCAATACGGAAGTCAAGAACGATGTCATTTTCAAGGCGAATATAAGCTGCTGCAAAGTCATCAACACCGAAAACCTCTGTGTATTCGGGCTTCTGGAGATATTCGGGCTTTTTGCCGAAGATGCCTGCCTTGAAGCCTGTTACTGTAAGGGGCTTGGGATAGCCGATAGCATTGAGAACCATATCAAGAGAATAGCAACCGATGTCACCAAGAGCACCAAGACCTGCTGTATCCTCCTGAATGAAGGATGTGCCGAAGGGAGTGGGAATACCCATTCTTCTGCCACCACCGGTCTGGATATAATAAATTTTACCGAGAACGCCACTTTCGCAAATCTTTTTAACCATTTTCATATTTGCATCAAAACGGGGCTGGAAGCCGATTGAAAGGATTTTACCACTTTCTTTTTCTGCCTTGCAGATTTCAACTGCTTCATCAAGTGTTACGCACATGGGCTTTTCAAGAAGAACATGAACACCATGCTGAAGAGCGTAAATAGCACAGGGAGCGTGCTCACGGTTATATGTACAAATTGAAACTGCATCAAGGTCTTTTTCGTTGTCGATAAGCTCTTTATCGCTTAAATAGTAGTTACCTTCAACGCCATTCTGCTTTGCAAAGGCTTCAGCCTTGCCGGGAACAAGGTCTGCAAATGCAACAACCTCAACATCCTCGCATTTTAAGTAGCTCTGAAGATGAGCTTCTGCAATCCAACCGCAGCCGATAATACCAACCTTGATTTTTTTGCCGTCATAAACCTTTTTTTCTGTTTGCTTTTCTTTAAAAGCATCAAGAATACTTGCCATAATATACCTCCGTTCCGCCGAAGCGGTACTATTATTAATACACAATAAGATTAACATATTTTCACTTTTCTTTCAATAATCACAGAAGATTTTCACATATTTTGTGCTTGGAAAAATACACAAAATCTTGGTTCGATATATGGTGTAATTTAACAAATGAAAAATAAAAGATAAAAATATGTGGAAATTTAATGTTAATGTTCATATTTTGTTCATATTTGTGCAACATTATAACAACATGGTGGGGTTATTATAAAGATGCCAATACGATACGTCGGAAGTGAGTAACTTCCCGTTCAAGAAAAGACCACCGAGATTATCGGTGGTCTTTTCTTGTGCGTATAAAAAGTTATTAATTATTTGTAATATTTATGAATTGAATTTTGATAGTGGGTGTTGTAATATATAGTTGTATAATATATATGAGGTGTTAATGTGGTTATTTACCCGGAATCCTTCAGCGTTAAGCCGAATACTGAAGCTACAATAGCTTTCAGAAATCTTTTTAATACATCTGCCCAGACAGCAGTTAATAAAAATCTTACTCTTCCAAAGGGTAAGTATGTTTTTATGAGCAAAAATGCCGAGGAAAGAGAAGTTTTTATATCAAATACAGTTGCAGTTGATGAATATAAAAAGGGCGAAAAGCCTAATGTGAGAAAAATCGGTTTTGCTATTGAGAATGTCAGAAATATGGAAATTGACTGCAATAACTCTGTTTTCATAATAGATGGCAATATGACAAATATGCTTATTAATAACTGTGAAAATATTGTTCTTAAAAATCTGACAATTGTTACGGTTAAACCCAATGTGCATAAAATTACCGTTGTTAAAGCTTCGCCATTTTATGTGACCTTTAAAATTGATGAATCAAGCGATTTTAAAGAAGAAAACGGCGAATACTATTGGTATGGCACCGATTATAAAATGAATTTTACAGATTTTCAGAACAGTGGTTGGTGGATGCCTACTGCAAAGCCTGATAACTATTTTCATATAAACCGAAGCGAAGCGCATCCTTTTAATGGGGCTTCTAATATTCGTCAGGTTTCAGACAGGGTTTTCAATGTCAGGTATCTTACTCCGAAAAGCTTTGTTGAGGGTCAGGTTTTTTACGTTTTTCCTGTTATCAGAGATCAGGTAGGTATTCTTATTGATAACTCAAAAAAGATAACATTAAAAAATGTTAAACAACATTATAATCCTGCTTTTGCATTAATTGCCCAAAATAGTGAGAATATAACCTTAGAAAATCTTGATTTTTCACCATTAAAGGATAGTGAGGTGGATTTTTGCTCCAAGGCTGATTTTATGCAGTTCAGTATGTGCAGAGGAAGAATTGCAGTAAGAAATTGTAATTTTGATGGCGCAGGTGACGATGCTTGTAATGTCCACGGAATTTATTTTAAAATTGTTGAAAGCAATAAGGATAAATTAACAGTAAAATTTCCTCATCCTCAGACTTATGGACTTAATTGCATAAACGAGGGGGATACAATTGCTTTTGTTGACCCGGAAACTCTTATTGAGGTTGGTAGAACAAAGGTGTTAAAGTCGAGGTTAAGAGATAAATATTATTATGACTTAACTCTTGCCACTTATGATGCCCCCTTGAAAGAGGGCGGTGTTATAGAAAACGTTTCCTCAAATCCTGATTTTGAATTCAACGGAAATACTATAAACAGAGTTGTTACCAGAGGTGTTCTTGCAACAACCAGAGGAAAAATACGAATTGAAAATAATAAATTTTTAAATACGGGAATGAGTGGTGTTCTTATTTCAGACGATGCTAAGGAATGGTTTGAATGTGGTTGTGTGAAAGATGTTGTCATCCGTGGAAATGCTTTTATGAACTGCGAAGAGGATGCAATTCTCATTAAGCCCGAAAATAAAAAATACAATGGTCCTGTTCACAGAAATATTTTGATTGAAAATAATCTTTTCGTTTTGAATAACACCCATGCAGTTAATGTTTCATGTAGCTCGGACGTTGTGATTAAAGGGAATACCTACGCCGGTAATCCTAAAAACAATAAAAAAATAGTTGCAAAAAAAGTGGAAAATCTTGTGACGGATGAGCCGAAATAAGTAAAAATCCCGTCCTCTTGGGCGGGATTTTATGGTTTATTTTACTTTGAATGATTGGCAGCAAGTTGCGTCAACTGATTTTGCCTCGCAATTACAAGCGCCAACTTCAATAGCGTTTTTTGTGCAATAGTTTGCATCTTTTGCGTGGTATACACAAGAGTCAACTGTGCAACCTATACTGTTGTTTTTCTGTTCGTTCATAATTTATAACCTCCTATTATTATAGGTATACGGATTTTCCGTCACCTATATTATTATGAGAAGTTTTTTAGAAAATAGTCAGAGGTATTAAAATGAAAAAAGAAAATGTTATTAAAAGCTGTTATTCTGCTTTAAGAAGAGTGACACCTTTAGATTTTGATTGTGGTAAAATTTGTAATGGTAAATGCTGCAAGGGTGATGAAAAAACGGGAATGCTTCTTTTCCCCGGTGAAGAGAAGCTTATTGACCCGGATATAAATGTAATTGAAACAGAAAATGGTTACAAGCTTGCAGTTTGCAGTGGCAACTGTGACAGAAATAAACGTCCGCTTGCTTGCAGAATTTACCCTTTGTTTCCCTTGGTTTCGGATGAAGACGATATAAAGGTTATTTTTGATATCAGGGCGGATTGTCCTTTAAGCGAGGGCGAATATCAATTTAGCAGAAGGTTTATTAAAGGCGTGAAAAGAGTTGGTAAATACCTGCTTCTTAACGGAGAAACTGCTACATATTATAAAGAGCTTTGCCACATTCAGAATGAACAAATTGAGTTAATAAAAAAATTTCAAAAAAATTCTTGAAAAAGTGTTGACAAAGAGATGATACTCTGATATATTATAAATGTAAATAGTAATCGTTACTGTTTATAAGAAATTTGAGCAAGGAGATGGTTGTATGAGAAGTTCAAGGCAGAGAGATGCAGTTCTTGATGTTCTGAAAATTTCCTGCGACCATCCTACTGCGGATATGATTTATGAGCGAGTCAAGGAAAAGATACCCAATATAAGCCTTGGCACAGTTTACCGAAATCTCGGTCAGCTTCATGATGAAGGTCTGATAACCGTTATCGAGAGTAGTGATAAAAAGGTTCACTATGAGGGTAACCTTGAAGACCATATTCACTTTTTATGCAAGAAATGTGATGTTATTACAGACATTTTTTGTAAAAACGAGGTTCCAAAGGTGTTCGATAGTTTAGGTCATCAGGTGGAATCACAAAAAACAGTTTATTACGGTATCTGTAAGGATTGCCGAAATAATATATAAAATGTATTAAATTAAAAGTTTATTTAAAGGAGTTAATTGTTATGAAAAAATGGAAATGTTTAGTATGCGGTCAGATTGTTGAAGGCGAAAATCCCCCTGCAGCTTGCCCTCTTTGTAAAGCGCCCGCAGAAAAATTTGTTGAAGTAAAAGATGAAGAAATGACTTGGGCAGCAGAGCATGTTCTCGGCGTTGCTAAAGGCGTAAGCGAAGAAATCATCGAAGGTCTTCGCGCAAACTTCCAGGGCGAATGCACAGAGGTTGGTATGTACCTTGCGATGGCAAGAGTTGCTCACAGAGAAGGCTATCCCGAAATCGGTCTTTACTGGGAAAAAGCAGCATACGAAGAGGCAGAGCATGCAGCGAAGTTTGCAGAGCTTCTCGGTGAGCTTGTAACAGATTCAACAAAGAAAAACCTTGAAATGAGAGTTGAAGCAGAAAACGGCGCAACACTCGGTAAATTCGAACTTGCTAAGATGGCTAAAGAACAGAACCTTGATGCTATCCACGATACAGTTCATGAAATGGCTCGTGACGAAGCAAGACACGGCAAAGCTTTCGAAGGTCTTCTTAAGAGATATTTTGGTTAATTAGAAAAGAAACAAGCGCATATATAATTCATACGAAAGGGGGCGCTTTTATGAAAAAGAATGTATTGATAGTTATTTTGGCACTTATAGTAGTCGGTGGCGGTGGCTTTGTTGCAGGTGATAAGCTTAGTGAAAAGAACACAGCACCTGAAGCTACAGTTGAAAGCACTACAGATGAGAGTGTAACAGTTGAGGCAGTAAAAGAAGCAGTTGTTCCTGAAGCTACCGAAAAGGTAAATTCAGAAATTGCAACACCTGTAACCGAAAAGGTTATTGTTACTGAAAAGGTTGTTGAGGTTCTTCAGAAATACGAAGAACCCAAACCTGAAGATGTTAAACCTGCAGAAAAAGTTACTGAAGCAGTTAAGCCTGTAGAAAAAGTAACTGAAGCAGTTAAGCCTGTAGAAAAAGTTACTGTAGCAGTTAAACCCATAGAAAAAGTGACCGTAGCGGTAACTAAAGTGAATGAACCGGAAAAACCGGTAGAAACTACTACAAATTCAGCCGAAAAAATCTCGCGCGAAAAGGCTAAGAGTATTGCATTAAATCATGCAGGTCTTAAAGAAGCCGATGTAAGAGAGCTTGAAATAGAGCTTGATAAAGAAAAAGGCGTCCTTCTGTATGAGGTTAACTTCGAAAGTGGTAAATACGATTACGAATATGATATAGATGCAATTACAGGCGCAATTAAGTTTTCTGAAAAAGAACCCGAAGTTGAAGCAAAAGTGAATAAACACGAAATAAAGGTAGAAACTACTACAAATTCAGCCGAAAAAATCTCTCGTGAAAAAGCTAAAAGTATTGCTTTAAATCATGCAGGTCTTAAAGAAGCCGATGTAAGAGAGCTTGAAATAGAGCTTGATAAAGAAAAAGGCGCCCTTCTGTATGAGGTTAACTTCGAAAGTGGTAAATACGATTACGAATATGATATAGATGCAATTACAGGCGCAATTAAGTTTTCGAAAAAAGGTTTTGACGACTGAGTTTAATATTCAGATTGGAGAGATTTTTCATGAAATACGAATGCCCTTGCGGCTATGTTTATGACCCTGAACTCGGTGACCCTGATAGCGGAATCGCACCGGGCACAGCTTGGGAAGATATTCCTGATGATTGGGTTTGTCCCGTATGCAGTCTTGGTAAAGACACTTTCAGAGAAGTATAATCCGAAAACCGACGGAACTACGGTTTCGTCGGTTTTTCAGAAATTTTTCAAGTTTACATATTTTGGGAGGTAAATGTGATGGATAAAACAGCATTATTTAATTTATCTTATGGAGTTTATGTTGTAACAACATGGGCTAAAGGTAAAGCTACAGGTTGCACCGCAAATTCTGCTATGCAGATAACTTCAACACCTGCAACTGTTGCAATATCAATTAATCACGACAATTTTACAAACGAATGTATAAAAGACACAGGCGTGTTTGCCATAAATATTTTAGGAGAAAATGTTGACCCTATGATTATTGGCTCCTTTGGTTTCAGAAGTGGCAGAGATGTTGATAAATTTGAGGGTATTGAACCCCTTGTTAAAGGATATCTGCCTGTTTTACCCGATGCTATGAGTTATATCACCTGCAAGGTTATTGACACAATGGAAACCGCTACTCATACAGTTTTTCTTGGCGAGGTTACAGATGCAGGAAATCTTAAAAAAGATACTCCAATGACTTATTCATATTATCATAATGTTATAAAGGGCACATCACCAAAAAACGCCCCAACTTATAGCGGAGATTAATATGAAAAATATTGTTTTAATTGGTATGCCGGGGGCAGGTAAGAGTACTATTGGTGTTATACTTGCAAAGAGTTTGCTTTTTGATTTCTGTGATACTGATTTAAGTATTCAGAAAACTACAGGCGAAAGCCTTTGCGACACTATATCAAAAATCGGTATTGATGAATTTATACGCCTTGAAGAAGAAATAATATGTAGTGAGGCTTTTGCCGGATGCGTTGTGGCAACAGGCGGAAGTGCGGTATATGGCGAAAAGGCTATGAATAAGCTTAAGGAAAACGGAATAATCGTTTATCTTAAGGTCAGCCCCGATGAGCTTCAGAGTAGAATAAAGAATATACATACCCGCGGAATTGCAATGAAAGAGGGGACAACCATTAAGGAGCTTTACGAAGAAAGAGCACCTCTTTATGAAAAATATGCAGATATTACCATTATCTGTGACGGCAAAACTGCAGAAGAATGTGTGGATTTAATTGTTAAGGAAGCGGGTGACAGAATATGAGCCATGAAAATTTTGTTCCCCAATGGATTTTAGACAGCAAAACTGCGCCACATGAGGTCAACAAGGATGTTGATAAAATTGTTGGTAGTTATGTAGCATCTTTTATGAAAAGAGGCTTTTCTCAAAAAGATATAGGTTGCTTAATGGTGCAGTCTTTTACGCTTCCTCTTGAAGAAATAGAAAAGAGAATAGACTGCGTTCTTTCCTGTGGTGAAAAGGGCGAAGAAGAAAGTGTAAGAAAACTCTGTGTTTTTACCGCATCAAAAGGCTTTCTTTTTTCAGATGATGAAAGCAACCCTTGCGAAATAATTGATATACTAAAAAGCAAATATGGCAAAAAGGCTGCTTTTGAAACAATTCTTACATTCCCTGAAATTCTTTCTGTGTGGAAAAATGAAGATGTAAGAGAAATAGAGAAATATAGTAAGGAAAAGCAACGGGCAGAATATATAATAAAAGAAGTTGCGAGTGTGTTTAAAGAGTTATAAAAAATTCTCCTCAACCAAAAAGTTGGGGAGAATTTTTTTTATTTCATAAGTTCATCTGCAAGGGATTCGAGTTGTTTTAATGTGTCATCATTCATTGCAGATTTAATTGTAACGGTTGTGTCTGTAAAAGTAATGTCTTTGGATTTTTCGAACATTCCTTTAATTACCTTTGCGGCGGTGGGGAACCATGAGCCATTTTCAATTATACCGATGGTTCTGTTCTGATAGAGTCTTTCTGTTAAAGCATCAACAAAGGTTCTCATAAATGGGAAAATATCGGAGTTGTAAGTGGTTGTTGCGAGAACAAGCTTGCCATAACGGAAAGCATCTTCAACCGCTTCTGCCATATCGTCACGGGCAAGGTCTGTAACGGTAACCTTGGGGCAACCCTTTTCTTTCAAAATGTCTGCAAGCTTGTGGACAGCTCTTTTTGTGTTGCCGTAAACAGATGTATAAGCAATTACAATACCCTCGCTTTCAACACCATAGGAAGACCAGGTGTTATAAAGGTCGAGATAATAGCCTAAGTTTTCTGTGAGAATGGGTCCGTGAAGAGGACAGATTATATTAATTTCCAAAGCAGATGCTTTTTTGAGAAGGTTCTGAACAGGTGTTCCGTATTTACCAACAATGCCGAAATAATAACGTCTTGCTTCGCAAGCCCAGTCCTCTTCAACATCCAATGCACCGAATTTGCCGAAGCCGTCTGCAGAGAAAAGGATTTTATCCTTTGAATCATAGGTTACGATAACCTCGGGCCAATGAACCATTGAAGCGGTAACAAATGTAAGTGTTCTGCCACCTAAATCAAGGGTGTCGTTTTCGCCAACAACAATTTGTCTGTCGCTGAAATCTGTTCCGAAATAGTTTTTCATCATAGCAAATGCCTGCTTGGATGCGACAATTTTTGTGTCAAGATAAGTCTGCATAAAGATGTTAATGCTTGCAGAATGGTCGGGCTCCATATGTTGAACTATGAGGTAGTCAGGTGCTTTGCCGTTGAGGGCTTCATTGATGTTAGCCATCCATTGACTGTAAAAATTAATATCAACGCTGTCCATAACAGCAGTTTTTTCACCTTTTATAATGTAGGAGTTATATGCCATACCGTTGGGAACAACATACTGACCTTCAAATAAATCAATGTCGTGGTCATTTACGCCTACATAAAAAACTGTATCAGTAACTTTCATATTTGTTTCTCCGTTTTTTTATTTTACATTAAATACTATAATACACTTTTTTCTTGAGTTTTTCAATGGTAAACTGTTGTAAAGATTATGTTTTATGATATAATTTTTTTGTGTAGTATAGTTTTTGTGTAGGAGAGATTTTTATGACAAATAAAGAAAAAATGCACTCAGGATTAATATATTACCCCAGTGGTGACGATATAATGGTTGAACAGTTAGGTTATGTTAATAAGCTTTATGATTTTAATATGACAAGACCTACAGAGCTTTCTAAAAGAAATGAAATGCTTAAGGAAATGTTTGCGGAAATCGGCGAGGATTGCTATATTGAGCCACCATTCCACGCTAACTGGGGCGGTCATCATGTGCATTTCGGGAATAATGTTTACGCAAATTTCGGTTTAACAATGGTTGACGATACTCATATTTATGTTGGGGATTATACAATGTTCGGGCCAAACGTTGTGGTGGCAACGGCAGGGCATCCAATTCTTCCCGAGCTTCGTGAGAAAGCATATCAATATAATATGCCCGTTCACATCGGCAGAAATTGTTGGATTGGTGCAGGGGCGGTTATTCTCCCGGGTGTTACAATCGGTGATAACACAGTTATAGGTGCAGGTAGCGTTGTTACAAAAGATATTCCGTCAAATGTTGTTGCAGTAGGAAATCCCTGCAAGGTGCTTCGTGAGATAGGAGAGCACGACAGAGAGTTTTATTTCAGGGATAAAAGGATTGATTACGATAATTTGTAAGTCTCCAGTTGCCAGCAATTAGCAAATAGCGATTGGTAAATTGAGAATTAGAAAGTTGATGGCGGTCTTGCCTCTCTTCGAAGAGTGGCAAGACCGCCATTTATTTTATTTGTTTTTCTTTATAAAATCATAAAGGTTGTCAAGTCGGGATTGTATATCGGATATTTCGCTTAAAATATGTTGAGAATTGTAATAATTATAGTCTGATACGCCAAGCAAATAATCTGTTGTGACCTCAAAAAATTCAGAGAGCTTTATGATAGCAAAGCTATCGGGATTCGTTTTACCGGTTTCATAATTTGAGAGCGTGCGTTGGTCAATACCGGTGATTTGAGAAATATCAGATTGTCTCAAATCTCTATCTTCACGTAATTCACGAATACGATTCATTTTTTACACCTCGTTGTACCAATATAATTCTATAGTACCACTGGTGTACTAAGAAACACTTGACACACTAACAAAAGGCATATATACTCTAATTATACCAAAAATTTGGTATAATTAGAGTGAGGTGTGGATTGTGAAATTAAAGAAAAGTAAAATTTTATCAGTTTTAATGTGCTTGTTTGTGTTGTTGTCATCTGTTTTTGTAGGCTGTACAAACGCTGACGAAAATACTGATGCTTCAACCAAGGAAACAGATTCATCTGTTGCGGTTCAAGAGGATGAGCACAATCAGAGTGGTGTTTCATTGAACGGTATAAAGGTCAGCTGGGCAAATATGAAAATAGATAATGAGAATTTATCTTTAACAGAAGACCAAAAAACAGTTCTTCAATATTTTGATGACGATTATCTTTATATAGCTGATTATGCTTCTCTGCAACGCTATCCTGATATTTTCAGACACGCACAAGTTGAATTTGAAGGTGGGGTTGTTAAGGTTTTAGAAACTAATGATGAATCTTACAAATGCCTTGTTTGGTTAGCAGATTTGCAATATTTATTTACGCATGAGTTCGATCATAAAAATACGCCTGATGAAAATTATGTTGTTGTAACTGGAAAGCATCCTTCTACAGGAAGAATTATAGAGGGCGATTTCTTGCGTTTTTATGGTAGATATAACGATGTTGAATCTCATACTGTAGATGGGAAAGATGCTTATTATCCAACACTTTCAGCATACTATACAGTATCGGGTGAAAAATTTGATTCGGATTATATAAAAAAAGTTGCGAAAGTTTTGTTTGGACCAGACTTGAAGCTTTCAGATCCCATGAGTAGCTCTGATTATGTGTTAGATGAAAATCACCCCAATGGGTATATGTATTATCTTGTAACATTGGATAATCAGACAAATGCTAATTTCTCTTCCTTTGAGTTTTCAAGAACTAATGGTTTTATCAGAGATGCCAACATTAAAGATGGCGTAGAAAGAACGATTAGCATTTCTGCAGACTTTAACCATTACATAATAATTATACGAGATAGCAATCTTAATACTGTTTATGTAGAGTATTTTGATAGAGACTTTAAAAAAATATGGAGCAGAGAGTTTGAAGATACCAACAATATGGAAATAGACTATACACAGGATAGAATGTTTTTGGTAACTGATAATGATTTATATTATTTAGATATTAATACCGGTGAAGATGTAATATCTCCTGTTTTTGTTGGAAAGAAGATTGCTGTAAACCTTTTGGAAGATGGTGCAATTTTGATTGGAGAAGGTAGCAAAGATAATGTTATGAAAGTTAATCTGGACGGTCAAATCGTTTGGAAAATAAGTGTTGATATTGATGTTGATGGTTGTACATCTTTACAAATGATTGATGGTAATATAATTGGTTATTTGGAATCATGGGAAAATGGCGTTAAACAGAAAATGTTTTGTGTAGATGAAGATGGCAATTTGATAAGCGAATTTGAATGTGAGAATGTGGAAGTAGTTCTTTGATTTTCATTAGTAAAATAAGTATTGCCCCTCGATGTTTTTGTGCATCGAGGGGCGATTTTTATATCTCTTCTATATCATAAGGTGTTGTCTGGTAAACGAAGTAGTTTAACCAGTTGGAGTAGAGAAGGTTTGCATGAGAACGCCAGGTGTTCAAGGGTTGCTTTGTTATATCGTCATTGGGGAAATAGTTTTTGGGCATTTTAATATCAAGCCCTGCATCCTTATCACGAAGGAACTCGTTTTTGAGAGTTTCTGTATCGTATTCCGAATGACCTGTAACAAAAATCTGCTTGCCGTTTTCTGATGAGGTGATGTATATACCTGCTTCATCAGAGGATGCAAGGATTTTAAGCTGAGGAACCTTCTCAATATCTTCTCTTTTAACAGTTGTATATCTTGAATGAGGAACCTTGAATTCATCATCAAAGCCTCTTAAAAGAATAGACTGCTTGTAATCTGCGGTATGTGAATAAATACCTGAAAGCTTTTCGGGGAGAGGATATTTCTTTATTCCGTAGTGGTAATAAAGACCTGCCTGAGCGCCCCAACAGATATGGAACGTGCTTGTAACATGGGTTTTTGACCATTCCATAATTTCACAAAGCTCTTCCCAATAGGTAACCTCTTCGAACTCCATTTTTTCAACAGGCGCGCCTGTGATAATAAGACCGTCAAATTTTCTGTGTTTAACATCGTCAAAGGTTTTGTAGAATGCCAAAAGGTATTCCTTGGGTGTGTGCTTGGGAACATGGGATTTTGTATGAATTAACTCAAATTCCACCTGCAAGGGTGAGTTACCTAAAAGGCGGGAAAGCTGAGTTTCTGTTTCCGTTTTCTTGGGCATGAGGTTGAGAACCAAAATTTTTAACGGACGAATATCTTGAGTAATTGCGCGAGTGTCAGTCATAACAAATATGTTCTCTTGTTCAAGAGTTTTGACTGCAGGTAACTCATCAGGTAATTTTATGGGCATTCCTCATACCTCCTTTTCTTAAATGCAAAATGTAAAGTGCAAAACGCAAAGTTTTATTCGCCGAGGGCTTGCTTGATGTCAGCTATAAGGTCTTCTGCGTTTTCAAGACCGCAGGAAAGGCGAACAAGGTTTGCAGTGATTCCGCAAGCCTCAAGCTCTGCATCGTTCATCTGGCGATGAGTTGCGCTTGCAGGATGTAAGCAACAGCTTCTTGCATCAGCAACGTGAGTTTCGATAGCGATAAGTTTAAGCTTTTTCATAAATTCTTCTGCGGCTTTTCTGCCACCCTTAACACCAAAGGAAACAACACCGCAAGAGCCATTGGGGAGATATTTTTGTGCAAGGCTGTAATATTTATCGTTTTCAAGACCGGGGTAGGTTACCCAATCGATTTTGTCGTTTGATTCAAGGAATTTTGCAACTGCAAGACCATTTTCGCAATGACGTTTCATTCTTACATGAAGGCTTTCAAGACCTAAGTTAAGATAGAAAGCGTTCTGAGGTGACTGGATTGAACCAAAGTCACGCATAAGCTGAGCAGTTGCCTTTGTGATGAATGCGCCTTCTTTGCCGAAACGCTCTGCATAGGTGATGCCGTGGTAACTGTCATCAGGAGTGCAAAGTCCGGGGAATTTATCAGCATGAGCCATCCAGTCAAATTTGCCTGAATCAACAATGCATCCGCCAACTGCAGCACCGTGACCATCCATATATTTTGTTGTGGAATGAGTAACAATATCTGCACCCCATTCAAAAGGACGGCAACCTACGGGGGTTGCAAAGGTGTTGTCAATGATAAGGGGCACATCGTGAGCGTGGGCTGCTTTTGCAAATTTTTCAATATCAAGAACAGTAAGGGCAGGGTTTGCGATTGTTTCACCGAAAACTGCTTTTGTGTTGGGGCGGAAAGCGGCATTAAGCTCTTCCTCTGTGCAGTCGGGGGAAACGAATGTGAAATCGATACCCATTTTTTTCATTGTAACTGCGAAGAGGTTATATGTTCCGCCGTAAATTGTAGATGATGAAACAACATGGTCGCCACAGGAAGCAATATTGAAAACTGAGTAGAAGGAAGCTGCCTGACCTGAAGATGTGAGCATTGCAGCGGTACCGCCTTCAAGCTCGCAGATTTTTGCGGCAACAGAATCATTTGTGGGGTTCTGAAGACGGGTGTAGAAATAACCGCTTGCTTCAAGGTCGAAAAGCTTACCCATATCTTCGCTTGTCGCATATTTAAATGTTGTGCTCTGAATAATGGGAATCTGACGAGGCTCACCATTACCGGGGGTATAGCCACCCTGAACACATTTGGTTTCTATTCTGTAATCACTCATTTTAATCATCCTTTCGAGTGTTATTAGTCTGTAAGGAAAATGCACCAATAGAAAGTGTGACCGTCTTTGGAGTATGCACCAATACCGAATTTTTTGAAATTCTGGCTAAGGAGAGCTTTTTTGCTCTGAGAAATTTTTAATGCTTCGTCAAAGGTTTCTTTGTAACCGAATGAAGCGGGAATTATAATTTTATCTGCAATGGTGTAGCTGACTTCATTTTCGTCAAGAAGAGTGTAATAATAAGAGCCATCCTCACGGGCGAAAGCAGTACCTGTTTTGGTAGCGTATTCTTTAGCAGCTTCTCTTGCAAGATTGCAAAGCTTGTTTGAGAGCTTTAATGTGGAAACATCTTCTTCGATTCGTGCTTCGTTGACTTTTTTCAGGAATAAATCAGCGTTTTCGCTGAATTCATAGCCCTCCATATATCTTTTGATTTCCTGGCCTGCGGCAGTTTTAAGAATAAGGCGGGCATCATTGGTTGAAATGTCGTTATCGCCATCTAAATCAGATGCTTCGAAATCCATTCCCGTAAGGTCATCATCGTAAATTCCTGTGGCAACGGAAAGTGCAATTATTACATCCTGGGTAGTAACATAATTATCATTGTTAATATCACCGTAATAACGTTTGATTTCTATAGCCACAAATGGCATAGAGGAGAGAACTATGATAGCGGTTATAACAACTGCGATAACTGATATTTTAAAAGCTTTTTTCATAGAACCACCTTTCTTTCAGGACACAAAATCCTATTTTAGTGTATTGATAATTCATTATACAATATATAAAAAGAAAATGCAACGAATAATTTGTGAATTAATCGTTGCATTTTTAGTTAGGAGTGAGGAATGAGGAGTGAGGAGTGTTGGGGCGCGGGAATGCGCCGATATATAGTTTATTCTCCTGTTAAATTACATTCCTTTAAATTACCATTGTCAAGTATAAAGCCTTTTGCTTCATAGGGGGTGAAGGCGATTTTATAATCTTTTCCATTTATGGTTATTGTTGTTGCTTCTTCATTTTCGGAAGAGTTGAAAAGGCGCAGGAGATATTCATCTTCGTTAATCTTTTTATAAGAGGAAAGAAGGATTTTCTTGTTGCTTATTTCACAGGATGAGTCCTTCTTTTCACCATTACCCGATGGGAAGAATGAAAGTGCAAAGGGTGGTTGATTGAATATTTCTGCTTCAACATCAATGTGGTCAAAATCAGGAGTTAATCTGTAAGAAAAATCCCTTTCGCCCATATCAATGTGGTTGTGGAAGCGGTCGTTATCAGTAATTGGTCTCTGATTAATGGGGTGGGCAGAATAAACAGGCGTTCTCATAAGAGTGATATTGAGCTTATTGTCCTTTGCGCTACCGCCGTAGGTACTGCTGTTTATAACTGCCAATGCTTTGTTACCTTCTTTAAATGCGCACCATTTCTGATATGTAACTTCCTTTTCTTCCTTTAAAAGCTCTTCTCTTCCGTAGGCAGTCTGACCAATAAATTGAGAATTATTAAAATCAGTGTCAAAGGAAAGCTTATAAAGAGTGTTTACATCATTTGCAAGGATTTTTACATTGATATCAATATAAGAATCTGCTTTTGAAAGTGAGTAGGTTACAATTGCATAAGAATTACGATTTTTGAATGTTGCCTGAATTTTTGCTCTGGTGTTGCCATTTTCTATAATGTGAACGTTTTCGCAAGTGGAATCAGGGTAACCTGCAAAGGAATTGGCATCATCTTTTGTAAGCAAGGTGAATTCACCGATTTTGTCATAAAAACCGTCGTTTGTCATACCCCAGGGGTCTTCGTTATCTTTGTAAACAAGAATTTTACCACTGTTTTCTTTAAGCAGATTAACGCCGTTTGCTTCGTATTTGTCAATAAGACCTGTTTTTTTGTTGATTAAAACAGAGATTTTTTTGTTTTCAAAAACAAAATGAGTATCGCTTTCTGTTAAGGGGGCAATAGGTCTTTTGGGGATTTTATGAACCTTTAATTCGCAGTCGAAGCGATTGATGCTCATTGGCTTTAATTCTGCTCTGAAGCAGATTCTTTTTCGCCAGTCCATTGTCAAACTGCTTGCTTCTTTTTCGTTCTGGCAGGGTAAATAATTGCCGTACTCATCGCGGATTGAAACAAGAGTTGTTTCGTCCTCGTTCCAGTTCTGGTCTGCAAGCTGAAATTCTACCTGAATTTCTCTTGTAACAGAATAGGGGTGGGGGGTGAAAACAAGAACGGGGATTTCGCCGTCAATTGCTTTCTTCTGACCCTCACAAAGCTTGAAAAATGCTTTGGCAGTAAGGCGGGAAACAATTTCTCTGCCATAGCCCAAAAGACGAAGCACCTCGGTTTCGCCATCCTTAATCATAGTGCCGGGTAAAATATCGTGGAACTGACTGAAAAGGAGTGCTTTTTCTGCAGATTTCAGTTCTTTTTCGTCGTAATCCACACCGCTTAAAGCAAGCATTTTTTCACAGGTTACAAGCTCGTTTTCAAGAGCTCTGTAGTTCTTTTTGATTTGAGCCATTGTTGTGTAGCAACCCACCATACAATGAACGAGAGATTTAGAATAGGTGTTTAGTTCCTTGACATCAACCTCTGAAAAATATTTTTCACAATAGGAATGCTCAACTATTATTTCGGGGTGATTTTTTATGTATTCTTCAATGTTGTCAAGGTCGATTTTTGAAGGTCCGCCACCATGGTTCCCGACACCCCATAGCATAAGGTTTGCGCCATCGTGGGCATCTTCTGATATCCTATCAATTTTTTTAGTAACTTCGCCTCTTGCGCAGTTGTAGCCACCCCACATGGAATGACCGATAATTTCGCTACCGTCATAGCCTTTCCATATAAAATCGGTATCATCGCCCACAATATTGTGAGGGCGCATAAATAAATATGAATGGTAGCCTGTTTTCTTTAAAATCTGAACAAGTCCGCGAGTGTGGCCAAAGGGATCGAAGTTTATAGCGGTTGTGGGCTTAACACCGAATTTTTCCTTGAAATAGGCGTTTCCTGCTTCTATCTGACGAAGAAAGCCTTCAGCAGATGGCATTGTGCAATCGGGCTGAAGATACCAGCCACCCATAATACGCCATTTGCCCTCTTTAACTAACTTTTGAATCCTTTTGAAAAGCTCGGGCTCGTTTTCTTCCACCCATTCATAAAGAACAGATTCGTTGTGATTGAAGATAAAGTTATCGTATTTTTCGCAGAAATCTGCAGCAACACGGAAAGTGGAAATTGCTTCTGCGATACCTTCGTTTTTTGCCCAAAGCCAGATGGGGTCGAGATGGGCGTTGCATAATAAGTGAATTTTTTTCATAAATCTACCTCGGGATCTAATCATAAACCTTTGCATTGGAAATCGCTCCAGTTACTGTCGGAAGCGAGAGTGCCGTTGGATTTAAAGGTGTTAAGTGCGCTTTTGTCATTTTTGAGCCAGGCATCGCACCAATCGAGAATGTATGAAGAGTATTTTTCAGGGTTGGTGCAACAGGTGGTGTGAATTGCCTTGTTGAGAGAAGCGTAAACCGCAGGACCCTTTGCAACGTCATATGCGGGTTGAATCCATTGAGAAGGGGAAACTATCATATCGCTTCCGCCTGCAATAAAGAAGGTGGGGGTTGAGTTGGGCTCTGCTTCTTCAAGATAGTTACTTCCTGCAAGGGAAACAACACATTTGATTCTTGAATCCTTGACTGCTGCATTAACGGAGCTTCTGCCACCCTGAGAGTGGCCGATAACACCCAACTGTTTTGTGTTTATCTTTTTATAGGCAGGGCTTGAAGAATCGTTGTTGAGCGATATGGCAAAATCAAGTGCGGCAATTTGCGCTGTACCATCTGCTGCCATGGTTTCATCGCTTGCGATTACAATGTAGCCGCCTTTTGCTAATTCTATAAGAAGGGCAGCATACATATCAGGGGGACACATTGTTCCGTTTGCCCAGGCGAGAACAGGGTAGGTGGTTTTTGATTTTTTTATATTTTCAGGGTAATAAACATAATATGTGCCATTTGACGTTTCGTGAGTTTCAGTTGGAAGAGTTACCTGAGGGCGTGTTTCTCCTTGTATTTGTTGAGGCGCCTGGGTTTGAGGTGTGGCTATTGGTTGGGTCTGTATTACTGTTTCTGTGGCCTGAATAGACTGGGTTTGGGAAGGTGCAGTCTGTGGCTGTTGTGTTGTTTCGGGTATAGTTGTATTTGTTTGGGTTTGTGTTGCGATATTAATAAAAGTTGTGGTAGTTGCATCGGAAGATTGTGTAACAGAAGATTCGGGCAAGGCTTCAGAGGATGCAATGTCGGGATTTGCTGTTTCGTTATAGGTTATAGATTGTTGTGTTGTTGTGGTTGTGATTGCTTCGGTATTGTTTTTGCCGCAGGAGGCTACCGAGAAAAATAATACGCATACCAATATTAAAGCGAGTATGGATTTGTTCTTTTTCATTTTGCATTCTCCTCAAATGTTTTATATAGGTATTATAGCAAATATAAATGTAGGGTTCAAGAGTGCGTTTGATTTTGCCTGGATGGTTAAGGTGTTCGGCTTCGCCGAGGGAGTTCGAGTCTCTTTTATAACTTTCAGGAACAAAAATAAAAAAGATACCCTTTCGGATATCCTTTTTATTTGGCGCAGAAGGAGAGACTCGAACTCTCGCGCCGGTTTCCCGACCTACGCCCTTAGCAGGGGCGCCTCGTCACCAACTTGAGTACTTCTGCATTGGTAACTGAAATCAGTTATTAAATTGTCCTCAAAAGAGGTGGCGCAGAGAGTGGGATTCGAACCCACGGTACGTTGCCGTACGACGGTTTTCAAGACCGTTCCGTTATAACCACTTCGGTATCTCTGCATATGATAGCCTTGATATATTATCACACAAAGTTTAAATTGTCAACAGTTTTTTTAAATATGTCATTAAAAACTTTTTCGAAAATTTTTTGAATAAACTATTGACATTCGGAAATTGTAATAGTATAATATCTCTCGTCCTAGCGGGATAGTGTAACGGTAGCACGACAGACTCTGACTCTGTTTGTTGGGGTTCGAATCCCTATCCCGCTGCCAAAAATCCTCGTACGATAGTACGGGGATTTTACTTTTTCACTCTTCACTCTTCACTTTTCACTTTTATTCGGATTTTTGGCAAGTAACAAGTAATAGTGAATAGTGAAGAAGTGCTTTTAAAGTCACTTTGCGAAGTGGCTTTTCTTTTTTGCATAATTTTAACATTTATTCACAAACTATTTACAAAAATATTTGCAAAAGTGGTTGACAAATGCTACTTGTGGGAGTATATTATTAACAGAGTTAGCACTCACCTAACGAGAGTGCTAATGGTGATAAAAACCGAAAAAGAGGTGAGGTTGTGGCAGAGCTTTCAGGGCGCAAGCAACAAATTCTTGCAATTATAATTGAACGCTTTATTGCTACGGGTGAGCCTGTTGGTTCAAAAGCAATCTGCGCTGAAATGGGAAATGCGGTTTCTTCTGCTACAATCCGTAACGATATGGCAGACCTTGTTGAGCTTGGCCTTTTGGAGCAACCTCATACCTCTGCAGGTCGTGTTCCCTCTCAGATTGGTTACAGATATTATGTTGATAACCTGATGTCGACTTATGAATTGGGAATAGAAGAGCAAGAACGAATTAAAATATGGTTGCAGTCCTTTTCGGGCGAGCCTGATAAGCTTCTTGAAAAAGCGGGCAGTATTCTCGCAGAGCTGACAGACTGCGTTGCAGTTTCCTCTTCACCTGCGGATGCGGATGCAAAAATCAAAAGAATCGAGCTTGTTCCTCTGAGCGACCATACAGCGATGATTGTTCTTCTTGCAACCTCGGGTATTCTTAAAAGCTCCGTTGTAAGAAGCGACACGCAAATCAATGTTGATATTGCCGAGGTTTTCTATAACATCTGTCAGAATTATTTTATAGGTAAATCTGTTTCGGATGTTAATGTAATGGTTATTCAGACTCTTGTAGCTTCCCTTGGAGACAGAGTTTTCATAATGTCACCATTCCTGTGTGCCATAGCAGACCTTTGCGAAGCGGTTAAAACAACCGAGCTTCATTTGAAAGGTCAGTCAAACATACTTAACCACGAAGAGCTTTCCGAGGATGCCTTCAGGCTTATGGATTTTCTTCACAGAGGTACACCTCTTGAAAATATGCTGGGCTCACACAAAAAGCAATTGAATGTGGCGATAGGTACTGAAAATCTTTACAGAGAATTGAAAAATTCTTCAACAATATTTTCAAAATATTCAGTAGGGGATAAGGATAGCGGTTCGATTGGTATAATAGGCCCAACAAGGCTTGATTATGCAAGGCTTATTCCCAGTATTAAATATTTAGCATCGGTTATCGGAAACCTTCTTTCCGAAACCCTTGATGAGGAGTGAGGTAAAAATGGCAAACGAAGAAAACAAGGCAGTTGAAACCGAAGAAGCTGCAGAAGTAAAAAAAGAAACTAAAAAAGAAAAGAAAACAAAAAAGAATGCAGAGGTTGAAGCTCTTAAAGCAGAAATTGAAAAGCTTTCAAATGAAATTGCGACTCTTAAGGATTCACATCTTCGCACTCTTGCAGAGTACGATAACTACAGAAAACGCTCTCAGAGAGAAAAGGAAGCAACCTACGGTGATGCGAAGGGCAATACTATAAAAGCTCTTCTTCCCGTGATTGATAATTTCGACAGAGCTCTTGAAAACCAGACGGATGATGTTGAGGTTTACAGAAAAGGCGTTGAAATGACCGTTACTCAGCTTAAGGAAATCCTTAAAAACATGGAGGTTGAGGCTTACGGTGAGGTTGGCGACGAATTTGACCCCAATATTCACAGTGCGGTTATGACTGTTGAAAATGACGAGCTTCCCGAAAATTCCATCGCGGCAGTTTTTGAAAAAGGTTATAAAATGGGTGACAGAATATTGCGTTTCGCAACTGTTCAGGTTACCAATTAAATAAATACACAAACAAAACATATAAATAAATTCGGAGGTAATTAAAATGGCAAAAACAATTGGTATTGACTTAGGTACAACTAACTCTTGCGTAGCAGTTATCGAAGGCGGCGAGCCCGTAGTTATTGCTAACGTTGAAGGTAACAGAACTACCCCCTCTGTTGTAGGCTTCTCAAAATCAGGCGAAAGACTTGTTGGTCAGGTTGCAAAGCGCCAGGCAGTTCAGAACCCCGACAGAACAATCGCATCTATCAAAAGACAGATGGGTACAGATTACAAGGTTCAGGTCGATGACAAATCTTACACACCCCAGCAGATTTCTGCAATGATTCTTTCTAAACTTAAAGCAGATGCAGAAAGCTACCTTGGTGACAAGGTAACAGAAGCAGTTATTACTGTTCCCGCTTACTTTACAGACTCACAGCGTCAGGCAACTAAAGACGCAGGTAAAATTGCAGGTCTTGAGGTTAAGAGAATTATCAATGAGCCCACAGCAGCTGCTCTTGCTTACGGTATTGATAAAGAAAATGACCAGAAGGTTATGGTTTATGACCTTGGTGGTGGTACTTTCGACGTATCTATCATTGAAATGGGCGAAGGTGTTCAGGAGGTTCTTGCAACTGCAGGTAACAACCGCCTCGGTGGTGATGATTTCGACCAGAGAATTATCGACTGGCTCGTAACTGAATTTAAGAAAGAAACAGGTTCAGACCTTTCAGGCGATAAAATGGCTATGCAGAGACTTAAAGAAGCTGCAGAAAAAGCAAAAATCGAGCTTTCAGGTGTTACATCCTCTGCAATCAACCTTCCCTTCATCACAATGACTGAAGCAGGTCCTCTCCACCTTGATACAACTCTTACAAGAGCAAAATTCAACGAGCTTACAGTTGACCTTGTTGAAGCAACAATGGCTCCTGTTCGTCAGGCGATTTCTGACTCAGGTCTTAAGGTTTCCGAAATTGACAAGGTTCTTATGGTTGGTGGTTCTTCAAGAATCCCTGCTGTTCAGGATGCAGTTAAAAACTATACAGGCAAAGAACCCTACAAGGGTATCAACCCCGACGAATGTGTTGCAATGGGTGCAGCTCTTCAGGCAGGTGTTCTCGGTGGCGATGTAGAAGGTCTCCTTCTTCTTGACGTTACACCTCTTTCACTTGGTATTGAAACTCTTGGTGGCGTTTGCACAAAGATTATTGAAAGAAACACAACAATCCCCACAAAGAAGAGCCAGATTTTCTCAACTGCTGCAGATAATCAGACATCAGTTGAAATCCACGTTCTTCAGGGCGAAAGAGAATTTGCAAGAGATAATAAAACTCTCGGTATGTTCCACCTTGACGGTATTCTTCCCGCTCGTCGCGGTACTCCTCAGATTGAAGTTACTTTCGATATTGACGCTAACGGTATTGTTCACGTTTCTGCAAAAGACCTTGGTACAGGTAAAGAGCAGTCTATCTCCATCACAGCTTCTTCAAATATGAGCAAGGATGACATTGATAAGGCTGTAAGAGAAGCAGAACAGTTTGCAGAGGAAGACAAGAAACGTAAAGAGGCTGTTGATATCCGCAACGGTGCAGACCAGATGGTATTTGAGTGCGAAAAGCTTGTTTCTGAAAACGGTGACAAGTTTGACGAAGCAGACAAAAACGACATCAACGCTAAGGTAGAAGAACTCAAGGAAGCTCTTAAGGGTGAAGATATTGAGCTTATCAAGTCCAAACAGGAAGCTCTTCAGGCAAAATTCTATGAGATTTCCGAAAAGCTTTATAAAGCAGCAGGCGGTGCACAGGGCTTTGACCCCAACAATATGGGCGCAGGCTTTGACCCCAACGCTGCAGGTGCACAGGGTGGCGACAACTACACAGAAGCACCCTTCACAGATGTTGACTAATTAACCTATAAAAAGACGGCTCTTTTTTGAGCCGTCTTTGATAGGGTATATTCCTAAAGAAAGGAATTACTTATGGCAGATAAAAGAGATTATTATGAGGTGCTTGGCGTTTCCAAAAGTGCCACACCTGATGAAATAAAAAAAGCATATCGCCAGCTTGCGAAGAAGTATCATCCCGACCTTAACCCCGATAACAAAGAAGCAGAGGCAAAGTTCAAAGAAGCAAACGAGGCTTATGAAATTCTTTCTGATTCCGATAAGAAAGAAAAATATGACCGCTTCGGCTTTGCAGGCGTTGACCCCAGCTATGGTGCAGGTCAGGGCGGTGGCGGATTCGGTGGCTTCGGCGGATTTGACGGTGGAATGGATTTCGATTTGGGAGACCTTTTCGGTTCATTCTTCGGCGGATTCGGTGGTGGCGGTGGACGCTCCAACCCCAATGCACCCCGTCGCGGCAGCGATATTCAGACTAACATATACATTACCTTTGAAGAAGCTGCAAAGGGTTGCAAAAAAACTGTTGAATTTCAAAGAATTGAACTTTGCGATGAATGTTCAGGCTCAGGCGCAGCAAAGGGTAGCTCACCCCAGACTTGCCCCGACTGTAACGGCAGAGGTCAGATTAATGTTCAGCAGAGAACACCTTTCGGCACTATCAGTACATCAAAACCTTGTCAGCGTTGTGGCGGTAAAGGTACATTTAACCCCAATCCTTGCTCAAGATGCAAGGGTGCAGGCAGAATCAGAAGAACAGTTAAGCAGGAAATTACAATTCCCGCAGGTATTGACGACGGACAGATTTTTACAGTTCGCAACGAAGGTAACCGCGGTGTGAACGGCGGTCCTGCAGGTGACTTAAGAGTTGGCGTTGTTGTTAAACCACATCCCTTCTTTGAACGCGATGGTTACAATGTCTGGTACGAGGTTAAGGTAAGCTTTGTTCAGGCTGCACTTGGCGACAAGCTCAGAGTTCCCACTCTTGATGGTCAGGTTGAATATATTCTTCCTGCAGGCACTCAACCCGGTGATATCTTTAAGTTAAAGGGCAGAGGTATACAGGTGCTTAACTCCACAAGACGTGGCGACCAGCTTGTTAAGGTTACAGTTGAGGTTCCCAAGAATCTTAATGAAAAGCAGAAGGAAGCGCTTATGAATTTCAATACCACAATGGGTGCAAAGCCTGTTGACCCGGAAGAGAAAAAGGGCTTCTACGGTAAGAAGAAAAAATAAAAGTTTTACCCCCCTTAGATTTTGCAAAACAAAATCTAAGGGGAGTAATTGTTTTATCGTGCAATCTTGTAAAGTGCCTTGGTGTTAACTGTTGTGTTATCAACATACCAAGTTGAATTGATTTTAACAACACGTATTCTTTGATCTGTAACTTTTTCGCCATTGGCTTTAACCATCAATGAAACACTGTATATTTTATCAATTTCATCGATGTTGATTTTATATGTTTCAAGTAGCTTAGTTGAGATATCGTCACGTGAATAGTCAAAAATTGTAATATCTTTAACATCTATTACTTCATAAGTAAATTTATAATCCTCACCGAATGCCTTCTGATATGCACCTGTGGTTTTAACGCTTGTCTGAATGCCTGTGTTGGCATCAAACTCGTCCTCAGTACCTGTAAGGCTTTCGCCGTAGGTTCTAACATTGCTTTCGAGAGCAGTGAACATTATTTCATCGGTCATATATTTGTCACCGAAAACCTCTTCACGAACCTTGCTAAGCTCCTTCATATAATCGGTGAAAACAGCATCGTAATTGTCCCAACCTTTGTATTTTTCTATGAGAGTTACATAGTAATCATACATTGTTGAAATAACCTGACCGGAGAGTGTTCCGTCGTCATTGAGCGTTTTTTCACCTTTGTAGGAATCGTCGTTGAAGCCCTTAAGATTATCTCTGTCAGCACCGATTTCATAGTCGCACTCTGCATAAATTACGGGGTACATATAATATTCTCTTATGAAATCACCGTATTTATAATTTTTGCTGACAATTGTGTTTTTGTAAGCATTGTAGCCGTCGCCTGTTTCAACAATACTCTGAACGAAAGCGACTGCAGTTTTTTCGGGGCTGAAGCCGTTATATCGGTTTGTGTAGGTTGTAACTGTGATAGTTGCTAAAAGTCCTGCTATTACAAAGAAAGTGATAGCGGCATATACTTTTAAATTGAATCCTTTTTTCATAAATATGCCACCTCCTTAATTTTCTGCAGACACATTGTCTGCAAGTGCTTTTTCTTCGCGGCGTTTCATAAGCTCTTTTATTATGTTTTCTTTCTTATCGCCGACCATATCGTAGAAGAATATAGGAACCGCTTGAAGAACAACGAAAATTGCGGGAATGATTGTGTAAATCATAAGAATTTTGTTAAGGGTTGCATCGGTCTGCTCTGCGTAAGCCACATTTGCATTTGTTGATGCAAGGTAGCCTGACCAGGTGTAAAGGAGCCAGGGACCGAGAGCCTTTGTGAAAGCAGATGCAATTTTTGAGAAAAGACCGTAACCGGCGTAGGCAAGACCTTCCTGACGTTTGCCTGTTTTATATTCAATTTCGTCAACACAGTCTGCAATCATAATGTTTGGTGTAACATTTGTGTTACCGTGCTGAAGACCGCAGAAGAAGTTGAGAATAAGGAAAGGAATAATAAGACCATCATTGAATCCGATACCCTTTGAAACAAGGAAAAGAATTGCAAGAGAGGATGCACCGTAGAAGCAGAAAAGAATGAAGGTCTTTTTAGTGGAGAATTTCTTGAGAACGATATTAACAAGAAGAGTGCCCACTGCAGTACCGATACCCATAGGGAGAAGAAGACCTAATTTTAAATCCTTTGAGCCTAAAAGGTAAATAGCTATGTAAAGGGAAACTGTACCATATACACCGCGACCGAAACCGCAGAGCTTTGTAAGGGAAACCATAAGGAGATTCTTGTGAGTGAAAACAACCTTTACAGCATCCTTAAGAGAAACCTTTTCCTGAGTGAAAGGAACGCGCTCCTGGTTATTGGTAAAGAAAATCATAACGAAGAGGATGAGACCCAAAGCGCAAACTGCAGTTGAAATTATAAGGTCAAGACCTTGTGCTTCTGCATTTTTGAATTGCTGTTGACCCATAATGGCTTTCATTACAAGACCAACAACTAAAATAACAACCATACCGCCACTTTGACCAACTGAACGAAGGAAGGATGCTATTGAAATAGCACTTGAACGCTCGCTTGGGTTAGGGGAGCAAAGAGAACCGAAGCAGTTTGCAGGGCTTTCAACCGCGCAACATAAAGCGGTGTAAAGGGAGTAGATAATAAACATCCAAGCGATTGCTACGGTTTGGTTGTTGGTGTTAGGTGCTACGAAAACAAGCATTGAAATTAATGCAAGGGGAATAACACCAAAGCCAATCCAGGGCTTAACTTTACCTAATTTTGTACGGGTATTGTCTACAAGGTAGCCGATAACAAGCTCACAAACTGCACCTACAATACCTGCCACAAGGAAAACAACGGAAAGTGCATTTGCCATTGTATCAGGGTCAAAGCCCTTGCCCTTGAAAGCGAAGTCTGCAAAGAAGGTTGCAGTATAGTCGGGCATCCAACCGGTGAGAAGAGCCACACCGAAAAGACCTATGCCGAAAGTGGCAATTTCCGACTTTTTCATGTATTTTTTCATTGGTTTGTCAGACATTTTATTACTCCTTTATGTTTAATCGCAACAATTATATCACCTAAAGGCAGTTTTTACAATAAATTTCTTTATTTGTAAACTTTATAATATTTGTTTAAAATGTAATTATTTTGTGGTATAATTGTTGCGATTGTATAGGAGGAAATGTTATGAAAATTATGATTGCATCCGATATTCACGGTTCACTTAAATACTGCTGTGAATTAGTTGAGAAATACAAAGAAGAAAAATGTGAAAAATTAGTGCTTTTAGGAGATGTTCTGTATCACGGACCTCGTAACGATTTGCCCGAGGAATATAACCCCAAGGGTGTTATTGCACTTTTAAATGATATGGCGGAGGAACTCCTTTGCGTAAGAGGTAACTGCGAAGCTGAGGTTGACGAAATGGTGCTTTCTTTCCCGGTTCTCGCAGAATATGCTTTCTTTTATCACAAGGGAAGAATGTTTTTCCTTACTCACGGTCACAAAATGAACCCTCAGAATCTGCCTAAAATCAAAAAGGGTGACATTCTTTTTAATGGTCATACCCACGTTAGCAAAATTGAGGAGTTAGAGGGTGGCTATATTTACGCAAACCCCGGCTCAGTTTCAATTCCTAAAGAGAACACACCAAGAGGGTATATGATTGTTGATGATGTTGCTATTACTCATAAGACCTTGAGTGGTGAGGTTGTTAAAGAATATATTCTTTAATGCGGAATGCAGAATGTGTGGCGAAGCCACATCGATATAAATCCTGACGGATTTTCGATATATCTCACGATTCGATATACCTGCGGTTCGATATGTGCCGTTGGCACGAGATTATAAGGATTTATATCATATCGAATTCAACATCGTTGAATATATCGAATTTTGTCTTGCAAAATATATCGAACAAGCTTGCTTGTATATCGATAATATGCGTAAGGTGTTATATGAGGTGAGATTGTGGCAGAATTTATTTTTGAGTTTATATTTGAGGTTCTGGGTGAGGTGATTTTCGATTCTGTTGACCGTTGTAGGTCTAAAAAAAGAAATATAATTATATGCGTGCTTCAATATGGCTTCTTGATTGCTCTTTTTTGTTTTTTGATTACCCTTGTAAAAGGCAACGTTCCTTTTAACCAAATGGGTACGGGAGCTATGGCGGTCTGTGGAGTTTTATTGTTTTTTGTAATACTCTTTGTTGTATTGTTTTCAATAGAAATGTGGTATGTTTTGAATAACAAATATACAAAGGATGTAACCAAAAGAATAACAGAGCAGTATAATCGTATTATTGAAAAAGCTGAAAAGCTGGGGATGGATAAATACATAATTTTACCTAATGATAGTGGTATTGCTTTTGCAGGAACTATGGAAAAGCCGGAATTAGTAATAAGAATATATCCTCGTAGCTATAGGTCGGAAAAAGGTCTGAATATTTGTGTTAAACGTTTCGATGATGATGCAACAGAATGGTTCGATGAAAAAAGTGAGGATAATATTGAAATTTGCACAGGTAAAGCGGTCGGATTTATCAGTAATTACTATGGCAAAAAAGTACGATTTTCAAACGAAAAGGTTAAGCATCAATATATATCCGAAAAAGAAGAAATTTTTAACGAAGAAAATGGCTCTTGGGAAGTTTTGAAGGATGAAAAGGACGATAGTAAATTTACAAGGCTATTGGTGTTAAAAAACAAATCAAAAGTAAAAGAATTTGATTTTAGGAGATAAGGCAATGCGAAGAGATAAAATAAATTATTATTTGGATATAGCTGAGACGGTTTCACAAAGATGTACTTGCTTGAGAAGGCATTATGGTGCGGTAATTGTTAAGGATGATGAAATAATTTCAACAGGTTATGTTGGTGCGCCTAGAGGTAGGCAGAATTGCACTGATATGGGTGTTTGTATCAGAGAAAAACTGAACATTGCACGAGGTGAAAGGTATGAGCTTTGCAGAAGTGTTCACGCAGAAGCAAATGCAATTATAAGTGCTTCAAGAAAAAATATGATTGGAAGCACAATTTTCCTTGTAGGAACAGATGTTAAGACAGGTGAATATGTAAAGAATGCTTGTTGCTGTTCAATGTGTAAGAGAATGGTAATAAATGCAGGAATTGAAGAAGTTATAATCCGTGACGATAAAGATACATACAGAATTATAAAAGTTTCTGAATGGATTGAAAATGATGAATCAGTTGATGGTGTACTCGGATATTAAAAAATAAAGGTGTTGCTATACTTTTACAAAGGGTAATCTTTACGGGGCAACCCACCACCATAGCAAGCGATGGTCCCCCTCCCTATGCTTGCGCACAGGGATGATAGGCTTCGCATAAAATAAAATTAAACCCCATTGATAGTTTTTTGCTATCAATGGGGATTTGTTAATTATAATTCTATTTTCTCGCATTCATAGCCCAATAATTCGTTACTTACCTTATCAGGCTGGTGACCGCCGATGTGAAGAGTGATTTTGCCGTCGGGGGTTACTCTCTGACCGTCTTCAAGAACTGCTTTGAGCCAATATGTATCAATATCAATTGTTACATTATTGGTTTCGCCTGCTTCGAGATTTGTGGATTTAATACCGCAAAGCTGGAAGTGGGGGGTATAGGTTCTAGAGTCGGAATACTCTGCATAAATCTGTGTTTTTTCAATGCCTGCTCTGCCGCCGATGTTCTTAACATTTACGCTTACTTTGATATTATCTTCAGTCTTTTCAAGAATTTTTGCATCTGAATATTCAAATTTGGTATATGAAAGACCATAACCGAAGGGGTAAAGTGCATCGCCTTCGATGAAACGATAGGTTTTACCCTGCATATTGTAGTCCGTGAAATCGGGGAGAGGATGCTTGCCATCATAGATTGTTACGGGGAGTTTACCACAGGGGTTATTATCGCCTGAAATTGTTTTTGCAATAGCAAGACCGCCCTGAGAACCGGGATACCAAGCGTGAATAATTGCTTTTGCGTGGTTTCTTACCTTTTCACCAAGGTCAACAGAGCTTCCGCACAAAATAACAACAATAACATTTTCACAAGCATCGCATACCATTTCTGCAAGCTTCTGCTGAGTTTTGGGGAGATAGATGTTTTTCTTATCACCGCAAGCGGTATAGTCGTTATCGTATCCGGTGTCTTCGCCTTCAATTGAGCAGTCAAGACCAAGAGCAAGAATTGCAATATCTGCTTCAGCGGCTGCAGCGGCACCATCGCTGAGCATATTACCGAAGCCACTCCACTCATTGATTTTTTCGTGGCAGTAGTTACAGCCTCTTTCAACGGAAATATCTGCATCTGTGAACACTCTTCTTACGCCATCTGCAACGGTGATGTATTCGGAAGCGTATGCGTTATAGTTACCCTCGAGAGCGGTAACGGAAAGAGCGTTTGGACCGATAATTGCAATTTTCTTGTTTGTGTTTTTATCAAGAGGTAAGTAATTATCGTTTTTAAGAAGAGTTACGCAGTTTTCAGCAGCTCTTAAGTTAAGCTCTCTGTGTTCTTTACAGTCAAGCTTTGAATAAGGAATATCAGAGAATGGTCTTACTTCTTCAAATTCGCCTAAAAGGAAACGAATCATATAAAGTCTTTCAGCAGCTTCTGTAATCTGCTCTTCTGTAATAAGGTCTTCCTCGTAAGCATCAACGAGAGCATCATAAGTCTGACCGCAGTTAAGGTCGCAGGAGTTTTTGAGAGCAACTGCCGCTGCTTCTGCTCTTGTTTCTACGAATTTATGGAATTCATAAATATCTTGTAAAGCGCCACAGTCTGAAACAAAGTAACCGTCAAAGCCCCAATTCTTACGAAGAACCTCTCCCATAAGATATGAGTGTGCGCAGCAGGGCTCACCGTTTGTGCGGTTGTATGCACCCATAACACCTGCAACACCTGCTTTTACAGTCTTTTCAAAAGCAGGAAGATAGGTTTCATAAAGGTCGTGGGGAGTTGCGATAGCATCGAATCCGTGGCGGTCTTTTTCGGGGCCTGAGTGAACTGCAAAATGCTTTGAACAAGCGGTGCCTTTATAAAATTCACCATCACCCTGAATACCTTTTATGAATGCAGTACCGAGGGTTGCAGTAAGATAAGGGTCTTCACCGAAGGTTTCCTGACCGCGTCCCCAACGTGGGTCACGGAAAATGTTGATATTGGGTGCCCAATAGGTGATACCCTTAAAAATATCGTGGTCGCCGTATTCAACATGCTTGTTGTATTTAATTCTGCCTTCTGTTGAAATAACATCGGCAATTTCTTCAATAAGCTCGCCGTCAAAGGTTGCAGCCATAGCAATTGTATGGGGGAAAACTGTTGCAGTTCCTGCTCTTGCAACACCATGTGCGCCCTCATTCCACCAGTTATATGCACTGATGCCAAGGCGCTCAATGGCAGGGGATGTATAAAGAAGCTGTGTCATTTTTTCTTCAACTGTCATTTTTGACACAAGCTCTTTTGCTTTGATTTTTGCTTCGTTCTTTGTCATGAGATTTCTCCTTTTTGGGAAAATATATAATAGGTTTAATATAAACCAAATGTAAGGAGTAGTCAATTAATGAAAGATACAAAAAATACGGAAGAAACTATAACAAAATGACAAATGCTTTTGTCGTCTGCGCTTTTATCGACAATCTATCAAAAAAAAAACAAACCGCCATCTATGTGGCGGCTTGTTGTTTTAGGTATTTATGAAACTAATCTTTTATATATCTACCTTGAAGTCCGGTTCGGCGATAAAAATGGGCGAAGCAGATGTTCAAGTGACATATCATTTATCAACAAAAACAATTATACTGAAAAAATATAAAAAGTCAAGAGAATATGCACAAAAGGAGTGGTGCGTATTTGTTGAATATGTACAAACAGACTTTTATATTTTTTATGGTTGTATTGTATAAAAACCGTACATCAATTTAGTCGGTTTTGGTTAATTTGTTTGCTAAGGTAAAGTTGTTTTACAATTTTTCACAGATTAGTTGAATTTCTCTTTTGAAATATAAAAAAAGTTTGTGAATGTTTTTTACAAACACAAACTTTTTAAAATCACAATAATTCTCTGTTGTATAGTCCGTTGGTTTTCTTTCCCTCGGGAGTTTTGCCGTTTAAATATGCCTGATAGATTTTTTCACACTCTTTTTTGTCTTCAATTGTGAAATAGAAAGTGATGAAATCAAGATTTGTCAGATTTTTATCACCGATATAAAGGGGGACGCTATTATGTAAAACGGAATATTTTTTATTGTGACATAAAAGAGGAAATTCGATTCCTTTTCTGTCAGTAAGAGTTGTTTTTCCATTACATTTAAGGCAACCGTTTTCACTTCTCTGAGGACAATTTCTCAATAACATAATGGGAAGATAACCATAAATATATGCGCCTTTGGGAATATCTGCACAAAGGTTTTTTATGTTTTTTTCTGATAATTCGAAGGAGAGGGTTATTTCTTCTAATCCAAGAGCTTTATAACTTTGTGCAGAATAGCTGTTTGTAATATTCAGTCCGTGAGAACCATAAATTTTAAATCCTGCTTTTTTGAGAAGAGCGATTCCGCCGATGTTACCTGTTACGCCTCTTACAATACCTGTTTTCTTAATCACAGTAAGCTTTTTGAGAGTTTCACTTTCGTGTGATGGGTATATGAGCTGGGGTAATTCTACGGCGATTTTTACAGGTAAAAGCTCGATTTCTTCAAGGTTATCAAACACCTCGTCAAGAGGTAGAATGACCATATCTGTTTTTGCAAATGTGTTACTGTACTGTGAAAAGCTTTCAAGACGAATTTTTGTTTTGGGTTTTGAAAAATCGGGTTTAATATATGGAGTTTCGGGTGTTATATCATTTATTTTATATTCTTTTTTTGCAAGCTCTTCTTCTAAAAGATTTGCACCATCACGCCTCAAAGCGTTTATAGCAGAGGCGGGGAGGGTAAGTGCATCCTCGTTTTCAAAGCCTATTGAATCAAGATAGAATGAGGTGTCGCCCAATTTTGAAAGATTTCTTAAAGCAATTTCTTCTGAAAGGGGAGCAGTTCGGGGAATCTGTGGAATTTCACCTTTAACTTCAACCGAAATGCCTTTTGAAGAAAAGAGAAGTGTTGCGGGTTCATCTTTTTTGAGAATCAGCTTTGCACTTGCTTTATTGGGACGCGTTTCATTTTTGTAAGAAGCCTCAAGGTCTTTTAAAACATTAGTTGCGGATGTGACATCTTCTTTAACTCGGTAGCCGAACATATCAACAGTTCTTTTGCCTTGCAAATAGCCATCAGTAAAACCACTACGGGAGAAAACAGAACGAAGAGTTGTTTTATCGTAGTACTCGTTGTTGATAGCTTTTTTAAGACTGTTTACTGTTGCAGCAACATACTCGGGACGTTTCATTCTGCCCTCAATTTTAAAGGAATTAATGCCGATTTCCATAAGGTCTTTTATACTGTCAAGGTATGACATATCTTTGAGGGAAAGGGCGTATTCTCTGCCGTGGGCGTTAACCCAATTAAGGCGGCATCCTTGGGCGCAAAGACCTCTGTTACCACTTCTTTCGCCTAACATTGCAGAAAGGTAGCAGTTGCCCGATGCACTCATACAATGAGCACCGTGAACGAATATTTCAAGTTCTGCGTTTACTTCTTTTCTTATGGCTTTCATTTCTTCCAAAGAAAGCTCACGGGCTAAAACTATTCTTGAAAAGCCCATTTCTTCAAGAAGCTTTGCACCTGCAGCATTATGGACTGCCATTTGGGTTGAGGCGTGAAGAGGCATATCAGGGCATATTTCTTTAACTGCTTTTACAGTTGCGAAATCCTGAACAATTACTGCATCTGCGCCACTTTTTGCTATGGCTTTTATAGCTTTATAAAGCTCGTCAATTTCTTTGTCGAAAATGACTGTGTTAAGAGTCACAAAAACCTTTACATCACGAAGATGGCAGTATTTAACTGCATCCTTTAAATTTTCTGTTGTAAAATTGTCGGCATTACGCCTGGCGTTGAAATTATCAACACCGAGATATACTGCATTTGCACCGCTTCTTACTGCGGCTTTTAATTGTTCTTGAGCACCCACGGGCGCTAAAATTTCGAAAAAGCTCATAGGGGGAAACACCTTGTATTGTTTAGTTAGGAGTTAGGAGTGGGGAGTGAGGAGTGTCGGGACCTGCGGTCGGCATTATAAAAGTGGAAAGTTGAAAGTTGAAAGTTTAGGGTATGCGACGCAATTATAATTTATGATGTTTGGAAGCGTAGCTTCCCCCTAATTTTCCAGTTTCAATTTTCAATTTTCAATTGAAATCATCACTTTGATTTTGTTTAAATATCAGTAATAATTTCTTGTTTTTGTGTTCTTACCCTGAGAATATCCCCCTTCTTAACGTCCGCAGTGCAGTCGAGGGTGAGGAATTCCTGAGGGTGACAGGCACTTTCGCATTCTTCGCCTTTTTCGTTGACGATTTTTGTTGCGGTGAAATTCATTCCGAAGGATTTGGGAGAAAGCACCTCAATTGTGTCCCCAAGCTTAAAGAAATTCCGTTGCTGAATTTTTAATTTTCCGTCCTTGCAATCTTCAAGGGCAACACCTGCAAAGGTGCAATCCCAATGATAAAGACCATCATTTTTGTGACCGTGAACAAGGTTGCCAAAATAGAAACCACTGTTATAGGGGCGGTGGCTTATGGCATTAAGCTCGTCCTCTAAAAGTTCAAGAGGAGCAGATTTGTCAATTGCTCTTCTGTAAGCATTTACAACATGAGAAACATAATATTCAGTTTTCATTCTGCCCTCGATTTTGAAGGAATCAACACCTGCATCTGCAAGCTTATCAAGGAAGCTGATAGCCTTCATATCGTGGGAAGAAAGCAGAGCAGAATGGTCCTGATATTCTTCCAATTTCATATATTCATTGGGTCGGTTTCTTTCAACAAGGTAGTATTCCCAACGGCAAGGCTGAGTGCATTCGCCTCTGTTTCCGCTTCTGCCGTTCATATATGAAGAAATGAGGCATCTGCCTGAATATGCCATACACATAGCCCCGTGAACAAAAGCTTCAATTTCAAGCTCGTCAGGGATTTTTGAGTGCATTTCTGCAATTTCCTCAATAGTCATTTCACGGGCAACAACAATTCTTGAAGCGCCCATTTCGTGATATGCCAGAGCGGCAGAATAGTTGCAGCAGTTTGCCTGAGTGCTGATATGCACTTCGAGGTTTGGGGCTGCTTGCTTTATTGCTCTTACTGCCCCTAAATCTGCAACGATAACCGCGTCAACGCCTAAACCATAGAGGTTTCGGGCATAGTCCTTAAGAGGTTCGATTTCACTGTTTTTTGTGAAGCTGTTTACAGTAACATAAAGCTTTTTGTTTTTTGAATGCAAAAGCTTTGCTGCGGCATCAATATTTTCTTCTGTGAAAGCAGCTTTTTCTGCTCTCAACTGAAGAAGCGGACCACCTATATATACTGCATCTGCACCGAAACGGTCAGCGGCAATAAGGCAATTCATATCTCCTGCAGGAGCGAGAAGCTCAACTTTGTTTTTTAGCTTGTTCATAAATATCTCATTTCTACTTTTTGTTTATTGGTTAGCAATCAATTCATTTTACACTAAATTAAGCTAAAAAACAAGTCAAAACTATATATAAAACATTATATATACACTTGATTTTGTTAATGCTATTGTGCTATAATGTTTTTCTAATATAGGCAATTATGATTTGTTTCCAAGGAGATGTTAAAATGAAGTACGATGTTGCTGTCATTGGTGCAGGTGTTGTTGGTTCTCTCATTACAAGAGAGCTTTCAAAATACAACATCAAGGTTGCTCTTTTAGAAAAATGTAACGATTGTGCTATGGGTGCTACAAAAGCAAACTCTGCAATTGTTCACGCAGGCTTTGATGCTGTACCCGGTACACTTAAAGCAAAGCTCAATGTTCGTGGTGTTGAGCTTATGAAAAAGGTTTGTAAGGAGCTTAATGTTCCTCTTAAAAATAATGAGGCTCTTGTTGTGGCTTTTTCTGAGGAGGAAATGCCTCACCTTGAAATGCTTAAGGACAGAGGCGAACAGAATGGCGTTCCCGGTCTTCGCATTGTAAGAAGAGAAGAGCTTGTTGAGCTTGAACCCAATATCGGCGATACTGCAGTTGGTGCACTTGTTGCTCCTACTTCTTCAATTGTTTGTCCTTATGAGCTTACAATTGCAGGTGTTGAAAATGCGGTTACAAATGGTGCAGAATTTTTAAGAAATTGTGAGGTTACCGCTATTGACTATGTTGACGATGAGTTTAAGCTTACAACCTCTCTCGGTGAAATTACTGCAGAATATGTTATAAATGCCGCAGGTGTTCATTCAGGGGAAATTGCTTCACTTATCGGTGACAATTCTATTGAAATTATTGTTCGTCACGGTGACTATTATCTTCTTGATAAATCTCAGGGCTCACTTGTTTCAAGAACGATTTTCCAGTGTCCTTCAATAATGGGTAAGGGCGTTCTCGTTTCTCCCACAGTTGACGGCAACCTTATTGTTGGTCCCTCTGCTGAAGATATTGACAATGGTGACGATGTTGCTACAACATCAGTTGGTCTTGATAAAATTTATGTTAATGCAATAAAGAGTGTTCCTGCAGTTTCTTTGAGAAATGCAATTACCTCCTTCAGTGGTAACAGAGCACATCCCACAAGCGATGATTTTATTATCGGTTCTTCCGATATTAATAAGAAATTTATCAATGCGGCAGGTATTGAATCTCCGGGTCTTTCATCTGCTCCTGCTATTGCAGAGATGGTTGACGGAATTATCAATGAGCTTTCAGGCGGATTTGAGAAGAAAGCGGAGTTTAACCCCTGCAGACCTGAGCCTGTTCGCTTCCGTCATATGAGTACAGAAGAAAGAGCAAAGCTCATTGAAAAGAATAAAGCATACGGCAGAATTGTTTGCCGCTGCGAAACAATTACCGAAGGCGAAATCCTTGATGCAATTCACGCTCCTGCAGGCGCTCGTGATGTTGACGGTGTTAAGAGAAGAACAAGAGCAGGTATGGGCAGATGTCAGGGTGGCTTCTGCGGTAGCAAGGTAGTTGAAATTCTTGCAAGAGAATTGAATGTGCCAATGAACGAAATCACTAAATTCGGCGGTCAGTCGAAAATTATGTATCATAAAACTAAGTAAGGAGGTAGGGCAGAATGTTGAATTATGATTTAGTTGTAGTCGGCGGTGGCCCTGCCGGTATGGCTGCGGCTCTCAAGGCAAAGGAAGAGGGCGTAGAAAAAATAGTTATACTTGAAAGAGCAGAAACTCTCGGCGGTATTCTTGAACAGTGTATTCACACCGGCTTCGGTCTTCACTATTTCGGTGAAGAGCTTTCAGGTCCTGAATATGCAGGAAGATTTATTGAATTGGTTGAGAAAACAGATATTGATGTCTTCACAGATACAATGGTTCTCAATATTTCTGATGATAATGTTGTTACTGCGGTAAATAATAATGAAGGTCTTATGCAGTTTAAGGCAATTGCAGTTGTTCTTGCGATGGGTTGCCGTGAAAGACCCCGTGGTGCTCTCTCAATTGCAGGTTCAAGACCCGCAGGTATTATGACTGCAGGTACTGCTCAGAAATATGTTAATATCGATGGTTATATGCCCGGTAAAAAGGTTGTTATTCTCGGCTCAGGTGACATTGGTCTTATTATGGCTCGTAGAATGACCCTTGAGGGTGCAGAGGTTAAGGTTGTTTGTGAGCTTATGCCTTACTCAGGCGGTCTTACAAGAAACATTGTTCAGTGCCTTGACGATTTCGGTATTCCGCTTCGTTTGAGCTGTACTGTTGTTAAGACTCACGGTAAAGAAAGACTTGAGGGTGTTACAATCGCTCAGGTTGATGAAAAGCTTCAGCCCATTCCCGGCACTGAAGAATATATCGAATGCGATACTCTTCTTCTCTCGGTTGGTCTTATTCCCGAAAATGAGCTTTCAAAGGATGTTGGAGTTGAGCTTGACAGAGTTACAAGCGGTCCTGTTGTTGACGAATACAGAGAAACTCTTCATCCCGGTATTTTCGCTTGCGGTAATGTTCTTCAGGTTCACGACCTTGTTGACTACGTAACAGAAGAAAGCCAGATTGCAGGTAAAGGTGCGGCTGATTATATTTTCGGTAAGAAAAAAGGTGGCACATTTATTAACACAAAGGGTATTAACGGTGTTCGCTACATAGTACCCCAGAGAGTTAATATTGAAGGTGAAGAAAACCTCAAGCTCTATTTCAGAGTTGGTCAGGTTTATAAGGGTGCTAAGGTTGTTGTTGAATGCGACGGTAAAATCCTTTCATCAAAGAAAAAGGTTAAGCTTGCTCCCGGTGAAATGGAAAATGTTGTTATTACAACAGAAATGCTCAAAGATATGAACAAAGACAGCGAAATTGTTGTCAGAGTAGAAGAATAAGGAGGACAAGTTGAAATGAAAAAGAATCTTATTTGTGTTGCTTGTCCTTTGGGATGCCCCATTGAGGTTGAATTTGAAAATGGGGAGGTTGTTTCTGTTACAGGTAACACCTGTAAACGCGGTGATGCATATGCCAGAACAGAAATCACAAACCCTATGAGAAGCCTTACAACTTCCGTTAAAATTGAGGGTGGTGTTCATCCCGTTGTTCCCGTTAAATCTGCGGGTCCCGTTCCCAAGGATAAAATGTTTGACTGTATGAAAGAAATTAATAAGGCAGTTATTAAAGCACCCGTTAAAATCGGTGATGTTGTTATTGAAAATATCTGCGGTCTTGGTGTTGATATTATTGCAACAAACTGTGACCCCGGTAAATAATCAGAAATAAGTTTAAAGGATTTTAAAATGAAACCCTATGAAATTGCGGCGGAGGTAAAGCCCTCCGAAAGACAACTTAACTGGCAGAAAACAGAGTTTTATGGTTTTATAAACTTTGGTCTTGCAACAGTTTTAAACAGAGAATGGACTGACGGCGGAGTTAACCCCATAAACTTTAATCCCGAAGAATTTAACGCTCAGGAATGGGTGCAGTTCTTTAAGGATGCAGGCTTTAAGGGTATGGTTCTCAATGTTAAGCATCACGATGGCTTTTGCCTCTGGTGCTCTGAGCATACTGCCTATTCTGTTGAAAGTGCAACAGAATGGGATGTGGAAAATCGCGACATTGTTGAGCTGTTAAGTAAAGAATGTAAGGAACAGGGCTTGAAATTCGGTATTGCAATTTCCCCCCTTGACAGAAACTGTCCTCTTTACGGAAGCGGTGAGCCATACAACAAATTTTTTAAGAATTTGTTGAAAGAGGTTCTTACAAAATACGGCGACATTTTCTATGTTCGCTTTGACGGTGCGGCAGAGCCTGATAAAAACGGAAATATTCAGGAATATGATTGGGAAGGCTATTATGAAATTGTAAGAGAATGCCAGCCCGATGCTGTAATCGCTCTTGTTGGTCCCGATGTTCGTTGGTATGGTAACGAATGGGGCGTAATCCGTGAAAATGAATGGAGCGTTGTTCCTGAGAAATATAGCATTTATAATGCTATTGAAAAGAGCAAGCAGCCTCAGAAAAAGCGTCAGAAGGAAGAAAAATACGAGCTTGATTTAGGCTCACGCAAGGCTATTAAGAAGGAAGATAAATTTATCTGGTATCCTTGTGAGGTGAGTATGTCCATCCGTGACAGATGGTATTACCACAAGGATGATGAATACACCGCTAAAACCAAAGACAAACTTCATAAGATTTATCTTAGCACTGTTGGTGCAAACTGCTGCTGGTTGCTTGGTGTTCCGCCTATGAAAAACGGTAAGTTTGCAGAAATGGACACTCAGATTTTGAAGGCTTTCGGCTATGACCTTAAGAGAATGTTTAATTATAAGGTTTCTCAGATTGGAACAGTTGAGGTAAGCTCATCTCTTTCTGATGAATTTAAGGGCGCAAATCTTTTAGATGCAGACGAAAGCAAAACATGGCGCCCTGCTATTGGGGACAAAGAGCCTGAAATTACTATCACCCTTTCACAGAAGGATATGTTTGACAAAATTGAAATGATGGAAAATATAATCAATGGTCAGCATATTGAAGAATTTGAGATTTACATAGATAACGGCAACGGAAAGTTCAAGAAAATCGGCAAGGGTGGAGTTGTTGGCTACAAGAGAATTGTAAAAATCACTCCAACAGAGGTTACAAGAGTAAAAATTAAAATCAAATCTTACAGAGGCAATCTTGAATTACAGTCCGTAACTTTATATTGATTTATGAAAAAAATTGCAATATATGGCGGTTCATTTGACCCGCCTCACAAAGGACATAAGCTTTTAGCAGAAAATCTCGCAGGTGTATGCGGTGCAGACAGGGTTATAATAATACCGACTGCGTTATCGCCCTTTAAAAATTCAAGCTCTGCCACGGCAGAGGACAGGCTGAATATGTGCAGACTTTTCTTCAAAGAGGAAATGTTCCATATAAGCGATATTGAAATAAAAAGAGGCGGTAAAAGCTACACCGTTGATACTCTTACACATATAAAAGCCGAGAACCCCGATGCAGAATTATTTCTGTTTATGGGGGATGATATGCTTTTATCTTTTGATAAATGGTATTGCTATCAGGAGATTTTGCGACTTGCAACTATCGTCTGTGCCTGCAGAACAGAAAATCTCGAAAAACTCGATAGTATGAAAGATTTTGTGAAAAATGTTCTTCAGGCAGAAGACAGAGTTATTATCTGCGAAAGTGTGCCCTTTGAAATCAGTTCAACTGAAATACGTTCTTCCTTGAAAGACGGCATAAACAAAGGTCTTTCGGAGGATGTTTACAACTATATAGCGGCAAAGGGGTTGTATCAATGAACAGAGATGCGGAATATATTGAAATTTTAAAAGAAAAGCTGACAGAGCATAGATTTATTCATTCTCTTAATGTGGCAGAGTCTTCAAAGGAGCTTGCAAGGATTTATGGCTACGATGAAGAAATCGCCTATACCGCAGGGCTTATTCACGATGTTTGCAAGGATACCCCTGCAGGCTTGCAATTATCATATATGTTGGAAAATGGTGCAGAGCTTACAGAAATTGAAATAAGCACCGCAAAGCTTTACCACGCTATGTGCGGTAGCGTGTATATTCAAAAAGAATTTGGCATAGAAAATCAGGATATGATTAATGCCGTGCGCTATCACACAACAGGAAGAAAGAATATGAGTCTTCTTGAAAAGATAGTATTTATTGCAGATTTTATCAGCGCCGAAAGAGATTATGACGGTGTTGAGATTATGAGAGAAAAAGCAGTCAGATCTCTTGATGAGGCAATTATTGAGGGATTAGGCTTTACAATAAAAGACCTCATAGACAGAGGCGAAAGATTTGTTCATCCCGACACAATTGACGCCTACAATGATGCTATGATGAATATTTTAAAACAAAAACAGGAGAAACAAAATGAGTCTTGATATTGTTAAAAAAATCGTAAAAGCTCTTGATGACAAAAAGGGTAACGATATTCAGGTTATTAAAATTGAAGAGCTTACAATTGTTGCAGATTATTTTGTAATCTGTACCGCAAACTCAAATACCCATGTTCGCGCTCTTGCAGACGAGGTTGAATATCAGCTTGAAGAAGCAGGTATCAAAGCAGACCATATTGAAGGCAGAGCAACAGGTTGGGTGCTTCTTGAGTACAAAGGTGTTGTTGTTCACATTTTCCTTGAAGAATCAAGAAACTACTATAATCTTGAAAGACTCTGGGAAGATGCAGCAAAAATTGATGTAAGTCAATTTTTGAGTTGATAAAAAAGTGAGGAGTTAGGAGTTAGGAGTTAGGAGTGTCGGGGCGAAGCCGATTATAAAATAGCGTCGCAGACCCATAATTCCGAATTCCGCATTCCGAACAATAAAATACGATACAACAAAATTTATGATTGCCGACCGCAGGTCCCGACACTGGCATCTGGCATCTGGCGACTGGCAACTAAACCAAAAGGTAAATTACAACTGAGAAAGCCAATCTCAGTTTTACATACAGAAAGGATAGGATTTTATGAAATATGATTTTTCCGCCGTTGAGCAGAAATGGCAGAAAAAGTGGGAAGACGAGGGCGTTTTCCACGCACAGGATAATTCTGACAAGCCTAAATTCTATGGTCTTGTTGAATTCCCTTACCCCAGCGGTGCAGGTATGCACGTTGGTCACATTAAAGCATATTCAGGTCTTGAAGTAATTTCAAGAAAGAGAAGAATGCAGGGCTATAACGTTCTTTTCCCCATCGGCTTTGATGCCTATGGTCTTCCTACAGAAAACTATGCTATTAAAACAGGTATTCATCCCCGTAAGGTTACGGATATGAATATCGAAAAATTCTCTTCACAGCTTAAAAAGGTTGGTTTCTCTTTTGACTGGAATAGAGTTGTTGACACAACTGAAGAGAGCTACTATAAATGGACACAGTGGATTTTCCTTAAAATGTTTGAAAAGGGTCTTGTTTTCCGTGACAAAACTCTTGTTAACTACTGCCCCTCCTGTAAGGTTGTTCTTTCAAATGAGGACTCTCAGGGCGGTAAATGTGACATTTGCCACAGTGACATCGTTCAGAAATCCAAGGACGTTTGGTATCTTCGTATTACAGAATATGCAGATAAGCTTCTTCAGGGGCTTGATAAGGTTGATTATCTTCCCAATATCAAGCTTCAGCAGGTAAACTGGATTGGTAAATCAACAGGTGCTTTCGTAAACTTTGAAATCGATGGCACAGACGAAAAAATGAAGATTTATACAACCCGTCCTGATACTCTTTTCGGTGTAACCTTTATGGTTATGGCTCCTGAGCATCCTCTTATTGATAAATATGCAGAGAAAATCTCTAATATGGCTGATATTGAGGCATACAGAGCAGAGTGCGCAAAGAAAACAGAGTTTGAAAGAACTCAGCTTGTTAAAGAGAAAACAGGTGTAAGAATAGAAGGCCTTGAAGCAATTAACCCTGTTAACGGAAAAAATATTCCTATTTACATATCTGACTATGTAATGATGGGCTATGGTACAGGTGCTATTATGGCTGTGCCTGCTCACGACCAGCGTGACTACGAATTTGCACAGAAATTCGGTATTGATATTATTGAGGTTATCAAGGGTGGCGACATTTCAGTTGAAGCTTACACAGGCGACGGTGAAATGGTTAACTCCGGTTTTCTTAACGGAATGACAAAGAAAGTGGATTCTATTGAAAAAATGGTAGAATTCCTTGGCGAAAAGGGTATTGGCGAAAAGGGTGTTCAGTACAAAATGAAGGACTGGGCATTCAACCGTCAGAGATATTGGGGCGAGCCCATTCCCATTGTTCATTGTGAAAAATGCGGTATTGTTCCCGTTCCTTATGAAGAGCTTCCCTTAAGACTTCCCGAGGTTGATAATTTCCAGCCCGGTTCAGACGGTGAAAGCCCTCTCGCAAAAATTGATAGCTACGTTAACTGCACTTGTCCCAAATGTGGCGCAGCAGCAAAGCGTGAAACAGATACAATGCCTCAGTGGGCAGGCTCTTCATGGTATTTCTTAAGATACATTGACCCCCACAATACTGAAGCATTCGCAGATAAAGAAAAGCTCAAATACTGGGGACCAATTGACTGGTACAACGGCGGTATGGAGCACGTTACCCGTCACCTTATCTACTCTCGCTTCTGGCATAAATTCCTTTATGATTTAGGGGAGGTTCCCTTTGACGAGCCCTATGCAAAGAGAACTGCTCAGGGTCTTATTCTCGGTCCTGATGGCGAAAAAATGAGTAAGTCCAAGGGTAACGTTGTTGACCCCAACGAGGTTGTTGACTCACTCGGAGCAGACGTTCTTCGTACCTACGTTCTCTTTATGGGTGACTACGAAAAGGCAGCACCCTGGAGCGAAAGCAGTGTTAAGGGCTGTAAGAGATTTGTTGACAGAATCTGGAATCTTCTTGAAATTGTTAAGGATGATGAAGAATTCTCAAAAGAGCTTGAGGTTTCCTTCCACAAAACAATTAAGAAGGTTTCCGAAGATATTGAAAACATGAAATTCAACACCGCTATTGCGGCTATGATGGCTCTTCTTAACGAAATCTATGAGGTTGGCTCAATCACAAAGGGCGAGCTTAAAGCATTTGTTAAGCTTGTTGCTCCCTTCGCACCTCACGTTGCAGAAGAGGTTTGGGAAAAACTTGGTGGCGAAGGCTTGCTTGCAGTTGCAGAATGGCCTTCATACGATGAAGCAAAAACAGTTGATTCAACAATTGAGGTTCCCGTTCAGATTTGCGGTAAGCTCCGTGCAACAATCACAATTGCAAAGGATTCTTCCGCAGAAGATGCTATCGCTGCTGCAAAAGCAGACGCAAAGGTTCAGGAATTCCTTGACGGTAAGAATATTATCAAAGAAATCTATGTACCTGGTAAGATTATTAATATCGTTGCGAAATAAGTGAAAATCCTTGCTTTTAGCGCAGAACACCCCCGACCAAAATGGTCGGGGGTTAGTCAATTTATTTCCCTCGGCGTATTGCATACGCCTTCGCTCTATAAAAAGCCTTCTGCATCAAAAATCAAGAATTTTATATATAAAATTAGGAGTTCGGAATGCGGAATTAAGCTTCGCAAGAGGTAAAATAAAACAATGTAGGGTCGGGTCTTGACCCGACCGCAAGATTTTGTAACGATTTATGCGGCGGAACGGTCAAGACCGTTCCCTACGGTTGCAAAACTTTTATTCTATCGGCAGATTGAAGCAATGGGAATGGAGTTTGTTTTGTAGCCTTAATACTTCTGCAGCTTTGTAGTCGGTGCCTTGTGCAAAGTATTGGTCCTGAATATGAAGGGCGGCATTAAGTGCCAAATCCTTTTGGGATTCGTGGCAATTTATTGCTTCAAATTTCAAATCCTCAAAATCGCTTATATCAACAATTGTATTAGGTGTGTCAGTATAATAAAAGCCGATAGTGAAAACTCCGTGGGTGTCCTGGTGAGGCTTTCCGTCAACGAAATCGGGAACAAAGTCAAAGCCTGCATCCATAAAGGCGAATTTAACTGCATTACCAACCTTAATGTGGTCTTCGTGGCATTCGCTTGCAAGGTTAGGGTCAACGGTGAAAATTGCATCGGGCTTTATTTCTCTGATAATAGGTGTGATTTTATCTGCAATTTCTCTTGAGGTTGCTCTTGTTCTGTCACCAAAGCCGAGGAAGCCCGCATTTTTCATACCTAGCTTTTCTTGTGCCGCAAGTGCTTCTTTTTGTCTTACTGTATAGCCTTCACCTGAATATGTAAGATCGGTGTATCTGTCGTCAAGAACAGTTAATTCATAAACCTCAACACCTTTATTTACGAGATATGCAATTGTGCCGCCTGCACCTATCTGATTATCATCGGGGTGGGGTTGAATAAACAAAGCTTTTTTTATATGCTCTAACTTAGGTGGAGCGCAAAGCACCTGGAGAGCGGGCATAGCTGCTTTAGTTGCAGTGCGAATAAATTTTGTTCTTACAGAGGTTTTCTTCTTCATAAAATCACCTGCATTTTCAATGTGAATTTAATATACCATATTATATAAAGGTATTTCAAGTTTTCTTTGTTTGAATTATTTTTGAACTTAATGATATTTCGGTTGACAAAAGGGGAGTGCTGTGATAAATTTTATCTTTAGTTGAAAAAATTTATTGGAAGAGGTGCATTTTTGTGAAAAGAAGAAATAAAAAGAAAAATCTTCCCAAAAGAATTGCAAAAATCTTAGCTAAAATACTTTCAGTTATTCTCGGTTTAGCAATTGTTGTTATAGTAATACCGTCTTTGATTGGTAAGATTTCAGATGGCGAGAAAGCAGATAAAAGCAAAATCACAAATCCTTATATAACAGAAGAAAAAGCACTTGTATCTGCTCACCGTTCAGGTAAGGATATTGCCCCTGAAAACACAATGGCGGCATTTCAATATTGCATTGAAACTGACGACTTTAATGTTGATATATATGAGTTTGATTTGCATATTACAAAAGATGGTAAACTCATTCTTCTTCACGACAGTACTCTTGACAGAACAACAAACGCCGCAGAGCATTTCGGCGAAGAAGATGTTAAGCCTTCTGAGAAAACTTATGAAGAGCTCCGTGAACTTAATTTTGGCGAGAATTTCAAAAATGCAGAAGGTGAATACCCTTATCGTGGCTTAAGAGGGGATGATATTCCCGATGAGCTTCGCGCAGTGCTTCTTGAGGATGTTCTTGATTACCTTGAAAGCAACGGGGATTTTCAGTATATAATCGAAATCAAGGATTCCGGTGAGAACGGCAAAAAGGCTTGTGATGAGCTTTACAGAATTCTTAAAGAAAAAGAACTTCTAAAAGATGTTGTTTTCGGTACGTTCAATCCCGATGTTACCGCTTATGCAGATGAGAATTACCCTGATATGCTCCGTTCTGCAAGTATTATTGAAACCATTGTTTTCTATGTTCTTTGCGGTTACGGAATTGATGTGGACGAAGATTTCTTCAAATATGAGGCTTTGCAGATTCCCTCAGAACGCGCAATTATATATCTTAACACACCTCGTGTTATAAACTATGCTCACAGACACAACATTGCTGTTCAGTATTGGACAATCAACGATGCGGACGAAGTTGAATATCTCAATTCAATCGGTGCAGACTGCATTATGAGTGATTCACCAGATATGGCGTATGATGTAATAAATGAAGATTAAAAGATAAAATTATATGGCTAGAGTAAAGGATATGACTGTGGGGAGTCCCACGAAAAATATATTGAAATTCTGTTTGCCGTTAATGGTGGGTAACCTTTTTCAGCAGTTCTATAATATGGCAGATACCATTATTGTGGGGCAGTTTGTTGGTAAGGATGCGCTTTCAGCAGTAGGCTCGGTTGGTTCACTGAACTTTTTGATAGTGGGCTCGGTAATCGGTCTTTGTTCAGGCTTTGCAATTCCTGTTGCTCAAAGGTTTGGTGCACAAGATATTAAGGGCTTGAAAAAGTATGTTGCCAATATAATTTATACATCAATTATTGTTGGTGTGATTTTTACAACCTTTGCAGTATGTATGGCTCACCCCTTGTTGAAGATTCTCAACACACCTACAGAAATTTATAATGATGCTTATAATTATATTATAATAATATTTGCAGGTATCGGCGCAACAATGTTCTATAACCTGCTTGCGAGCATTGTCCGTGCATTAGGTGACAGTAAAACACCTCTTTATTTCCTGCTGTTCTCATCATTTCTGAACATCGGACTTGACCTTTTATTGATTATTGTTTTCCATATGGGTGTGCGCGGTGCGGCTGTTGCAACAGTTGTTTCCCAGCTTGTTTCAGGTATTTTTTGCTTTATTTATGTAAAAAGAAGTTTTAACATTCTTCATATAACAAAGGAAACAAAGGCACCGGATTTAAAGTTTATTAAAGAACTTTTAAGAAATGGGTTGCCGTTGGCCTTGCAGTTTTCAATTACTGCAATAGGCTCGGTTATGCTTTCTTCTTGTATTAATAGTTTAGGTGCTGACATTATTGCGGCATTCACAATCGGTGGTAAAACCCAGCTTATGATTGTTCTTCCTGCAGAAACAATAGGTATTACAATGGCGACCTACTGCGGACAGAATCTGGGTGCAAGAAAATATGAAAGAATAACCAAGGGTGTTAAAAGAGCTATTCTTGTTGCATTGGTTTATTCGGCAATCGGTTTCTGTGTTGCAAGATTCTTTGGACCATATATTTCACTTGTGTTTATTGATAGAGGCGAAACAGAGGTTATTGCTCTTGCACAGCAATATATAGATATGGGTAGCTATTTCTATCCCATCCTTGCAGTGCTTTTTGTTTTGAGAAATGCAATTCAAGGAGTAGGGTACAGTATGACCGCTATGACAACGGGCATATTTGAGCTCGTTGCAAGAGGTGTTATGGGATTTGGTTTTGTTAACAGACTTGGTTACGATGCGGTTTGCGTTGCAAACCCTGTTGCCTGGGCAACAGCAGACCTGTTCTTAGTCCCTGCGTATATATTTGTAATGAAAAAAGTTAAGAGAAAAATTAATTCAGAAGATAATGGGTAACCCATTGTCTTCTTTTTTTGATTATAGACTTGATAATTTGTTAGAAAAAGTATATACTATTTCTAACGAGGTGAGACTATGGATAAAGCGACTAATTGGCAACTCATAAAAGACAGAATCAATAAATCAGAAATCGGAACGGTATTTGTTGCAACCGATTTTGTTGATATATCTGATAAGACGAGTATTAATACTTATTTAACTCGTTTAGATGAAGAAAAAATACTTCAACGTATTATGCGTGGTGTTTACTACAAACCCGAGTATAATGATTTCCTCGGTGAGTTTGTAGCCCCTGAACCTGATGCAGTTGCTCACGCTCTTGCACGAAATTTCGGTTGGACTATTGTACCTTGCGGTGATACTGCATTAAATCTGCTCGGACTCTCAACACAGATTCCTGCTGCTTGGGTTTATGTCAGCGACGGCACCTATAAAGAGTACACCTATGAGCAGACAACCATTAAATTCAAGCGTACAACAAATAAAGAAATATCCAAGCTCTCATATAAAACCGCACTTGTGGTACAGGCTATGAAAGCTCTCGGTAAAGATAATGTTGACAATGTTGTTTTAACAAAGCTGAAAAACAATCTTACCGATAGCGAAAAACAGGCTCTTCTTACCGAAGCAAAAGCGGCTACGTCTTGGATATACGAGTACATCAAACTGATTTGCAGGAGTTAAATTATGCGTAACATTGCTACTATAAATGAAAAAGACCGCAAGGCTCTGTTTCAGAACACTGCGGCTAAAATGGGACTTACAAATGCAATTATTGAAAAAGACTTTTGGGTGTGCTTTATGCTCGATTATCTTTTTCACCGTTGCGAATGGAAGAATAGCATTGCTTTCAAAGGTGGTACAAGCCTTTCAAAATCCTACGGTCTTATTGAGCGTTTTTCCGAAGATATTGACCTTATCCTCGATTGGCGGGTAATCGGTTTTGACCTCAACGAGCCTTGGGAAGAACGCAGCAACACAAAGCAGGATATTTTCAACAAAGAGGCAAACCACCGTACAGAAGAATTTTTGAAAAATACTTTTATGCCGGCAATTATTACAGACTTGCAAAAGGAACTCAGCACATCAGTTAATTGCTACATAGACGAAACTGACCCACAAACAGTAGTTTTTGCATATAACCGAAGCTTTGAGGATAGCTCAATTCTCCCGATTATCCGTCTTGAAATCGGAGCTCTTGCAGCATGGACACCTGCCGAAGAAAGACCTATTACACCTTATGCAGCTGTTCAGTATCCGAAGGTTTTTACTCAGCCAACAACTGATATTCTGACCGTTCTTCCGAAAAGAACATTCTGGGAGAAGGTTACAATTCTTCACCGTGAGGCATTCCGCCCCGAAGATAAAGCCTTCCCGTCAAGATACTCCCGTCATTATTATGATTTATACTGTATGATGAATTCACCCGTTAAGGATGATGCTCTTGCTGATATTGAGTTACTCAACAAGGTGGTACAGTTTAAAGAAAAGTTTTACCGTTGCCCATGGGCAAGATATGACGAGGCAAAAGTCGGTACACTCCGCTTAATGCCACCCGAAAGAAATCTGCCGACTCTTAAAGACGACTACGAGCATATGCAGAATATGATTTTCGGTGACAAACCTGATTTTGAGGTTATTCTTAAAGGTATTGAGCAGTTAGAGAATGAAATAAATAAAATATAAATACCTAAGTCAATTAACAACATAGTCGATTCTGTCGATTGTGTTGTTTTTTGTTGATAATACGGCTTTCTACAATAAACCCACATACTGGTTGTTTGGCATCTGGCATCTTTATAATTGCAGACAGCAGGTCCCGACACTCCTAACTCCACATTCCTCACTTCAAATTTTTTTAAAATAAAAAATTTCATTTTTCTTCTTGACAATTGAAAAAGGTTGAGTTATAATGTAAACTCCTATAAAGTGGAATATTATGAATTAGTGCGTTTTGACGTATCTTTTTTTACTACACAATATTCCAAAATCTGACAGTTAATTATTTCTTTTTTTAGCCGATTTGCCTCGGTAAAAAGAGAATTTAAAATAGAACGGAGTGATGTGTCTTATGGCGAATGTAAAACCCGTAAAGCTCGGAAAGAACACTCGAATGAGTTTCGCCGGAATCAATGAAGTTATGCAGATGCCCAACCTCATTGAAGTACAGAAGAACTCATACAAGTGGTTTCTTGATGTAGGGCTTAGAGAGGTTTTCCGTGATATCGATGAAATTACGGATTACTCGGGTAACCTTGTCCTTACGTTTATTGATTATCGTATGGACGAGAAGCCTAAATACACTGTTCAGGAGTGCAAGGAAAGAGATGCAACTTATTCTGCGCCCCTTCGTGTATTAGTGCGTCTTTATAACAAGGAAACAGGTGAAATCAAAGAAAACGAAGTTTTCATGGGTGATTTCCCCATAATGACCGACAGCGGTACTTTCGTTATTAACGGTGCCGAGCGTGTTATTATTTCCCAGCTTGTTCGTTCTCCCGGTGTATACTATGGTTTCACCTATGACAAGAACGGTAAAAAGCTTTTCACATCTACTGTTATTCCTAACAGAGGTGCATGGCTCGAATATGAAACTGACCAGAACGATATCTTCAATGTAAGAATTGATAAGAACAGAAAGTTACCTATCACAACTTTCATTCGTGCTCTCGGTCTTTCTTCAAACAACGATATTCGTGAATTCTTCGGTGACGATGACAGACTTGAAGCAACTCTTGAGAAGGATACTACCAAAAACACAGAAGAGGCTTTGCTCGAGGTTTACAGAAAGCTTCGTCCCGGTGAGCCCCCAACACTTGAATCTGCGGAAACACATGTCAATAACCTTTTCTTTGACCCCCACAGATATGACATTTCAAGAGTTGGTAGATACAAATATAATAAGAAACTGGCACTCACAGACCGTATTGCAGGCAATGTTGCGGCTGATGATGTTTTCAGTCCCTTTACAGGTGAATTGCTTATAAGTGCAGGCGAGAAAATCACTGCAGAAACAGCAGAAGCAATTAACCGTTCAGGTGTTAAAGAGGTTGTTCTTGATGTTGAAGGTAAACGCGTTAAGGTTATCTCCAACAATATGGTTGACCCTCTTGATTTTATTGACTGTGTTACAAGAGAAGAGCTTGAAGAAATTGCAATCAACGAGTTGGTTCGTTTCACAGTTCTTAAAGAAATCATTGACGAATGCGGCGATGACAAGGAAGCTCTCCTTGAAGCAATGAAGCTCCGTTGTGACGACCTCATTCCCAAACACATTATTATTGACGATATCTTTGCATCAATCAACTATCTCAACTGCCTCGGTAACGAGCTTGGTAATGTTGATGATATCGACCACCTCGGTAACAGACGTATCCGTTCTGTTGGTGAGCTTCTTCAGAACCAGTTCAGAATTGGTTTCACAAGAATGGAAAGAGTTGTCCGCGAGAGAATGAGCCTTCAGGCACAGGAGCCTGACAAAGCAACTCCCGCAGCACTTATCAATATCAGACCTGTTATGGCGGCAATTAAAGAATTCTTCGGTTCTTCGCCCCTTTCACAGTTTATGGACCAGACAAACCCCCTTGCTGAGCTTACTCACAAGAGACGTCTTTCTGCTCTCGGCCCCGGCGGTCTTTCCCGTGACAGAGCAGGCTTCGAGGTTCGTGACGTTCACTACAGTCATTACGGCAGAATGTGTCCTATTGAAACTCCTGAAGGTCCTAACATCGGTCTTATTTCCTACCTTGCAACATTTGCAAGAATTAACAAATACGGCTTTATTGAAGCTCCTTTCCGTAAAATCGATAAGAAAACAGGTAAGGTTCTTGATGAAGTTGAGTATATGACAGCGGATGTAGAGGATAATTACTGCGTTGCTCAGGCTAACGAGCCTCTTGACGAGAACAACTTCTTTATGAATGACCGTGTAACAGTTCGTTACCGCGATGAATATCGTGAAGTTACTCCCACTTATGCGGACTATATGGACGTTTCTCCCAAGATGGTTGTTTCAGTTGCTACTGCAATGATTCCCTTCCTTGAAAACGACGACGCTAACCGTGCTCTTATGGGTGCGAACATGCAGCGTCAGGCAGTTCCGCTTCTTAAAACTGACTCTCCCATCGTTGGTACAGGTATGGAATACAAGGCTGCTGTTGACAGTGGTGTTGTTGTACTTGCAAAACGTGGCGGTATTGTAAACAAGGTTAGCGCTAAGAAAGTAGAAGTTATTGCTGATAACGGCGAAACTGATGTTTACGAGCTTATTAAATATATGCGTTCCAACCAGGGTACTTGTATTAACCAGCGCCCCGTTGTAGAAATCGGTGAAAGAGTTGAAGAGGGTAGCGTTATCGCAGACGGTCCCGCAACCTCTCAGGGTGAAATCTCACTTGGTAAAAACGCTCTTGTTGGTTTCATGACATGGGAAGGTTATAACTACGAAGACGCAGTTCTTCTTAACGAAAAAATGGTTCGTGATGATGTTTACACATCTATTCATATTGAAGAACACGAAGTAGAAGCAAGAGATACAAAGCTTGGTCCGGAAGAAATAACAAGAGATATTCCCAACGTTGGTGAGGATGCACTTGCAAACCTTGACGAAAACGGTATCATCCGTATCGGTGCAGAGGTTCACTCAGGTGATATTCTTGTTGGTAAGGTTACACCTAAGGGTGAAACAGAATGCACTCCTGAAGAAAGACTTCTCCGTGCTATCTTCGGTGAAAAGGCAAGAGAAGTAAGAGACTCTTCTCTTCGTGTGCCTCATGGTGAATACGGCGTTGTTGTTCAGGTTGAAGTATTTACAAGACAGAATAGTGATGAGCTTAATCCCGGTGTTAATAAAGTAGTTCGTTGCTACATCGCTCAGAAGCGTAAAATCAGCGTTGGTGACAAGATGGCCGGTCGTCACGGTAACAAGGGTGTTGTTTCAAGAATTCTTCCTCAGGAAGATATGCCCTTCCTTCCTGACGGTACTCCTCTTGACATCGTTCTTAACCCCCTTGGTGTTCCCTCTCGTATGAACATCGGTCAGGTTCTTGAAGTTCATTTGGGTTATGCGGCAAGAGCTCTCGGCTACAAGGTTATGACACCTGTATTCGATGGTGCTCACGAAGACGATATTCGTGATATGCTTGCAGAAGCAAACCTTTCAACTGATGGTAAAACATGGCTTACAGACGGCCGTACAGGTAGAAAGTTCGATAACCCTGTTACAGTTGGTATAATGTATTACCTTAAACTCCATCATCTTGTTGATGATAAGATTCATGCACGTTCCACAGGTCCTTACTCACTTGTTACTCAGCAGCCTCTTGGTGGTAAAGCTCAGTTCGGTGGTCAGCGTTTCGGTGAAATGGAAGTTTGGGCACTTGAAGCATACGGTGCAGCTTATACTCTTCAAGAGATTCTTACAGTTAAATCAGACGACGTTGTTGGTAGAGTTAAAACCTACGAGTCCATCGTTAAGGGTTATAACATTCCCAAGCCGGGCGTTCCCGAGTCATTCAAGGTTCTTATTAAAGAGCTTCAATCTCTCGGTCTTGATATTCGCGTTCTTGACAAAGAAAACAACGAAATCGACCTCAGACAGAACTTCGATGATGAAGTGGTTATTCCTGTTGTTGATAATTCCGATTATGACGAAGCATTCTCAAATGTTAATGACACAGAGGATGCAGCAGGCTGGTCTGTAACTGACGAAGAATCAAAAGACGACTTGTTCTATGAAGATACCATTGTTGAAGAATACAACGATGATTTCGGCGGGGATTTTTCCGACGAGGATTTTTAATGAACAAACCACTGACATCATTGAATAGGAAGAAGGGTTAATCATATATGGCATACGATTCAGTTAACGTACCTGTTGAAGATAACAACATTGATTTTGAATCGATAAAAATTGGACTCGCTTCTCCTGACCTTGTAAGAGAATGGTCTTATGGTGAGGTTAAAAAGCCCGAAACCATTAACTACCGTACTCTCAAGCCCGAGAAGGAAGGTCTTTTCTGCGAAAAGATTTTCGGACCTACTAAGGACTGGGAATGTCATTGCGGAAAATATAAGAAAATTCGTTTTAAAGGTAAAGTCTGCGAACGCTGCGGTGTTGAAATCACCAAAGCAAAAGTAAGACGTGAGCGTATGGGTCACATTGAACTTGCTGCTCCTGTATCACATATCTGGTACTTTAAGGGCACACCTTCAAGAATGGGACTTATGCTCGATATTTCACATCGTGACCTTGAAAAAGTACTTTATTTTGCAAAGTACATCGTTGTAGACCCCGGTGATACTCCTCTTGAGAAAAAGCAGATTCTCAGCGAGAAGGATTACGCTGAAGTGGTTGAAAGATATGGTGACGATGCATCCTTCAAAGCTGCTATGGGTGCAGAAGCTATTAAAGAGCTTCTCTCCGAAATTGATGTGGATGTTCTTTGCGAAGAACTCCACAAGGAGCTTGAAACTGCTGCAGGTCAGAAGAAAATCCGCATCCTCAAAAGACTTGAGGTTGCAGAGGCATTCAGAAATTCAGGCAACCGTCCCGAATGGATGATTCTTGATGTTATTCCGGTTATTCCTCCGGATATTCGTCCTATGGTTCAGCTTGACGGTGGACGTTTTGCAACATCTGACCTTAATGACCTTTACAGAAGAGTTATTAACAGAAACAACCGTCTTCAGAAGCTTCTTGAGCTTGGTGCTCCCGGCATCATCGTTAATAACGAAAAGAGAATGCTTCAGGAAGCAGTTGACGCTCTTATTGATAATGGTCGTCGCGGCAGACCTGTTACAGGTCCCAATAACCGCGCACTTAAATCACTTTCCGATATGCTTAAAGGTAAGCAGGGTCGTTTCCGTCAGAACCTTCTCGGTAAACGTGTTGACTATTCAGGTCGTTCCGTTATCGTTGTTGGTCCTGAGCTTAAGCTCTATCAGTGCGGTCTTCCCAAAGAAATGGCAATCGAGCTTTTCAAGCCCTTTGTTATGAAACGCCTTTGCGAGCTTGGTAAAGCAAATAACATTAAATCTGCAAGAAAAATGGTTGAAAGAGCAAGCGTTGAAGTATGGGATGCGCTCGAAGTTGTTATTAAAGACCACCCTGTAATGCTCAACCGTGCTCCTACTCTTCACAGACTTGGTATTCAGGCTTTCGAGCCCGTACTTGTTGAAGGTAGAGCTATCAAGCTTCATCCTCTTGTATGTACAGCTTTCAACGCCGACTTTGACGGTGACCAGATGGCTGTTCACGTTCCTCTTTCTGCAGAAGCACAGGCTGAAGCAAGATTCCTTATGCTTGCTGCAAACAACCTCCTTAAGCCTTCTGACGGTAAGCCTGTTGTTGTTCCTACACAGGATATGATTCTTGGTTCTTACTATCTTACACTTGTTAAGCCTGAAGAAATCGGTAACGGCAAGGTATTCAGAAATGTTGACGAGGCTATGATGGCTTATGAAGAAGGCGACTTAGGTCTTCACGCACCCATCAAAATCCGTATGTCCAAAGAGGTTGACGGCAAGGTTTATACAGAGCTCCTTGAAACAACTCTCGGTAAAGTTATTTTCAACGCTCCTGTTCCTCAGGACCTTGGATTTGTTGACAGAAGCAAGCCTGAGAATATGTTCAAGCTTGAAATCAATGAACTTGTTAATAAGAAAGTTCTTGGTAAAATTATTGAGCGTTGTATCAGAGTTCATGGTACTGCAAAGTCTTCAGTTGTTCTTGATAACATTAAGAAGCAGGGTTACAACTATTCAACACGAAGCGGTATCACAGTTGCTGTTTGCGACGCAACAATTCCTGAAAAGAAGAAACAATTCCTTGCAGAAACAGAAGCTCTTATTGATACAATTGAAGAAGATTACCAGATGGGTCTTCTCAGTGAACAGGACCGTTCACGTAGCAAAATCAAGGCTTGGGAAGTTTGTACAAAGAACGTTTCTGCAGAGCTTCGTAACGCAATGGACCCCTACAACCCCATCTTTATGATGCTTGACTCCGGTGCCCGTGGTTCCGACTCACAGCTTCGTCAGTTGGCAGGTATGCGTGGTCTTATTGCCAATACTGCAGGTAAAACTATCGAAATCCCCATCAGAGCTAACTACCGTGAAGGCTTGAATATCATCGAATACTTCATTTCTTCCCGTGGTGCTCGTAAAGGTCTTGCTGATACAGCGCTTCGTACTGCTGACTCAGGTTACCTTACAAGACGTCTTGTTGACGTTTCACAGGAGGTTATCATCCGTTCTGAAGACTGCCACTGCAGTGATGGTCTTGAGGTTTACGATATCAAGGACGGTAACGATATTATCGAGCCCTTAAGCGAACGTCTTACAGGCAGATACCTTCTTGAAAACTTCTGCGACGAAAACGGCGAAATCATCTGTGATACAGACACAATGATTGACGATGAGCTTGCAAAGAAAATTGCAGCTATGGTTAATGCTCGTCCTAACGAAGCAGATAGAAAAATTAAAATCCGTTCACTTCTCACTTGTGAATGTGACCATGGTGTATGTATCAAGTGTTACGGTTCAAACCTTGCAACAGCAGGTCCTGTTACAGTGGGTGAGGCAGTTGGTATTATCGCTGCTCAGTCTATCGGTGAACCCGGTACACAGCTTACAATGAGAACCTTCCACACCGGTGGTGTTGCTTCTCAGGCCGACATCACACAGGGTCTTCCCCGTGTTGAAGAGCTCTTCGAAGGCAGAAAGCCCAAAACACTTGCAATGCTCAGTGAAATTGACGGTAAAGTTTCATTCGAAGAAATAAAGAAGAGTAACTATGTTGTTATTACTAATGATGAGGATGTTAAGAAATATCTTATTCCCTTCGATGCAAGACTTTGTCAGGAAATTCAGGAGGGTGCATACGTTAAGAAGGGTCAGCATCTTACAGAAGGTGCAGTTAACCCCCACGACGTTCTTGCAGTTCTCGGTGTTGACGCAGTTCACAACTACCTTATCAAAGAGGTTCAGATGACATATCGTATGCAGGGTGTTGATATCAACGACAAGCATATCGAGGTTATTGTTCGCCAGATGATGAGAAAGGTTAAAGTTGAAGATCCCGGTTCAACAACTCTTCTTCAGGGTACTTCCATTGAAAAACGCGAGCTTAATATTGCTAATGCAGAAGCAAAAGCACGTTGCGAAGCAGAGGGTATGCCCTTCGTTCCTGCAACAGCAGCTCCCGTTCTTCTCGGTATCACAAAAGCATCTCTTGCAACTGAATCATTCCTTTCTGCTGCTTCCTTCCAGGAAACAACAAAGGTTCTTACAGATGCAGCTATCAAGGGTAAGGTTGACCCGCTTCTCGGTCTTAAAGAGAACGTTATCATCGGTAAGCTTCTTCCCTCCGGTACAGGTATGGGTTGCTACAGCGATGTTGATGTTGTTTCAACTGCTGTTCCCGAGGAAACATTCAATGCAATAGAAATTCCTATGGAATAAAATAAAAAATCCTCTCGCAGAAATGCGAGGGGATTTTTTAGCTACCAGTCGCCAGCTACCAGCCACCAGTATGTAATCGCTAATCGCTATTTGCTATTTGCTATTTGCTAACCTCTGGCGACCGGCGACCTTATTGTGGCGGAACGGTCAAGACCGTTCCCTACAATAAAAGTTTTTGTGAAAATCAATGAATTTTCTCAAAAAAGTTTGGTAAAACTGTTGACAAAAGGTTTCTGAAATGGTAAATTATTATTCGGTGCGTATGGGATAGGTATGCCCTATTCTGTATATAACCTATATTTATATCGGAGGTGAAAATACTTGCCAACATTTAATCAGCTCGTTCGCAGCGGTAGATCAACTCTTGAAAAGAAGTCAAAAGCTCCTGCTCTCGGTAAAGGTCTCAACTCTAAGAAGAATGTTTTAACAAACAACAATTCTCCTCAGAAGCGTGGTGTTTGCACAGTTGTTAAGACTGATACACCTAAGAAACCTAACTCAGCTCTCAGAAAGCTCGCCAGAGTTCGTCTCACAAACGGAATCGAAGTTTCTGCTTACATTCCCGGCGTGGGTCACAATCTTCAGGAGCACAGCGTGGTTCTTATCCGTGGTGGTCGTGTAAAAGACCTTCCCGGTGTGCGTTACCACATCATCCGAGGCACACTTGATGCCCAGGGCGTTGCAAATAGAATGCAGAGCCGTTCAAAATACGGTGCAAAACGTCCCAAAGCAGGTAAAAAATAATTTTACCTAAACTATTATTCAGGACAAATCTTCTTGCAGGCTGAATTTAATTCAACCAATGGTGAGTATTTTTATGACTATATACAGAGTTGTAAAAGCCCATTGGCGCCACGGGAAGCAAAGTCACTCGAGTACCTAAGATATCATTAATATGAAGGAGGGAAGCGAAGTGCCAAGAAGAGGCAAGATTGCAAAACGTGATGTTTTGCCAGATCCGCTTTACAACTCAAAGCTTGTTACAAGGCTTATTAACAATGTAATGTTAGATGGTAAGAAGGGTGTCGCACAGAAAATTGTTTACGACGCTTTCGATATCATCAGAGAACAGACAGGCAAAGAACCCCTTGAAGTTTTCGAAGCTGCAATGGAAAATGTTATGCCCGTTCTCGAGGTAAAGGCTCGTCGTATCGGCGGTGCTACTTACCAGGTTCCGATCGATGTTCGTCCCGAAAGACGTGAAACACTCGGTCTCCGTTGGATCACAGTTTATTCCAGATTGCGTTCAGAAAGAACAGCTAAGGAAAGACTTGCTAACGAAATTTTAGACGCTACAAATTCTGTTGGTGCTGCATTCAAGAAAAAAGAAGATATGCACAAAAACGCAGAAGCAAACAAAGCATTTGCACATTTCAGATGGTAATTTTAACCGTTTGAATATTCTAAGTATAATTCGGAGGATATTATGCCAAGACAGGTATCTTTACAGCAGACCAGAAATATCGGTATTATGGCTCACATTGACGCTGGTAAAACCACAACAACTGAGCGTATCCTTTTCTATACCGGTGTTAACCACAAATTAGGTGAAACACATGACGGTGCTGCTACAATGGACTGGATGGCACAGGAACAGGAGAGAGGTATTACAATTACTTCTGCTGCAACAACTTGTTTCTGGAACGGCAACAGAATCAACATCATCGACACTCCCGGTCACGTTGACTTCACAGTTGAAGTTGAGCGTTCACTTCGTGTTCTTGACGGTTCTGTTACAGTTCTTTGTGCTAAAGGTGGCGTTGAGCCCCAGTCAGAAACTGTTTGGAGACAGGCTGATAAATACAAGGTTCCGCGTATGATTTACGTTAACAAGATGGATATCTTGGGCGCTGACTTCTACAATGTTCTTAACATGGTAAAAGACAGACTTAAATGCAACGCTGTTCCGATTCAGCTTCCCATCGGTGTTGAATCTTCTTTCAAAGGAATTATCGACCTCGTTGAAATGAACGCGGTTATGTACTATGATGACCTTGGTAAGGACATCAGAGTAGAAGAAATTCCCGAAGATATGAAGGAACTTGCAGAAAAATATCGTGCCGAACTCATCGAGCATGTTGCTGAGCAGGACGATGAGCTTATGATGAAGTATTTCGAAGGTGAAGAACTCACTATCGAAGAAATCAAAACTTGCATCAGAAAAGCTACAATTGCTAACGACATGGTTCCGATTGTTTGCGGCACATCATACAAAAACAAAGGTGTTCAGAAGCTTCTTGACGCGGTTATAGACTATATGCCTGCTCCCACAGATATCGAAGCTATCAAGGGTATCAACCCCGATACTGAAGAGGAAGAGGTTCGCGAATCAACTGATAACGGTCCTTTTGCTGCTCTTGCTTTCAAGATCGCAACTGACCCCTTCGTTGGTAAGCTCTGCTATTTCAGAGTTTACTCAGGTAAAATTGAAACAGGTTCAACTGTTTATAACTCAGTAAAAGACGATAACGAAAGAATTGGTAGAATTCTTCAGATGCATGCTAACGACCGTAAGGATATTGACTGCTGCTATGCAGGTGATATCGCTGCTGCTGTTGGTATCAAGAGAACAACAACAGGTGACACTCTTTGCGATAAGAACCACCCCGTTATTCTCGAATCTATGGAATTCCCCGAGCCCGTTATCCGTGTTGCTATTGAGCCCAAGACCAAAGCTGGTCAGGAAAAAATGGGTATCGCTCTTGCAAAGCTTGCAGAAGAAGATCCCACATTCAAATGCTACACAGATGAAGAAACAGGACAGACTATCATCGCCGGTATGGGTGAGCTTCACCTTGAAATCATCGTTGACAGACTTCTTCGTGAATTCAGAGTTGAAGCTAATGTAGGTAAACCTCAGGTTGCTTACAGAGAAACAATCACTGCAGAAGCACAGGCAGACACTAAGTTTGCTCGTCAGTCCGGTGGTCACGGTCAGTACGGTCACGTTAAGATTCGTATCGAGCCCAACGAAGGCAAAGGCTACGAATTTGTTAACGCTATTGTCGGCGGTGCTATTCCCAAGGAATTCATCGGTCCTGCTGAAGCAGGTATCAAGGGCGCAATGCTCTCCGGTGTTCTTGCAGGTTACAACGTTGTTGACGTTAAGGTTACTCTTTATGATGGTTCTTACCATGAAGTTGACTCATCAGAACTTGCCTTCAAGACTGCAGGTTCTATGGCTTTCAAGGAAGCTATGAAGAAGGCTGCTCCCGTTCTTATGGAGCCCATCATGAAAGTTACTGTTGTTGTTCCTAATGACTACATTGGTGATGTTCTCGGCGACCTTACTTCTCGTCGTGGACTTCCTCAGGGTCAGGAAGACAGAAACGGTGCTGCAGAAATCATTGCTCACGTTCCTCTTTCAGAGATGTTCGGTTACGCTACAGACCTTCGTTCCAAAACACAGGGCCGTGGTCAGTACGTTATGGAACCCAGCCACTATCAGGCAGTTCCCAGAAACATTGCTGAAAAGATTATGGACGAAAGAGCAAAGAACTAAAAATATAGGCTTTGTGCCTTGGTTTTTAGTAAGTTTTTTCAAAAAACTATTGAATTATTACGATATATTTGATAAGATTATATCGTGCAAATTTTGCTAATTTCTATTTTTAAGGAGGAAATTTCCAATGGCTAAACAGAAATTCGAAAGAAATAAACCCCATATTAACATTGGTACTATCGGTCACGTTGACCACGGTAAGACAACTCTTACAGCTGCTATCACAAAGACTCTTTCTCTCAAGGGCTTTGCACAGTTCGAAGACTATGCAAACATCGATAAGGCTCCCGAAGAAAGAGAACGTGGTATCACAATCAACACAGCTCACGTTGAGTACGAAACAGATACTCGTCACTATGCTCACGTTGACTGCCCCGGCCACGCTGACTATATCAAGAACATGATCACTGGTGCTGCTCAGATGGACGGTGCTATCCTTGTTATCGCTGCTACTGATGGTCCTATGGCTCAGACAAAAGAACACCTTCTTCTTGCTCGTCAGGTTGGCGTTCCCTACATCGTTGTATTCCTTAACAAATGCGACCTCGTAGACGACCCCGAACTTCTCGAACTCGTTGAAATGGAAGTTCGTGAAACTCTTGATTCATATGAATTCCCCGGCGATGATACTCCCATCATCAAAGGTTCTGCTTTCCAGGCTCTTGACAGCGCTTCAACTGACCTTGCAGACCCCGTTTACGCTCCTATCCTTGAGCTCATGGATGCAGTAGATAGCTACATCCCCACTCCCGACCGTATGCAGGACCTTCCCTTCCTTATGCCTGTTGAAGACGTTTTCACAATCACAGGTCGTGGTACTGTTGCAACTGGTAGAGTTGAACGTGGTACAGTTAAGATCGGTGACGAACTTGAAATCGTTGGTCTTAAGGACGAAAGCACAAAAACTGTTTGTACAGGTGTTGAAATGTTCCACAAGATCGTTGACGAAGCTATCGCTGGTGACAACATCGGTGCTCTTCTTCGTGGTGTTGACAGAAAAGGTATTGAACGTGGTCAGGTTCTTTGCAAACCCGGTTCAATCAAACCCCACACAAAATTCAAAGGTCAGGTTTACGTTCTTTCTAAAGATGAAGGCGGCCGTCATACACCTTTCTTCAACAACTACAGACCTCAGTTCTTCTTCAGAACAACTGACGTTACTGGTACTATCTTCCTTCCCGAAGGCACAGAAATGTGTATGCCCGGTGACAACGTTGAAATGAGCGTTGAACTTATCACTCCTATCGCTATCGAAACAGGTCTTCGTTTCGCTATCCGTGAAGGTGGTAGAACAGTTGGTTCAGGTGCAGTTACAGAAATTATCGAATAATTTTTATAACAACCGAGAGAGTGGCTTTTGCCACTCTCTTTTTTCTTTATTGCTAATAAAGGCGTAACAGGGCGATTTTGCTCACACTCCTAACTCCTCATTCCTCACTATTCCTGTTCTATATCTTGACTTTTATCATATAAAATAGTAAAATATCTTTATTATTTTACATATTCAGGAGGCAGTTATGGCAGAATTCTTTTTGAATGATTTCATAGTAAATGTTGACGTTGCTATTTATCAGTTTGTTGACAATATTATGGGTCCGGTCTTAAATGAGATTATGACATTTATCACTCATCTTGGTGACACACCCGGTATTATCTGGTGGGTAATCGGAGTAATTTTACTTATTCCGAGAAAAACAAGAAAGCTCGGTGTTCTTCTTATTGGTGGTCTTGCAGTTGCATCTCTTATTAATAATGTTGCTCTCAAGAACCTTATTGAAAGACCTCGTCCTTATAATCTTGACCCTGAAGTTTGGAAGAATGCAGGTTATGAATATATATGGCCTGACCTTATTCATAAGAGCAGTAGCTGGTCATTCCCCTCAGGTCACACTTCAACCTCAATCGGTGCAGCATTTGCACTGTTCCTTGGTTGCTTCAAGAACAAAAAATACCTTGCAATTGGTATTCCTACATTAATTCTTTCATTCCTTATTGGTTTCTCAAGAATTTATGTTCATGTTCATTACCCCACAGACGTTATTGCAGGTGTAGTAGTAGGTCTCATTGGTGGTTTCATTGCATACCTTCTTTGTGCAAAGATTCTTTTCCCCAAGGTTGTTCCCATTATTGAGAAGAAGCTCAATAAGAAAATTATTGAAGACTAATAAAAAATAGAGATACGAAAAAGGCTACGGCAAAACCGTAGCCTTTTTTGTATCTCATAAGTTTATTATCCTTTTGGTGTAATCAAATCTATGCAACCAACAGGGCAAGCTTCATGGCATTTGCCACAACCGATACATTTTTCAGGGTCAACGCTTGCAAGGAAGTTTTCAACCTTAACTGCATTGTGTTCGCAAGCCTTAACGCATTTCATACAACCGATACAAGCGGCTTTACAATGCTTTCTTGCGGTTGCGCCTTTTTCCTTATTGTTACAAAGAACTGCTGCCTGAGTAACATTAAGAGGAAGCATAGTGATAAGTCCTTTGGGACAAGCTTTTACACAGGCTTTACAGCTGTGACAAGCGATAGTTGAAATTCTTGCAACACCATCGCAAATGTGGATTGCATCAAACTCACAAGCATCAACACAGTCGCCAAGACCTAAACAACCATAAGCACATTCTTTTGCACCACCGAAAAGCTGAGTAGCCATTCTGCAACTGCTGACGCCCTTGTAAGTCATTTTATCGTGAGAGTTAGATGAGTTACCCATACACATAACAACTGCTGTGGTGGGCATTACTGCAGCCGGAGCAGTACCGAGAATTTCTGCAATTTGAGTTGCAGCTGCTGTGCCACCGGGGGCACAAAGGTTTGTCTGGTCAGTTTTGCCTGAGGAAAGGGCAGCAGCATAGCCTGCACAACCTGAAAAACCACAAGCACCGCAGTTTGCACCGGGGAGAACCTCTGTAATAGCTTCTGCTTTTTCATCAACAGGAACCGCCATAACCTTTGAAGCAATTGCAAGGCCCAAGCCTAAAACAAGACCGATACCTGCAACGAGGAGGATAGGGAATAATATTTCTGTCATTTTTCTTCTACCTCCTTATCTTAACCGAATATGCCTTCAACAACACCTGAGAAGCCAAGGAAGGAAACAGATGTTAAGGAAGCGGCAATAAGTGTTGAGGGAAGACCCTTAAGACCTTCGGGAATATCGGCAGTTTCAAGCCTTGAACGGACACCTGCAAAAATAAGCATTGCAACAAGGAAGCCAATACCTGCACCAAGAGTATTTACCATTGAAATTCCGAAGGAGTAGCCGTTATCAAAGTTAAGAAGAACAACACCGAGAACAGCACAGTTTGTGGTAATCAAAGGGAGATATATACCCAATGCATTGTAAAGCGATTTGATATACTTTTTAAGAACAATCTCAACAAGCTGAACGAGGGCGGCAATAACAAGAATGCAAACAATTGTTTGTAAATAGCCTAAATCATACTGATTGAGAAGTGCGTTAATGGGGTAAGTAACTGCAGTAGAAATGAGCATAACAAAGATAACTGCAACGCTCATACCAAGAGCTGTATCAACCTTCTTTGAAACACCAAGGAACGGGCAGATACCGAGGAACTTACAAAGAACAAAGTTCTCTGTAAGAATTGCTGTGAGGATTATTGAGAAAACCTGTGTAGCATTCATATCATTTTATCCTCCCTTTTTGAAACTACTTTCGAGCAGGTGGAAGCGAGAGGACAGCTTTCACATCCGTGAAGCTCTGCTCGAGGAAGTTTTTTCTTATCGCTGATTTTATTAGCAAGAGCAATAAGAATTCCGAATACAAAGAAACCGCCTGCAGGAAGAATGAACAAGGTCATTGGTGTGTTGAGAATTGTTATTCCGTTGAAACCACCTAAAACATTGTCACCAAATACGCCGAGAAGGTTCTGAGCATCTGCAAAAAGAGTGCCGTTACCGAGGAATTCTCTTACAAGAGCCATACAGAAGAGAGCGGCGGTAAAGCCAATACCCATTCCGAGACCGTCAACGGCGGAGGCGATAACGGGGTTTTTGTTAGCGAATGCTTCCGCTCTTCCCAAAATGATGCAGTTAACAACAATAAGGGGAAGGAACACGCCGAGCGCCTCATCAAGGGCGGGAACAAAGGCTTTTACTATCATTTGAACAATTGTAACAAAAGAAGCAATAATAACGATATAAGCAGGGATTCTGACTTTATCGGGGATTACCTTTCTTAAAGCGGAAATGGCAATATTTGAACAAATGAGAACAAGTGTTGCGGCAATACCCATACCGATTGCGTTAACCATTGAGGTTGATGTTGCAAGAGTAGGGCAAGTGCCGAGAACAAGCCTTAATACAGGATTTTCGCGAATAAGTCCTTTTGTGAACTCTTTGCGAAGTGAGCATTTTTCAGCTTTAGCCATTTTCGGCACCTCCTTTTACTTTTAGTAATACCTCGAAAGCTTGGTTTACCGCATCGGTAACTGCCTGAGAGGTGATTGTAGCACTGGTGATTGCTTGAATTTCTGTATCCGAAGAGGAATTTTTATTAACCTTAATTCCGGATGCTTTGCCAATAAACTGGTTGAGCCAATCCTTAGCTGTGGCTTTCATACCAAGACCGGGAGTGTCACTGATAGCTGTGATTTCAACACCGGTAACTTTTTCTTCTTCGGCAGATATACCTACCATACAAGTAAGGTCGCCGCCGTAACTTTTTGAAGTTACATTGAAAACATAACCAACAAGGTTATTATTTTCGTTATATGCTTCATAATAAGTGTTGCCGTCGGCATTCTTAGCGTCTGAAAATGAGTTTGCTGTAATAACTGCAGATTTTGCATTGTTTTCTGCTTCAACTGCAATCTGAGCAATTTTGTCTTTCGTTAAAAGGTTTGTTCCTGCAAGAAGTGCCGTGCAAATTGCGGCAATGAGGAAAAGCATTATTGCGGGGAGTGCAATTTCTTTGAGGTTTTTGTTTTTCATTCTGCTTTTGCCTCCTTCTGCTTTTTCTCTTTTATATAGCCAAAGGGTTTAAGCTTTGTTAAATTGTCAATATGAGGAACAAGGAGATTCATAAGAATAATTGCAAAAGAAACGCCTTCATTGTAGCTACCGAACTGTCTGATAAGGCAAGCTACAAGACCGCAACCGATACCATATATAATCTTACCTTTTGAGGTGAGAGGACAGGTTGCATAGTCAGTTGCCATAAAGATGGCGCCAATAAGAAGACCACCACCTAAAAGATTATATACTATATAATCAAGGTCGCCTTTACCTGCAATTGCCATAAATATTGCAGTTGTGAGAATAAATGAAACGGGGATAGAAGGGGTTATAACCTTTCTTGCTAAAAGATAGATACCACCGATTATAAGAGCAAGGGCACAGGTTTCACCAAGGCAACCTGCTCTCTGACCTAAGAACATTTCAAGATATGAGGGCATATCTTCCATTGAGAATTTCTCGCCAACATTCTGAAGAATATAAAGGGGAGTTGCGGTGGTAACTGCATCAACGGTTTCGCCCCATTTATAATTTTCTGTCCAGGTGGACATAGGACCGGGGAAGGAAACCATAAGAATAATTCTACCCATTAAAGCAGGGTTAACAAAGTTCTGACCGATACCGCCGAAGAATTGTTTAACAACCACTATGGCAACAAATGCACCGATAGGAATCATCCAAAAGGGAATTGAAGAGGGTAAGTTGAACGCAAGTAAAAGACCTGTTACAACTGCACTTAAATCGTTGAGAGTGTTTGTTCTTTTAAGAATTTTTCTTGTTATATACTCGAAAAGCACACAAGAAATAACGCTGACAGCACTTACAGCAAAAGCTCTTGGTCCGAAAAGCCATACAGATGTTATAAGAGCAGGAATAAGAGCGAGAATAACATCGCGCATCATCGTCTGCGAGGTTTCCCCTGATTTCATATGGGGGGATGCTGCAACGGTGGGTTTTATTTTTTGTATAAGGGCATTTTCACTCATTTTTTAGCACCATCCTCTCTAATCATATCTTTTGCAAGTACGAGATACTGAACAAGTGGTCTGCCTGCAGGACAAGCATAAGCACAAGTACCACACTGCATACAAGCAACAACATTACTTGCTTTAAGTCCGTCAATATCTTTAGCCTTAACGGAACGCATTACATTAGTGGGCATAAGACCCATAGGGCAAACCTGACTGCATCTGCCACAACGGATACAGTCGTTGTCGGGTTTGTCTTTTATAGTTCCTTTAGAGAATGCAAGAACTGCATTATAGCTCTTGATAACAGGAACATCAGTGCTTACAAGGGCAGTACCCATCATTGGACCACCTGCAATAACCTTGTCAAGGTCAGGCTTGAAGCCACCGCAGAAATCAATAAGCTCGTTAAGGTTTGTACCAATAGGAACCCTTACATTCTGAGGTTTGAGAATTGCAGAACCGTCAACAGTAAGAGAACGGCTTACAAGGGGTTTACCTGTTTCAAGGTATCTGCCGATAAAGGCGGTACTTGTAACATTCATTACAATGCAACCAACATCCGCAGGGAGCTTTCCGAAAGGAATTTTTCTACCTGTTGCGGAATAAACAATCATTTTTTCCGCGCCCTGTGGGTAGCGTGATTTAAGCTGCATAACCTTGATTGAGCCGTCGCCTACTTCATCGGCTACTTTCTGAAGCGCCTCAATTGCCGCAGGCTTATTATCTTCAACGGCAATAACTGCTTTGGGAATGCCGAGATACTCTTTAATAAGCATAAGACTGCGGATTATATAAAGAGTATTATCAATGCATTCACGGTAGTCAACAGTAATATATGGTTCGCATTCTGCTGCATTAACAACAATTGTGTCGATAGGCTTTTTAGGGTCAAGATGGAATTTAACATGGCTGGGGAAGCCTGCACCGCCAAGACCAACAAGACCGGAATCACGAACTGCCTTGATGAAATCATCCACATTATTGATAACGGGGGGAGCAATTTCTTCAAAAACTGCCATTTCTCCATCGGATTCGATTGTTACCGCAGGAGCCAGTCTGCCGTTAGCCAGGACTGTGTCTGCAATTTTGGTAACTGTACCCGAAACAGAAGCGTGAATAGGTGCGGAGATGAATTTATCGGTATCACCGATAACCTGACCTACCTTAACTGTATCACCTACCTGAACAGTAGGAGAGCAAGGTGCACCGATATGCTGCTGCATAGGAAGAACAACCTTTTCGGGAGCGGGCATTCTCACGATTTTGCAGTTTTCGGTGTTTTTGTTGTGGGGAACTTTCACGCCACCGCGACCTTTTGCCGCAGGGTGAAGAACACCTGCAATGTGTTTAATCATTTTTATCTACTCCTTGTGAGTATTGTAATTTTGTTCAGTACGGGCAGAGTGTATTTGAAAACAGTTCCCGTTACAAGACCTGCTATCAAGCCCGAAAGAAGAAGCAAAGGTGTCAGAGTGAGCATTGCTTCTCCCAATATTACAACGGCTACGGCAAGTTGCCCGATATTATGAAAAAGGGCACACAGAATGCCGATACCGATATAACCGAATGTGTTTTTAAAGAATTTGAAAATTATTGCCATAACGAGTAGGCTTAATAGCCCTCCTGAAAGGCTCATTAAAAATGCGGTTGCACCGCGGGTTAATAAAGCAAAAAATGCTTTGAAAAGAACTATCGCTAAACCATAGGGCGTGCCCAATGAACTGACACAGAACATTGTGACGATATTTGAAAAACCGGGTTTTATTGCGGGAACGGGTGCAATAGGGGGGATGAGAGATTCAAGAAACGAAAGGCCCATTGCCAATGCACAGAACATTCCCATAAGAGCGACAAGGCTCGCTTTGTTCTTTTTCAAATAGTCAACTCCTTTTTGCTCGCAGTGAAGAGTTAAGAGTGAATAGTGATGAGTTTCGGGACCTGCGGTCGACATTATAAAAGTGGAAAGCGGAGAATGGAAAGTTGAAAATTTCGGGACCTGCGGTCGGCAATTGTAAAAGTATTGCGAAAAATTATCATCCCTGTTCCATCTTTGATGGAATAGGGAGGGGGACCGCGTTAGCGGTGGTGGGTTGCCCCGTTCCCTTTATTCTTCGTAAAAGTATCGCAAAGCATTACGCATTATCATCCTACTACCGCGTCCACTAATGTACCCTCAGTTCCGTTTACAGTAACAATAACTTTTGCAGGGATGCAGGCTGCTGTATCTCTCGGATTACTCAGATACCCCATTTTTTCGCAGGTATGGTCAGGACACTTGGAATCAATGAAACGAATTTTATGGTCCTTTATTTCAAGAGTTACAACAGGGTCTGTTTTCAGAGTAATTATGCAATCTTCTTGCAAGGTTAAATCTATCTCTCTTTCAACTTTTCCGTTAACACTAATAATGGCAACGGGCAGTTGTTCAGGAGATTTCCAAAAAAGTATCAAAGAGGCAAAAATTAGTAAAAGTGTTAAAAAAATAACAAAAACATCAGAGCGTTTTATTAAATTTCGCCCGAAAATGTTTTTCAAGACCCATTCCTCCAAGATAATATTCAACTTAAACATTATACAACAAAATACTTGTTTTTTCAATTGGAATTTGCTATATAATATGGTATAATTATGTATAAAATTGCAGAGGTGTTTTTATGGATTTTAACATTTACATGCCGGCGAGGATTATAAGCGGAGAAAATTGTGTAATTAAAAACAGCGCAGAGTTCAGAAAGCTTGGCAAAAAATGTCTTATTGTTACAAGCAAGACAGGTGCCAGAAAAAGCGGTGCTTTGGATGATGTTGTTACCGCTTTAAATAAAGAAAATATTGAATACTGCCTTTTTGATGAAATAACAGAAAATCCTTTTGTTTCCACTGTAATAAAAGCAGGGGAAAAGGCGAGAGAGTTTAATGCGGAATTTATCGTGGGTATCGGTGGTGGTTCACCTCTTGATGCTTCAAAGGCGGTGGCAATCTGTGCGGAAAACCCCCATTATGATATTAAGGGAATATACGCAAGACCTATACCCTCAAAGGCTTTGCCCGTTGTTCTTGTGGGAACAACGAGCGGAACGGGTAGCGAGGTAACAGGTGTCAGCGTTCTTACTAATGACGAAGACTCAATGAAAAAGAGTATTTCAGGTGCAGACTGCTATGGTGCAGTTTCGTTCCTTGACCCGAAATACACTTATTCAATGAATTATGATATTACAGTTTCAACTGCTCTTGATGCCTTTGCTCATGCAGTTGAGGGTTGGTTTGCCCCTGCTTGCAGTGATTTGCCCACTCAATATGGAAAAATGGCGTTGCCCTTAATATATAATGGTTTAAAATACCTTTATGAAACCAAAGAGCTCCCTGATGAGAAAATGAGAGCAGATTTATACTATGGCTCAATTTATGCAGGGCTTGAGCTTAATGTATGCGGTGCAGCATTTCCTCATACAGTGGGCTATGTTTTAACGGAAAACTTTGGTATTCCTCACGGCAAAGCCTGTACTGCATTTATGACTTATCTTCTTGAAAAAGCAAAGAAATATAAATATGAAAGATATTGCGAATTGTTGGGAATTCTCGGTGATAGTGAAGAAAATTTAATTAATGTTATAACAAGCCTTACAAATGTGAAAAATCTTCCTATGACAGATCAACAGATAAAAGAATGGTGTTCTCGTTGGAACAACGGAAACAAGAATTTTGATAAAACTCCGGGTGGGTTTACCGTTGCAGAGGGTGTTGCAGTTCTGAAACAACTTTGTTAAAATTGAGAGGGGCAACACCCTCTCAACTTTTTTTTATAAAATTATGTCAACTTTTCCATTTTATGACACATAGTAGTAGAAAAGCTTTTCAAAGGATGATTAAATTGCAAAATAAAAAACGGGCAGATGAACTGCTCCGCCAATCCTATGATACATACTATGAAAAAATCGCACGTTTTTGCAATATTAAGCTAAAAAACAGAAATGAAGCAGAGGACTGCGTTCAGGAATGCTTTATGGTTTATTATAAACAGATTTTGAATGGTGAGGAAATCGAGAACACAGGTGCATTTCTTTATAAAATTGCAGATAATCTCATAAAAACTCAATGGCGACAAGATAAAAAAGCCAATAACATTATTTCTTTAGATGAGGTGGCAGAAACACTTGCAACCAACGAGGTACTTGATTACTCGAATATTGATTATGATTCCTGCGCTGAAAGGATTATTAAAATTCTTGATGAAAAAGAGCGATTGCTTTATCAATTAAAATATACCGAGCAAAAATCTATTGCAGAAATAGCGGAAGAATTAAATATTTCTTTTGATGCCACGGCAAAACGCCTGTCACGATTAAGGCAAAAGGTGAAAGCTATGGTTGAGGAAGAAATGAAAGGAGAAGATTTGATATGAAAATTGCAATTGAACATTTTCTTACAAAACAGAATATCAATGACGATTTATTTTATTCTTCTCTTATTTCCGAGCTTGAAGAAATTATAGAAGAAGAGCTTTCTAAAGATATTGATGAAATGAATGCAGAGCTTATTGATGATTGCTGTATCGCAATTGAAAATCTGCAGAATGTACTCAGGGGCGAAGCAACCGAAGCATATCAGGCTTTTTCAGGTGTTGAAAGAATTATTAAGCACCATAATAAGAAATTGAGAAGTGTATATGTTGGTGCTGTTGCCTGTGCAGCAGTAGCAGTTTTATGTGCAATTACATCCGTAAGGTTAACGAACCATAATGCTCAGGGTTCATTGAAGCCCAATAGCTTTTTAGATAATATTTTCAATATTTATGAGCATTCGGCAACAACTACACAGGCAGAAACCACAGGAAAAGAGCAGACAACGAGTGCTCAGACATCTGAGCCTACTACCTACATAAACAATGAAACAACAAGCTCCATTCCTTTAACAACAGAAAATAAGGTGACGGAAATAACACCACCGAGTGTTACAAAGCCAATTCCACATATTTATAAGGTAACGGCAATAGTGCCACCGGGATTTAAAACTGATTATACCGAGGTATCACAAATCAAGCTGAATGGTGTGGCAATAAAGGTTTATTATTCAGATAATACCGAAAAGGTTGTTTCAGTTGATGAATGTGATGTGAAAATCGGTACACCCGATAAAAACGGAAAAACCGAAATTACTATAACCTATAAATATTTTGACACAAGCATTTATGTAAATGTCAAAGCGGAAAAAGAAAGAAATCCCGTAACTCTTAATTCAATATACGGCACCTTTGATGGTGGCTATAATGTTGAGAGTATGAGTGTTTACGCCGTATACAGCGATGGTAGTGAAAAGAAAATTCCCGAAGGTGAATACACAGTTAAAAGGGAGTATTCAGAGGATTTTGAAGCTGATGTTGTTATAGTTGAATACGGCGGTTGTAGCTTTCAGTTTTTACCCGAGAATTAAGGAGGCGTAGTTATGAAAAAGAATTTCAGAAAAGTATTATCAATATTTTTAACCTTGTTGATAATTTTATCTATAGCACCAACAAATATCGTTACCAAGGCAAATGCTACAGATGACACAATAACGTGGACATTTGATGGTGAAACTCTTATTGTCAGTGGTACGGGGGAGTTGTCAGAGGAATATACCACAACTGATGAATGGTTTGACACTATGTGGGATAAGTGTGTGAATGTTGTAATTGAAGAGGGTATCACTTCTGTCGGTTACCTTGCCTTTGCCTCTTTTGTAAGTCTTGAAAAAGTTGAAATATTAGGTGATATAACCGAGATAGGTGAAGCTGCCTTTTGGGGTTGCGAAAATCTTAAAGAAATCAAAATTCCCGATTCCGTTTCAATAATTGGAAGAGATGCTTTTGGAAATTGCTCGTCTTTAGAAAATTTGAATATTCCCGATTCTGTTTCAATAATTGGAAAATATGCTTTGGAGAATTGCATATCTTTAAAAAATTTGAATATTCCTAAAAATATAGTGACAATAGATGATTGGGCTTTTAAAAACTGTTCGGGCTTTAATAATTCAGATTTAGTTTTACCTGATACAATTCAAAAGGTGGGTTTTGGTGCTTTTAGCGGTACTAAAATAAAAAGCCTTACAACTCCATTTCTCGGCATAGGACCTAAAGGTGCAGATTATGATGAACGATATAGTAATCATATCGGCTATATGTTTGGTGATGAAGAGTGTACCGGTTCTTATGCTGCTTGGGACTCTGTAAGTGAAATAACATATTATTTGCCCCAAACATTAAAAACCGTTACTATCACAAAGCAAATCAATGAAAGCAATTTTGAAAACGCGGAAAAAATAGAAAGTATAATTATTAAAAATACTGTTGAAGCAACAGAATATCCTGATAATTTTGCAAAAAATTGCAAAGCACTTGAATCTGTTGTTTTTGAGAATACAGATAAAATCACAAGAGTCGGAAAATACGCGTTCTTTTCTTGTACTGAATTAGAGGAATTTGTTATTCCTGAAAATGTTACTGAAATAGATACAGAGGCTTTTGAAAATTGTGTGTTCAGCAGCATTGAATTTCCACAGGGCTTGAAAAAAATAGGTGTATGGTCTTTTGGCAAGTGTTTGAATATTACAAGCATTGTTATTCCCGATAATGTGGAGGAAATTGGTGCATTTGCTTTTGGTGGTTGCAGTAATTTAATTGAGGTAGCCTTGCCAGAAACTGAGCCTCAAATTAATGAGTATGCCTTTAGGGGTACTAAATACGAAAAAACGATAGAATATCCCGAAGAGGAATATCCTGAGGATGAATATCCCGAAGAGGAAAATAACGATTTTGGAATTAGCTCAGACGGTACACTTACAGCCTATTTTGGTACAGACACAAATATTGTTGTGCCTGAAGGTGTAAAGAAAATAGGTAGAGTTTTTGCCGGTAATACAAGAGTAAAAAGTATTGTTTTACCTGATGGTCTTGAAAAAATAGATAATAAAGCCTTTGACGGTTGCTTGGTTTTAGAGGAGATTGTTGTTCCCGATAGTGTAACCGTAATCAGCGAGGGCGCGTTTGCTGGGGCTAATAATTTGCAAAAATTAACAGTTCCCTTTATTGGTGAAAGCAGAGATGTTAAAACTGATACAGAAGAGGCTCTTTTTGGTTATTGGTTCGGATATCTTGCATACTCAGGTTATAACACTGAACAAAAATTCAATGATGGAATGAAGACTTTGAGAGTTTATATCCCCGGTACATTAAGGGAATTAGCGGTAACTGATTCCGTGCTTCGTTCAAATGCTCTTCAAAATGTGAAGCTTTCAGTTTTAAATCTTGGTGCAGGGGTTACAGAAATTCAGGAATATGCAGCTAATAATTTAGGTCTTAATGAATTGAATTTTGATAAAAATATCAAGATTTCCAATATACCTGACGAAAGCTTTACAAAAAATAAGCTTACTAAAATCGTCATTCCGAAAACTGTAAAAAAAATCGGTGCAGCATTTGGAACTAATCAGCTTGCAGAAATTGTTTTAAATGATGGTCTTGAAATTATTGACGGCTCGTTTATTAATGCAAGAGTTACATCGATAGATTTTCCTGACAGCTTAATTGAAATAGGTGACTTTTCTTTTAAAAACTGTCCTTACCTTGAATATGTTGAGTTTCCTGAAAATTTGAAGAAAATAGGAACTCAAGCTTTTATAATGAACAGACAGTTAAAAGAGGTTGTTTTTTCAAACAGTATTACTGATATATGTGGCTCTGCATTTTATAACTGCCCTGTAAAAAAAGTTGTTATGCCGGAGGGTATGGAGGCTGTTGTTGAGTTTACATTCCGTTATTGTGATGAGCTTGAAGTTGTCGTAATCGGTGGTAATGTAGAGGAAATCGGACCACAGGCGTTTGCTGACTGTCCTTTGCTTGAAACTGTTGTTATTCCCGATAGCGTTACATCAATCAGCGATGATGCCTTTGAAAATGCCAGCGAGGATTTGGTTATCTATTGTAACGAGGGCTCTTACGCTCAGATTTATGCTACACAAAATAGCATTAAATACACAACCCTTGTTATTGACCCTATTGAAAATCAGACATACACAGGCAAAGAGATAAAGCCTGAGGTTAACGCTTCTGCCAATAGCAGAAAATTAACTCAGGATACTGAATATAGTGTTTCTTATAAAGATAATATCAATGCAGGCTCTGCAAAAGCTATTGTAAAGGGTCTTGGTGATTTTAAGCATCTTGCAGCAACTGCTAAATTCACAATTCTGCCACAGGGCGTTGAAAACATAAGTGTGATTAACGATAGCCCCACATATAGTCCTAATGGGGTTAAACCTAAGATTTATGTGTATAACGGAGTTCAAAAGCTTGTTGAAGGCCAGGATTATGAGATATTGAATAATTCTGTTTTTAAAGATGCAGGGGAGTATAATATTGCAGTTTCTCTTATAGGAAATTACGACGGTATTATTAATGTTACCTATAAGGTTGCAAGAAAATCTATAAAGCAAGCCGAATTTATGTATGGCGATACTGTTAAAATTATCTGCGATGGTGTTACGCTTGAAGAAGGCAAGGATTTTATTGTAACAAAAGAAACCAACGAAGACGGTGATGTTGTTACTACTGTTGAGGGTATAGGAAATTACAAAGGAACACATACCCATACTGAAGATAATAAAACCAGTGGCGATAGTGAAGCATCTGCGAATTGGTTTGTGAAGCTTATAAATTTAATTAAGCAGTTTTTTGAGAGATTGTTTAATATTGGCGCATAAACAAAATGAAAACCTCGGAGTTAATTGCTCCGAGGTTTTTTGTTCGTTAATGTAGGGTCGGGTCTTGACCCGACCGCAAGTTTTTGTGACGATTTATGTGGCGGAACGGTCAAGACCGTTCCCTACATTTTCAGAGATGTTTGGCGGTACGGTCAAGACCGTACCCTACATTTGCTCTTGATATACTATTTCGAAGGTATAGGCAAGCCTATACCTTACGGTTGGTTTTCTTCTCAAGCACCACTGCAACTACAAGTGCTGTGATACCTGCAACAAGCTTTCCTATGATAACAGAAACTATATGTTCATCGTTGTAGGAGAGGGTGAAGGCGAGGTGGTCGCCGAAAACGAATGCGGCAGAAACTGCAAAGGCAAGGTTCATAACTCTGCCTTTTCTGTTCATTCTGTCGGCACTTTCCATTGTGGCAATTGAGTTTGCAAGAGTTGCAATAAGACCGATAACCGAGGTGTCGTCAAGATTTAGTTTTTTACCTAATGCGGAAAGTGGCTTTCTGAGAAGCTTTGAGATAATGGCAATAAGGGGGAATGTACCTGCAAGAGTTATGCAGATTGTGAAAACGGTTGCGGCACTTTCCATAAGGGGAGCGGTGTTTTTGAGGATTATTTTTCCGGTAAGGGTCTGGAAAATACCCAAAGCAAGACCGCAGGTAATGAGAATTGAAATGAATTTTCCGAAAACCGAAAAGATTTTAATTGTGATTTCGGGGAATTTCAAAAGTCCGATTATAATGATTACGGAAATAAGAATTGCAGGGGCAAGGTTTATTAAAACGGTAAGAGGATTAATTCCCATTACAAGCCCTGAAACGAAGCAACCTACGGGAATTGTACTGATACCGCAGAGAAGTCCTAAAAGAACATCGTTATGATGTTCTTTTTTTGATGACTGAAGAGCAACGGGGATTGTAAATGAAATTGTAGCACCTAACATTGATGCAACGCAAAGTCCGTGGAATGAGCCTAAAAGAGTGTCTGTTGCTACGGAATCTGCAAGAGCTGCACCACCCATATCGTTTGCAATCAAAATACCTGCCAGTGCGCTTGGGTCAAAGCCGAAAAGATTTGCCACGGGTGTTATTACAGGTAAAAGCAAGTCTGCAAGGGCAGGGGCGATAGTCATCATACCAAGCATTGAAAGGGAAAGAGGACCAAGAGTTGTTATGCCCTTTTCAAACTCGTCACCTAATTTAAGGCGGTTACCAAATATTTTATCAATTGCACCTATTACGGCAAACACAGCCATTATTGTTGCAAGAATTTCTGCCAAAATATCACCTACATATTTAGCGATTAGCAATTAGCAATTAGCAATTAGCAATTAGCTGTTAGTTATTAACTATCTGCTATCTGCTATTTGCTATTTGCTATCCGCTTTTATTTTTTCTTTACTTTATTAAGCATTGCGTTTACTTCGAGGATTTGTTCTTTTGAGAACTTATTTCCTGTCATTGAGAAGGTACGCTTAACGGTAAAGCCTTTAACCATACCTAACAATGATTTAAGCATATCCATATTAATCTTACCAAAGCTGAAGCCCATAACCTCGGGTTTGCCGCTCTTTGAACCCTGTGACATAACGTTCTTAAAGAGCATAAGGAGCTTGAACATAGCAATTTTACCCTTTAAGGTACTCATAATATCGCCTATGGTATCGTTAATTGAATAGTAGCCAACGGGAGTGTTGATTTCAAACCAGTTAATAACCTGATTTTCTTCTTTCATAATGTAATCTTCGTTAGGTGTATCAACTTTGTTGATTGTTGCAGTATCTGTAAGGTCACCTGCCTTAACCTCGAGAGTTGATGTGCCTTGGTTTTTAACATCGAAATAGAAGAAGGGAAACTGACCTTTTTTCTGCTTGCCAACGCTTTCACCGTTACGGAAAAGCTCAACCTCATCGCAGTTTGAATATACAGTAACCTTTGTTACATCTTCAACTCTGTCAATGTATTTCTTTGAGCAGATGTGAACCATTGGTTCGGGGTTGAGCCAAGCCTTGTAAGCATAGAAGGAGTCTTTCTTATACTGACGGTCAAAGGTTACAAGACCCTTGTGGTTCATACCGTTTTCGCCACCCTCTGCACGAGCATCGGCAGCAAAGTCAAACATATTCCAGACGTGTGTTGCCCAGATATAAGGACGAACTGCGATTTGTTTGATAAGCTCCTCGTGGTAATATGCCTGATATTCTTCTGTGTAATCACCCTGAGTGGGAGCAGATGTGTGCCAGTCAAGAGCCTCGCAACCGTATTCGCTTAAGCCGATTGCTTTGTTGGGATATTTCTTATGGAAATCATCAAACCATTTGCCGTTCATATCTGTTGTGCCGCCATACCAACCGAAATAGTGGTTATAGGAAAGTACATCGCTGATATGAACATATTCGCTGTCCATTGAGCACATTGTAACAGTTGCAATAGTGGTAAGTCTTGTTTTGTCCATCTTATGAACCAGGTCGTTTAAGTCCTTGTGATTTTTAATAAGATGGGGGTTATCTGCACCGGCAATTGTGATTTCGTTTGAAAGTCCCCAGAAGCAGATTGAAGCGTGGTTATAGTTCTGAGAAACAAGCTCTTTCATCTGGCTTATGGTGTTATCATAGCCGTTTTCCATATGACAGGAGATATAGGGGATTTCTGCCCAGATTACAAGACCCTTTTCATCGCAAAGGTCATAGAATTCCTGAGCGTGCTGATAATGAGCAAGGCGGATTGTTGTAGCACCAACCTCAAGAATTAAATCAATATCTCTCTTGTGGTCTTCAAGGGTGAGGGCGTTACCTTTTTCGGGATAGTCCTGATGGCGAGAAACACCACGAAGTGCATATTCCTCACCATTAAGAATGAAGCCTTTTTCAGGGTCAACGCTGAATGTACGGCAACCAAAACGGGTTGAAACAGAATCAAGCTCTGCACCGTCTTTTTCAAGAACTGCAATTAATGTATAAAGGTGGGGGTCTTTTCTACCATTCCAGAGATGAACATTTTCGATGACGAAATTAACCTTTGTATCTGCGGTTGTAGTTTCTGCAACAACAGCTTCACCATCAAGAATTTTATATGTAAGAGATGCGCCATCTGCATTTTTTACAAATACCTCAACCTCAATATCTGCATTGTTGCCCTTTACTGCGGGAGTTACCTTAATACCCGGTGCGCCGTAATAATCAAGGTCAAAATGAGCAGAGGGAACGCTAAGGATTTTAACACCTCTGTAAATACCACCATAGAAAGTGAAGTCTGCATTCTGAGGATAAACTCTGTCGTTAGGTGAGTTATCTGCAGAAACTGCAAGTATATTTGTATCTTCAATTTTATCTTCAGGGATTTTTACTCTAAAACGGGAATAACCGCCATGATGAACGAGAAGAGAAACACCGTTCCAGAAAATTTCTGCAGAAGAGTTTACTGCGTCAAATTCAAGATAGTTTTCTTCACCTGTAAGCTCTTCCTTTGAGATTTCTTTAAAGTAGTAGCATTTCTGGCGTTTGTAGTCGTTACCGCCGTCCTGACCGTCCTTGCCATTCCATGTGTGAGGAAGAGTAAGTGTTTCTGCTCCTTCGGGAAGTGTTGCAGGGTTTTGATTTTCATTCATTGTAAAAAGCCAGTTTTCGTTAATCCATTTAACTGTTCTCATTTTTTCTTTCCTTTCAAAAAATTTCTGAATTATAATTTACTTCTTATTTTACTGAAGATTTTAACTTTTTGTTTTGATGGAGCGAAGAGAAAGAGGAGAGGGAATATTTCAAGTCTTCCGAAAAGCATATCGGCAATTAAAACAAGCTTTGAGAGAAAGCTGAATTCTGAAAAATTTCCTGTTGCGCCAACCATATTCAAACCGGGACCTATGTTATTAAGTGTTGCAATAACAGAGGTAGTTGTTGTTGCGAAATCAAAATTATCAAGTGAAACCACAAGCACAGAAGCTCCAAATATCATTGCATAAATGAAGAAATATGCAAAGGTGTTGCGGATTGTTTCGTCGCTTACTCTGTTACCGTCAAAGGTGATTATTTTAACGCTTCTCGGGTGGGAGATACGGCGGAATTCACGCCTTGCGCTCTTTAAAAGAAGAATTACACGTGAAACTTTAAGTCCGCCACCGGTACTGCCGGCACAAGCACCTACACACATAACTGCAAGCATAATCATTTTGCTCAGCTCAGGCCATTGGTTAAAGTCAAAGGTAGAGTAGCCCGTTGTTGTCATAACAGAGCTTACCTGGAAAGCAGAATGGTGAAGAGCTTCACCGAAGCTTGAAAACATATCTTTTATGTTAATCGCAATAACAACTATCGCTGAAAGCATTATTGCAAGGTAAGTCCATACCTCTTCGCTCTTTAAGGCATCCTTGAATTTCTTGCAGAGCAGAAGGAAATAAATGTTGAAATTTATTCCGAAAAGAATCATAAATACGGTTATAGTGCTCTGACAGAAGGTTGAATATGAGGCGATGCTGGAATTGAGAACGCCGAAGCCACCTGTACCTGCCGTGCCGAACGCTATTGTTACACTTTCGAAAAGCGACATACCACCAAAAAGCAATATGAATATTTCAAGAACGGTAAGAGCGAGATATATTCCGTAAAGAATCCGGGCAGTTTTGCTTGATCTGGGCACAAGCTTTGATACATTGGGACCGGGGCTTTCCGCTTTCATAAGGTGCAGGTCACCGCCGCCACCGGCAAGAGGAAGAACCGCCATCATAAAAACAAGAACACCCATACCGCCAATCCAATGGGTAAAGCTTCGCCAGAAAAGCATTGATTTTGAAAGTGCTTCAACGTCAGTGAGTATACTTGAGCCGGTTGTGGTAAAACCCGAAACTGCTTCGAAAACTGCATCAAGATAATTGGGGATTTCTCCGCTGATATAAAAAGGGAGTGCTCCGAAAAGACTCATTAAAACCCAACCGAGAGATACTATTATAAGTCCGTGACGGGCGTAGATTGTTTTGTCCTTCGGCTTCATCGCAACGCACACAAGTCCTGTTGCAATAAGAATTCCGATTGTTATAAGAAAGCTTTTTATAACGGCTTCACCGTATATAAGAGCAACAATTGCAGGCAAAGCTAAAAGTCCTGCTTCACATAAAAGCAATATACCAAGTATATATGCTATCATTCTTCTGTTCATAATTGCATTCCTTATTTCAAAATATCATCAAGTCGGGTAAGGCGTTCAGAGGTTGTAACAACAACTACGGAATCGCCCTCTTTCAAAACATCTGTACCGCGAGGAATGATTACCTCGCCGTTTCGGGTAATTGAGCCTAAAAGAATATTTTTTCTAATATCTAAATATTGAATCTGATGGTTTACCAATCGGCTTTCTGCGGTAACCTTAAATTCAATTGCCTCAACCTTATTGTTAATAATTCTGGTGATTTTTTGAACGTCACTTACACCGCCTCGTGCAGTTTTTGCACGAACATGCTTGAGAATTATACTTGCTGTTGTGAATTTTGGGTAAACAACGCTGTCTATATCAAGAGTTTCAATAACCTCACGGAAAAGTGTGTGGTTAACTTTTGTAATTGTTTTAATATTGGGTGATGTGTTCTTTGCGAAAAGAGAAAGAACAATGTTTTCTTCGTCAATACCTGTAAGACAACAGAAAGCGTCAGCTTCAAGAAGACCCTCTTCAAGAAGAAGTGAACGATTTGTGCCATCACCGTGAACAACATTGATATTGTTAAGAGTACTGCTCAGATTCAGAGCGGTCTCAAGGTCTTTTTCAATAATAGTTGTGCAAACATTCAGGTGACTAAGAGCTTTTGCAAGGTAAAGGGCGATTTTACCGCCGCCGATAATCATAATGTTTTTAACATCACTTGTGCGGTAGCCGATTTGCTTGAAAAAGTCAGGCGCAGTTTTTGCAGGGGTGAGAACGGCTACTGTATCGTTTTCCTGAATAACAAAATCACCTGTTGGGATGAAAACATCTTTACCGCGCATAATAGCACAAACAAGAGCCTGTGTTTTGATTTTGGAGAATGAATCCTTAATTGCTTTGTTGGTTAATAAGCAATTTTTATGGGCAACAAAGCTTAAAAGGTCAACCTTGCCGTGACCGAAAAAGTCAACGTTTCGGGCAGTGGGGAATTTTAAGATTCGCTGGATTTCCGCTGCTGCTTCTCTTTCAGGGTTAATAGCAAGAGCAAGTCCCAGGTCTTCCTTTAAAAGACCAACATCCTTACTGTATTCAGGGTCGCGAACTCGGGCTATGGTGCTTTTAGCACCAAGCCTCTTGCCAAGAAGACAGCAGTAGATATTAAGCTCATCGCTACCTGTAAGGGCAATAAGCAAATCACATTCTTCAATTCCTGCATTCTGAAGAACTTTGCGAGTTGCACCATCACCGATAATGCCGATAACATCAATGTCCTGAAGAGTGTCGTTTATCACGTCTTCGTCAGTATCGATGATTGTAACATCGTGCTCTTCCTGGGAAAGCTGTTCTGCAACTGTATAGCCAACCTTTCCCATACCAACTACAATAATATTCAAAAAAATAGCCCCTTTCGACCCATTCTAATTCACTATACATTATAGTAGGTTTGTACTGATAAAGCAATAAAATTATATTATTGTATATTACCGAAATTTAAATGGGAAATATGTGCAAAATTTCATTTAGTTAGGAGTTAGGAGTGAGGAGTTAGGAGTGTCGGGGGAAGCTTTGCTTCCAAACATTATAAAGTCCGTAATAACATTAAGTAAAAATATTGCTTTTTTACTTGATTTTATTCCGCTAATAATGTATAATCCTTTTTGCACTTTGCACTTTGCACTTTGCACTTTGCACTTATTTCGGGGTGTGGCTCAGTTTGGTAGAGCGCTTCGTTCGGGACGAAGAAGTCGGGTGTTCGAATCACCTCACTCCGACCAAAAATAGCAGATAGGTTTTTGCCTACCTGCTATTTTTATGTTGAATTTAAGATAGTAATTATTGACATATATTATTCATCATGTTATTATGGGGTTAGAAAATTTAATGTTTAAGAAAAACTCAAACTGAGCTTAAACAAGAGAAACAACTGTGTGAATATCAATTTGATAGCACAAGCGTTTCCGAGCGACCAATGCGTAAGACGATATGCAGCATTGTAGCAAATTGTTTAAGGGGAGGTTTGGGATTTTTTTATTTTAAATTAATGAACAATAATGAAAATTGATTAAAATATATAATGAAAGGTTTATAAAATGAAGAGTAATAATCAAAAAATTAAGTATAGTCCCGAATATATTTCATATTTAGCAAATGGTGATTCTGCAGCAGTTTTTATTACAAGAGATATAGTAAAATCAATAAATACAAAAGATAAATGGATAGATGTTATTGAGTTGCAAGGGCAAAAAAATTGGGATTGTAAATGGGATTTTAAAAGAATTGTTGTGGAGATATTTCCAAGAAAAATAAAACCGATTTATCCGAAAAATGCAACTCTTGAGATGAAAAAATATATCACATGGGAAACAGCACAAAGGGATATAAGGGAACAACGAAGCAAAGGTATCAAAGGTGTTCAATATGCAATCAAACCAAAACTGATAAATCGTAACAAAGGTAAATACAAAGAAGTAGATGCTTTGTGGGATATAAGACTTGAGGCGTGGGTTGAGTGTGAATGGAGAGATTACCCTTGCGAAATCAGAAAACGTAAAATACCTCTTGAGCCGGATTGGGAATATAAAATTCTATCTGTTAAAAAATTGTGATTTTTTGAAGTAGTTGAAGTCTAAAAAAATGAGATAAAACTTAAAGGAAGCTGACTTTTTCAGTCAGCTCCCTTTCTTTGACTTATGCAGTAAAAATTTTTACATAGTCTGCTCTTGTTTTAGTATTTCCTTTTCTGTATGGATTTCGGCTTTCATTTCCTTTATAAGCTCTGCAAGGAGTGTTTCACATTCTTCTCTTGTTTTGGCGTAAATGTTTCTTGAAAGTCGTTTTCCGTCTGGCAGTCTTGGTGAGTATCGCCCTTCATAAAGGTTATCGTTAATTTTTGTTATGCAACCTGTTCCGGGTTTTCTGTATTTGCCCTTGGTT
>JAZNJB010000013.1:0-100811 GCA_045577815.1 Acutalibacteraceae bacterium
TTCTGTGTTGTTTGTCAGGGCTTCAAGGAGCCTGAGCTTTCCTCGGACCGCTATCTTATTTCAAACGCAGGTGAGCTTTATTGGTTTGCAGAGCAGGTGAATTCGGGTAATAATGCAATAGACGGTAAGGTTACTGCGGATATTACTATAAATGAAAATCTGCTTGAAAGCCTTGAATATGATGAAAACGGAAACGTTACAAACGGTTACGGCTTCCGTCAATGGACTCCTATAGGCTACTGTAACAGTGACGGAGAGCGCCTTGCATACGACGGTTATTTCTACTGCGGAAGCTACGATATCATCGGCTTATATTTCAACGACAGTACCCGCGATTATGCAGGTCTTTTCGGGTGTATCGGTGAAGAAGGTAAGGCGGTTGAAATAGTTATCAAGGATTCATATATCTGCGGTAATAATTATGTGGGCGCAATAGCCGGAAAATGTTTGGGCTTAACCACACAGTACAATTATAATTACTCGGTTGTTAAGGGTAATAATTATGTAGGCGGTATTTACGGCTACAATGACGACAGTACTTACGGAGATAAAAACTATGGTGAGGTTTCAGGTGTTGAGTATGTTGGCGGTGTTGCAGGATATGCGACTAACACACTCAATAACAACGGTAACGAGGGCACTGTAAACGGTTCGGAATATGTAGGCGGTCTTGCCGGATACGCAAAGGGCGATTTAATTAAATCCTACAACAAAGGAGACGTAACGGGTACCCTTATTGTAGGCGGTCTTGCAGGATATTGCGGTGGCGATATCGGAAATAAGAGCATATATGACTATTGCTATAATACCGGTACAATTTCATCAAACGACGTTGAAACCGATGAAATAAAGTACGTAGGCGGTATTTGCGGAATAATGGAAGGCAGCCGTATGGATTACACATATAACGAGGGTGCTGTTTCGGGCGAATATGCAGGTGGCTTGTGTGCAAGCTCCACAACTGCTGATATAACCTATTGCTATAATGCGGGCTCGGTTTACGGCTCGGACTGTGCAGGAGGTCTTGTAGGCAGCTATAAGAATAATACGATAACAAGTTCTCACAATGCAGGCTCGGTTACATCAGATAAAGCAGAATATCGAGGCGGTATTGCAGGTGTTATCACTTCAGCAGATATTACCGATTCTTACTGCGTTTCAAGTCCTGTCGGCACATCGGATTCGGAGAGTGTTGTTGAAGCCGGAATTATGACCGCTGAGGATTTTGCAAGTGGCAAGGTAACCTATCATCTCAATAGCTCGATTACTGAAGATAAGGTCATCTGGAAGCAGAATGTTGATAACGATTCGGTGCATTCTGCCTGGCCCAAGTTCCACGGTGCAGAAATATACTATGTAGCTCAATGTAAGGCTGTTTCAGATATATATACAAACGCTATCCACGACGGACTTTGCTACGGCTGCGGCTTTGATGAGCCCGCTCTCAGCGAGGACGGATATTACGAAATCAGCACCGTTAGTGAGCTCTATTGGTTTGCAAGATATGTTAACGAAACCGATCCCGGTGCAAACGGAAGACTCGTTAACGATATTGAGGTGAATCCTGCCATAAAATGCGATTCAGACGGTACTGCTTTAACAGATACCACAGGATTCTATATATGGCGTGATGAAATCGGTGACTATACCGGCAGTAACGGTCTGCTTTACTCAGGTACCTTTGACGGCTGCGGTTATATCATAACGGGCTTGTATAAAGAATCTTCTCATTCCTATGTAGGCCTTTTCGGCGGCGTAAGCGGTGTTGTTAAAAATGTTGGTCTGTACGGTTGCTTTTTCGGTGAAGAGCCTGTTATAAAAAACGGCGGAGAATATGTAGGCGGTATTGCAGGTTATAGCAAGGGTACAATTGAAAAATGCTTTTTAACGGATTCGTGTATTGAAGGCGATATGCGCGTTGGCGGTATTGTCGGTTACGTTAATTCAGGTTCAATCAATAACTGCTACAACAATGGAACCGGAAACGGAAGACCCTATGTTATAAGTGACTGGAATGTAGGCTCCCGTGTGGGCGGTATTGCAGGTGAAAGCTACGGCTCAATAACTAATTGCTACAGCACTGCCTATGTTAAGGGCAATACCCTGTTCGGTGCTATTTGCGGTCTTACAAGCAGGAATGCCGAAAATACCAATAATTTTTATATCAAGCGAAGCGTTTACAGACCCAACGCCAACACTTACGGCTGGTTAGCTTTCGGCGGAGCTGATTATTATTCAAGCTTTCCTGATGAGGGAAGAGCAACGCAATATGCAACGTTAGACGGTATGTTGACCGGTGAAATGGCTTATCTTCTTCAGAGTGCCAACACAGAGCAGGTCTGGGGACAGAAGGCGAATAATAACAGCAATAATTCATACCCAAAGCTTCCCGTGATTGATACAACGGGTATTTATAAGGTTGCAAAGGTGGGCGATACAGGTAACTATTCCGTTGCAAGCATCGGCGACACCAACTATGACGGAATAGTTGATGTGACCGACTATCAGGCACTTGTGAACAGGGCTCTTGAAGATGACCACGAACAAATTGAAACTGCAAGCTATGACGATATAATCAGATATGACCTTGACGGTGACGGTTATCTTGACGTAATTGACGCATCGATTATGCACTTGTTTATCAACGGTCTTACAACAATTCAGGTTTATGCTCCCGGTGACATTGACAGCTCCGGGAAAAGCTTCTATAATGAAGAGGAGATTCTTCTTTTAGCAGAGAAGATGGCAACCCCCGAAAAGCTTTCGACCTCAGAGAAATATGCTTGCGATATGAATGCGGACGGTAAGGTAAATAACGAGGATCTGGTTATTCTCAAAGAAAAATATCCCGATTATTTTACAACTGAATAGTATACCACAAAGGCGGGTCGAATGACCCGCCCTAATTGCTAATTGCTATTTGTTGGCGATTTTTATAATTGCGTAGTGTCCTAACCCCTGAATCCTAAATCCTAATTTTGTTTTATCTCCACTCTTGCTATGGCACAGGCAAGCCAGTGCCTTACGGTGCGTTGTTCTATCTGCCGGCGACTGGCGACTGGCAACTGACGACTGACGACTGACAAACTGTTTATTGTCCACAAAAAACCGTGTAACGAGAGTTGTGGTAAGAGCGGGGAAACTAATCGTAGAAGATGTGTCAGCCTTAATTCAGCCTTTCTTTCCTTTTGCTGATATAAAATATTTTACTGCATAAGTCAAATAATAGGGAACAGGTTTGAAAACAAAAAAGTTTCCACTTGTGGAGTGGAAACTTTGTGTGCTTTTTATTATTTTTGATGGTTTTATAAAAAGTGAAAAACCCTTGTAAACCTTTAGTTTACAAGGGTTTTCGTGGTCGGAGTGAAGGGATTTGAACCCCCGACATCTTGCTCCCAAAGCAAGCGCGCTACCAACTGCGCTACACCCCGATAGGTTATTTGTGAAAAATGGTGCCGGTGACCGGGGTCGAACCGGTACGGTATCGCTACCACTGGATTTTGAGTCCAGCACGTCTGCCAATTCCATCACACCGGCAAATATCACTGATACATTATATTATAAAGTTTCAAAAAAATCAATATAAATTTGTAATTTATTTATTATATGTTTATTTCGTTTTTTAAAAGAACACATCCCTTGTCTTATGGACAAAGGATGCGTTCTTAAACTTTAATGAAACTAATTTTCCTGTGTAAAGTTTTTTGATTGGCGTATATTTAAACACAAGGAGAGAGGGTAATTACTTATATAAAATACGGTTCGGGCAATTCCTTTCACCCTGCGTTTTTTACTGTAATGCAAGATTTACAATATTTGCATAGTCGTCAACTGTGATTTCGTTGTCTGTATTTGTATCTGCTGCTAAAGAGTAGCATCCTGTAAGCTCTTGGTGTTCATTTACTGCAAGGTCTGTTGCAGCAACATCAAGAGCATCACAAACACCATCACCGTTAGTATCACCTGATACAACTAATGTGAAATTCTCTCTTCCAAGGTCGCCATAAACAGTAACGGTGGAGCCTGTTCCCCATATATGCTTACCATTAACATAATCGCTACCTAATGAAACAGAGTCTCTGTCGGGTGCAGTTTTTACTATATCAGAAATGTTATCAGGATTGTATGTTGTTGTATAGATAACTCTGTTGATATGGTCAACTGTTGTTCCTGTTCCCGGGATTTCTTCTACATAGAGAGGGTTGACAGTAATATCATTTGTAATTGCATAATAGTAACCAATGCTTCTTGAAAGTGCATAAATAACAAGGTTTTTGTTGTAATTGTAAAATGCATTATCTTCAATTTTGGTTACAGTTGAGGGAATGTATAGCTTTTTAAGACCACTGCAATCGCCAAAGTGATATGCCTTAATAGTTGTAACATCATCGGGGATCTGAACGGAAGTTAATTCATTAAGCGGAACGCCGTTCAATCTGACAGTTATACAATTCTGAATATAAACCTCTCCTGCTTCGGGGTGCTGAAATTCTAATCTGAACCATGAGTCGAGAGCTTCAATATCTAAATAAGCAACATCTTCTAAAGAGTCACCGATAAATTTTACGGATTCGGGAATGGTGAGATTCTCAACACCATGGAGAGCATCATCTGCAATACCCAATGTACCGTCTTTAACAACAAAATCTGTATCATCGGCAGATACAAGATATTTTCCAACATAATTTTTATTTATTTTGGTGGTGTTGTAGGTATCGCCGAAAGCGTCGGCACCGATTCTTTCAATGTTATCGTGAAGCTTTATTTCCACAGAGGAAGGATGAAGACAGAAAGCGTAATCTTCGATTACCTTTGTTTCTTCGGGTACATAGTAAGTAAGAACACCGTTTCCGGGCTTATAGGATGAAAGAAGAAGGGTGTGTTTGTCTTTGGTGAAAAGGACATTATCTTCTGCCAGGAAATAGGGGTTGTTTTCCGAACAGGTAAGCACTTCCAGCCATTCTGTGCAGAAAAATGAGGTGGGGTTAAACTCTTTTAAGGTTGAGGGGAAATGGAGTAAATATAAGTCACTGTCATAAAAAGCGTAATCACCTATATATTCAAGACCTTCGTTGAAAACAACTTCACCAAGCATAAGAGTTTTTGCAAATGCATAATCACCTATGTATTTTAAGCCTGAACCGAAGTTTATTACATTAAGACCAAACGCACCCCAGAAGGAATAGTCGCCGATTCTTACTAATGAATCAGGTAAGTTAAGGGTGTCTATTGATGTGTTTGCAGTGTTGCCATTATCACAAAAAGCGTAGTCCGCAATTGTTACGGTTCCTTCTTTTACTGAGAATTCTTTTGCTTCAGTAAAGCTTTCAATAAGATGATTATCTATATATAATGTATTGTCTTCCCAATTGTTTGTATCGCTGTAATATGCACAACGGTCAAAAGCACCTTTTCTGATTTTTACAGGAACATCGGGTATATTGATTTCAGTAAGATTCTGGCAATATGAAAAAGCGTATTCTCCGATTTCTTCTATACCTTCATTAAAAGTAACAGATTTTATTGAATCAGCATGCTGGAAAGCAATTTGTTTAATTGTTTTAACATCCTCGGGAATAACAAGATCTTCTATAAGCTCACCGTAAAGGTAGAGCTTTCCTGCTGCCTGGAGAGGGTTGGAGCTTGAATTATAGAAATCAATATTGCACCAAGCAGATAAATCGTCAATAAAAACGCCATCAAGGCTTGAAGGGAATACCTTGTGTGATTCATTACCTATTGTTTTAATTGTTGAGGGAAGGGTAATAGCCTTTAAGTTTTTAGCACCTGTAAATGCGGTAGGCTTAATTATTTCTACGCCTTCGGAAATAATAATTGATGTAACATTGGTGCATCCTGCAAAGGCAGAGGCGTTTATTACCTTAACGGGTAAACCGAGATGCTCACCGGGAATTATAATTGCACCTGTGGCTTCAGGATTGCATTCGTAAACCCCATAAAAAGAATTATCGGAAGAGATTGCGAAATTAAGATAATCGTTTGAATTGGTTTTACCAAGTCCGCACATTGTGCAGGTGCCGTCTTCCCCATAAATATGAGGACCGGTGGTTGACATTTGGGTATCTTTAATTGTACCGCAGAGAGAACATTCGTAAATTTTACCACCGGTTATAAGACAATGGGGCGCTAAATCTTCTGTAAGAGTGTAAGCTTCTTCACCTGTGCAATTGAAGTGAACTGTTTTATAATTGAAGGATTCTGATTCGTTATCATAAGGTGTATCAGGGCTATCAATGGTTGCAACAGACTCAGCAAACTGTTCTTCTGTACCACGGTAGAAAACATGGTTAACGCCCAACCACCAATCAGTTGTTGAATCAACTTCAAGGTTTATGCCTGCAGGCAAGCTCATAGAAGCAAGTCTGAAATCATTACCATATGAAGTGAAGGCGTTTAATGCCATATGCTCAACGGAATCAGGAAGATAAATATTGAGCAATTTTTCACAACCATAAAAAACGCGGGACTCAATAGTTGTAACACCTTCGGGAATTACTAAATTTTCAAGATTTTCACACCATGCAAAAGCACTTTTGCCGATTGTTTTAATGTTTGAAGGAAGTGTTATGGATTTTAAAGACAAACAAGAATTAAAAAGAGATTCTGCAGTAAAGGGTTGTGTACCGCCTGCATTTCTTGTGTCATGGTAAATAACGCTGTCAGGAATAACAATGCTTTCAAGACCTGAATGGCTGAAAACTGATTCGCCTATATGAGTTACGGAATCGGGAATTGTAATAGCTTTAAGCTTTTCGCAATTAGTAAAAGCGCTTCTTCCGATATATTTTACACTATCGGGGATATTGATTTTTTCAAGAGCAGTTGCATAATAGAAAGCTGCTGAACCGATTCTTATAATTGTATCGGGGAGAGTTGCCTTTGTGATGCCGGCACAATCGCTGAAGCCGTTGGCAGAAATCTGAGTTACAGGCACTCCCTCATATGTAGCGGGAATGACTATTTCACCTGAAATGGTTTTATCCTTTGCACCTACCAAATAATATTCTCCGTCACTGCTAAGAGTGAAGGTGAGTAGATCTGAGATGGTATCAGCAGCCTTAACCATACTGAAATTTGAGCAAACAGACATACAAATTGCAAGACAAAGAACCAATGAGATTATTTTTCGGGTTGTCATAAGAATACCTCCTTATTATTTTTTGCGCCCTCTTGCACGGGTGCGATTCTTTAAATTCAATTTTAGTGGCTTCTAAATAGATTTTTCAATAAAAATGCCGAAATGCAAAAAAAACGTGCCGAAATGCAGAAAAAATTATTAAAAAACTATTGACAAATGAAACTGAGACCCCAATTAAAATGTTGTTCTGTATTTGTTTTTTTGACAACAAGTAAACTAATATCAATATTGCAAAAATTACACAAGTATCGCTTTAAAAAACATTACAAGCTCTTTATCACAAAAGACACAAATAATTACCTTAGCTATAAAACCTCCTCTTGTATACATCTGGAGATGTAGTTTTTCTTGATTATATCACCTATAGATGTTGTTTGTCAACAAGAATTTCACCTATAGACGATTATTAAAATCACCTATAGGTGTTATACTTGTTATATAAGATATAGGGGGCGTTGTTGTGAATAATTCTAATCTTCTAAAAGAAATGGGTGAAAGAATCTATTTCAGAAGAAAGGCTTTAAAACTTACCCAAGAGGAGCTTGCTGAAAAAATTGGAGTATCAACACAAATGATTTCCAATTTAGAGCTTGGTAAAAAAGCCATACGACCCGAAAATCTCATTAATATTTGTTCCGTTTTAAACATTAGTTCGGATTATGTTTTATCAGGAAATAAATCTGATAATTTAGTTGATGAAATTGCCAAGAAATTAAATAATCTTGATTCAGATGAATTAAAGTTTATTAATCAAATGATAGACTATATAAATAAAGGAAAATAAAAAGCACCCGTATTTCTACAAGTGCTTTGTGGTGACCCGGACGAGAATCGAACTCGTGTTACCGCCGTGAAAGGGCGGTGTCTTAACCGCTTGACCACCGGGCCATATATGAGGGGCTTGAAGCCCTTTTATGTAACACCTTTCGTAGGTAAGTGTGTTGGAAACTGGTAGCGGCAGTGGGATTCGAACCTACGACCAATCGGGTATGAACCGAGTACTCTAGCCAGCTGAGCTATACCGCCATATATATGAACAACATACATACCTACGCAGGCGATTTGCTCTCTCTTGGAAAGCCTGTTCATTATAATATGCAAACAAGTATTTGTCAATACTTTTTTTAAAAAATTTCAAAAATATTTTCACAGCCCTCTGAAGATGCAGTTTTATAAATTTTTCAATTAATCAAGAAAAAAGTATTGACAACCTCGTATTTTGTATGTATAATACTTTTTGCATTTGCGGATGTAGCTCATCTGGTAGAGCGCCACCTTGCCAAGGTGGAGGTAGCGAGTTCGAGCCTCGTCATCCGCTCCATATATGCGCCGGTAGCTCAGTTGGATAGAGTGACTGGCTACGAACCAGTAGGTCAGGGGTTCGAGTCCCTTCCGGCGCGCCATAAAGAGAAGTACAGCATAAGTTGTACTTCTTTTTATTTTGTTCTGAAATGAATGTAAATCCCCGAACAAGAAATGTTCGGGGATTTATAGGTTTTTATTTAAAATAATTTACTGTTTCAAAGCCCTTGAACATAAATTTGATAATATACAAAAGGCTCTTAATAATTTCATTTAATGTTGATACGAAATTATTTGAAATGTTTTCAGAGTTGTTATTAATGCCGTAGCCATCGAGAATACCGTTGTTGTCGTCAACCTCATCGTCATTTGCAAAAGACATAAGGACGGGGGAGAGGAGAGCCAACAAGAAATATTCACCAGGGGAAATAGGACCATAGCCGAGACCTAAAACATAGTTTTCAAGAAGAGTGAACTGCTCTGCACCGGTTGATGCAGCAACAAGTGATGTAACCGCTTGAGTAAAGGTGAGGCTGTCAATATAAGCAAGCTCAGTTTTGAGAACTATTGAAACTGTGCGAAGAAGAATAGTAACATCTCTACCGCTTAAGGGATAGTCCTCACAGCCTGCATAATGTGCGGCAACAAGCTCTGTTGCAACATCCCAACCATCCTTGTATTCACTGTCGGGAATTTCAATGCCGTAGGTTCTGCCCAATTCCTGAGCACTGCCTTCGCCATAGAGAGGCATATTGAGAACATCGTTAAGAGCGTCAACAGCATCTCTTACAAGGTCATAATAAATATCACCGGGCTTAATACCCAATTGTTCATCCTGGAAGCCTCTTTCAAGTCTCCATTCAACACCGTTTTTAAGGAACTGCTTAGCAAAAGCATTAAGACCCTTGTTCATTTCTGCCAACTGCTCGTCAGTGTAATCGGGAATCATTTCCTTGAGAGCATCGGTATCAATTTCATCAATTGTTTTGGCTTCGTATGTAATTGTATCCTCGCGCATTTCAATGTATCTGTACTGAAGGGGGTACATTGTAAGAGAGGTTGTTGCAAAGTCAGAAATAACATTACCCTTAGTTGTGGTGTAAGAGGTTGCATCGCTGCAATGCTCGTGACCTGAGAAAACAAGCCTGATGCCTGCATCTGCCCATTTTTCAGCAGTCTGAGTATGATTTCTGATAATGAAATCGTGGCTCAGAACTCTCTGCATAGGCATATGGTCAAGAAGATTATGGTGCATCATAAGGATGGGGTATCTGCCATCTGCGTAAGCCTGCTCAGCCTGGTCAATAACCCATTGTACCTTATGGTCGTTCATACCATCCTCTGTGGATTTTGATGGGTCGTTACTGTCAAGAGCAATAAGGCGATATTTTTCACCTAAATCTGCAGTGTATGAAGCATAGGGCAAATCTCTTGTAAGTGCTTTATCATAGCCGAAATCTGCATAAATTTCCATAAATCTTGCAAGGTCGGTGTCATCCTCTTCGGAAGGATTGCAAACATCGTGGTTACCGGGAATAACATAAACAGATTTACCTGTTTTTGCTTCAAATGCTTCCAATTTTTCTGCAACTGCCACGTGCTCTGTATAGTCACCCTTGCCATTGTCAGCAAGGTCACCGGCAACGAGAACAAACTGAATATTATCATCCTCGGCACATTGATTTAAAAATTCATCAATGATTAATCCGCTTTCGTTTTCCATAGCAGCACGCCTGTTAGCGTAACCATAAATCGGGTCCTCTGAGAACCATTCAAGCTCATCATCAGGGAAATTGAAATGCAAGTCAGAAGCAACTGCATAGGAAATGTCGGGAGTGTTTTCCTCTGCCGCGCTTACGCTTACAGCACAAAGGGAAAAAACAAGCGAAATGGTTAAAAGAATTGCAATAAATTTTTTCATAAAATTCCCACCTATAAATTATATATAGTAAAATATTAACATTATGTGAAGAAGATGTCAAATAAATTTTACTAAGCCTGATAAAAGATTAAGAAAAGATTAAGAATTGGTTCTTTGGATTGACTTGGTGTTTTCGTAATGATATTTTAAAAATGAGGTGAAATGTATGAAAAAATATCGCAATGGTTCGCGCTTTTTAATGAGTTTGATAATGTTTTTTTCATTAACTCTTACAGTATTTGCAAATTCCTCATGGGTCTGGCTTACGGATGTAACGCCTTTTTATATTTTACCTGTAGCAGTGTTTATTACCATAACAGTTGAATGCTTGATGATAGCAAGTCAAGTTGATAATAAAACAATAAAAGTTTTATTCTTTGTTTTATTAGCAAACCTTGTTTCTTTTATTCTTCCGTATTTGTTGGAATATAGTAATGCAAAAATGGTTGTTGATACCTTTGACCAATATCTTCACAAAGGTCCTACTTATATGATAGGATTTGGGTATTTAATATTGACTCTCGTAAGCGAAGTTCCGATTGTTTATAACGGTGTTAAGAAAAATGCAAAAGATAAAAGCAAATTATTAAAATATATCTTTATTGCCAATGCCATTACAACTGTTGCGGTAGCTGTTTTAGAAAGAATATGTTGCCGCGGAAGATGGTAAGGATGTTCATTTTTATCAACGCGAGCTATATAGAAAGGAATATTTTATCAACATTGCACAAAAGTTATTGACAATTAACTGACAATCTGATATTATTTAATTGAAAGGAGAACAGTTTGAATCCAAAAGATTTGAACAGTTCTCCGTTTGATTTCTCTCAGGAAAGGGTGTTATTATGAACATTACTATCGTTGGACGCAAATGTAACCCTCGCGAAGATTTTCGCACACGTGCAGAAAAACGCCTCTCAAAAGTGGAAAAGCTTTTCGGGGAGGAGGCAAATGCCAAGGTAACTGCAACAGTTGAGAAAAACTGCCAGATTGTTGAAATTACCGTTACAAAAGGCGGTATGATTTACAGAGCGGAAGAGCGAGCAGATAATATGGTTGATGCCCTTGACGAGTGCGTTGATTCTCTTATCAGGCAAATTAGAAAAAACAAAACCCGTCTTGATAAAAAGCTTCATTCTGCAGTGCTTGATGATTTTATGATTGATGTGGAAGAGGAAACCGATTTTGATGTTATAAGAGAGAAGAGTGTTGCCCTTAAACCTCAGAGCGTTGAAGAGGCGATTCTTCAGATGAATCTTCTCGGTCATCAGTTCTATATGTTCCTCAATGCAGATACCGATAAAATCAATGTGGTATATAAGAGAAACGCTAATGGCTACGGATTGATTTCTCCTGATGAAGAATAATTCTAAAAAGTAAATATAACCCCGCTGACAAGCAGAAGTTTGTCGGCGGGGTGTTGATTTTAACAAAAAAAGTTTTGATTTTTTTGTCAAATTCGTCTTTATGTTCATTGTAATTAAAATAAAAATATTATAATATATAAATGTGGTAATGTAATGAGAGTTACCGCATAGATTATTTTAGTTTAATATTTTATTTTAATAAAGGAGTCTTTACAATGAGCAGAGTTTATAATTTTTCTGCAGGTCCCTCCATGCTTCCCGAGGAAGTGTTAAAAAAAGCAGCGGCTGAAATGCTTGATTACGAAGGTAGCGGTCAGTCCGTTGCAGAAATGTCACACCGTTCAAAAGAATTTGAAACAATTATCAAGGATGCTGAAGCTCTTCTTCGTGAGCTTATGAATATCCCTGATAACTACAAGGTTCTTTTCCTTCAGGGCGGTGCTTCAACTCAGTTTGCCGCAATTCCTATGAACTTTATGAATGGTTCAGGCAAGGCTGATTTCATTATCACAGGTCAGTGGGCAAAGAAAGCATATTCTGAAGCACAGAAATACGGCGATTGCAAGGTTGTTGCATCTTCTGCAGACAAAACCTTCTCTTACATTCCCAAAACAACAAAAGAAGATTTCCGTCAGGATGCAGACTATGCTTATGTTTGCCTTAACAACACAATTTACGGAACAATTTTCAAAGAAATTCCCGATACAGGCGATGTAACACTTATTGCAGATATTTCAAGCTGCTTCCTTTCAGAGCCGCTTGATGTTACAAAGTTTGGTATGGTATATGGTGGCGCACAGAAGAACGTTGCTCCATCAGGTCTTACAATTGCAATTATTCGTGAAGACTTACTCGGCAACGCTCGTGATTATTGCCCTACAATGCTTGACTATAAGGTTCATGCAGATAACGGTTCTCTTTACAATACACCACCTTGCTACACAATTTACATCTGCAAGCTTGTTCTTGAATGGATTAAATCTCTCGGTGGTCTTGAAGCAATGGCAGAAAGAAACCGTAAAAAAGCAGAAATTCTTTACAATTTCCTCGATAACAGCAAAATGTTCAAGGGTACAGTTGTAAAAGAAGACCGTTCACTTATGAACGTTCCTTTCGTTACAGACAGCGAAGAGCTTAATGCAAAATTCATCAAGGAAGCAAAAGAAGCAGGCTTTGTAAACCTTAAAGGTCACAGAACTGTTGGCGGTATGAGAGCTTCCATCTACAATGCAATGCCCATTGAAGGCGTTGAAAAGCTTGTTGAATTTATGACAAAATTCGAAAAAGAAAATTCCTGAAAGGTTGATTAGAATGTACGATATTCTTACATTAAATAAAATTTCTCAGATTGGTCTTAAAGAGCTTGACAGCAAATATGCAATTTCTGATTGTTGCGAAAATCCCGATGGTATTATTGTTCGTTCCGCTGCAATGCACGATTTTGCTTTTAGTGACAAAACTGTTGCAGTAGCAAGAGCAGGTGCAGGCGTTAACAACATTCCCGTTGAGGATTGCACAAAGAAGGGTATTGTTGTTTTCAACACTCCCGGTGCTAATGCAAATGCAGTTAAAGAGCTTGTTGTTGCAGGTCTTATGCTCACATCCCGTAGAGTTGCTGCCGCTTATGACTGGTGCAAAACTCTCAAGGGTGAGGGCGAAAATGTAGGCAAGCTTGTTGAAAAAGGTAAATCACAGTTTGCAGGTCCCGAAATTCTCGGTAAAACTCTCGGTGTTGTTGGCCTTGGTGCTATCGGCAGACTTGTTGCAGTTGCGGCAAATAACCTTGGTATGAAAATTGTGGGCTACGACCCCTATTTCAACGAGGCTTTCAAAGGTGAGCTTCCTGCAGATACAGAATATGTTGATTCTCTTGATGCAATCTATGAAAAAGCAGATTACATAACTCTTCACCTTCCTTGCACAAAGGATACCAAGGGTATGATTAACGCTGATACATTCGCTAAAATGAAGGACGGCGTAAGAATTCTTAACTTTGCTCGTGGAGAGCTTGTTGTTGGTGCTGATATGGCTGAAGCTGTTAAATCAGGTAAGGTTGCAGCTTATGTAACAGACTTCCCCTCAGATGAGGTTATCGGTGTTGAAAATGTTACTGCTCTTCCTCACTTGGGTGCATCTACTCCTGAAAGTGAAGAGAACTGTGCATATATGGCAGCAGTTGAAATCAGAGAATACCTTGAAAAAGGTAATATCAAAAACTCTGTTAACTTCCCCAATGTAGAGCTTCAGGCTGAGGGTGAAAGAGTTGGTGTTATCCACCACAACGCTCTTAACGTTATGAACGATGTGCTCGGTGCATTTATGAGCAACGGTGTTGAAACAAAAGAATTTGGTTCAAAGGCAAAAGGCGATTTTGCATATACACTTGTTGTTGCAGACAAAATCCCAGATGCAGTTGTTAAAGCACTTGAAGCTAATGAAGATGTTATTAAGGTAAGAAAAATATAACAAAACCAATAAGAAATCCGTCTGACATTTGAAGGTCAGGCGGATTTTTCTATTAAGTGAGGAATGAGGAGTTAGGAGTGAGAAGTGTCGGGGCGCGAGAATGCGCCAAACAGAATAAATGTAGGGAACGGTCTTGACCGTACCAAAAAAAGTAATTAGTAAATATATTTAAGCCCAAAAACTTATGGTGGTTCATACCTGCCTTCAAAGGCGGGGGGACCATCTTGAATATGTAAACTAAAGGAATTATGTATTAAGCGAGCCTATTATAAAACCATTCAATACAGTTGAGCGGAATGGTGGGTGGTTCTCTACGCGAGCTTTCGAGCGTAGTTGAATCGTTAGATTCAATTGTAATAAACTAACCGAGAAAAACAACTTTGTTACAGTTTCACCTTGCGGTGAAAAGACGCTCAAGAGTTCGCGTCAAGAACTCTCCACCACCCGACCGGTTTTATAGAAAAACTTCATAAAGTGGCTCGCTTGGAATATTATTTATTAAGTAACAAATCAAAAGGTGGTCCCCCTCTCTTCGAAGAGAGGCAGGACCGCCTTCAGTTTTTTGTTCTGATTTTACTTAGTTGAAAAAATGAATGATATTTTATTCCAATACTTATACAAAGTGAATAGGGGACGGGGCAACCCACCACCATTCCGTCCGAACAAAAAATAAAGGAAGTATATTCACCTTAATTTCGAATTTCGCACTCCGAATTTCGAATTTCGCATTTTCTTACGGAATAACATTTCCTGCACTTGAAAAGATTTCATACCATTCTTGTTTTGTAATGGTGATATCTGCTGCAGCGGCACATTCCAGAAGTCTTTGGGGATTCATTGTACCTGTAAGTGGCTGCATTTTTGCAGGGTGGCGAAGAATCCAGGCAATAACAATTGTAGATTTAGTAACACCGTATTTATCTGCTAATTCCTGAAGCTTTGCATTGATTTCGGGAAAATCGGGGTTATCAACATAAACACCCTCAAAGAAGCCGTATTGGAAAGGTGACCAAGCCTGAATTGTGATATCCTCATAGCGACAGTATTCAAGCACACCACCGTCTCTGTCAATGGCATTGTCCTCGCGCATATTAACATAAAGACCCTGCTTTACAATATGGCAGTCTGTAATGCTGAACTGAAGCTGATTAGCACAAATAGGCTCATCACCTAAATATTTCTGTAAAAGGCGCATCTGCATGGGATTCTGGTTTGAAACACCGAAATGCTTAACTTTTCCGCTATCTTTGAGAATTGCAAATGCTTCTGCAACCTCTTCAGGCTCATAAAGAGTGTCAGGACGGTGCAAAAGAAGAAAGTCAAGGTAATCAGTGTTAAGCCTTTTAAGACAACCCTCGGTGGATTCAATGATATGTTCTTTTGAAAAATCGAACATAACCTTACCGGGGCAGATACCGCATTTTGACTGAAGAATGATTTTTTCACGAACATCGTCATTCATACCGATTGCCTTTGAGAAAATCTCTTCACTTTTTCCGCCACCATATAAATCTGCGTGGTCGAAGAAATTAAGCCCTGCACCCATGGCGGTATCAATAAGAGCTTTTGCTTCTTCAACGGTTTTATCTGCCATTCTCATACAGCCAACTGCGATTACGGGTACTTCTACACCGCTTTTGCCGAGTTTCATTGTTTTCATAATTAAATCTCCTTTCGGATATTTAGATGCCAGATGCCAGATCCCAGATGCCAGATTTCATAACAGTAACTATATCTTAGAAATATAACTATCAAATAAATCTGGCAAATAGTAGCTAGTATTGGTAACTAATTAAATTTCGCTAGTAATCCATTTATCATTCTGCCAATTTCATAGCAATTGTTTAAAATGGGAGTTATTTGTTTTTCGTTTGTATAACCTAATTTTTCAGAAATAATGACTTGAGTTTCTAATTCTGCTAACGAACCTCTTGCTATACGTAAAAATTGAGAGAATTCTTTACTTGAATTTCGGTCGTTACCTTCGGCTATATTGCTTGGTATAGAAACAACGGCTCTTTGCATTTGTGAAGATAAAGCATATACTTCCTCTTTTGGAAACGTTTTCGTTAACTTATAAATATCTGTGACAAGTTGAATAGACTTTTGCCACACTATTAATTCTTTATAACTACTCATAATATCACCTTTATATTTGGATTCAGATGCAACTACTACAAAAACTGGCATCTGGCATCTGGTATCTGGCATCTTGAAACAAATTAATATACCTCACACAGTACTCTCGTTCTGCCTTTTCTTGTATCGCCTAAAATATCAACATAACGGAATCTGCCGTAGCCACGCACGGATACAGTATCGCCTGATTCGATGTTTTTTGATGAGCTTGTTATGAGTCTTCCGTTTATAAATACCTTTTCTCCATCAACAAGAGCGGAGCTTTTGCTTCTTGAAATGTTATAAATTGCGCTTATGCCAACATCAAGACGAAATGAAGAAATAATAACAACCTCTTCTTTTGGTTTCGGGAGAGCGTTTTCTGGGATGCTATCACAAATTTCACAGCTTACGCTTGTGTGTTTGACCTTGAAAAGACTATCAATTATAAATTGAGAAATGCTTTCAAGGCAGAAAACATAACCTACATTTTCGGTAATTATGATATCACCGAGGGTTTCTCTTTTAATGCCAAGACCAATTAAAGACCCGAGAAAATCTCTGTGAGTAAGGTCATCAGAGAATTTTTTTGAAAGTGGTTTAATACAAATAATTTTTATTGGTGGATTCGGTTCATAGCCGAACTCATTTTCGTTGCCGAAACAAGCGATTTTTCTCTCTGCTTCGGGAAATCCGCCGTAAAGTGTTACATTCCTTTTGATTTCGTCATAAAGAATAGTTTGCTCATATAAATTTAAAAATTCGCTATAAAAATATATACCTCGATTTTCTGAACGCATTGACAGCTCGTTGAACCTTTTTTTGATTATATTTATATCGTCTGTCAATTTGTTCACATCCTCGTTTTATTTTATTTTTGTTATTTTGTGTCCTTTTACAAGATAAGCGTTTTCGCTTATTTCTATTAATGGTAAATCATTTACCGAATCAGTATAGAAATTCTCGATTTTAGTATCAGGGTATTCTTCAAAAAAGGCTTTAACCTTATTTTCTCTTATGCAAAGTCTGCTGACCTCGCCTGTTTTTGTATCAATAAGAGAGCCGATATAACGCTTTATACCAAGTCTTCTGCAAATTATTTCAAGGGAAAATTCAGGTGAGCCTGAAATAATAAGGTCGTCATCACTTTGAATATCTTTATAAAAAGGTTTGATTTTATTCATATGGCAATCCCAGAAATCCTTCATATCTTCGGGAATATCGGGATGCTTTCTGTAATAATCTGCAACGGCTTCACCATATTTTGAAAGCGCTTGTTCGATGGTGACCTGACCTCTTTTGTATTTGAAAAGAGCAGTGAATACAGAGGGAATATATCTTAAAAGTGATTTATCTTTTTTGCAATAATAGAGGAAAAAATCAACAACGCTTTCTCCATCATATATGGTGTTGTCAAAATCATAAACATTCATAGCTTTTATTCCTTTATTGTGGTAGTGGCTTTGAATTTTTTCCATTTGCCTGAAGCGGAAAGTGTAATAACCAATGCGGTTATCATTAAACCAATCCATACAAAAATAGAACCATTCCAACCGATTTTATCGGAAATAACACCGAAGCCGTAAGTGGCGGCAGCGCAACCAACATAAGCAGTTGCATTCATAATACCCGTTACTGTTGCAGTTCTTCCGCAATATGAGAAATGCATTGGTACAAGGGTGATTATCATATAGTTAAAGGAATGCAGGGATGTTGTTATTATTGCCAGAAGAGCCACACTGACTATTGCAGGGAGACTTCTCATAAAAATTAAAAGTGACAAAGGTATAAGGGCGAAAAGGAGTATACCTGCTCCTGTTTTTAACTCGTCTTTTTTGAAAATTTTGTTGTAAATGGGTGTGATTATGTAAACACCTGCAATATTGAAAACGGGAAGCATAATTGAAAGGAAAACAGAGAAAGAGGGCTCGGTTGAATAAACCTCAGTAATCATTGTGGGAACCCAGGTGGTGATACCCTCTTTAATTGCACCGTGAATAGCATCGGCAGGAAGAACAATGAAAATACCTGCCATAAGAAGCAAGGGGATAAGACCACCCTTTGCTTTTTTCTTTTGAGGAATATTTTCTGTAACGATTTCTCGTTGTGTAATATGCGGTTTTATAATAATCGATGAAATTGTAAAGAATGCGCAAACAATAAAAAGAATTGCCGCAGGTATATAAAAAACAAATCTCCAGTTGAAAAACTTAATGGAGAAAGATGCAAAAAGGTATGCCAGAATTGTGCCGATAGGAAGAGTAACGGAAATATTAAGACAAGCCTTTGACCGCATATCATCATTGATTATATTAGCAAGGATTTTAAGAATTGATGCCCAAAGAAGAGAAAGGGCAAAGCCATTAAAACCCCAGACAATTGCCATCTGGACATTAGTGGTGCAGAATGTCATTAAAACATTTGCAACTGCGGAGAGCAATGTACCTACAGTTATCATCTTGAATGGAGAAATTTTATCACCTAAAAAGCCGTTTATAATCTGAAATGCACCATAAACAATGAAAAATGCAGAACCGATTATACCCGCTTCGGTTTTTGTGAAAAAGCCCTCACCGATAATTGCAGGAAGAGCGGCAGAAAAATTAATTCTGCCGATGTATGATGCGGAATATGCCGCAAAGCAGGCAATGAATATTAGTCTTGAATATTTTTCACTTTGTAAATATTGTTGAGTTTTCATATAATTTCCTTTCACCCTATTTATTGGTTGAAGCCATTGCCGCAGCAATAGCAGTGGATGATTTTTCATAATTCACAAAACTGTTGAAATCTGTATAGTTTTCACTACCGCAAGGTTCAACAATATTTTCTATATCGCTTAACTCTATGCAAACCCCGGGACGATTAAACTGATGCCTGAACCAGTTTTCAAAACCTCCGCCATAATCTTTAGCTTTCTTTGTAGGTTCCACCATTAAAAATCCTGAAGCATTGCAGATATCATTTGCAAAGGCTTTAAAAACAGCGTTGTTATTTGTTTTATACGTATCTCCCCAGAAAATTAAGTTCCCTTTAATGTGAACTGAAATCATAAAAGAAAATTCATTTTCAAGGCACAAATTCATAAGCACTTGCGTTTCCTTTGCGCTACCACTTTCATAACCCTTGAAATAATAATCTGCAGGTGAGGTTACACCGTTGTCTATATGGCTCCAGGCAATAGGGAAATTTCTGTTTAAATCCACGCCTTTTTTATTTGCCTTGTATTCGGACAATTTGGAAACTCTTACATTTTTTTCGGGAGAATCATTTGAAAGTATGATTTCAAGTCCGTCAGGATTTGCACAGGGAATAATATAAAGGGTATATTCATTAAGAAGATTGTAAATATCATAATTCCCATAGTAGCCCGTAGCACTGTAAAAAGCATTACAATAATCTTCTGTTACTTTTAAAAGATATTTTGTGGTAATGTGTTCACGGGCGTGAATCGCACCTGTAATAAGGGCGTTTTTCTCACCATTGCCGAGAGTATACATAATAATTTCTCTTCCGCTTTCGGAATAACCTGCAGTGTAGATTTTTATAAGGTCGGGGAAGCGATTTTTAAGAGCGGTTACTGTGCCTAATAAAGAATCAAAGCTTTCAGGAGCAGATGTGTTTACAAGCTCCATTATATTTTTATTTCCTTCAATTTCGGTGATGCTTTCAATAGCGGGTTGATGTTTTTTCGCATTTATAGTAGTAAAGACGGTAAGAAGAATACCCGCAGTTAAAATAAATGCTGAAAATATTGATAAAAAAGATAATGAAAGCCTGAATGCTTTATCGCTCAAAAACACCACCACCAAAAATTAAATACTAACAAAACATTATACTGGTAATTCCTTTTGTTGTCAATTTTATGGTAACAATATTGTCATATTTTGCGTTTTTTTGTGGTAGTGTGTTGTAGATTGTAAAAAAGTAAAGTATAATAGTAGCAGAAACTAAAAACTGTGGTGATAATATGAAAAAATCTCTTTCTGTGGCTTTGATTTTGCTGGCCATTATAAATATACTTGCAGTTTGTGTAACAACTGTTTCCTTAGCGGCTGATATTCCTGCTCCAACATTAAGCAAAACAGAAGTCAATTATGGTAACGTAACTGTTTATTGGGAGAAAATCAAAACAGCCGATAAGTATAGAGTTTACAGAAAAACCGGTGATGCAGATTGGAAATACATTGGCTCAACAGGTGAAAAATATTCTTCTTTTAAAGATGATACCGTGAAAAACGGCAGGGTGTATACCTATACAGTCAGAGCTATAAAAGGAAAACGGTATAGTGGTTATGATGAAACAGGTATAAAAGCGAAATATGTTTCAACTCCTAAAATTGTTGAAATAAAAAACTATTATTCAGATTCCATAAGAATTGAGTGGAATAAGGTAAATAACATTAAAAAATATGTAATTTACAGAAAAGATTCCAAAAAGCAGGATTGGATTAAAGTTTCGGAAACGACCTCCTTGCAGTACAGAGATTATGATATTTTTAACGGAAGAAAATACACCTACATAGTCAAAGCCATTGGTGAAAACGGTGGCAGAAGTGGTTATGTAAAGAATGTAAAAATAACTGCTCTTAAGGCACCTGCAGAGGTTAAAGTGAATTCTACATCAAAGGGAGTCAGAATTTCCTGGACAAAAATGACATCAGGAACGGGCTACAGAATATATCGCAAATTCAAAGGTGACACTCAGTGGGATTTAGTAGCAAAGATAAAAGGTAACGGGACTACCTCATATACCGATACCCACGTAAAGAACGGAAAAACCTATATTTATATGGTAAGGCAGGTTAAGGGTAGCACCTTAGGTACATATAATCCTCATGGTTACACAATAAAACATATTTTACCTCCGGAGCTTACTGCGAAGCATACACCTGACGGAATTGTTCTGAGCTGGGAAAAAGCAGTAACAGGAAATGGTTATAAGGTACAAAGAAAAGCTTCAGGGGATAAAGAATGGAAAACTATTTCCACTATCACAAACATTTCAAAGCTTAAATATACAGATAAGAAACCTGTTTACGGAAAAAAGAATTATTACAGAATTCTTGTAACTGATTCAAATCTTGTTTCTAATAAACCTTCTCTTTACGGAATAAATATTAAAAAGAAGATGGTTGCTCTTACATACGATGACGGACCCTATACACCTGTTACGAATCAGATTCTTGATGTACTTGAAGAGCATAATTCAAGAGCCACGTTTTTTGTTGTAGGGTCGAGAGTTTCAACCTATAAGGACTGCATCAAGCGTGAGTTTAGCTTAGGTTGTGAAATTGGAAACCATTCATATAACCATACGATTCTTACATCTGTTGGTGCTTCAACAATCAAGTCTGAAATCGCAGATACCAATAACGCTGTTAAAAATATTACAGGACAAGCTCCGAAGATAGTGCGTACTCCCGGTGGTTCAGTGAATTCAACCGTCAAAGAAAATGTAGCATATCCTATGTTTAATTGGTCAGTTGATACTCTTGATTGGAAATACAGAAACTCAAGCTCTGTTGTTACCTCAATTAAAAACAATGTCCGCGATGGCTCGATTGTTCTTATGCATGACCTTTACGGTTCAACAGGAAGTGCTACGGAAGAAATTGTTCCCTGGCTCATTGAAAACGGTTATCAGCTTGTAACAGTTTCCGAGCTTATGGCAGTTAAAGGAATTGATGTTAAGAAAGGCGAGCTTTATACAAAGGCGTATTAAGTGGCAAGTTTCGGGGCAAAGCAGACTATAAATGCAAAGTGCAAAATGCAAAATGTCGGGTGCTGCGCACGGCAATAATAAAAGTTAAAGGATTCAAGACAAGCTTTATTGTCCTGAATCCTCTTTATTTTTTAGGTTTTAAAAATTTTATTTATATGTTCTTCAATCATTTTATCAGGAATTTCGAAATCAACACCTCGCAAAGCATTTGTCCAATCGATTGCTTCCTTAATAGTATCGCTATCCATCAGTCCTATTCCCTTAGAAATTTCTCGTTCTCTTATAAATGATAATAACAAAACTATAATCAATTCATCTGCGGTTAAAACTTTACCGATATGTTCATCGCCTGTATAAATGTTTTCGGCTTCCTGTTGAATCCCTATTAACTTTTCTTTTACAATTGGGTCTTTGCTTATATCAACACATTCAATTACTGCATTTTGTAGTAAATGATACATTTTCTTATAACAATGCAATTCTCTGATAATATCAATTTTGGGCACATTAACCTATCCTAAACAATTAATGAAAATATTATAACATAATTCCAGTTATTACGCAAGCGCGTATACGCATAAATGTAAAACTGCATACAATAATTTTGAGGTGAAGAAAATGAGCGTCAAAGATGTTGTTGCAGAAAGATTTAAAAATTTATGTGTTGAAAGAAAAATAACATTAAATGAGTTAGCTAATATTTCAGGTGTAACTCCATCAACTGCTTACAGTATGATGGATGAAACAAGGCGAGATGTTTCAATTGTCACTATTAAAAAATTTTGTGATGGATTGGAAATAACATTAGGTGAATTTTTCTCAACTGCTGAATTCGATAATTTAGAACAAGAAATTAAATAGGTTTTATTATAGAGTTAGATTTATTTTAATGAAAAGTGTACGGTTAATGTCAACTGGCATCTGGCAACTGGTATCTGGTGTCTAAAAAAGCAAGTGATCCTAAAAATCACTTGCTTTTTATAATTACTGCACTGTTTGCAGGAATTTTTATATATTCAGTTGTGTATGTGTTTGAAATCAATTCTTCCTTATATTTGAATTCATCAGGCAAATAATAATCAATTTCGTGGTAATTGCGGTTTGCAATTACCATTATTTTTTCGCCATCTGCCTCTCTTGTGTAAGCAACGCAGGAAAGCATAGCAGAATATGGTTTAAAAGTGCCGTTTTTAAGGCATTTAAGGGCGTTTCTCACCATGCCTAACTTACGATACCATTCACTAATTTCTTCGTCTTCTGAGCCCCACGGGAAGAAAGAACGATTAAAGGGGTCACCGCCACCTTGAACACCTGCTTCATCGCCATAATAAATTGACGGGAAACCGGGGAGAGTGTATTGAAGAATTGTTGCACATTTTAAAAGCTCTTTCGCTTTTTTATATTCCTCTTCATTCAATCTGCAGTCTACCTGAATATTCCTAGGCTTATGTTCAATGGAATCGTATATAAGGCTTGTGAGAATTCTTGCAGTATCATGAGTGCCGATGTGATTCATAAGGCAATCAAGAGCGGTTTTAGGATAATTTTCGCAAATTGTTACAACGGATTCCATAAAGTTTTCTGCAACTCCATAGCGCATAAAGGTAAGAATTGCACTTGCAAAGGGGTAGTTCATAACGGAGTCAAGTTGTTCGCCTAAAAGATATTTTCTCCTTCCTCCGTGACTGATTTTGTTGGTGGCATCCTCCCATACCTCACCGATAACAACATAATCCTTATTAAGCTTCTTCACGCTTTTGCAGAAATTGTCAAGAAATTTATCAGGTAATTCATCTGCAACGTCAAGGCGGTAACCGTAGGCACCGCAGTTAAGCCATTTCTCTGCAATTCCGTTTTTACCTGATATATATTCTATGAAATTATCGTTTTCTTCATTTGTTTCAGGGAGTGTATCAATTCCCCACCAGCTTTTGTACTTGCCGTTTTCTTCAAATGTAAACCAATCTTTGTAAGGACTTTCATCAGAATTGAAAGCACCGAGAGATTTGTATCTTCCTTCTCGGTTAAAATAAATACTGTCGGAACCCGTATGACTGAATACTCCGTCAAGAATGATTTTTATTCCGTATCCATTTGCTTTTTTACATAGAGATTTAAAATCTTTTTCATCACCTAAAAGGGAGTCTATTTTGCTGTAATCTGCAGTGTTGTAGCGGTGATTTGAATGAGCTTCGAAAATAGGGTTGAGATATATTACATTTACACCTAATGAGGCAATGTAAGGTAGCTTCTCTTCAATTCCTTTAAGGTTACCGCCGTAATAGTCATTGTTGAGGATTTTGCCGTGTTCGTTGGGTTTCCAGACGGGAATATCGCTTGTGTTTTCGTGGATTATTCTGTCCTCGGGAACATTTTTTATATTACCATTGCCTTTGTTGAACCGGTCAGGGAAAATCTGATACATTATTCCGCCCTTAATCCAATCAGGTGTTTTGTAATCTTTATCATATACTGTCAATTGCCACTCTTTACCTTCGGGGGCAATTTCACCACAACCTGCAGAATGAAGAAAAATATTACCTTTTCCAAAGGGAGTTTCATAAGTGAAATGGTAAAAATAGAGTCCTGTATCAAGAGAAATATTAATGTCCCACCACTCTTCGCTTTCTCCGTTCATACCGCACCAGAACAAATCCCGGTACTGATTATCTTCTCCGTCCTTGTGAATAACAAGAGTAACCTTTTGGCAAGAAAAAGAACGGGGCATAAGAACACAAAGCCTCAAATTTTCATTTGAGGCTATGCTACCGAATATTGACTTGTGTCTTATATCTCGTGAATTATAGGGAACAAATTGCAAAAATTATCAGTCCTCGTAGCCGTTGGGATTATTGTGTTGCCATCTGTAAGAATCGGCACACATTTCATCGATACCTTTTTCTGCTTTCCAACCAAGCTCTTTTTCTGCTTTTGAAGGATCAGAATAGCAGGTTGCAAGGTCTCCCGGGCGACGGTCAACAATTTTATAGGGAACTTTTACACCTGAGGCTTTTTCAAAAGCCTCAACAACCTGAAGAACGCTGTAGCCTGTGCCGGTACCGAGGTTGTAAATGAAGGTGTCGTTTTCTTTTTCAATTTTTTCAAGGGCTTTAAGGTGACCCTTTGCAAGGTCAACAACATGAATATAGTCTCTGACACCTGTGCCGTCAATTGTATCATAATCGTTGCCGTAAACACTTAAAAATTCGCGCTTACCCTCTGCAACCTGAGTTATATAGGGCATAAGGTTATTGGGAATTCCGTTGGGGCTTTCACCAATTCTGCCGCTTTCGTGAGCACCGATGGGATTGAAATATCTTAAAAGACAAACGCTCCATTCACTGTCTGATTTTGCGGTATCTGTAAGAATCTGTTCAATAAAATGTTTTGTGGTGCCGTAAGGGTTAGTTGTTCCGCCTGTTTTCATTGTTTCGTTAAGAGGGGAAACATTGTGTTCTCCGTAAACAGTTGCAGATGAGCTGAAAACTATTTTTTTGCAGCCGTATTCAGCCATAACCTGACAGAGAGTAACTGTTCCGCTGATGTTGTTATCGTAATAGAGCAAAGGCTTCTCGCAGGATTCACCAACTGCTTTAAGTCCTGCAAAGTGAATAACAGAATCAATATTGTGTTTTTCAAAAACTTTTCTTAAGCCTTCTGCATCTCTGATGTCGCATTCTTCAAATGCAAAATCCTTGCCTGAAAGCTCCTTGATTCTGTCAAGAACCTTGGGGCAACTATTGTAAAAATTATCCAGAATAACGATTTCTTTTCCTGCATTGAGCAATTCAATAGCGGTATGAGAGCCGATGTAGCCTGAACCGCCTGTAACAAGTACTGCCATTTTTTATCTCTCCTTTAAAATCCATTCACTCTAATCAAAATTCAAAGCTTTCCATTGTGGATGCGGGCTCTGTTGTGGGTTTTGGTTTTTTTGTTGTTTGTTCTTTTGTTGTTTCTTCTTTTGTCGTTTGTTCTTGTGTTGTTTGTTGCGGTGTTGTTGTAACAGGCGCCGTATTGGTATTGGGTGTGTAGTCAATTACAGGTCTGTTAGTGTTGGGAACAGGAGTGAGCTGAGAGGTTGCCGGAACATCAAAAATTGATGTTGAGCTTTCCTCTTCGGAAACAAGATCGGTGATCTCAGATTTTTTTGTAGTGGTTTCCTTCTCGGTAAGAGCAGGAATAACTCCCAGTGTGGTGGAGGGTGTGGTATCTGCAGATGTAGTACCACCTGCCTGAATTGATTCTTTTTCAGGGGCATCAGAAGGGGTTACAAAATAGCCACCGAATTTAAAGCCTAAAATCACACAAATGATAACAGCGATTACCAAGGTGATTATAGCTGCAATTGTACCTTTTTTGCCGATAGATGCAGTAGGTCTCCGGTCTGCTTCATATTCAGCCTCAATAAGAGCTTGCTCATATTTTGCTTTCTCTTCTTCGGTTGCATTTCTTTTGAAAAGAACCTCATCAGCATATTTGTCAATCATTGAATAAAGCTCGTTTGTTGCTTCAATGATAAGGTTATCAACCTCTTCACCAACATTTGCAAAAAGCTTTTTGACAACTATTTTATCTGCAGTTGCTACGCTGATAAATGAATAGTAATTTATAACTGAATCGCCTTTTTTCTCGCGGAAAATATTTGAAACTGTTGCACCGATATCAGCATTTCTCAAATCCATTGAACCTTTTGCAAGCTGAGCTGCATATTCCTTTGGATCTTCAACACCTGTGTCGTTAACATAAGGAGTGAAATACACATTATTTTCATAATTAGGGCAAGAGCGGATATCCTCTTTAAGTGCCTTTGCGGCAGGAGTTGAAGGAATTGCAAGTTTCAAGTCGTTTTTAACGAGTTTTGAAACGATATTTTCTGCTTTCGGAGATGCTTTTTCCTCGCTCATAATATCTTCATAGACTTTAAACTTTCTTTCAGGTGCTTTAAAGAATGGTAAACCGGAGTTTAAAAGCACATCACCAATGCTTTCCTCAATCAATGGGAAAACAACTATGTATTGGTCAGCTGATTTCACGTAGAAGGAGCTGTAAAGTCCGTCAGAAGAGATAAGTTCAATACATTCGTTAGGCACTAAGGTATGAGCTTTGAGTACTTTTTCATCTAAAATTGCGCTACCGATTGCAGCTTCGATTTTTTCACTGTAAGCGGGAGTGAAATTGAAAGCCTTTATAAGAATGGGTTTGAATTTCAGATAAGAATCCTGCTCAACACCGATTAAAATTGCCTGAGTGCTTTCAAGAGCAGCAGAAATTTCTTTAAAAAGCTCATTTGCATCTGAAAAACCTTCAAAATAAACTCCGCTTTCATTAAGCTTTGTTACAACTTCCTGCTTGACTGTTGCAAGAGAAAAGCCATTTTGTTCAAGAGAAAATGCTTTGATTTTCATATTTCACACCTCATAGAGATTGCTTAGAGTGGCTGTATTAAACCATATGTGGTTCGAATCCATTCACTCTATTTATTAATATAAATAAAATTTAGGGTCATCCTTGTAAGGATTGTCTTTAGGATTATCGTAAAATAAGTCAGGGTATTTTACGGGTGTATCCTTGAAATCTGCTAACTTTGTATTAACCTGGGAGGATTCACCATCACGTACCATTCTTGCAATTACGATAAGTCTTGCATCATCAAACTCATAGGTGCAGGTGCAAAGGGTTATGAGCTTGTCAGTGGGGAGTAAATCAACTCCGGTATCATAAAGCTTTCGCTTGTCGATTTCCTTTATATATTCCTCAAAGCAGGTGTCTGAGCAATTATTAAAAGTAAAATCAAAGAAATAACCATCGTTGCTTTTTGTTGAGCCATTGGTGAGAATAACTGCGTAAATTTTCCAGTCGTGTTTTTCAAATAAAGAGTCAAAATGAATGACGGGGTGTTTTTTGAAATACTCTATGCTTTTATAGTTGGCAAGAGCTGCGAATCTTTCACCGTCAAACATATTGTGCCCGTAGATAAGAGTGTTTCTGTCGAAGGGCTTGAAATTTGCTTTATAGGTGGCGAAAACTGCGCCATAACTTGTGGATTTTCCGTTGAAATCGTGACGGAGATAGTATTTATCGTTGTCTGCCTGAACAACGGGAGTATCAACTTTTGTTCCGTCAATTTTAAGGTAGCCTATTGTCTGGGGATTTTTTGCATAGTAAAGAGCATAATCAAAAAGGATACCTGCGGGGAATTTAACATCAATAAGCTCGGGGTATTGCTCGTAAAGGTATGCCCATTTTTCTTCCTCTGACATGTTCTCTAATTTTTTCTTAATGTCATCAGGTATAAGAGCGTTATTGTGTGTTTGCTCCTCTTGGCGAAGCACAAGGAATTTTTCAATACCTTTTTTGCCTACATAAAAACCTGAAATGAGTACCGTAAAAGCAAGAATAAAGCTGATAACACTTAAAGCGCGTTTCTTTGCTCGCTTAAGCTTTAGTTTTTTTATTATTGCTTGCTTCTGGGTTTCATCGGTTCTGTAAACTGTTTCTTCAGCCTTTGTAAAATACATATAAGGCGAAGCGGAAACAGTTTCTTTTTTATTTTTCTTCATTATATATCACCCAAAAGAGTCAATGCCGTTTCTGCGGCAGACATTCTGTTTTGTAATCGTATATTTTCTGTGAAATTGTTTCGTAATTCGGTGCAAATGGTTTTGCTTTCATCTGCAATTGCAACATAAATAAGACCGACAGGCTTTGCAGTGTTATCAGAAAGAGGCCCTGCAATACCTGTTATGCCGATTCCTATATCACTTTCAAGAGCTTTTTTTACGCCCTCTGCCATTTGAATTGCAACCTGCTCACTTACTGCTCCGAAAGAATTCAGAGTTTCTTCTTTTACTCCTAAAACATTAATTTTAACTTGATTGGAATAAGAGCAAACGCCACCCTGATAAACGGCAGAAGCACCGCTTACATCGGTTATAAGCTTGCTTACCCAACCACCTGTGCAGGATTCTGCGAGAGCAAGTGTTTTGTTTTTTAATTTTAAATTTTCTACTGCTTTTTCAGCAAGGGTAATTAAATCAAGCTCTGTCATTTTGGGCACCATCAGAGGTAATTGCAATTCTTTGAATACCGTCAACTGCTCTTTGGCAAAGCGCTTCAATATCTAAAACCTTTTCTGCCTCTTCAACATCTTTAAGCTGAGGACGGGTTTTAGGATGCTTTGGAGTAAATACTGTGCAACAATCCTCAAAGGGTTGAATGGAAATATCGAAGGTTTCGATTTTTCTTGAAATTGCAATGATTTCTTCTTTATCCATACCGATGCAGGGACGGAAAACAGGTTGAGTTGCAACCGCATCGGTGCAACCGAGAGCAAGAGTTGTCTGGCTTGCAACCTGAGCAACGCTTTCACCTGTAATAAGAGCGTGACAATCGGTTTTTTCTGCTAACATACAAGCAATACGCATCATAAAACGGCGCATAATAATTGTGAAATATTCTTCGGGACAATTTTCACGGATAAGCTCTTGTATTTCAGTGAAGGGAACTGTGTGAAGCCAGATTCTTCCGCTGTAACGAGCGACTTTTGAAAGTAAATCGTGGACCTTCTGCTCGGAACGAAGAGAGGTGTATGGTGGGGAAGCAAAGTGAATTCCCACAAGCTCAAGACCACGCTTTGCCATCATATATGCGGCAACGGGACTGTCTATACCGCCTGAAATGAGAAGCATAGCTCTTCCAGAAGAACCAACGGGCATACCACCTGCACCTTTAAGCTGATTTCCGCGAATATATGCTTGGTCACGAATTTCAACCGTAACTCTGATATCAGGATTTTTTACATCAACTTTAAGATGAGGAAAGCTTTCAAGAAGCTTTCCGCCAACCATAGCAGAAATTTCGGGGGAATTATATGGGAAGCTTTTATCAGAACGCTTTGCTTCAACCTTGAATGTTTTAGCGTCTTCTAACTGGTCTTTCAGATACTCGGGGGAAATTTCAAGGATTTTATCAATATCTTTTTCTGAAACTGCAGCTCTTGAATAAGCTGAAATACCGAACACTCTTGAAATTTCATCTGCCGCTGCATCCAGATCAGCATTCTCATCAAGGGGAGTAACAGTAATTGTAGATTGAGAATTTTTCAACTGAAACGCACCGAATTGATGAATTCTTCTTTTAATATTTTTCATAAGCATTGACTCGAAAGAGGAACGATTAAGTCCTTTAAGAGCAAGCTCACCATCTTTTATAAGAATAATCTCTTTCATTTTGTGTGATTCCTTATCTTTGTTTTTTGCCGTATTTCGTTGCGGCTTCTTTTATTGCGTTTATCAGATAATCAATTTCTTCTTCTGTATTGAATCGTGAAAGACTGATTCTTACAGCACTGTCTATTCTTTCGGGTGAAAGTCCCATAGCCGTTAAAACCGGGCTTCTGTGACCCATTTTACAAGCGGAACCTGCAGAGATGTAAATACCCTTTTCACTCATAAAGTTTACAATGGGTTGACTGGGTAATCCTAAAATCGAAATATTTAAAATATAGGGAATTGCATCTTCGGGTGAGTTGATTTTCACACAAGGAATATCAATTATGCTATCAACTAAACGGGCTTTAAGTTTTTTTACATATTCACTATTGGCAGAAATATTCAAAGCATCTTCTGCCGCCTCACCGAAGGACATAATCGCAGGAGTGGCTTCTGTTCCGGAGTGAATGTTCTGTTCCTGACCACCACCGAGAATATAGGGTTTTATTATGCCTTTTGATTTTAAATAAATTCCGCCAACGCCTTTTAAAGAGTGAATTTTATGGCCGCTTACGGTGAAAATATCTGCATCAATGGTTTTTGGATTTACTGCAATTTTGGAAAGTGCCTGAACACAGTCTGAATGAATAACTGCGGGAGCACCTGCTCGTTTTACTGCGGTTCTTATGCGATTAACAGGAAGAACTGAGCCAACCTCATTATTGACTGCCATACAAGAAACGAGAATTGTATTTTGATTTATGCTTTCAAATAAATCTTCTTCACGGATTTTTCCGTTTTCATCAGGGGTAAGGCGAATAACCTCACAGCCCATTGCTTCAAGTCTTTTAATTGGCTCAAGTACGCTCGGATGCTCAATGGCAGTAGTAACAATTCTGTTTCCTTCTCTTTTGAGTTTTTCAAAGGCACCGAAAATTGCGGTGTTGTTGGCAGTTGTGCCTGAGGAAGTGAAGAAAAAATTGCTTTCATTTACTCCTAAAAGACGAGAAACCTGCTTGCGCGCCTTTTTTAATCCATCGGAAGCATCAAGTCCCAATTGATGAAGTGAAGAGGGATTGCCCCAACACTCTTCTATAGCTTTTTTTGCGGCATTTACTGCCTCAGTACAAGGCTTTGTTGTTGCACTGTTATCGAAATAAGCAGTCAAAAGCAATCCTTCCCTTCAATAATCTCCCATTATATATAATCGTCTTATTATACAATATAAATAACATTTTTGTAAATGCTTTGAGTGAACTTTTATTGTAAAATTCTTGAATAATTTATTAACTTTCGAGAAAAATTAAAATGACTACTTGAAGAGGTGTAAATATATGATAAAAAAACGAAGAAATTTAGTGAGAATTGTAAGTTATCTTACTGCAATTGTGGTTGCCCTTGGAGTCTGGGGTGGTATGAATATGTATAAACTTGCGGTAATCAAAAGAGATGTTCAGGCTTCTCGGGAAAGGGCATTAACACAGCTAGGAACATATATGGATGATATTGATATCAATCTTCAGAAATGTATGTATTCATCGAGCTCTGCTATGCTTTCTGATGTGGCATCAAAGCTTTGGCGTTCAAGTGCTTCAGCAAAAGAAAGTCTTTCAGAAATAACCGACGGAAACACTGAAATATCGGGTGTTTATAAGTTTTTATCGCAGGTGGGGGAATATACCATTTCTCTTAACGAAAAGCTTGCATCAGGACAAAAGCTTTTAGAAGAAGAAACCGGAAATCTGAAAAAATTAAAGGCTTATTCAGAAAAGCTTTCCAACACAATAAATTATCTTATTGAAGAGGAGGAAAACGGCGGTCTTGATTTTGAAGAGGTGAAATCAACTCTTCAGAGCGAGGGTGAGGAAAAGCTCTATCTTGCAACAGAGCTTAATGATGCCAATCAGGCTCTTGAGGATTACCCTACATTAATTTATGACGGACCTTTTTCGGACCATATCAATTCAAAAAAATCCGAGCTTGTGGAAAATCTTGAAGAGGTGACACAAGATAAAGCTCAGGAAAAAGCCGCAAAATTTCTGGGAGTGAGAACGGAAGATATTTACTTTTTAAATAAAACGGACAGTAATTTAAGCACCTACACTTTTTACAATGAAGATACAACAATTTCTGTCACCCAAAAAGGTGGTTTAGTTTCATATATGCTTAAATCCCGTTATGCAGGCGAAAGTAAAATTACTGCCGAAGATGCTATCAGAAAAGCTACTGCATATTTAAGCGAAAAAGGTTATACAAAGGTAAAAGAAAGTTATTATTCAACTGTTGACGGAGTCTGCACTATAAATTATTCGTATTATGAAGAAGGAATAACCTACTACACCGACCTTATAAAAGTCAGTGTTTCTCTTGATAACGGAGAAATTTTGGGCTTTGATGCTACTGGCTATATTATGAATCACAAGGTCAGAAAAGTGCCCGGAAACACCAAATATGATTTACGGTCTGCAGGAAAGCTTCTAAAAGATGATTTAGAAATTTTATCCAATAAAAAGGCCTTTATTCCAACCGATTACGAAACGGAAAATTATGTTTATGAATACCGTTGCAAAGCAGATGACGGACAGGAAATTCTTGTTTATATTGACCCTGTAACAGGAGAAGAAAAAGATATTCTTATTCTCTTATATACCGATGGTGGAGTTCTTACAAAATAAGTTTGCGAGAATATAAAAGAAGAATTGTGGAATAATTATATAGGAGTTATCAGAAATTCATTTATCTCCGGAAAGGGTGTGAATATATGAAGAAGCTTTTTACAGTTGTTGCGGTTGTTTTGATTATTGGCTGTATGGCATTTGTGTTCAGCGGTTGCGGTGAGGACAATAATGGTACAACAACTACTAATCCCACAACATCGGATACTATAACAACAACTATGAATCCCGGTATGGTAACAGATGAGTCTGAAGAAGGCGAAAACGGAGTTTTAGGTGATATCGTTACAGATGTTTCTGAAGGCGTTTCCGATATGGTAACGGATGTATCTGAGAATGTTTCAAGAATGGCAGACTAAGAAAAACCACTCAGCACTATCAGTGTTGAGTGGTTTTTAAAAAATTTCAGAAGCTGATTTTCTGACCTGCAACCATTTTGCCTGTTGAATCTAAAAGTTCAAATTCAACGGTGTAATTTTTATGTTGGGTTGCGGGATAAGACATTACTGCAGTGTTGTTGCTTTCAGAAAGTGTTACGGTTTTTCTTTGAGTGTAACCGAATGCAGTAGTGTATTTTAAAGTAAGGGTTTGACCATAAAGAGCTTTATCGCCTACAACAACGTGGAAATAAATTGGTCTTGTATTATCAAGCTGTGTAAGTGAGGTTTCAAGGTCGGTTGTGCTATAATTTACAAAGGCTTTAATATCTTCAGACATTACCTGAGAGGAGCCTAAAAGCTCTTGTCTTAAATCGGCACTATTGCGATATTCAGCGGTTGTAAGCTCGTTAAGATATTTAACAGTGGTTTTATTCTTTTTGTCAAAGTTATCTGTAACGTACATATATTTTGCTTCAAGGATTTTATCTTTAGAGTCGGAATATTTTCTTATGGTTGTAAGAATTTCGATAGCGCTCTTATAATCCTTCTCTTCCATTAATGAAATTGCTTGTCTGTAAGAGCATTCTTTAACCATTTCTTTACTGTCGCCGTAATCGTTTAATTCTTTAAAGAGCTTTGAAGCCTGTTTGAATTTCTTGTTTTCAAGAGCTTCTTTTGCTTCACTGTATGCACAAGCCTGGGCTCTTGTTTTTGAGTCTGCATAAATATCAAGCGATACAAAAATAAGCTTTGCTTCGGCAAATTCTCCGGCTTCTTCAAGCTTTAATGCATAGTTATATTCGCATTCTGTTGCCATTTCCTTGCTGTCGGCATAATCTCCCAAAGCTTTAAATGCAGTAATTGCTTCCGGATAATTTCCGCTTTCTGCCAAATCAACTGCTTTATCATATTTGTAGCCGTTGATTAAATTGGGACCATATTTATAGCCTGCGAATAATCCTGCAAGGACAAGAACAAGAATTGCAAGAATAAGACCTTTATGTCCTTTTGCCTTTTTAGGTTTAACAGCTGCGGCCTTTTGGTCATCGCTATTAAGATTTGCTTCGTCTGCTTCAGTGGTTTCGCAATCGTCGGAAATTACCTCTTCAACTATTGTAGTGTCATCGTTTTCTTCTTCAGAAATTTCAACGATATCTGTTTCTGTTTCTTCTTCCTGCTCAACGGGAATTTCAACAATAGAATCTTCTTCGTTTACAGCTTCAACTATTGTTTCAACTTCTTCGGAAGCGGTTTCTTCTATTTCCGCAACTGAAGATATTTCTTCAATTTCTTCTACAGTTTCTTCAGAAGCTTCCTGAATTTCAACTTCTATAATATCTGCATCTGCTATATTTTCTTCAACGATTTCTTCAGCTGTGTTTATTGCTTCAGTAATTTCAACTTCCTTTTCAGCAGCTTCCTGAATTTCAATTTCTATAATATCTGCATCTGCTATATTTTCTTCAACTGTTTCTTCAGCTGTATTGTTTGTTTCGGTAATTTCGGCTTCAGTTTCTTCTGCTTCAATTACTTCCTCAACAGGTTCTGCTACTTCTTCGGTAAGCTCTTCTTCAGAAGCTTCTTCAATTATTTCAGGTTCTTCGATTACCTCGGGTTCAATAATAACAACTGTTTCGGTCTGCATTTCAATTTGTTCATCAAAATGCTCCTTGTAGCTTTCCTGAAGGAATTCATAGGAAATGCTTTTAAGCTTGTCTGCAACTGCACCTGTGCCTTTGAGAGTGTTATATTGACCGAGCTCTAATAACTCAGCAAGCTTTGTGAATTTTTCTGACTGCTCTAAAAGGAATTTGTATTTGTCGTAGCTCTTCTGGAAGAACATAACAATACAACGTAAATATATTTCCAGATTTTTAATGTCATTTGTGAGGATTCCCGTGAATACTGTGTGAGAAGCAACATTATCACAGATTTTTTGGTATTTGATTTCTCCGACCTCTGCGGCTATATTGCTTTCAACAAAGAAACAGTCAGAGAATTTAGCAGAAATCTTACGAGGAGAGCGCTCATTAAAATTTGCAACAAGAGCAGAAAGTGCATTTCTGAAGGTTTTTGCCTCGTTCTGAATGTTGAGAATAATCTCAACCTGTTTTTTGATTTTTTCTGCATCAGCATCTGCAAAAAGTCTTATATGGTTTTCTGTAAGAAGCTTTTCGATTTTTTCCATTTCGTCATTTGCAATTGCTATGAATTTATGAAATTCTTCATCAGAAACGTCATCGAAAGCATTGATTATTTTCTTGTATGTATCCTGAAGAGAGATAGTATCCTCGTCAAAAGCTCTTGCATCGCAAAAAGCCTTATAAAAAAGAGAAAGAGGCTCTGAGCTGTTTGTTACAATATATTTCATAAGACAGTTATCTGCTTCGGCGAAATTTTCTTCGTTATAGTATTGCACACCCAAGAGAAGATTTTCCTTTTCCTGAGGGTAGGTTGCTTCGCAAGAGGGGCAAACTAAGTTTTCGTCTTTATTCTGGAGATAAGCGTTTTTACATTCTGCACAAATGATTCTTATCATACATCCACCTTAACCTTATGAGGTATTTTAGAGTGGGTGAATCACAATTGACTCTTTATAGAGCAAATTTCCACCCATACAAATTACATAATACCATAAAACGACCGTTCTTTGCAACATTTTATTACAAAAACATTGCAAAAACGGTCGAAAAAGGTAATAAAATTGTGTTAAGTTGTATTATACGGGTTTAATCCAGAGCTCACAGAGCTTGAAGCCGTCAACATCTTCTTTTATCTCAAGCTCCAAGGTGCCGTTAACGAATACCTCTTTGGGTAAAATGTATTCAGCACTTTCAAAGCCTTTAACTAACATTTCTCTATCAAAATCAGGGTCTTTTCTGCCGCCGAACTGAACTCCCTCATAAATTGTTATGCCATTTGCAATAATGCGATGGTCATTTATTTCAGGGTTGATATCGGTTCGGTAAGCAATTTTCAAAGCGTAGTCTGTATTTGCTTTAAATCCGCCGAATTTTGCTTTGAAAGATAAGTGGTCATAAATTTTTGTCATAGCCATAGGCATTGAAAGCTCTTTGCTAATGGGCTTATCTGCATAAACATCCATATAAAATTCGCCTTCCTGACGAACACCTAAAGTGTTTAGTCCGTGAAGTGCAACAGAGTAGTAAATTTCACCTTCGTTGCAGGTTCTGCAGGAAATAAGACGATTTATATATGCTTTTCTTTCACTTTCTTTAAGAGTGAGAGCATATTCTATTTTTCTTAATAAGAAGGCTCTATCGGTAATGTTATTGTCGATGGTTTCAAGGGTTGCACCCCTCTCCCAGCTATCTGCACAATAATGCTCTACATCCAGCTGTAAACCGATAAGTTCAAATAGCTTTTCTGCCAAAATATCAATTTCACTTCTTAAAAGAGAATATTGAAAATTGAATGGCGTATTCAGAATTTCCACAGCACTTGAGAGGTTCTGGTGCTTTAAGTCTTCCGTAGCATCTTGTATGAGCTTTAATTCAAAAACCCTTCTCATTTTTACAAGCTTGTCACAGCAGGCACGGAAATATAATTGAAGAAAACGCCAGTTTTCAGAAAGCTTAGGGTAATCTTTGAGCAGTTCGCAGAACATTCTGTAAGAAGTATCAATGCAAGGATTTTCTTCGGGTGCGCCCTGCCAGTTTTTCTCTAAAAGGAAGATGCAGTCGGTAATTTTTTCATGGTCTGCACCATACATAAAATAGCGAGTATAATCAAGCACGATTTCTCTTAAATCTGCATTGCAATTCCATTCCAAAGCAGACCATACGGCTTTGTTAAGGTCATCGTGGACACCTTCAGAATAACTGACAGAACCAATTGTATAAGGTGCAAAAATGCGGTAAAGGGTGCGTAATTCTGTTGGCCTCGGGTTTACACTTTCTCTTGAAAGAGTGGCGGCAAGAGTATAATGCCAGTCATCCTCAAGGAAATTAACAGGGTATTCACAACGGACATTGTGAGTAATATCGGGGTAAAAGCGCATAGGGTATTTTTCGGGTATGCGTTTTCTTAATTCGTGAATGGGGAAGGCATGGTTTGGTCCCATAATAACTGCATCAATTTCATCAGGCTCTTTTTCAAGATTTTCACAGAAAACCTTGCCCCAATCTCTGATTGAATGGGGAGCTTGTGCTGAAGGGTGCATTTTTGCGTCAGGATGATGTTTTGTAAGCACTTTTTGTATTTTTCTACACCTGTCAATAAAAACATCCGCAGGAAGCTCACCGGGGTCACCACCGGGAGGGAAAACAATATTGAGGCGAGGCATACTTGAATAAAGCTTGTCTCTTATTTCAAGAGCTTCTTCTTCGGTTTCGTAATCATTATTGGCATGCCATAGAGAAACATCCATATCTACAATATCAGCAAGTCTTGAAGCCTCAACAAGAAATTCTTCCTGGTCATATTTCATAAGAGCATTTCTGAAATTTTTTTGGGGCTTTGTTCCGTTATGTTCAATGGTGTTTGAACCGAAAGCCATTAAATCAAGGTAGTATTGGAAATATTGCTCATAAGTCCAGGCATCATAGGTGTTTGGTGTTGTGCGGTAGCCTGCCTGATGACCGCGTATTTGCTTTTGGGGAGAATAGTCGCCTGAAATATTTTTTATAAGTGTGATAACACCATTTTCAAAGGTGCATTTTCTCAGAAACAGGGAGTAACCGAAAATAAGACCGCGAATGGTTTTGGCAGTAATGATAATTTCGCCCTCACTCTGATATATGCTGAAAAAGTCCTTGTTTTCAATGGTTTCATCAGTTCTGAAAATCATTTTAGGGAATGAGGGTGCCTTTTCAAAAACGGGCAGGGATTTGCCTGTTCGTTTCTTTATTTCTTTAGCAAAATATGTTGCGGCTTTTAAAGCACCCTTGCCGATGGCTTCAATATTGAGGCTTGTAAAATTATAATGCATAAAATACACCTACCATAGTACCAATATATTGGTATTTTAACATACCTTTTATAGAGCTTCAAGAAAAAAGTTGTTTTTTCTATTTGGTACTTGAATTTTTGTGGTTGTATGATAAAATAGAAAAGTTAAATCATTAAGGAGATCAAGGTATGAACGCATTTACAGTTAAGTGGTACATAAAATTTATAACTTCACTTTTAGGTTATACTCCCGAGCTTAAAACAGCTCTTAAAATGAAAAAAAATCAGACATGGAAGGAATATAAGCCCTTTGTTGATGAGCATGTAAGAGAATGGCTTGAACCTTTAATTGATATGGCAGAGGTTAATTTTGTTGTAAAGGGTAAGGAGCTTGTTCCCGAGAATGAGCCCATTATCTATACTCCCAACCATGCGAGTATGTTTGATATTCCTGCGGTTTTTCTCAACGCACCTACAATGCCAATGTTTATTGCAAAAAAAGAATTGAGTATGTTTCCTTTCTTAAAGCATTGGATGGGTGTTCTTGATTGCGTTTTTGTTGACAGAAAAAAGAAAAACGGCTCTCGTTCCTCTCTTCATGATGCTATTGAAATGGTGAAATCAGGTCGTAGCCTTGTTATTTTCCCCGAGGGTACTCGTAGTAAGGACGGCAAATTGGGAGAGTTCAAGGGCGGAGCAATGAAAATTGCTATGGAAAGCAGAGCAAAGGTTGTTCCCGTGCTTATAGAAGGCTCAAGAGCAAGACTTGAAGAAACAGGGAATATTACAAAGGGTACTGTTTATGTAACCTTCCTGCCCCCCATTGTAACAGAGGGGCTTGAAAAGGAAGATTTCTTCAAAATGCCTGAGCAAATCAGAGCTATGCTTCAAAATGAAAGAGATAAACAAAAAGCTGAAAAGCAGGCAGAAATAACAAGCGAAATAGTTGAATAAAATTTATATCGGTAAGCAGTTGTGCTTGCCGATATTTTTATAAATTTGACAATTCGTAAACATTATGGTATAATTTTTCTCGTTTTCGATTACAAATTGTAACTTTTAGGAGAGAAAATATGACAAAACGTTTACTTTCTCTGGTGTTTGCGGTTGTATTTGCAGTGGGAATTATTCCTTTTGCAAGTGTCAATTCAGTGGCTGCAGATAAATATTACAGCGTTTCCAAGGCTCTTAAATATGCAGAAAAAAATTGGAATAACGGTGGCGATATTTGTGCGGCTTTTGTGTCTGAATGCTTGCAGGCAGGCAATGTGGATGTTTATAGTGATAGTTGCACTGTTTTGTATAACGAGCTTAAGGGTAAATATGGCACAGCATACAAATTAACGCTTACAAACGGCACAAGCGGAAGACTGAGCATGGAAACAAATGATGGCAAGCTTGAAAAGGGCGACCCGATTTTCTACAAATGCAATTATTGTGGTGCTTTAGAGCACGTTGTTATCTGCAATGGTGCAGATAGTGAGGGCTATTCTCGCGACTATGCTCATAATAATGCTCACGATGGCAAAAAGACTACATATACTTATAGCCATTGCGGTGGCGAAAGCTGGACAATGTATTCTATAAGAATGTACGATGGTCCAAGACTTTACGGCAAGAAGACTGATGTAGGTGTTCCTGAAATCACTTCTGTATATAACGGAGCAGACGGCATAATTGTTGAATGGAGCTCTGTTAAGGGTGCAGATAAATATTATGTTTACAGAAAAGCGGGAAGCTCTTCCTGGAAAAAGGTGAAAACCACAAAGAAAGCCAAGAGCTATACTGACGAAAATGTAAAGAACGGTGTAAAATATACTTACAGAGTAAAAGCAGTTGACGGAAAAAAAGTGAGCCAGTATTATGCGGGTAAAAAAATCACCTGCTTAGGTGTTCCCAGGGTTACAGATGTTAAGAATTTTACATCAAGCGTAAAGGTTTATTGGAACAAGGTTTCATCTGCGGATGGCTATTATATCTACCGCAAAGGTGAGTCGGGCTCATGGAAGCGCATAGCAACAGTCAAGGGCGGTAAAAAAACAAGCTATTCTGATAAAACAGTTAAATGCTCTGAAACCTATAAATATACTGTAAGAGCTTATGACGGCAAGGTTAAGGGTTGTTTTGATAATAGCGGACTTAAAACAATTTTCCTTAAAAAGCCTGCTGAAATTACAATTGAAAACAGCGAATTAGGTGCGGTAATCAATTTTAGCAAAATTGATGCAGCTAAAACCTACGCTATATACCGCAAAATCCCTAAGGGTGAGTGGAAAAATATTTCAAATGTAGTTGGTAATAATGTAACATCCTTTGTTGATTTGGATGTTGAAGATGGAAAAACATATATCTACAGTGTCAGGGCTTTGAACGGAAAATACTCAAGCTACCTTAACAAAAACGGTGTTAAATTCAGATATACAGAGCCTGTTGTTGAAGATACTGAAACAACAAAAAACAGATAATTTAAAAAGTCAGAAGCAATTGCCTGTGTGAGCAATTGCTTCTGTTTTTATTTAAACTCCCATTTGAAGAGTAATATACCGCCTATGGAGATTAAAACACCTATAAGCTTCTGCCATTGAAAATCAACCTTTTCCACACCGAAAAGACCGAAAAGCTCAATTAAATATGCCACAACAAGCTGGGCAGTAACAATTATCATAACTGCCTGAGCAGGACCAAGACCTGCCATACTCCGAATAACCGTATAGGTTATTAAAGCACCGATGATACCGCCTAAAAGCATATACTTATTTTCTATTTTGAAAAGAGCACCAAAGGAGCTTTCACGCCCTGTGAAAAACCAAGCAGCTATGCAGAAAAGGAAGGCGGTTAATTGTACGAATGAGGCGGATGTCCAGATAGATGTCTGTTTAGTCACACCCTCATTAAAAACCCCTTGGATGCTCATCAGAGCGCCCGAAACAATAGCAGTAATAACAGCAATCATAAAATCACCTTAAGAATTTATAGTATATTGCTATTTTTACCTGTAATATAAAAAATAACACAGTTATTCAGAAATTTCCGAATAACTGTGTTGTTTTTTATCTTTCTTCTCTGAAATAGTTAAGACCGAGATTTTGTGGTGGCTGATTTTCTTTTTTGTTCATCATGCTGGTAACAATTAAAACGATAATTGTAATTACATAGGGTAACATTTTCAAGACTTCTCTTTCTGAGAATGAAATGTTTCCGAAAACAAAGGCTGCAATATATAACGCACCGAAAAGATATGAACCGATTATTGAGATATTTGGCTTCCACAATGTGAAGATAACAAGAGCTATGGCAAGCCAACCGAATGCCTCAATAGTTGATGCGTTTTCCCAGCTGCCCTTAACATAGTCCATAATGTAGAAAACTCCGCCAAAGCCTGCAATACCGCTACCTACTAAAATGGCAACATATTTGTATAATGTTATATTTACACCCATGGCATCTGCAGTTGCAGTGTTTTCACCGATTGCACGAAGATTAAGACCAACCTTTGTTCGGTTAAAGATAAATGTGGCAATCAATGCAATAAATATTGCAAAATATACGTAAAATCCGTGACCAAACAATACTTTCACTATACCATCAGAGTTTTCGGTGAAAGGTAAGCTTTGTGCAATAATTTTACCTGCAGTGGAAAAATTGCTTTTATCAACATATGAGTGCATTAAAAACTGCGTCAGACCGTTACCGAAAATTGTAATTGCAAGACCTGTAATATTCTGATTGCAACGGAAAGTAATTGTAATAACGGCATAGATCGCACCTGTGAGAGATGCAAAGAGGAATGCACCAAAAAGCGATGAGAGTATCAGCAAAATCCATGATGCACCTTCGGGATTTTCAAGGCTGTTCATATAAAGACTGACAAAAAGACATCCGCCGACAGTACCCGTACACATAATTCCCGGAATACCAAGGTTTAAGTGACCGGCTTTTTCTGTAATTGTTTCACCGATACAGCCGAAAAGAAGAACTGTGCCGATTGCAATGGCACTCATTAAGAAAGTAACAATCATTTCTTAATTTCCTCCTTTCCTTTTTTCCTGAAAACAAGCTTGTAATTAATAAAGAATGAGCAGACAATAACCGCAAAATAAACAATACCTACAACTATATTTGATATTGAATCATTTGTAAACATAAAGGTTTTTCTGACCTCAACCATACCTTTGGAAATAAAGGTGATGAAAAAGCTTGTAAGCATAATCATTAACGGATTAAATGTAGCAAGCCAGGTTGCCATAATACCTGTAAAGCCCATATTATTTGCTGAAGCTGTACTGATGGTATGGTTAATTGAACCTGCAAGAATAAAGCCTACAAGACCCGCAATAGCACCTGAAAGAAGCATTGTTCTGATAATAACCTTATCAACCTTAATTCCCACATATTTTGCAGTATTGATGCTTTCACCTACAACAGAAATTTCATAACCATGTTTAGCTGAACGAAGGTATATATGCATTAAAACTGTAATTACTACAAACAAAATGATGGGCAATAAATATTTGTTACCTATTTCAGGAATATTACCGTAAGCGATTGGTGCCAAAACACCTGAGCCTGATTTTACCCAGATTGTGATACACAAGGAAACAAGACCGGTAGCAATATAGTTCATCATGAGAGTAAACAAAGATTCATTTGTGTTGAATTTTGCTTTGAAAATAGCAGGAATAACTGCCCATATAGCACCTGCAATCACACTTGCGAAAAACATAAGAGGTATAATAACAGAATCGCTTACCTTACCACCAAGGTAGAACATACAGGCAATTGCTGAAAGGCAGCTTATAAGAATCTGTCCGTTACCGCCAAGGTTCCAGAATTTCATTTTAAATGCAGGAAGCAAAGCCATTGAAGTACCGAGTAGGAGGGAGGTATCCTGAAGCAAAAGCCAGAATTTGCGTTCGCTTCCGAAGGCTCCTGTGAATAATGATTGAAAGAAATCTCCTATGCCTTTTTCAGAAAACAAAACAGAAATCAATCCGCTTAAAAGCAAGCCTCCAACAATAGCAATGGAATAAATCAGAATGATTTTTGGTAATTTAATATTATCCCGTTTAACAATTCTGACAAAGGGTTCTTTTAAATTGTTTTTATTCTTTTTCATTCCGTCACCTCATTTTTATCGGATTTTACCATAAGAAAACCAATTTCGTCCTTAGTGGTTGTTCTGGCATCAACAATGCCTGAAATTTTACCACCACTTAAAACAAGTATTCTGTCACTGAGTGCCATCAACACATCCAGATCTTCTCCTACAAAAATAACCGAAACACCTTTTTGTTTTTGTTCATTCAGGAGATTGTAAATGGTGTAGGATGAGTTAATATCAAGTCCGCGAACAGGATAAGCAGTCATTAAAATTGCAGGTGAGGCAGCAATTTCTCGACCAACAAGAATTTTTTGAACATTACCACCCGAGAGCTTTCTGACTGCTGTGTGTGAGTCGGGGGTGTTAACCTCTAATTCACTGATAATTCTGTCGGCAAGGTCTGAGGGAATCTTTCTGTCAAGGAATAAGGATTTGCCTTTTCGATAACTGCGCAGCATCATATTATCCACAATATCCATACTGCCTACAAGACCCATACCCAGTCTGTCTTCGGGAACGAAGGAAAGCCTGATACCGAGCTCACGGATTTCTCTCGGCGATTTATCCTTTAAGTCAATGACCTCATCTTCCTTGAACAGTATTTTTTCATCGTTAACAAGACTTTTGATTTCTTTTTTAGATAACTTTTTAAAGTCAATATCGTTTCCGTTGCTGTCCTTGAAAGCGTTTTCGTGGGCAAGCTCCATAACGCGTTTGTAGGTTTTGTGATAGAAGGAAACAGGCTTGTCTTTTTTAGGATGATAATAAGTCAATGTGCCCGAATCATAGTTGTTGAGTCCTGCAATAGCTTCAAGCAATTCCTTTTGACCACTACCTGCAATACCCGCAATACCGAGAATTTCACCGCCAAATGCTTCAAACGAAACATTGTCAATTACCTTGTAGCCATCAGGTTTTTTTACGGTAAGATCTGAAACTGAAAGTCTTAATTTTCTGTCAACAGGCTCTGTACGATTGATGTTAAGGTCGATTTTTTCGCCAACCATCATTTCAGTAAGCTCTTTTTCAGAGGTTTGTGCAGTGTTTACCGTAGCGATATGTTCACCTTTACGCAAAACGGTAACTCTGTCGGAAATTTCCATAACCTCATTTAATTTGTGTGTAATGATGATGATTGACTTCCCGTCATCTTTCATTGCCTTTAATACATTGAATAAGCTTCTGATTTCTTGTGGAGTCAAAACTGCTGTGGGTTCATCCAATATGAGAATATCGGCACCTCTGTATAAAACCTTTAAGATTTCAACAGTCTGCTTTTCAGAAACTGACATCTCATAGATTTTTTTATCAAGATTTATATTAAATCCGTATTTATCAGCCATTTCTTTAATACGGTTATTTACTGATTTAAGATTATATTTTTCGTTTTCAATACCTAATGCAACATTTTGTGCTGCAGTAAAAATATCAATCAACTTAAAATGTTGATGAATCATACCGATTTTATGCTCGAAGGCATCACGAGGGGAGCGAATAATAACCTCTTCGCCGTTAATAAGAATTTTGCCGGAATCAGGATAGTAAATACCGGCTATCATATTCATAAGGGTTGTTTTACCACAACCGTTTTCACCGAGAATAGAGAGTATTTCTCCTTTATAAACGTCTAAGCTCACATTATTGTTTGCAAGGACCTTGGAACCGAATCTTTTAGTAATATTTTTTAATTGTAAAATTACAGTCTTCTCCATAAGAAACTCCTTAGAGTGGTTTTGCTTATCATTTAAGAAAGGCGAAGTTGTTGCGCTTCGCCTTTCCCTTTAATTAAATGAGAATAACTTTTGAATAAAATTACTCAGTAACAGCTGTAATACCGTCAATGATTATGTTGAAGTAAGGAGCTGAACGCTTTGCACTTTCGTTAATGAAAGTAATGTCGTTTGCTGTTTCAACAACCTCTGTTTCGGGCTTATAGTCACCTGCATCGTCAACGTCAGCGATAAATGATGTTAATTCTTTGCCTTCAACTGTGAATGTAGAACAGTCAAATACCTTGATTGTACCATCCTGAAGACCCTTCTTTACTTCATCAAGCTTATCCTGTGTGCCCTTTGCAGCAGCACTACCGAGAGCAGTGATTTCAACAGAGCCTGTAGCGAGTGTACCTGTCCAGTCGGTATCGATAGCCTTGTCGTTCTGAACACAATCAATGATGTACTCGAAATAAGGAGCCCAGTTGATTCTTGAAGCGATGATAAATGTGTTAGGACATTTTTCTTCAGTTGAACCGTTGTAAGAAACGTTGGGAATGTTTTTCTCTTCGCAAGCAGTGGGAGCACCCCAAGAGTCAGCGTGCTGTGAAATCAATTTGCAGCCTGCATCAATAAGGGCAAGAGCTGTTGTCTTTTCAGCTGTTTCATCATACCAGGAGTTTGTATAACGAACTTCCATAGTAGCATTTTCTACGATTGACTTAGCGCCAAGATAGAATGAAGTGTAGCCGGAAATAACTTCTGCATAGGGGAAAGCACCAACATAACCGATTTTTGCGTTTTCGTCAGAAACCTTACCTTCGTCATCACCATAGAGTTCAACAAGCTTCATACCTGCTGCAACACCTGCAAGGTATCTGCCTTCGTAGATGGAAGCAAAAGCGTTGTGGAAGTTGGGAAGGTTCTCTGTGTGAGCCTTTGTACCTGTTGCGTGACAGAATTCAACATCGGGGAATTCCTTGGCTGCTTTAATCATGTGGCTTTCGTGACCAAAGGAGTCAGCGAAAATAAGGTCATAAGATTCTGCCAAGTCAGCTGCCTGGTCATAGCAAGCTGTGTCTTCGGGGATGTCAGTAACGATTGTGTAATCGTCAGCTGAAACGCCCTTGTTTTCACAAGCAAGCTTGAAAGCATCGATGAAGTTCTTATCATAAGTTGAAGAATCACCATGCAAACAAATAAGAGCAACCTTAATGTTTTCGGCTTTTGGCTCATCGGGTGTTTTCTCGCCGCAAGCTGTGAAGCAGCCAACTACCAATACAAGAGCAAGGCAGAGAGCGAGAATTTTGCTGAATTTTTTCATTGTCATTACCTCCATATTAGGATTTTTTATTGTCAGCAGTCGATATCGGGTCTGAATGTGATTTTTCCGTCACACATACTGTCAACGATTGCTAATGACCTAACCTTGTAACCTTTTTGGCGGAGCTCTTGTCCGCCGGGCTGGAAGCCCTTTTCAATTGCGATGCCTATTCCGACAACCTCAGCACCTGCTTGTCCGATAATATCGATAAGTGCATTACAAGCGTTGCCACCTGCCATAAAGTCATCGATAATAAGCACCTTATCGTTTTTGTTAAGATATTTTTTTGAGATTTTCATCTGGTATTCTTTAGCGTGAGTAAATGAATAGCATTTTGCAGAATAAACATCGGTGCCAACGTTTTTGTGGTCACCTTTTTTGGCAAAAAGAGCAGGGATGCCAAACTCAAGAGCAGTTGCAACTGCCATAGAAATACCTGAGGACTCAATTGTAACAACCTTTGTTGCACCGCAGTCTTTAAAAAGGCGATAAAATTCCTTGCCCATTTCCATAATAAGAAAAGGGTCAATCTGATGATTGAGAAACATATCAACCTTTAAAATATCTGTGCCGATGGCTGTACCGTCTTTTGCAATTTTTTCTTCAAGAAGCTTCATTTAAAAATCCCCAACAAATCCAAGTTATATTTATATTATGAATTATACATATATAGGCTTATGAATTCAAGAGAAAATGTGAATAAAAAATTAACACTTTTTTTGGCAAATTGGCGATTTGGTCGATGTATCTGACCAAGAAGACCTTTACCGATAGACCAAACGAAACCGCCTGTGAGCTCACTAATGTCTGCACAAATGTAGTCTATCTTGTTGAGACGAAGCTCACCAAGGATTGAAAGGTCGATAGGTTCAATATCTGCGAGGAGCTCGTTATCGACCAAGTCAAGAGTAAGATAAGAGTAAAAAGCAAAATGTGAAATTAAGCCGCAAATACCAACAACCCGTAAGATTTAAGTTTGCCTGTACTGTAGAAAAACTATATTCGTTAAAATAGACAAATAATAAATGATAAAAAAGCCAAAAATAATAAAATCAGAAGAAATAAACTGTAAAGTTTATAACATTTACAGCTTTATAAATACTGGAATATTCATAAAATAAAATTGCAGAAAGCCATTGATAAATAAAGGTTTGATGAAAGTATACGTGTTTTCTGATAATTGTGGAAATGTAAAGATTATAACCTTTACATCAGTGTTTGTGCATAATATACAATAAAATGAAAGTGTTGCGAAGTTTATCATCCCTATCCGCAAGCGGACAGGGATGATAGGCTTCGCGTTACTTTTACTAATTGCTAATTGCTATTTGCCATTTGTTAACCGCTGGCGACTATTCTGGCATCTGGTATCTGGTATCTGGCATCTACTGTGGCTTCGCCGCAATCCTCGCGTGTAGTCTTATAATATATATAATACAATAAAAAAATTTCCGGAAAAGTATTGACAAGTTGCTTTTAGTGTTGTATTATGATATCGACCATAAGGTTGGGCAGTGGGGGTATTATGCCCTCAAACCGAAAAAGGTGAGTTTCTTGCCTCGGTTTTCAAGGCTCATTTTCGGTCAGACAAAACAAATGTTCGGTAAGGAAAAACCTGTCGGTTTTTTTCACCGCAAGCGGTGAAAAAACAATGATGCCTTTGGGTTGGTGCTGTCTGTGGTACAGGCAAGCCTGTACCTTACGTGCTTCGGAACGGTCAAGACCGTTCCCTACGGGTAAACCCAAGCCTATTTCCCGAGTGTTTGTTTTGTCTGGTTGAAATGGTCAGAACCTTGACTGTCTTATGAAGTGTGTGGGCGCTAAGTGCACAAAGCGGTGCTGCAGGGTGCAGCAGCGGAGTGCGCAGCGGTGCGGTTTTGTGTTTGAGGTTTTGGTGCGAGGTTCACTCCTCACTCCTCACTCCTCACTCCTCACTTGCTCTTGCTCCCGCTATGCGCTCTGAGCAATTCGGCGCTGTGCACTTTGTAAATCGAGCCCACGGTTAGTCAATATCCTATGTGTGAAGCCCTTTGGGCTTTATACTTTCGGAAATTTATGAAAGGGGGACTGTGCGACAAAAATGTTTTGCCACAATCGGTGCGTGTTTGTGGTTATTCGTTTTAGTTAACGCACGCGTATTTTTGTATTGGCGTACTAAAAATATGGAGGTAAAACTTTTATGAAACAATCAACTAAATTGTTGAGCTTGGTTCTTGCGCTTGTTATGGCATTTAGTTGCATGTCTGTTATCGGTAACGCAGCTCTTGTTAAGAGCGAAGTTTCATGGGATAACATCGACGATGCTCAGCTTACTCCTGAACAGGTTGCTGACCTTGCTCTTGACTTGGTCGATAACGAGCTCCTCGCGGGTATTGAACCTATCGACCTTTCAATCCTTGGTGAGCTTCGTCTTAACAGTATTGACAATATCTGTACAGACGTTAGTGACCTCACAGGCGGTTTCGTTTGGACTATCGGTAAAGGTCTTCTTGGTGACCTTGGCGATATGGACTTCAGCCCTATTAAGAACAAATCAAGAAGCCAGGGCGACTTGAATATGATTTTGAATGTTCTTAAACTTGTTGGTAATGACAACAACTCTAACATTCTTTCAAAAGCCGCTTACGGTATCGGTTCAAGTAACGGTATTAGCCTCGGACTTATCGGTTCATTCCTTGACCTTGGCGATATCGGTGACCTTCTTGGCGATATTCCTTTGCTTCTTAAGAGCCTTGTTTACGATATGCTCGTTTACGGTTCTTATGGCTACGAAAAGGATTTCGAAGACCTTGGTAACAAGCTTCCCGAAAGTGTTGATACACTTGACGAAATAGTAATGCAGGCTATCGGTGGTCTTCTCGTTAATCCTCAGGATTACGATTATGTAAACGACACTAAAGTTTGGGATGAGGATTCACTCATTATGCCCACAGTTGCTGCTTTCGGCATGGATACAGTTAAAGATTTCTTTGACATCAACGGTTCTTCTACTGACTATGATGGCGACGGTGTTAATGACCAGAACAACTTCTTCCAGATTCTTGACAAATTAGCACCTTTTGCTATTTATGACCTTGGTGTTGGCGCTCTTAACAACAACCTCAAGAAAGCTCTTCTTGAAGCAGTTGAAGTTGACTTCAACGAAATCGACAAAGCAGTTCTTCCTGCTGATATCGCAGCAGACTTCGAGGTTGATGCAGTAGACGGTAAAGAAAGCTATGTTACATACATCGCTTATGACAGAATCGCTGAGGATGGCGAAGACTTCTACTACACAACATTGGAAACTGAAACTGTTATGGTTGATGGTAAACCTCAGGTTGATGAAGATGGTAACGAAGTTACTGAAAGAGTTCGTAAATACTTCAAAGCTAACACAGCTTCAGCTAACGATTTCTACAGCCTTATCGACTTTGGTTGGGAATTCGTTGCTCCCAAGCCCTTCTCAGGCGAAGAAGAAGCTGCTGATTTCGCTTTAGATAATCTTGCAGCTATCAACTACAAAGCTCTTATCGCTGAATACGGCTCAATTATGGAATCTCTTAACCACCTTCTCTATGTTGTTTTCGAAACAGCAGTTAAGCAGGATGTTAAGGATTACTTCGCAGATATGACCGGTGACTATTGGGTAGACGGTGCTACAACAGAGACTTATGCAGACGGCACATCCATCTTTATGGACAACGCTTCTCGTCTTCTTAAATATCTCCTTGCTGAGCACGCAGACAAGATCTTCGGTTCTGATTCTCCCTACGTTGCTTGGGAATATGATGATATCGCTGATTACGAGCTTCTCGACATCATCGCTATCATAGGTCCCGTATTCTTCGAGGATGTAATGCCTCAGCTCATTATGCCCAAGAATGCAGACGGTACTTATGCTTTCCACAGTGGCGTTCAGGTTCTTGAATTCGGTGCACTTGTTATCCGTGAATTCATTACTGAAATTGCTCCCAATGTTAACTATGATGAATATATCTTCGCAGAAGGTACTGTTACATCAGCTAACGACAGACAGTTTAAGGTTCAGAATGCTGAAACATGGTTCAACATCATTCTCAATATGGGTGTTGATATTGGTTACACATATCTTAACAACATCACAAACTTCAACACTGCAATCCCCGCTAAGGGCATTACAGAAGCTCGTTGGAAAGATATGCTCGGCACAGCAGTTACATGGGCAGCTAACTATGTAAGTGACGGTACAGCAAGTGTTATTCACGGTTTCGAACCCGCAAAGCTTGCAGCTCACAGCGATCCTCTCGATAAACTCAGCTATGTACTTAACACAATTCTTCCTCTCGGATTTATTTGCGGTTGTACAACTGACAGCTTCGCATTTGATATCAGCGTTGTATTTGACAAGCTTAAATCTCTTCTTACAACATTCGACCTTACAGAGATTGCTTCTCTCTTCGGCAGAAACGATCAGGCTTACAATATGCTCGCTGACGATACTCTCGTAAATGCAGTTCTTAAACTCGTTAACAACATTGTTAACCTTGTTCTTCCTATCAGCGAAAACGGTAATGGTTACACAGGTCTCCTTCAGGGTGTTGGTACAGGCAGCCTTGATACAGTTATTACACAGGCTAACCTTAAGATAACTGTTCAGCAGCTTCTCAGAGCTCTTAATAAACAGGGTGAAGACCTTCTTAAATGTGCTCTTCCCGTTGTTGGTATGTTTATCAAGGGTTGGGGTACAGAACAGAACTTCAATCCTCCTCAGATTTCTCTCGAAAGAGCGATCGACCTTACAAATGGTGCAGCATCTAACGTTCCTGTTAGTATCCGTAACGCTTCTGACGGTGTTTGGAGACATTACAAAGACGCGGCAGGTAACGAATATACTGACGAACAGTATAAGATTAGGCTTAAAAGCGCAGTTGTTAACGACCAGCTTGGTGAAGCAGGTACATCTCAGTATGTTTCTATCGCTTCCTTCCCAACTGATCAGGTTGTTGACTACGGTCAGTCACTTAACTTTACTTACAACGTAGCAAATGTTCCTGAATCCGGTGCTCTTGTAAGATTCAAAGTTAATTACCAGGTTCTTGATGAATCCGGTGAAGCTATGTCAAACGGCAAAGTATTCTACACAGAATCTTATGCTTGGTTGAACTACAATCCTACTGATGCAAGCACATATAAAAATTCAACATCCGACCAGCAGGATAACGGTATTTATACACCTCAATACGTTGGTCTTTCCAATCCCAAGCAGAACATTGAAAACCTTACTACCAGCCGCACAGAACGTGATGCCGGTATAACAGGTTCTAACCAGACACATAAGATTGAGTCATTAAGTGGCACAGTAGATGGTATCACCTTCGGTAACATCAACTATTCACTTGGTAAGAACGACCATACTTTTACTTTCCAGAACTTCAAAACCTACACAGATAACTATCAGTACACACCTTTAGGTACATTTGGTAATGCACAGGATCCCAAAACAATTTCAATTACTGTTAATGGTAGTGTTAATGAAGATGCATGGAAAGCAACCAACAAAGGTCCTGGTGATACAACTAAGTTTAGTATCAAAGTTTACAACAAAGATAGTTCTAACACCCATGAATTAGTTCTTGTTTACTACGATGATATTTATCAGAACAAGCTTGCATCTCTTGCAGCTTCCGAAATGGGCGCTCTCAGACTTGCTGCTAACTACAACCTCAACGGTAAAGTTTACACAGGTGAAGTTCTTGACAGCGCTAACACAACTGATGAAGATGGCGAAATAATTTACCGTGAAACCAACTTCACAGAAACAGCTTGGATCGCTAACACAGATGCAGGTAAATGGGCAGGCTCTTACACAGGTGAAGACGGCACAACTTACACAGAAACAGTTACAACTTATGCTGAATCCGCAGTTACAATTACTGACGAAGAAGGCGAAAACGGTTATGTAACAGTTGATGGCGAAAAGATCAACGTTAAGAAAGTTACAGTTATTGACTGTGCAACTGCAGTTGGCAATTATGTTCCCGCATTCACTGCTGGTGTTCAGGGCGGTATGCAGGCTTACAATGCAAATATGGTATTCGATGTACAGGCACGTTACGAAGCACTTTATGTAACATCTAACGACATCGGCTACTGTAAGAAGGATGCTGTTCAGGTTGTTAACGAAGGTAACGGTGACAACATCGATGCAGCTGTTGCAGCTCTTAAGTCAGCTCTTGCAACTTCCGAAGCAACTTACAGCGATGCAAAAGACTATACAGATTATAAGATGTATAGATGGAATCGTTACAACGATGCTCGCGATGATGCAGCTTACTATGTAAACCTCAGAAACGATGCATCTAATGCAACAGTTGAGGAAATCGACCAGACCTTCCCCTACACATGGATCAATGAGGATGACCTCAGAGCTCTTGTTGCAGGCGACAAATATGAAGACTTCATCGTAGCTCTTCTTGAAGATATGACTCCTGAAGAAAAAGAAGCTACAGCTAATTGGCTTGAAAACAAGAAGGCTGAATATCAGACAACTTCTCTTCTTGACGTTGAAATAGCTGCTAACTATCTTGACAGAATGGGTCCCCGTCTTCTCGCTCGTGACCACGGCGTAATCACAAAGTATCTTGATGACGAAATCACATCTGCTAACAATATGGTTAAGGCAGAAAGCAACTATACTACTCGTAGCTGGGCTAAGTATGAAGCAGCTATGGCAAACGCTCTTGCTGTTCAGGCTAACCCCACTCAGATGACAGTATTTGATGCTAAATATGAGCTTATGTGCTGCCGTAACGAGCTCGTTCTCGTTGACGAAGAAGCAGATTACTCAGAGCTTGAAGCACTTATTGCTCAGGCAACTCAGGCTCTTGCAAATGCAAACCTTTATGACAACACAAATAAAGAACTTGGTCAGGTTCTCGCAGAACTTGGTTACGAAGACTTTGAAAATGCTGATGGCGATATGGTTCAGCTCTTCCCCGGTTCAGCTCTCTATGTAAATAAAGAGCCTTATGCAACTGATGAGCAGGATGCAATTGACCAGGCAGCAGAAGAACTTAAAGAAGCTCTTGCAAGACTTAAATTCAAAGGCCTCAATATTACAGGTGCAAATGTAGCTACTGAAGTTATCGTTCCCGGTGACGAAGAAGCTGGTATCGCTGATATCACTGCATCTATCGCAAGAATTGCTCCCGAACTTGATGCAGATGCTGTTAAGGCTCTCCTTGGTGCAACTGCAACAAGCGCAAACGTTACAACTGACCTTATCACAGTTTCTAACGACATTAACTACACTGTTGACACAGACCTTGAAGCTCTCACAGGTACAAATGCAACTGTTACATTCTACACACTCGTTGGTGGCGTAAAAGTTCCCGTTGCAACTATTAAGGTTGTTGTTGAAGCTGATGTAAACGGTGACGGTGCTATTGACGTTCTCGACGGTTCTATCGTTGAACGCGTTTCTAACGAGCATGCTGAACTCGAAGGCTGCTACTTCCTTGCAGGTAACCTTGATACAGCTTCAGAAACAATCGTTGCAGCTGACTATTCAGCAGTTGTTAACAAAATTCTTGCTTAATTAATTCAATTTTAAGTATTTAATGGTTTAATTCGTTTAAAACGATTTAATACAAAATCCCTTAAAAACTAAAAACCAAAACCTCTTGCCGAATTTACTTCGGCAAGAGGGTACCCGAAAAGCTTATATACTATTATATATATATAGCAAACGGGCTTTGGTATAACTTTTTAAGCGGTACGGCGAAAGCCGTTTTGGAAAGAAATTGAAAAAATCTTAAGGAGGCTAACAAATGTCTAAGAAAATTCTTAGTGTACTTGTTGCTATCATGATGGTAGTTTCAATGTTTGCCGTTTGCGCAAACGCTGCAGGCTACGAGGATGAAGAAACAGCAGCTGAATACACACAGGATTGGGCACTCGGTGAGCCCGTTGACAACGGCGACGGCACCTATACTGTAGATGTTTACCTTACAACAAACTACGCAACAGGTCCCATTCAGTTCGTTCTCACAAACTCCGACACATCCGTAGCAGCTATTCAGTCTGTTACTCTCGGTGATGCTATTCCCGAATCATACAAAGCTACTGTTAGCGTTTCAAAGGCAAAAGGCAAAGTTATGATTATTGCTGGTACTGCAGGTGTAAACACAATCAAAGGTGAACCAATTGATGGCGTTATCGCTACTGTTGTTTACACATACGCAGGTTCAGGTTCTGCAGAAATCGCTATTGACGATAATGCAAAATCTGCTACTAACGTTGCAGGTACTCTTATCGCTGCTCGTATGAGCGATGGTGACCTTGTTACAAGCGAAGCTATCATAGGCCAGACTGTTACTGTTGGTGATTCTGTAATCATCGGCGGCGCAGCTCCCACTCTTGGCGTTATCGACGGCACTATCGGTGTTATCGATACAACAAGACAGGATATGTACTGCGACATGGACGGTTACGGCACAGGTGACGCAACCTTCACAGGATACATCTACGGTGTTGAACCCGAATATGGTGAAACATGGGATTCTGTTTTCGAAATCGTTGGCGATGGTGACTATGAATTCATCGAAACAGAGAACGGTGCAGGTACAGGTTCAGTATTGAACGTTCTCGATCTTGATGGTAACATAGTTGAAAGCTATGTTCTTGTTATCTTTGGTGACGTTAACGGTGATGCTATGGTTGATGGTTCAGATTCATTTGATATAAACCTTCATGATGCTTATATGTATGAAAACAGTGCAGACGGCATGCGTTTTGATCTTGCATATATGTCATTTGCAGCTGATGTAAACTGCGATACAATGGTTGATGGTTCAGATTCATTTGATGTTGACCTTCATGACGCTTATATGTATGAAAATGGTTCAGACGGCATGCGTATGTATCAGGCAGACGTTATGGCAAATATCGCTTAAGTCTATTTAATTTAGTTTTATAATTTAATATTTTTTACAGGAGGCTACTTAAAATGTCTAAGAAAATTTTAAGTATTGCACTTGCAGTTGTTATGCTCTTCTCTGTATTAGCATGTACTGTAGGTGCAGCAAACACAAATGTAACAACAGTCTTCCCCGGTGAAGGTCAGTGCGGTTTCCGTGTTGTTACAGATGCTTATGTTGGTCAGCCTGAAGGTGAAACAGTAACTGTAAAGGTTTACTGGGTTCATCCCGTGGGTACTGACTTTGAGTCATACAGACAAACATGGGGTAATGTTGTTCTTGCTTACACAGATGCATTCAATTACGATCATGCTGATACAAAGGCAGGCCGTGTATGGGGCGATGCATATCAAGGTATTGTTTCAGATGGTAATGTAAATGCTAATAATGCAAATTATTCAAACAGTATCATCAACGCTCTTTCTGCTGCAGAAAAGGATTATGGCTGGGATAGTGCTATGCTTATCCAGAATAACGTTATTGCAGGTAATAGTTATGGTTATACTGCTAATGGTGGTTACCCTGTCGACAAGGATTGCGAATTCTTCTCTCTTACTTTCAAAACAACAAGAGAAGTTACTGCAGATGATAGCTTTGGTCTTCCTTCAGGTAAAAGTGCAGCTGCTTATTCAAACGGCTCAAAGAGAGTTGCATACTCATCTGCTAACACAATCATCAGCGAAGGCTACTGCCCCGCAAACGTAGTTACTGTTAACGAAACAGCAACTGCTAAAATGCGTCCCGGCACAGCAGAAGGTACTGTTGACCTTGGTATCACAGGTACTGTAAACGGTCTTTCATTCGAACCCAATAAGACTCCCTTTTACTACAGTAACGGTGATCTTGCAGGTCACATAGCTGCTAACCTTGCTAATGTAGGTGTTCAGGCTCGTGTTAACGGCGTTGTTTCTGCTGCTGAAAGCACATGCATCTATGAAACAACTACTGGCTTCAAATATCGTGCAGCTATCACAGATATCGATGCTGCCGGTCTTGGCGCATATATCGAAGTAAGAACATACATCACTGATGTTAATGGTAACACTTACTTCTCAAACTGGATGAACATTGACGCAGCTGATGTTCACACTGCAGCTGTTGGCAATGGCATGACAGGTATTGCTTAAACAAAATGATTTCGAAAGCTTACGAAAAAGCCGACTTTGAGATTGTTGAGTTTTCTCTTGAGGATGTTCTTACAAACTCAGCTGTTGTAACCACAATCCCAAGTAAACCTGTCACAACCGTCCCCGGTACAACATTACCACCAATTGGTGTGGGCGGAGGTAGTGACGGTAACATTCCCTGGTCAGACTTTTTCCAGTAACATTCAATTTAAAAATGAATACTGAAAGGAGTATTTTTCATCATGAAAAAATACATTGCACCTGAGCTCGAAATCATGGAGTTCGAGCTCGAAGATGTTCTCACCATCTCTTATGCAAGCGGTGACATGAACATTGATGATGGTTGGTATTAATTAATCCGACTAAAAAGTCTTTATAAATCGCAAGCCGAGGGAAACCTCGGCTTGTGTTAAGTTAGTCTTGTAGGGAACGGTCTTGACCGTTCCGCAAGAACCGATCACCGTAGGGAACGGTCTTGACCGTTCCGCAAGAATCGATCACCGTAGGGAACGGTCTTGACCGTTCCGCAAGTGAAAGATTCGAAAAAAGCAGAACGGTCGGGTCAAGACCCGACCCTACGATATGAAAATATAACACAAAGGATTTTATTCCTTTATTTGAGTTTATACTTGTGTAAATTGAAATAGGGGAATAACAATGTAGGGAACGGTCTTGACCGTTCCGCAAGAACCGATCACCGTAGGGAACGGTCTTGACCGTTCCGCAAGAACCGATCACCGTAGGGAACGGTCTTGACCGTTCCGCAAGTGAAAGATTCGAAAAATATAGAACGGTCGGGTCAAGACCCGACCCTACGATTGATAGTTCAACCCTTGAGGAGGTAATAAAAATGTCATTACCACAACGTAAACGTATGAGGTTAAGGGGCTTTGATTATTCATCCTCAGGTTGTTACTTTGTAACAATTTGCACACATGATGGTTTGTTTTTATTCGGTGACGGCGAGAATTTGAATACATATGGAAAAATAGTTGACAATGAAATTCAAAAAATATCTAATCACTATTCTGATGTGAAGATTGATAATTATATTATTATGCCCAACCATATTCATATGATGGTAACCATTGGGTGTGAAACACTAAGAAACGATGATGACACAATTATTAAAGAACTAACCGGCAAGATACCACATACTCATTTAGAGACGGTTATAGGTTTATTTAAATCGGGTGTTACCAAAGAAATTCATAAGGTTTCACCGAAAACAGTAAAAATATGGCAAAAGTCATTTTATGACCATATCATAAAAAATGAAAAAGATTATAATGAAACATGGGATTATATAGATGCAAATCCTATCAGGTGGAAATTGAAATATAACATTGTTCCGTTTAATTTATAAAGTCCGGTTTTGTGCGGTACGGTCAAGACCGTACCCTACATCGAAACAAAGGAAGTGATAAAAATGCCAAAACTTAATATGGAGTCCTTGCTTCCATTTATTCAGGAGGCTTTTAATCGCGGAATGGATTTTCAGATTCCCATTACAGGAACGAGTATGAACCCTCTTCTTTATCAGAACAGAGATTTTGTAAAAATCGTTAAGCCTGTATTGCCTTTAAAAGTAGGTGATATTCCTTTATATCGCAGGGATGACGGCACTTTTGTTTTGCACCGTGTTGTGGGGATTAAGGCAAACGGCGAATATATAATGTGTGGCGATAACCAATTCATTTTAGAGTACGGCATTACAGATAAAAACATTATCGGTGTTGCAAAAGTTCTCTTAATTGACGGCAAGGAAATTGATGTTGATACTGATACAGATTATTTGAAACATAAAGATAAATATCTGAAAAATCTTAATATAAGATATCCTGTAAGACGGTTGAGGTATAAATTATCATTAGTTAAAAGACGAGTTTTAAAATGCAAAATGCAAAATTGAGGGGAGCGGAAATGCGCCGGAAAATGTAGGAAACGCTCAAGAATGTTCCGTAGAAAAGCAAAAAAAACACACAAGAGATAATCAAAACAGGCGAAATTCTGGTTTCAGCAATAAAGGCTTACATAACGGGGGATGAATTTGAATTTCCCGAGAATGCAGATTTTGAGAAAATATATAAGCTGGCGCAAAGTCATAGAGTTACGGCAATGGTTGCACCCGTTCTTATTACCTGTTTTTTGGGGGATAAGAATAATTTCATCCTTAAGGGATGGCTCAAGAATTGCCGGCGAAACTAAAACATTAATCACTACTGATGACTCTACCAAAGAACAACAAAAAGAGTTTTTCGACAAAATGGGCTTATAATTTTAAAAAAACTATTGTAGTATAACTTTTTTTGTGTTAAAATGATTAAGATAGCGTAATGCGCTTTGTTGCTTACTATTAATATTTCATAAGGGAGATTGAAAAATGGCTTACGAAGAGAAAAGAACATCTTATGACGAAGCTACAGGTTTTGAACCTATTTTTAAAATTATCAGACAACTTCTGGGTAAATGGTGGCTTATTGCTCTTTTTGCAATAGCTTTTGCCGCTTCAGGTTTTGGTGTTGCTAAACTTACTTATACTGAGTCCTATAATTCTCAGATTATTTTCAATGTATCTAATAAAAACAAGGAATTTATCGGTACATCTCAGACAATAACATCAGCCAGTGATACTCAGGCATCTACAATTATTGCAAATAACTTTAAAACTCTTATTCAGACAGGTAATGACTTTATTACAAAAGTTCAGAATACTGTTGAAACAACTACAGGTGAGGAATATACAGTAGCTCAGTTACGCGGACTTATCGGTGTTGAGGTTGTTCCGGATACAACACTTATAAAGGTTTCTGTTAAGTCAGAAGATGTGAAATTGACCTACGCTGTTGCAACGGCTATTCAGAGCATTTATCCTGATATTGCAAGAGATGTTTTCCCGAATGCTGATATAAGCATTGCTGATAATGCCACAAAAGCAAAGCTTTCTGATGACTCATCAGCTCTTATTTATACTGCTGTAGGCTTTATCTTTGGTGCGGCTCTTGCAGTTTTGATCGTTCTTATTACTGCTAAAATTCAAAATAAGCTTCTTGGTGTTGATGATATCAAAAGCAATTTTAATATGAATATTATTGCTACTGTTTCTGATATCAAAAACAAAAAGAAAACAGACAGAACAAGACTTCTTATTACTGATAAAAATGTTGGTCTTCCGTTTATTGAAACCTTCAAGCTTATCAGAACCAAAATTGAAAATGTTAAGCTTAAAAAGGGCTATTCAGTTTTTGCTCTTACAAGTTCAACTGAAAGTGAAGGTAAAACAACCTGCTCTGTAAATACTGCTCTTTCTCTTGCAAAAAGCGGTAAATCTGTTCTCCTTATTGATGCCGACCTCAGAAAGCCTGCTGTTTGCAAAACTCTTGGTATTTCTCTTGAAGGTGAAAAAGGCGTTTACGATATTGTTACAGGTAACAAAACCTTCGAAGAATCGGTTAAATATATCGAAAAGCTCAATCTTTATCTCCTTGTTGCATCTGCACCCGTTCAGGATCCATCTGAAACTCTTGCTTCAGAAAAAATGGCTGAAATCATCAAGCAGGCGAGAGAAAACTTTGACTATGTTATCGTTGACTGTCCTCCTGCAGGTGTTGTTGCCGATGCTGCTATCGTTGCTAACTATACAGATTCAGTTATTTTTGTAACTGCAGAGGAGAGAGTTGCTATTCCTCAGATTGAATATGCTCTCAGTGACCTTACTACTGCTAAAGCTGAAATTCTCGGTTGCATTTATAACCGTGCAGGAAGCGGTGCTGTTGGTCTTGCTGTTGGTAAAGCGGGCGGTTATTTCTCTAATCGCTACGGCGGATATTACGGCTCATCATATTATTATGGCAGTCGCGGCTCATCCTACTATTATGGTAGCAGGAGCGGTAAAAAACACAAAAGAAAATAAACACTGAATTCAAAGAAGTTCTTGGGTTTCCAAGAACTTCTTTTTTCGTCATTTTCTCTAAAATTTGAGCGATAATTTCTAATGTGATTTTTAGCTTTTGAAAATATAAAATTTAAAACCTATTGATTATTTAATAGGTTTGTAGTATCATATTGTATGTAGTATACTCTTATTAGGTTAAATGCGCCCAGATTTCAGTTTTTTAGTAATTTTGATACAAAAATTTGCATTTGTCTTAATAGAATTTAAGTGAATATTTACTTGTTTGGAGGCTTTTTTATGGCACTTGAATTGCCCAAATTCACAAAAAAAGAAAAATCAAGTGATAAACCCGATATCACCTTACAGATTGCACAGTTTTTTGAAAAAAATCCAATAATGAAAATTATCATTCCGGTTATCCTTTTCCTTATTCTTGTAGCAATATTTATTTTTGTTATCTTTGGTGACGGTATTTTAACAGATGATAATATTTCTGATAATGTGGGAACTTCAACTCAATCCAATGAAGTACAGGTTATTCCCGGTAACAATATAATCAAGGACAAAGAAATTACTGAGCTTATTGATAGTGACCCGCTTTCACCCGATATACTTTCTGCCGCTTCCTATACAGGTTCAGTTGTTGGTTCCAGCGGTTTGAAAACTGCTCTTATTCAGGTAGGTACAGAAGGTGATGTTCTTGTTCTTACAGTGGGCGAAACAATCGGCGACTCTGACTGGGAACTTAAAGAAATTGCTTCAGAGTATGTTATTTTCCAAGCAGGGGAATTAACAAAAAAACTTGATTTAGCTAAATAAAGGATTTATGTAATAAACATACAAATTAGGGGGATTATCCAATGAAAACAAACAAACGCAAAATGAGGTCAATAGGCATTTTTGCCCTTGTGCTTGTTCTGCTTGCTACTGCGATATTACCGCTTTCTGCAGTAGGTAGCGCTATTGATGAAGCAATGGGAACCTACATCGTTAAACAGGGCGATACTCTTTCTTCTATCGCTGCTGCTCATGGTGTTACAGTTTCTGATATCGTAACAACCAACGGAATCTCAGCTTCTGCTGAACTTTATGTTGGCCAAATGCTTGATATTCCGGGTGCAGCTGCAGTTGAAGATGACTCTACTACATATTACGGTACTTCAAGCACTATTTCCGTTCATTTTAAAGATGCTGACCTTATTGGCGCCCTTGAAACAGTTCTTGCTCATACAGGTTACACAATGATTTTTAAGGGTGCTACAGCTGTAATCCCTGAAATTTCTCTCGATAATGTAACCCCTCTTACAGCGATTGATTATATTCTTCGTATGGTTGATATGACTTATATCAAGCACGACGATATAATTTATGTGGGTTCAGCTTCAGTTCTTAACTCAAGTTTTGTGGATAAAGAAGCCCTTACAAAATTCTCTCTTAAATATATTTCAACGGAAACTCTTACATCTCAGCTTTCAACACTTGGTGTTTCTGTTAAACTCGTTAAGGTTGATATCAATCTCAGAGAATTCTGGATAAGCGGTACACCTATGCAGCTTGCAAAGGTTAATCAAGTTATCAAAACTCTTGATAATAAAAAGAATACAACTATCGGTAGTGCAGAAATCAGCTCAAGCCTTACCGCTATCGACCTTAAATATATCTCAGCAAGCGAATTCAGTAGCTTGCTCGGTTCTCTCGGTCTTCACACCGGTATCGTTATGTCAGCTCATCCTATGACACTTTATGTTTATGCTTCCGGTGATGCATACCAGGATATTATAAATGTTAAAAAGCTTGTTGATTTCAAGGATGCAAATGCTGAAACTGAGCAAAAGCCAGAAGATGATAAAGTAACAGACGAAGGCGATAAAATAACAGACGAAGGTAATAAAGAATCAGACAACGGCACCCAGAATACAACCAAACCTGAGGATTCAACTCAGAATGAAACAACAGATGTTGTTATTACAGATGGTGAAACATCACTCGTTAAGGTTGACCTTGAGTATATCACTAAGGAAAATGCAAGTAATATTATCAGCACATTTGGATATGATGTAGATATTCTTGGCCTTGACCTTTACGAAAAGAGAATCTGGATTAAGGGCCAGGCTGACGAGGTTGATGAAGCAGTTGCCCGTATTAAAGAAAATGATACTGCTGATAATGATGTAACAAGAACATTCTTTACATACGATCTTAAGAATATTGTTGCCTCCGAGCTTCAGAGCAAAATAGGTTTTGTTAAAATCGACAATGTGGAATTCTATTTCGGTTCTTATCCGGAACGAACAAAATCCATAATGGTATATTGTAATAAAAACCAGGTTGAAGAGATTAAGGAGCTTATCGCATCTCTTGATAATAACTTAGGTGAAATGTACTATCCCATCCAGACAATTACAGATGTTAACGAGCTTACCGTTCTTGCAGCAAAAGAAGAACTCGTTGTTAAGCTTCTTAACATTCCTACAATCTCTGTTGGCTCTTTCGAGCTTTCAGCTGATATTGATCCTTCTGATGAGGGTGTAAAACATGTTCTTTATGTTCTTGAATCTCCCGAAAACATCGACCTTATCGTAGATATGTGGGGTCAGATAGGCTAAAATTTATCACGTTGGAGTGACTGTTGTGGAATATATTAATCAACCAAGTAATTATCCCGTTAGCCTTGAGCAATTGCTCAGGTTAACGGTTGAGAAAAAAGGTTCTGACCTTCATATAGTTGTTGGAATGCCACCTTGTATTCGTATTGACGGCGATATAGTTAAGCAGGATTTCCCCCCTATGTTACCTGTTGACGTTGAAAATATGCTTATGAAGGTGCTTTCCGAAAAAAATAAAAGAGACCTTCATGAAAACCTTGAACTTGATATTTCATATTCGGTTCCTCAGTGCGCTCGTTTCAGAGGTAATGTTATTGTTCAGCGTGGCACATTAGCTGCAGTTTTCAGAGCAATTCCTTTTGAAATTCCAACTCTTGACAGATTAGGATTACCGGCTGACGTAAGAAGACTTTGTTCTCTTCCCCGTGGTCTTATTCTTGTTACAGGTCCTACAGGTTCAGGTAAGTCAACAACCCTTGCGGCTATGATTAACCATATGAATATGAATTATGAGTACAACATAGTTACAATTGAGGACCCTATAGAGTTTTTGCATTCTCATAAACGCTCTATTATCAGACAACGTGAGTTGGGCGGCGATACTCTTAGCTTTAATAATGCTTTGAGAACAGTTCTTCGTCATGACCCTGATGTTATTATGGTTGGTGAGATGCGTGACCCCGAAAGTATCAGTATCGCTCTTACAGCGGCAGAAACAGGTCACTTGGTTCTTTCAACTTTACATACTCAGACTGCTCCGCTTACTATTGCTCGTATTATCGATTCATTCCCCAGTGAGCAACAAAACCAGATCAGAAGCCAGCTTTCCAACACACTTCGCGCTGTTATTTCTCAACAGCTTATGCCACGCATTGGCGGTGGCCGTGTTTCTGCTGTTGAATATATGGTTGATACACCTGCTATCAGAAATATGATTCGTGAAGGTAAAGACCATCAGCTTTACAGCACAATGCAAACCGCTCAGAAAGAGGGTATGCAGACAATGGACCAGGCTCTTCTTAAATTACTCAGAGAACAAAAAATTACCAGAGAAGAAGTTTTGGAGAACTGCGTTGAAAGAGCAGAAATTCTCAGACAGATTCAAATGTACTAATATTTAGATGATTCAAAGGGGGCAGACTCTTGGAATTTACGTATGAAGCGTTAAACCGACAAGGTCAGTCAATAACCGGTAAGGTTGTAGCTAACAGTACCGGTGAAGCATACGAAAAACTTCGTGAAGCAGGAGTTGTTGTTACAACTCTTACTGAAATTAAAAGCAAAGGAGTCAAGAAAACAAGAAGCAAAAAAGTTGCACTTGCGGATATGTCTATGTTTGCTCGTCAGCTTTCAGCCATGATAAGTGCAGGTATTCCCGTTACTCAGGCTATGCAGACTCTTGTTGGACAGACAACTAATCAGACTCTTGCAAATGCAATTAAAAATATTGCTGATGATGTTGAAGGCGGTACAGCTCTTTCTGAAGCATTCCTGGCTCAAAGACCTGTTTTTTCAGATCTTTTCTGCTCGATGATTGCTGCCGGTGAAATGGGTGGTATGCTTGATAAAACACTTCTTGCAATGTCAAACCAGTTACATAAAGATAAACAGCTTAAGGACTCTGTTAAGTCTGCAACATCATACCCCAAAATGGTTGGTGCATTTGCTATTATCATTCTTATAGTTATGCTTATTTTCATGGTTCCGACTTTCCAGGGAATGACTTCAACCGTTGAAGATTTGAACCCGATTACTGAGTTTGTTTATTTCCTTTCTGAATCCTTACGCGCTTATTGGTATGCAATTTTCCCTGCAATAGGTGTTTTGATTTTCCTCATTATAAAGTTAATCAAATCTCCTCCTATTCAGCATTTTTGGGAAAATCACAAAATGCAGTGTCCAATTATTGGTGAACTTATTACTAAAACAATTCTTGCTCGTTTTTGCCGTATTTTTGCTACTCTTATCGGTGGCGGTGTTACGGCGGTTAAGGCTCTTGAAACTGCAGGTCCCACATCGGGCTCTAAACTTGTTGAGGCTGCGGTTACAAAGGCCATAGAAGAGGTTGAAAACGGCGGAACAATTCATGAATCTCTTGATGAATCCGGTCTTTTTCCACCAATGCTTATCGGTATGATTGCTATCGGTGAGGAAGCAGGTACACTTCCCACTATGCTCGATAAGGTTGCAGAGTTCTACGAAGAAGACGTTGATACGCTTGCAAAAAGTTTGGGTTCAACTCTCGAACCTATTATGCTTGTTGGTCTTGCAAGTATCGTTGGTTTCCTTATTATTGCGCTTTATCTTCCTGTTTTCCAGGCAACAACAGCAACACCGGCATAAAAATAAATTCAAATCCTTCGCTAAGGGAGTAGATATAATGGCTAAAGTAAACAGTGCTATCGGCATTGAATACAATTCTCACGAAATTAAAGCAGTTGAACTTTATAAACACTCAGATGGCAGGCTTGATGTTATCGCAGCAGGTAAAGAAATTCTTGACGATAATGTTATGGGCAACGGTATTATTATGGATAGCTCACTTTTTGGAGTTGCACTTAATGACCTTATAACAAAAGGTAAATTTAACAAAGCTGCGCCTGTTGTTGTTGGTGTTAATAACGAAAATGTTATTATGCGTTATGCAACCTTCCCTAAGGTTCCTGATGATAAATTAAGAGGCGTTGTTACAATGCAGGCTCAGGATTTCATACCTGTTCCTATTTCAGAATTGGGTCTTGACTTCGTTGTTATTGATGAAACAACAGATGACGATGACCAACCTGCTTTGAATGTTCTTCTTGTTGGTGCAAGAAATGTAATGCTCGAAAACCTTACTCAGATTTTTGAAGAGGTAAAGCTTGAGGTTGTGGATATTGATAGTTCATTCCTCGCTTGGTCTCGTGTTGCCATCGAAGAGGCAGGGGAAGATGAAGTTTTTGGTTTCCTTTGCCTTACAGATGATGTGCTCGATTTCATTGCAGTTGCTGATAAAGATATTAAGATGGTTCGTTCTATTAATATTCCTGACAGAGCAATTGTTGAGGTTAAAAAAGCATTTAATAACCCTAGCGAAATTATTACAACAGAAATGGAAAATATTGTTGATTTGCTTTACTCAGAGTTATCTTCTTCAATTAACTATTTCCAAATGCAGACCGGCTATATGTTAAATAAAGTTCTTTTCTTAGCAGCCACAGATTTACAAAAAGATATTGCAGAAAAACTTGCAGAAAAGAGCTATGTTCCTCTTGAAATCCCCGGGTTTTATAAACAATATTCAGAAGCATCATTTGATGCAAGTGAATTTGCAGGTTGCATCAGTCTTGCAAAGGTAGCATTGGAGGGATAATAGTGAAATATAAAGTTAGTTTGCTTCCCGAGCAAAAAAGGAAGCGCTTAATAAATAAAAAGAAGCTTGAAAAAATTAAAGCGTTTTCACTTGTTGTTTTAATAGTTCTCGCTTTGTTTACTTTTGTTGTTTTGTTTACGAGCCTTTATGCAGAAAAGAAGCTTGCAGAAGTAAGACAACTTGATAATGAGTATGCTCAGAAGGTAGCAGAACTCGAGCAGTTCCGTGAAATCAATGCTAATCTTCAAAACAAGGTTCAGCTTATTGAAAGTATACAGGTTGAAGAACCACAGCTTGTTAACTTTGTTACAAAAATTTCTAATCTTAAGAATCCCGGTATTACTATTACAAGTATAGAGTGTACTGATTGGAAAACTACAAGAAATTGTGTTTTAGTTGGTACTTGCGACAACCGTTCCCAATATCTTGCTTTTGAGGAAGCTCTTAAAGAAGTTGAAGGTGTGTCCGCTGTGGCTTGTGCTTCATATACACAGGATGTGGGTGAAGCTGCAATTGTTCAGTTTACTGTTAATGTAACATGTACAGGTGGAGCAGCAGTTGTTGAAACAACAGTTGCTTCAACTGATACCACAACCGAAAGCACAACAGTAGCAGAATAAGGAAAGGAGAATGATTTATGAAAGGTAAAAAAATAAATCTTGATGATATCAAGCATTCTCCCTATACTTCTGCGGTTGGATTGGGCTTGGTAATGCTTCTTGTTATAGCTATAATTGTTTACTTTATTTTAGGTATTTTTCAGACAAAGGACGATATTGTAGCCACACGAGAATCTTATAAAAAGAATTTGCAGGAAATTGCAATACTTGAAGAACTCCGTGCACAAAGTGAAAAAGCAGAAGCACAGTTAGAAGTTTATAAAGGGATTCTTCCTGACGAGCTTGGCGATGTATATATTCTTCAAGAGGATGTTATTGAAACTTGTGAGAATTTTGGGCTTACAGTTTCATCTGTTGAGGTGACACAGGTTCCTGCGCAAACCCAAGAAACCATTTTTGTTTTTAATGTTTCGGGAACATTTGAAAATCTCTATAGTTATATGGCATATATTTCAGAACTTGAACAAATACATAGATTTGATGGGGTTTCAATAATAAAAGCTGAAAAAGATAAATACAATGCCACTCTTTCTCTTGCGATACTTTCGCAGAATGGAGCGGAGGGTGTTGTCAGTGCGGTTATTGATGACGCAGTAGCTGAATCAGAATCATAAACGGACAAAACAAGTCGAACTTTTTTGTAAAAAATGTTCGGCTTATAAGTCTTATTATAGAACATTTATTTTTTCGTAAAAACAAAGGGGAAATTAGTCTTGTCAGATATGAATATAATAATTCCCGGTAGCGTAGGATTTTTCCTTGTGAAGAGTGGTATTGTTACCGAACAACAATTGTTTCAGGCATTGGATATACAAAAAGAAACCAAAGATTTGTTAGGAACAATTCTTGTTAATGAAGGCTTTTGTACAGAAGCCGATGTAGCTCGTGCTATTGAAATGAAAACAGGCTGCAAGTTTGTTTCAATCGAAGAGGTTGGTGTTAACTTTGCAGTTGCTAATCTAATCCCAACAGAGATTATCGCCAAAAAAGGTGTTCTTCCCCTTTATCAGGATGAAAAGAAACTTTTTGTTGTAATGCGTAACCCAAATGATGTGGTTACCCGTGACAATTTAGCAATATTAACGGGCGGTATGGAAATTGTTCCGCTTATTTCAACCGATACAGAGTTAAATGCTGCTATTAATTCAATAATCAATAACGCTTCAAATATTGATACATACGATGAAGAAGAAGAAGCAGAGGACGAATATTCTGATTTGGATGACCTTGCTGCAGATGAGAAACCTGCGGTTCAGCTCGTAAACCAGGTTATTAGCAACGCGGTTAAATCAGGAGCATCCGATATTCATATTGAGCCTCTTGAAAAAACAATGAGAATTCGTCTTCGTATTGACGGTGTTTTGCATGAGGTTCTTCAGCAGCCTATAAAACTTCACCCGGCAGTATCATCCCGTGTTAAGGTTATCGGTGGTATGGATATTGCTGAAAGACGTGTTCCTCAGGATGGTCGTACAACTGTTAAAGTTGATGACAGAACTTTCGATATTCGTATTGCAGTTCTTCCTTCAGTTTATGGTGAAAAGATTGTTATGCGTCTTTTGGAGCGTGGTGCTCGTTCTGTTCAGCTTAAAGATATCAAATTCTCTGCTTCACAGTTTGAGAGATTTATGAAAACAATATTTATGCCCTACGGTTTCTTGCTTGTTACAGGTCCTACCGGTAGTGGTAAATCTACAACACTTTATGCTACACTTGCAGAAGTTAGCGATATTACTAAACACGTTATTACACTTGAAGATCCTGTTGAGCGCCGTATGCCCGGTATCTGTCAGGTTCAGATGAACACCCGTGCAGGTATGACCTTTGCCGCAGCGCTTCGTTCGGTACTTCGTGCTGACCCTGATATTGTCATGGTCGGTGAAATCCGTGACGGTGAAACTGCAAAAATTGCCGTTGAATCAGCTCTTACAGGACATATGGTTTTCTCAACACTCCATACAAACGATGCTCCCAGTGCAGTTACTCGTCTTGATGAAATGGGTGTTGAACCCTTCCTTACAGCATCATCACTTGTTGGTGTTTTAGCGCAGCGTCTTGTTCGTGTGCTTTGCCCTCGTTGTAAAGAGGCTGTTGATGTTACATATGGTGAGCTTAGAAATAGTATGGAGGATTTCCCTATTCCAGAGGGAAAAACTATTGATGATACAGTAAGAATTTACCAGCCTAAAGGTTGCATTTCCTGTAGCAATACAGGTTATAAAGGTCGTCAGGGTGTATTTGAATTCTTACAGATTACTCCCGAAATGAAGAACCTTATTCTTAAACGAAGTGGTGTTCAGGAAATCAAAGATTTGGCTATGAGACAAGGTATGCACACTCTTCGTCAGGAAGGTATTGATAAAATTCTTGAAGGTACAACTTCTGTTGAAGAAGTTCTTCGTGTTATTGTATAAATTATTGATTGGCAAGTCACTTTGCTCTTTGCATTTTATAAGAAAGGTTTTGAGCGTATGAAGATTTTAACAAACAAAAACGGTATTGCTTTAGTAGCAGTGTTAACGCTTTTGCTTGTGTTGACTCTGTTCCTTCCTGTAATGTTCACAATGTCAGAAAGTGCAACTAAATCAGCTATGAGAGGACAAGATACCCAGAGAGCTTCATACCTTGCCAGAACTATGGTAGAAATGGCTGTAGCAGCATTTCAGGATGTTTATGATGCAGCTGAAGATGAACTTGAGATTGGCGTTAGTCCTGAGGATGATGATTATAAATCTACTAATGTCTATAAATTAGAGTGCTTCTATAACCAAAAGACTATGGAAGTAAATGATTTATATATGTATAGGAATGATGATGTTCCGTTTCCCGAAAACAGAAATGCATCTGATTATGATGCAGCAGTAGATAGATATGAAAAATATGGTTTGGTATATTCAACAAAAGCCCCTAATGAGGATGAAAAACAAACTGTTGCAGTACCTAATGAAAACGGAACAGGTACAGTTAACAAAGTTTGTACCTTTGTTGGAATGGCTACTTGTAACGTTACTTATGATGACGCACATGAATATTATAAAACAGAATACAATCCAATAGACAAAAGCTATAAAACATTGAAAATTAGTAAATCTGAATACGATTCAGCAGATAAAACCACTACAGATGAAACAGCTCCTCAGTATTCTAAGATAGAAAAGAAAAATGTAGAATTTGTGGCTGCAGCAAAAGTCAACGGAAAAGGTTATGAAAGAAGATGTACTGTTATTCTTCCAACAAAGCCTTCGGAACAAAATTGGATTGTTCCCGCAAGTATAGACAGTAACCAGATTTTTGTTGATTCATCAAAGGCAACCAGTGTGAAAAATATTAAAATACCGGATAGCTTTTTTGTAGATAAAGATGCTGTTAAAGACCAGAAGATGTATATTTTCTCTTGTATAGGAAATATGGTAATCACAACCGAAGGTATGACCATTAAAGACGGAGATAAGAATGTAGATTACAACGAATATCTTAAACAACATCCGGAATATCCCAATCAGTTATCGGATTTTTCATTGGGGGTTTATCCAAAAACAACAACAAGAGACCCTGAAAACGACCCGAATTTCGCTTGTGTTGCAACTAATAATATGCGTTCCTGGTCTAAAAATGCTCAAAAAGATAATTTTGTTGCATTTACTGCAACAAACGGAATTCAGGTGGATATGCCTGTTAATCTTCTTATTAACCCTTGCCGTACCGGCCGTATTGGTGATGGTATTGACCGAAATCAGTCGCTTTATAAATTGCTTTATTTCCAGGCACCTACAATTGTTTTTAACGGAAGTGTAAATAGCTTCATTTCCCTCTATCAAAAGAACTCGCTTTTGGCTACAGTTTTAGATTATAACGCTTTCAGAATGAGTTCAATTATTTTAACAGCACCTCAGAGCACACCATATAGTTATTATAATAAAACAAGAGGCAGAACTGTTAAAGCTGGTATGGTTTACTTTATGGAGGATGCTTATGTATGGTTAGTTCCTCTTACTGAAAATGGTTCTAACTGGAAAACTCAGACAGTTTACTATAAAGGTAAGGATATAATTCTTTATAAATTTGCCAATGCAGGCGATGTGTATTTATTTAACAATGAAGTTGAAACAACCATTAGTCGTACTATTAACGGAGAAAGACTATCGGATAAGTATCCGGCAGGATTTTCTATGACAAACTACTTTATGGATGTTTTGTATTCCGAGGATGAAACAGATACCAATAACCTTAACTGGTGGCAGTTCTGGTCATGGATTCAGGAAGGTATTTATGGAACAATATCAAATGCTACGAGAGATAGGGACTATGTAAAAGAAGATTTAAAGTATGTTGGTAATGTCAGAACAGGTGGTTTGAACAGTACACCTGTAATTGATGATTTCTATGTTGTTTGGGATAGTTAATAAAATATTTTCATAAACAACTCTATTTTATAGAAAGGATTGATTAGATGAAAAAGCGTATTTCAAATATAAAAAAGAAAAATCGTATTCTCAATAAATTGGGTATGACATATGTTGAGCTTCTTTGTGCGCTTTCATTACTCAGTCTTATTGTAGTAATGTTCACACCAATGCTCCTTTCTTCTTATGAAACTTTATATAAAGCCGGAGAACAAACAGAAAAAGTGTATGATTCTAAAGAATTTTTAGAGCAAGGACTTGCAAGACGTGATTCTGATTTGGGTATTTCACTCAATATGAATTTGAAAGTCAGTGCAGATGTGCTTTTTGAAAATATTAATGTTGTAGGGCGAAAAATAGTTTCAACTATGCAACAGTCTTTTGAAACAGTTTTTGGACAGGTGAGACCCTCTCTTAAACTGATTTCACCATCTCATGTTAATGATGACAGTACATCTCACGATATTCTTATTCAGACAAAAGGTCTTGAGTTTAACAATATAACCTGTGGTAAATTCCCGTATACAATTGATAGGAATACAGGAAAAAGCGATTTGCCGGCAGGGAATATACATGTTGAGGTTATAATTCCTGACAAAACAAAGGGTGGCGGTGGCAATAATAACACCGGTAATAGTGGTGCTACATATGAAGACGCTGTTTACAGTGGCAGTGCAGGATATTGTAATGTAAAAATTGTCGATAGAGATGGAAAAGGTTTTACTCCGGACCAAAATGGTGTTATAGGTTTTACCAATGAATCCGATGAAGGCAGAATCGGTATGATAATTTCAAATGATAAGCTTGATTTTACCTATTCTCCTTTGAAAATTCAGGTTTATTATGTTAATACCCGTGGTAAAACACGGACTGTTTCTGAATATATTTATATAGACCCGGCTACACTTATGTTTGCAGGTGAAACTAACGAAGCAGATTACTATACATCAGCAGGCGTTAAGGAAATTTCGGAAGAAAGCAAAGATCCTACAACCGGTGATATTGTAAAAGTATCTAAATATGTTCTTGAAGCTATGCCTCGTACAATGAGAACGTCCAATAGTGTGTATTTAACACAGAATTCTGCTGTTGAACCTTCTATAAAAGTTGGTTCACCTTCCCAGTTAGGTGTGGAAATTAAGAATATCCGTTGGATTTCCAATGATGAAACTCCGGGGCTTGACCCATACTATGTTATGACAGGTACCGGCGGTGCAATTTACAGGATGTATAACTATACATCTGATTCTACGGAGATATATGAACATAGTACCGGTCATTCATCTAAGGACGCGTCTACTGCTTATTATGGTGGTGCTACCCATAATTATATAGACCAGGCTTATGATATTAATACAGGACATAGAATTTATCCTTCTCTTTGGAGTGGTGATTACTCACATATTTTTGAATATACATCAGCAAAAAAACGAGTTGCTTATGGTTCCTCTGCGAACTACAGTAAGGATGAAACTTGGTTAACATCAGCATCAGATCGCGCAGGATTAGTTGGCGACGATAAATATAATGTTATGTCCCTTAGGGCACAATATGCTTATTATTACAATGGCGATGGTACAGCACATAAGTTCGGATTTAAAGATGGTCGTACAATTTCTTATATTCTTACAGAAAGAGGTTGGCCTCTTCGTCTTTATGGTGTTATCGGTCCTGCAGATCCTGACAAAGACTATTTTGAAGATTTTGCGGCGGTATGGGATAAAAACCAGACAACGGTCAATATAAGATCATCTACTATTTATAAAAATGCTTCCGAGGTTCTTGCTTTCCATTATAAACACCAGAATGAGGATCAGCAGTCAGACTATGTATATGCCCCCTTAAGAATTAAAGCTCTTGCATCATATCCTTTGACCGCAAACACTGATTCGCTGGTAAACTATATGGATACTGCAGACGATTATGAAAACTCAACAAGTATGGCTAAAATAAGTACAGTCAGAAGAGGGCAAGGTGAAAGCAACACTAGTGATAGACTGAATGGAGCATCTTTAGATGTTAATATTACAGATGCTATTTATATTCCCAGCACAACTACTACTGAAGGAACAACATTCTATGTTGGTACTGTTCACGGTTATGCCAATATTATACAAACGGATAAGATAGAAGCGGGTGCTGCAGAGCATCACGAATATACTAACTTCTGGAGTGTAAAGGACGATACAGATATTTCGGATAACGGAATGGTCGGAAGATGGTATCAGAACCGTTCGAATTACTTTGGTACGGGTAATGCTTGTTCTTACCCTAAGGGAGCTATTACGGATTATCTTATTCTCAGCAATGAGGACGGAACGGCAACATATGTGGCAAAATATAATGATGGTGACTATTCACGTATGGGTGCAGGTGATCGCCAATCACAGCTTCTTTTCTGTACAAATTACATTTCCGAAAATGATGCTAAAATTACAAGTGAGAATGCTACAACGATGGGATTATCTAATGGTTCAGATCTTGACTCAAAAGCTGCGTTCTTCTTGCCCACACAGTCTCGGGCCTGGACATATTTGTATTTAGGTGATGTTAATTTCACTTTTGGCTATGCTTCAAACCGTGAAAGAGTTTATACCAATATAACCTATGACGGAAATATTGAATATACTCGTTCCTTTGAACGACTTTATTGGCGTTCCCATTACGGACAGGATGCAACTTATACAAAAGAAAATGGTGAATTGAGCTTCGAAACCTTCAGTGCAAACCAATCTATTTATAGAGGAACCGCGTTAGATATACACCAGGCTAACAGAGCTGTTAGTGACAGCAACGGTAATTTACAAAACAATCAAACATATTTGAATAGTGTAAACAACGACTATTACAATGTTTGGTTCCCCGGTGAAATGTATAATCTTACTCAGGTAGCATCTAAAGACGGTGTTACTGTTGCAGTTGGATATGCTGTTGCCGGTTCGACTTATCAATACTCACATGCATCAGATAATAGTGTTACTTCAACGGCTCTCGGAAGCATTTATAATGATGGTGTTCTTTCTGCTATGGTTGAGGGTCAGGACAGTGCGTTTGTTAACCTTCTTTATTATAAAGACAATGAAAGCTTTGACGGCAATTCATTGAACGGATATCCCCAATATCAGGCATATACCAATGGTTATGGTATGCACGGTCGTGACAGTATACAGTTTACAGCAGTTGATATTTTTGTTGAAGAGAATGAATTGTCTGAGGGTAAAAGTGAACTTAAATATTGGGCTGTTTACGGTGATAATAAAGGTCGAGCATATTTGTCACTTGTAGCAACAGGCACTGCTACCGGTTCAGGTTCGGGTGACCCGGATGATCCGGATTCGGATTACCACTTTGATAAGGACATTCAGTTGGTTAGCTATATTTCTGACCAAGTTATTACTGATGGAGCTGTTCCTTTAGATGAAACTGTTGTTTCAAATATGATTGAAATTCAGGCAGGCGACCATACCGGAATGTATACTTTGGATGTTGCTTTTTCAAAAATTACATCCATCGAAGCTAAAGACGATCTTGTTATTATTACCGGTCAGAAAGCTCCCGGATTGAATGAAGTTATTGTTATCGGTGAGTGCAAGAATGGCGTATGGTCATGGAAATGGATTCAAAACGGTAATTTCTCCGGGGAAATTACCGATGCAACAATAGCAAACGGTTATTATTATTTCATTGGTTATGAAGGTACCGGAAAATCTTTCCTTGGAGCAGTTTCATTGGATAGATTAAAAGAAATAGGTAATGCCCAGATACTTGATACAGCTGATAATGAAGGCTATTCATATGACAAAGATGAAGTTATGTGGGTGTATACTTCAAAAAATGCTAAAATGAACACAATTGCAGGTCGTGCAAACTAAGGAGGGAGAAAAGTGTTTAAAATCCTTTTAAAAAATAAAAAAGGTTTTACAATTGTAGAACTTGTTGTGGTTTTACTTCTCCTTTCTTTTGGTGTTTTGGCTTTGGCAAATATGATTAGGGTCACATACCGTGCTTTTCAGAAAAGTGAAGAGCGCAGTATAAAGCAAGAAGCGGTTAAAGTTGTTGCGGATGCATTGCAACGAGGTTCAACAAGTGTTTGTTCAGCTCAGACAGCAGATGTTTTCGATACTGCTGAGGTAGTTCCGACGGCAAGTGCTGTTGATAACTCATATTCATATCTTTATTCCTTGCCACACTATCCCTGTGATAAATGTGGTGCAAGCTGGAATACAGCTACAAATAAATGTAGCACCAATAACTGCAACGGTACAAAAGGTGCTTTGGATGGTTATTTTGTTTGTATTCAGGACAAAGGAAAAAACCGTAATTCAGCAATACAACTTTCTGATGTGCCGATTTATTTGACCATTAAAGCGTATAAAGACCCCGATGACACCAGTATTTATTATAGCGGTGTTACTGTTACAATTGCAGCTTTAGAAGATGATTTCAAGTATGAAAAAGTTGACGATAACGGCAATGTTGTGAAAGATGCGAATGGTAATGCTGTTTTAAATAAACCCATATCGGATGATATTTATTATTCCTTGGATGTTGCTTACCATTTTCCTAATATGGCAACAAGCAATTCAGGTGTTACTGTCAATCACATGGCTAAAGGCATAGTCTCTACTGCACCTAAGTATGATGCTAACGGAAATAAAAAAGTTGAAATAAAAAAAGAAGGCGATAAGGAAATTGAAGTTCCTGTAGAACCTGCTTTTGCTGCTGATGAAGGTGTAGTTCTTCGTGTGTATTGCGATTCCATTATAGGCGCGGATGTAACAAATGGCGAACCCACACTTCCAACCCTTTGCTTTATTGCAACTGCTTCTTACGGTCACGATTCCGGTGAGGTTGGTCTTCTTTGTAAATTCCGTGATGAATGCTTGTTAACTAATCCTTTGGGTACAGCATTTGTTAATGCGTATTATAAGCTTTCTCCACCTATTGCTGACTTTATAAGAGAGAGCGAACCTCTTAAAGCAGCAGTAAGGGTTGGTCTTAAACCTCTTATTGCAATTGCAACAAATGCTCTTGATGAGGATGCAGCTAAGCAGAATGCACCTTGGTTTATAGCGTTTATGCTTTGCGGTGCAGGAGCAACAGCAACTCTTATTAAGGTTGATAAGAGAAAGAAAAAAGCAAAAGAATAAAATATAAAAAAATCGACTTGTTCAATGCAAGTCGATTTTTTGTTGCGTTTTTATAAAATCTATAACTTTTTGAGGTACTGTAACTCTATCGTTAAGATTTTTCTTTATAATCAGGTCAGGTAGAATAAGCTCATCGGTTTTGATAATTCCCCAAAGACGTTTCATTACTTTCTGTGCCTCTTCATCATTGCCATCGTGTTGAAGAACAATGTATCTTCCGATGTTCTCATATATTCTATCGTTCTTCAAACCCAAATCAGCTTCTGCAAGGCTCATTCTGAATTCTTTTTCAAGCTCATCTGAATAAGTGAAATCATCACGGAGAATAAGGGCTTTTAGCATAAGGGAATGCGTACCGCTGTTTTCTTTATTGTTAAGAGTGTATTTTTCGTAGTAGGTATAAGCTCTTACAAAATTTTCTTTGTGTTTTTCATAAAGCTCACCCAACAGATAATAAATACTTGCTTTGGTTTGGGGGTCTGTACCATCAAAATAGTGCTGAGTTGCGTATATTAAAATATTTTCCGCAGAAGAAATATTGGCATTACCACCGCGTTTTAAAAGTTCCTTGGCGGTTTTACTGATGAAAACACATTTGTCTTCGTTAGTGTAAGTGTTTTCAGTTTTACTTAATTCTGTTAAGAATTCACCAACTATTTTAGTGTTCCAGGTTTTGAATTTTAAGTATTTTTCTGTCATATTACACCTCAGGCGGGACACATTTTGCAAGAGTCAGAGTTGTTGCACTTTCAACCCGATATTTTTCATCGCAAGAATAAGGCATAAAGAAATAATCGCCTTTTTTGATTTCTCTTTCGTAATGTTCGGAAACGAGTTTACCGTTACCATCGGTTACAACATAAACGCAAACTCCTTGAAGAAGTTCGGTTTTGCCGTTGTTTACAAGATAACGTTCAACACTGAAACAAGGGGTATCGTCTTTGCTTATAAGAATTTCTTTTTTGCATCCGTCAGTATCTTTTACTGTTACGGGTGTTTTTTTGCATTCTTTTAAAACTTTTTCATAGTTATAAGAATAATCAAAAACACTTAAAGCGGTTTCTTTTTCGAGACCGATATACATTTCGTTATCACTTAAATGATAATCACCACACCAACGCTCAGGTTGGATTGTAAAATCTGTTGGTTCCTGTACCTCAAGAATAAGGCACCCTGCACCGATAGCGTGTACTGCCTTAGCGGGAATGAAATAAACATCACCAACACTTACCGGGATCCTGTTCAAAAGCTTTTCCATAGCAGTTTTATCGGTTTCGCTTTCTTCAACTGCTTTCTCAAATTCTTCAGGAGTTACACCATCTTTAAAACCAAAATAGATACAGGCATTTTCTCTTGCACCTAAAACAAGCCATGATTCTGCCTTGCCGAAATCAGAGTTGAAATGAACTCTTGAAAACGCTTTGTCAGGGTGTGCCTGAACCGGCAAACGAATTGCAGAATCGAGGGCTTTAACAAGAACATCAAGACCATTTCTGTTGCCGAGCATCAATTCCTTTTCGTTTTCAATAAGCTCATTGAAATGGATATCAGTGCCTTTTACTGTGGAAAGACCTTCAAATTCATCAGTGCTACCCTCATTGAGAGCCTTTGTTGAAGAGCAAATCCATTCTTCAGGATAGAAAGAGTCTTCGCTATTATCGCCAAAAAAATCGCTGAAAAGCTTACCGCCTGAATATACGCGAAAAACTCGGTTTTGTTCAAAAAATACAGGTTGTTTTGCAATTGAATTAGTGTTCATAATTTACCTCAGAAGCGCATTTTGCGCGGATTTTATATCTTTATAAATGCCACTTGCAACGCTTGCGAAAACACAAGCGCCAACGGCGGCTTCTTCACTGTGTTTAGGAAGAATTGCGGTCATTTTGAAATCTTCTGTAAAAATCTTTCTCCAGATTTCACTTTTTCTTAAACCATTGCCTGAACAAACAAGGGTAGATGGAGTAGCGGTCAAAAGTGCTTTTTCGCTTTCATACATATCCAAAAGCTCTTTTGAAACCCCTTTAAGCGTTCCTGAAATAAGGTTTTCGGGAGTAAGATTTTCAATACCGATGTTCTCAATGCTTCCGCGGATTTTCGGGTTCTCACGAGTACCGCAGAACTGACAATTTACAGTTAATAAATCAGAAAAGTCAGTAATACTTTCTGCTTTTTCATCCATAAGCGAAAATAGATTTTCTTTTGTGCCACCAAGCATTTCGGCACATTTTTCAAAAAATGCTTTTAAAATTGCATAGGCTCTGCCACCGCAAAGAGATGCACCAACGAAAATATATTTATCGTCTGTTAAAGGTCGGATTTCACCGCAGGAAAGGTCAGTAACTTTATCAGTTAGAAATGAAACCTGGCTACCTGTTCCCACATTAACGAGAACAGAGTTTTCTGCATCTGCAACAGAGCCGAGAAAACTTGCTTGATTATCACCAATTGCAACGGAGACGGGAATATCGTTGGGCAGAAAATCGCAATTGGTTTTCCCTGCCAAAGCAGTTGATTTTATAACCTGAGGAAGAAAACTTTTATCAATTCCTGCTATTTTTAAAGCACAGTCAGAAAAGCAGTTTTCTTTTAAATTATAAAAACCGAGACTTGCAGCATCACTTGAATGGGTAACAGGTTCAGTACCGGTTAAAAGAGCTGCAAGGTAATCGTGAATAGTACACAATGTTACTGCATTTTCGGGAATTTCATTGTTAATCAAATTATAAAAATGAGTAGTAAGACCAAAACCGGATGCAGCTTTTATTCCTGTTTCCTTTGTTAAATATTCTGCATAGGAAAGACCGTCTTTATAAATCTCATTGCCTCTTTCGTCCTGCCAAATCATAAGAGGGGAGCAAGGGGTATTTTCTTTATCAAGATAAAGAATCCCATGCATCTGACCTGTTATACCTATTGCATCAATAGTAAGCTTTTCCGCAACATTTTTAATTGCAGATTTAACTATTTGAATTATTAAATTTGGGTTTTGGAGCTTTTCAAAATCTCTGCTATCAATAAATGAATCATTCTTAAGCGTGCAGGATTTTAAAATCTCACTTTTTTCAGTGTTCAGCACAAGTGCAGTTACGGTGGTTGTGCCGATATCAATTCCTAATATGTTCATATATTTATACTTTCTTTTAGCACATTACTGTTGAGGCAGGGTCAAGTCGGCGGATGATATCTTGTTGGATTGCAGGAGAAAGGTCAAGGAAATTAACAAATGTTCCGTGGATTCTCATAATATAAACTCCACTGGGAGCGTATTTCTTCGGATTATCAAGCACCTTTTTGAGAATTTCTGCAGTGGTTACGTTAACATAAAGATAGAAGGGTGCAACATTCTCATTAAGCTCGTTGAAGAACAAAGGTTTCATAACCTTATCACGGAATTCAACGCCCTTACCTTCATAATCTGTGCTTAAGAAATATTTGGGGTCAATACCGAAATGGGATGCATAGCCCCCACACATTTTATTGAAGGGCAGCTTGAAGAGTGAGAGTGTGCGGAAGCCAAGACCATTCTGTGCTTCGCCGTAAAGTGGGTCAACACCATAACCCAACATATCTCTTGACATTCTTCCGCAAGGAAGAGCGCCAACCCAATAACCATATAAAAGATGAGTTGAGGGGGTTGAGAAATCAGGACGGAAATTATTGCCAAGATAGTTCTTCTGTGCTCTTACCATATCGGCAATTTTTGAAGTAAGAAGAGCGGTTTCAGTGTCAATTTCGTCAATATTATTGCCGAATTTGGGGGCGGAAAGCAAAAATTGACGAAGTTCTTCATAACCCTCAAAATTGCATTTTAAAGCATCAAGAAGATTTTGGGCATCTTCAGGACGTTCATTTATAAGTTTATCAATAGCAATAAATGAATCTGCCACAACGCTTGTGCCATGAATAAGGCAACCGCTACCATTGTATTTTGTACCTTGGTGGTTGATATCTCGAGTATCATAACCGCTTTCAATACCGCCCATGACTGTGCTGAGGAATGGTACGGGAAGATGTGAAATTGCTCTTGAGCAACCATTAGCGGCTTTAACCATTTCATCGCAATAATACTGTGCATTTTTATAGAAACGCTCTCTGATATTTTTAAGTGCTGTCAAAGCATCTTCTTTTTCACAAACAGTGCCGATATATTCACCTGTAATTGTGGAATAACCATCGTTGAGAGTCAATTCAAGAACCTTACCTAAATTAAACCAACTGTTAGTTGTGTTGCCGTTATCTTTACCCATAATGAGGGGCTCCTGACAACCTGCAATTGAGGTGTCGGGAATATCGTCAATATCAACACCGGCTTCAGTAAGAACGGCATAGAGAGAATCGTCATTAAAGAATGAGGGTGTAAGACAACCGGGAGTAAAAAGGAATCTGCCTAATTCACTATATAATTTCTCGGGAGTGTTTTTATGTAACTTAACCGAGAGAATAGGCTGGGGGAGATTCATTTCATAGTATGCATCAAGAAGAGCATAGGTAGAAGCATTTGTAAGGTCGTTCCCGTTTTTATCACGACCGCTTACAATAAGGTTCTGAGAAATAGCCCAGCTTCTGTCCGCAACATTAAAGAATACAAGAAAATGCTTGAAAAGTGCTGCTGTTTCTTCTCTTGAAAGACCGTCATTTGCTCTGTAAGGCTCGAAGATTCTGTCTGCATTACCAACGGAAAAAGCAAAGGGGTTGGGTGCTTGTTCAAGGCACATTGTTTCCCAAAGAATAATGAAGCTCTGAATTGCTTCATAGAGAGTTTCAGCTCCGTTTTCGGGAACCTTTGCGAGAGTATCAACCAAAAGCTTGAGCTCTTCTTTTCTTTCACCCTCTGCAGTTGTGATTTTTTCTTCTGCAATTTCTTTATATCTTTTTGCAAGAATAAGGGCGCAATCAAGAGCAATTTTCATTGCTTCGTAGTTATCTTTTTGCTCGTCATTTGCAGTTTTCTGCTTTTCTTCAATATCAGAAAGCATTTTCTTGATGCCATATTTTAATGCGTAGCGCATATCGGGAATAAGGTGACCTGTTACCTGCTCAACAAAGAATGCAACCTCACCTGTAAGCTTTTCGCAATCTTTATAAACGGCAGAAAGAGTTTTTACGTAATCAGTTTGTTTATCAAGCTCGCGAAGTGCTTCAATGCGTTCCTTTGGAAACTCTTCGGTAGGGTCAATATCGTCATAAACTGCGGTAGGGTCGCAATAACCTGCAAAGGTTTCAACTCTGAAGGATGGGTTAATAAGAGCATAGCTTCTTGCAAAGGCATCTCTCTGAGTTCCTGCAAAAATTGCGTGGTCACTGATTGAAAGAGGTAAAATTTTAACTGCCTCTCTGAATTTTTCTGCAGCTCTTCTCATAGGGGGGAGAGAGCTGTATTTTTTATCTGCTTTCTGCTCTGTTTCTTTAATAATAAACCAGCCTTCAAGATGGTTTATTGCTCGTTCTTCTTTGAAAAGAAGCTTTGCTTTTTCTGTTGTTTTTATAGGATTAAATTTATACATAATAAGCACCTCAAGTGTGAATTAAATTCAAGTTTTTATTTTTTATTTCTGTTGCCAGAATTTTAATATCTTCAGGAGTAACAAAGCCATTTTGAACTTTATATTCCTTACCTGCCTTTTCATATTTTTCTTTGCCATATTCGTGGTAAGTGAGTATTTCGAAATGGAGGTTTTCGTTACCACTTTCGGTTTTGAGTTTTTCAAAAAAATCGGCAAATAAAACAGCATTTTCTTTGCCGTTGTTAAAGCCGTTTATAAGAGGTATTCGTATGAGTAAGGGCTTTTGTGTTTTGGCTCTGAAAATAAGATTTTCTTTTATTGTTTCAATTTCTGCACCTGTGAACATTTTTAGTTTTTTAGGGTCAGGAGATTTGAAGTCTGCAATCATAAAATCAACTGATTCAAAAACTTTTTCGCAGTTTTTTAATGATGCATTTGTTTCGATACAGGTGTGAATATTGTTTTCTTTTAATTGTTCTAAAAGCGATTGAACACTGTCCTTCTGGCAGGTAACCTCGCCGCCCGTAAGGGTTACACCACCACCGTCAATAAACATCATTTTGCAGGAAATAGCTTCTTTTACCATTTCTTCAACAGTCAGAGAGTTAATGGCTTTGGTTATTTCCATTCCCTCGGGATTTGAGCACCAGGGACATTTTAAGTTGCATCCTGATAAATGATAAACAAGGCGGTTTCCCGGTCCATCCTGAGAATAGTTGAAGCCTTTTTGGAAAATATACAGCATATTCTCTTTTCTCAAGATATCACCATCCCAATTTGAATGTATAATATAATGTTTTATTTTACACTATAAAAAGGGGATATTCAACATTTATTATTCGTCACATTGACAAACTTGGGTTTTTAGTTTTGGGCATTTTAACAAAATGCAAAAATGAACAGATTTTTTCTTGTTTAGGAAGTTTTTTTGTGATACAATATTTTTTAGTCAAACTTAACAAAAAATGCCTTGTTTATATACTGAAAAATGGCGTCTGAATAGCAGAGTTTATATTGACTTTTCGGTGATGTTTTGGTATCATAAATAAGGTCTTTAAGTCGGTACAGAGAGATCGGCAAGATGAATTATGAATATATTCGGTACAGGTTTAACTGTATCAATGTTTTTGTGTGTTCAGCCTTGCCAATGTGCAAGGCTTTTTTATTGCCAAAGCCTCCCTGATAGGCGTAAGAATTAAATTAACGGAAAGGGATTATTATGTTACAGCAACTCAAGGCAAAAACAATAAATATGGCTGCAATGAAAAAGGTCGGTTCTCCTTCCTTTTATGTAGATGTTGCGGCTCAGTTATCTTCTTGTCCTGCTCTTTCTGTTTTCAATTGTGATAAATATTTTATATTTCCCGGTTTTTGCGATGTGCATGTGCATTTTCGTGAGCCGGGTTTTTCTTATAAAGAGACGATTGAAACAGGTTGCAAGGCTTCTGCAAGAGGTGGTTATACTGCCGTTTGCACTATGCCCAATCTGAATCCCGTTCCCGATACTGCAGAGCATCTGAAAGAACAAACAGACATAATAGAGAAAGATGCTACCATAAATGTTTACCCCTATGCTTCAATAACAATCGGTCAAAAGGGTGAAGAGCTTTCTGAGATGGAAGCTATGGCGGAAAATTCAATTGCTTTTTCCGATGATGGCAGGGGAGTTCAGAGCGAAGAGCTTATGCGCCGGGCAATGCTTGAAGCAAAAAGACTTGGCAAAATGATAGTTGCCCATTGTGAAGATAATTCGCTTTTGTATGGTGGTTACATTCACGACGGAGTTTACTGCAAAGAGCATAATCACAAGGGTATTTGTAGTGAAAGTGAATGGAAGCCAATTGAAAGAGATTTGAAATTGGTTAAGGAAACGGGTTGTAAATACCATGTTTGCCACATTTCAACAAAAGAAAGCGTTGAGCTTATAAGAAAAGCTAAAGCCGAGGGTTTGGATGTAACCTGCGAAACAGGTCCACACTACCTTGTGCTTGATGATAGCGATTTGCAGGAAAACGGGAGATTCAAAATGAATCCGCCCCTTCGTTCAAGGGAAGATAAGCTTGCTTTGATAGAGGGTATTAAGGATGGCACTATTGATATGATAGCTACTGACCATGCGCCCCATTCTGCAGAGGAAAAAAGCAAAGGGCTTGCAGGTAGCGCTTTCGGAGTTGTGGGAATAGAAACTGCATTCCAGATTATGTATACCCACTTTGTTGAAACAGGAGAAATCACTCTCGAAAAACTGGTTGAAATTATGGCAATTAATCCTCGTGAAAGGTTCGGAATACCTCTTAATTCAGATTTCACAGTGTGGGATTTGGAAAAAGAAAGCATTATAAATCCTGATGACTTTCTTTCAAAAGGTAAAGCAACGCCTTTTGAGGGTATGAAAGTGAAGGGTGAATGTGTCCTTACAGTATGTAACGGAAAAGTTGCTTACACTAAATAAGTTAAATAATCACGATGATATAAATTTGGAGGAATTCAAGTATGGCAAAGAGAACAGACATTAAAAAAGTTTTGATTATAGGCTCAGGTCCTATAGTTATCGGTCAGGCAGCAGAGTTTGACTATGCAGGTACTCAGGCTTGTCTGGCACTTAAAGAGGAGGGCTACGAGGTTGTTCTTGTTAACTCTAACCCTGCAACAATTATGACTGATACCATAATCGCTGATAAGGTTTATATGGAGCCTCTTACTCTCGAATATGTTGCAAAGATTATTCGTCACGAGCGTCCTGATGCTATCATTCCCGGTATCGGTGGTCAGACAGGTCTTAACCTTGCAATGCAGCTTGAGAAAAAAGGCGTTCTTAAAGAATGCGAAGTAAAGCTTCTCGGTACTTCAAGCGCTTCTATTGAACGTGCTGAAGATCGTGAAATGTTCAAAGAGCTTTGCGAGTCTATCGGTGAACCTGTTATTCCTTCAGAAATCACTTACTCATTAGAGGAAGCAAAGGCAGCAGCAAGCCGTATCGGTTATCCTGTTGTTGTTCGCCCTGCTTTCACACTTGGAGGTACAGGTGGCGGCTTTGCTTACAATGAAGAAGAGCTTATTGAAATCGGTACAAATGCATTCAAGCTTTCTCCCGTTCATCAGGCTCTTATTGAAAAATCTGTTAAGGGTTATAAGGAAATTGAGTTTGAGGTTATGCGTGACTCCAATGACCATGCTATTACCATCTGCGGTATGGAAAACATTGACCCGGTTGGTGTTCATACAGGTGACTCCTGCGTTGTAGCACCTATTATGACACTCAGCAAAGAAGATGAGAAGATGCTCAATGATTCAGCCATCAAGCTCATCAAAGAGCTTAAAATTGAAGGTGGTTGTAACGTTCAGTTCGCTCTTAATCCTCACACATCTGAATATTACCTTATTGAGGTAAACCCCAGAGTTTCTCGTTCTTCTGCTCTTGCATCAAAGGCTTCAGGCTATCCTATTGCCCGTGTTACTGCAAAGATTGCGGTTGGTATGGCTCTTGAAGAAATTCAGATTGCTAATACAAACGCTGCATTTGAGCCCAGACTTGATTATGTTATTGCTAAATTGCCTCGTTTCCCATTTGATAAATTCACATCTGCAACAAATAAGCTTGGTACTCAGATGAAGGCTACAGGTGAAATTATGGGTATCGGCTCAAACCTGGAAGAAGCGCTTCTTAAGGGTATCCGTTCTCTTGAAATCGGTGCTAACCATATGTACCTTTCAAAGTTTGATAATATGAGTGTTGAAGAGCTCCTTGAATATATTTCAGAGTTCCGTTCTGATAACATTTTTGCTATTGCAGAGCTTATTTACCACGGTGTTTCTATTGAAAAAATCCACGAGGTTACAATGATTACACCTTTCTTCCTTGAAGCAATCAAAAACATTATTGATATGGAAGAAAAGCTTCGTGTGAATAAAGATGACGAAACTCTTGTTGCTGCAAAGAAGATGGGCTTCAGTGATAAATATATCGCTCGTCTTTGGAATTGCAATGAGATTGATGTTTACAACAAGCGTAAGGAAATTAACCTCTTCCCTGTATTCAAGATGGTTGATACTTGCCATACAAATGCATATATTCCTTACTTCTATTCTTCATATACAGGCGAGAACACATCACGCCTTACTGACAGGAAAAAAATTATCGTTCTTGGTGCAGGTCCTATCCGTATCGGTCAGGGTGTAGAATTTGACTACTCAACAGTTCACGCTGTTATGACTATCAAAAACGCAGGCTACGAGGCTATTATCATAAATAATAACCCCGAAACAGTTTCTACTGACTACACAACTGCAGACAAGCTTTATTTTGAACCTCTCACTCCCGAAGATGTTATGAACATTGTTGAGTTTGAGAAACCCGAAGGTGTTGTTGCATCTCTTGGTGGTCAGACTGCAATAAACCTTGCTCAGCCTCTTCACGACCGTGGTGTTAAGATTATCGGTACTGACTGTGCTGCTATTGACCGTGCAGAAGATCGTAACGCATTCGAAAATCTTCTTAATGAATTGAACATTCCCCGTGCAAAAGGTAAGGCTGTTACAAATCTTGAGGATGGTATCGCAGCTGCAGCTGAAATCGGATATCCCGTTCTTGTTCGTCCTTCCTTCGTTCTCGGCGGACGCGCAATGCAGATTGTTGCAAATGAAGAACAGCTTCGTCACTACCTCAGAACAGCCGTTGAAATTGATGAGGACAAGCCCGTTCTTGTTGATAAATATATTTATGGTAAAGAGGTTGAGGTTGACGCTATCTGTGACGGCAGAGATGTATTTGTTCCCGGTATTATGGAGCTTGTTGAGAAAACAGGTATTCACTCCGGTGACTCCATCAGCGTTTATCCCTCATTCAGTATTTCAAACAAGGTTAAAGGCATAATTCTTCAGTATGCAAAGAAGCTTGGTCTTGGAATCGGTATTGTGGGTCTTTTCAACATTCAGTTTATTGTTGACGAAAATGATGATGTATATATCATCGAGGTTAACCCCCGTTCTTCAAGAACAGTTCCCTTCCTTTCAAAAGCAACAGGCTATTCTCTTGCAGATATCGCAACAGAAGTTATTATGGGCAAGAGCCTTAAAGAGCAGGGTATCTTCGATATTTATCCTGAAGAAAAGAAACGTTGGTATGTAAAAGTTCCCGTATTCTCATTCAATAAAATCCGTGGTCTTGATGCTTACCTTTCACCCGAAATGAAATCAACAGGTGAAGCAATCGGTTATGACGATAAATTGAACAGAGCTCTTTATAAAGCTCTTCAGGCTTCAGGTATGCACCTTCAGAACTATGGTACTGTTTTTGCAACAGTTGCAGATAAGGATAAAGAAGAAGCTCTTCCTCTTATCCGCCGTTTCTATAAGCTCGGTTGCAATATTCAGGCAACTGCAGGTACTGCAAAATTCCTTAAAGAGAATGGAATCAGAACTCATGTTCTCGGAAAAATCAGTGAAGGCAGTAACGAAGTACCGGAAGCACTCCGTCAGGGTTACATTGCTTATGTTATTAACACAAAAGACATTAACGGAAGTAGTGAGAACAATAATGACGGTCACTTGATTCGCCGTTATGCTATTGAAAACAATGTAACAATATTCACAGCACTCGATACCGTAAGAGTTCTTCTTGATGTTCTTGAAGATATCACACTTACAATTTCAACTATCGATGCAGAAGGTAACTTATGAGAGAATCAATTTTTAAGATAACAGAAAATGCACCTCTTACTCAAACAGTGTATAAAATGAAGCTTCAGGGAGATGTGAGTGATATCACATCTTCCGGACAGTTTGTAAATATTAAATTAGATGGACTTTATCTTCGCAGACCAATTTCCGTTTGTGATAGCGAAGCTGGTGTTCTCACTCTCATCTACAAGGTTGTAGGTAAGGGCACAGAGCAGATGTCAAAAATGGCTGCAGGTGAAGAACTTAATATTCTCACTGGTCTTGGTAATGGTTATGACCTTTCTCTTTCAGGTGACAAGCCTTTGCTTTTAGGTGGTGGCGTTGGTGTTCCGCCCCTTTATATGCTTTGCAAAAAGCTTATTGCAGAGGGTAAAAAGGTAAGTGTTGTTCTTGGCTTCAATACTAAAGAAGAGGTTTTCTGTGAGGAAGATTTCAAGGCTTTAGGAGCAGATGTTTTTGTTACAACTGTTGATGGTTCTTATGGCATCAAGGGATTTGTCACAGATGCAATGAAGGAAATTGATTATACATATTTCTACACATGCGGTCCCGAGCCTATGCTTAAAGCAATTTTCAAAGCAAGTGCTACAAGCGGTCAGTTCAGCTTTGAAGAGAGAATGGGTTGTGGATTTGGTGCTTGTATGGGTTGTTCTTGCAAAACCGTTACAGGCTACAAGAGAATCTGTAAAGACGGACCTGTGCTTACGAAGGAGGAGATTTTATGGGCAGATTAAGTGTTAATCTTTGCGGAATAGAGCTTGATAACCCTATAATTCCTGCCAGCGGAACCTTCGGTTACGGTTATGAGTTCGCAGAAATTTATGATATAAATTGCCTCGGTACTTTTTCCTTTAAGGGAACAACAAAGGATCCTCGTTTTGGTAATCCTACTCCCAGAATTGCAGAATGTACTGCAGGTATGATAAATGCAGTTGGTCTTCAGAACCCCGGTGTTGAAAAGGTAATTTCTGAAGAGCTTCCAAAGCTAAAAAAATGCTTTGATAAAAAGGTTATGGCAAATGTAAGTGGCTTTGCTATTGAAGATTACGCTTACACTTGCGAAAAGCTTGATAAAGAAGAGCAGGTTGGTTGGCTTGAGGTTAATGTCAGCTGTCCTAATGTTCACGGCGGTGGTATGAGCTTCGGCACAGACCCTAAAGCTGCGGCAGCGGTTACTGCAGCAGTTAAAGCAGTAACAAAAAAGCCGGTAATTATTAAGCTTTCACCCAATGTAACAGATATTGTTGCCATTGCAAAAGAGTGTGAGGCAGCAGGTGCAGACGGTATCAGTCTTATTAACACTCTTCTTGGTATGAGAATCGATCTTAAAACAAAGAAGCCTGTCATAGCAAACAAAATGGGGGGCTTCTCAGGAAGTGCGATTTTCCCTGTTGCAGTACGTATGGTTTATCAGGTAGCAAATGCAGTTAACATCCCCGTTGTTGGTATGGGCGGTGTTTCCTCTGCAGAGGATGTTATTGAGCTTATGCTTGCAGGAGCAACTGCAGTTGAAGTTGGTGCGGCAAACCTTATTGACCCTTGTATCTGCCGTGATATTATCAACGAATTACCTGCAGTTATGGATAAATATGGAATAAATAATTTAAGTGAAATAATAGGAGTGGCAAAATAATGGGTAAAGATGTAATCGTTGCTTGTGACTTTTCAAGCGCAGAAAAGGTTTATGAATTTCTTGATAAATTTGAAGGCGGAAGAAAGCCTTTCGTAAAAATCGGTATGGAGCTTTTCTATGCAGAGGGTCCTCAGATTGTTCGCGAAATCAAAAAGAGAGGTCACAAGATTTTCCTTGACCTTAAGCTTCACGATATTCCTAACACAGTTAAAAAATCAATGGCAGTTCTTTCTAATCTTGATGTTGATATTACAAATCTTCACGCATCAGGAACAATCAGTATGATGGAAGGCGCCCTTGAAGGTCTTACCCGTCCCGATGGCACAAGACCTCTTCTTATTGCAGTTACTCAGCTTACATCAACTGACCAGGAAAGAATGGAAAAAGACCTTCTTATTAAAGAGCCTATTGATAAGGTTGTTATGCACTATGCTCACAATGCAAAGGTTGCAGGTCTTGATGGTGTTGTTTGCTCACCTCTTGAAGCAGGTAAGGTTCACGAAACTTGCGGAAAAGAATTTCTTACAATCACTCCCGGTGTTCGTTTTGCAGACGGTGATATCGGCGACCAGAAGAGAGTTATGACTCCTGCAGAGGCAAAGAAAATCGGTTCTGACTACATTGTTGTTGGCAGACCTATTACTGCAGCAGAAGACCCTGTTGCAGCATATAACAGATGTGTCGAAGAATTCTGTGACTAATTAAAGGAGATAGAGTATTATGGAAGCTTACAAAAGAGAATTTATACAGTTTTTAGAAGGTGCAGGCGTACTTAAATTCGGTGATTTTACTGCAAAAAGCGGTAGAAAAATCCCGTATTTCATTAACGCAGGTGATATTAAAACAGGCGAACAGATTTGTAAATTAGGCGAGTTCTATGCAAAAGCATATTTTGAAAAAGTAGGTAACAAAAAAACAGTTCTTTATGGTCCTGCTTACAAGGGTATTCCCATTGCAGTTTCTGTTGCAGTTGCTCTTGCAAAGAATGGTCTTGATGTTACTTTCTTCTTTAACCGTAAGGAAGAAAAAGACCATGGCGAAGGTGGCGTTTTCGTTGGTTACAAGCCTCAGGAGGGTGAAGAAATCGTAATCGTTGAAGATGTTATCACAGCAGGTACTGCTATTCGTGAAAGCATGTCAATCCTTTCAGGTCTTAAGGGTACAAAGGTTGCTGCAACCTTCGTTATGGTTGACCGTAAAGAAAAAGGTCAGACAGAAAAATCTGCTATGGCAGAGGTTGGTGAAGAATACGGCTTCCCCGTATATTCTGTTGTTGACGTTTACGACATTATCGAATATCTCGAAGAAGATGAGAAAAACAAGGAAAATGTTGAAAGAATCAAGAATTATCTTGCTATCAACGGAGCTAAAGAATAATTAGTGAATTTTCTTGAATTTAAAAATACAAAAAGGGGATTAGTAGTAAATGAGAAGCTTAATTGATATTCTCGATTTTACCGTTGAAGAAGTAAATGAACTTATTGCAACGGCAAATGATATTATAGATAACCCCGATAAATACTGCGAAAAGTGTAAAAGAAAAAAGCTTGCAACACTTTTCTTTGAACCCTCAACAAGAACACGACTTAGCTTTGAAGCAGCTATGATTGAGTTGGGTGGTAGTGTTATCGGTTTTTCTGCGGCAAACAACTCTTCTGCCGCAAAGGGTGAAAGTGTGGCGGATACCGCAAAAACAATAAGCTGCTACGCTGATATTATAGCGATGCGCCATCCTAAAGAGGGTGCGCCCCTTGTTGCTGCCCAGAACGCTACTATTCCTGTTATCAATGCAGGTGACGGCGGTCATAATCATCCTACTCAGACTCTTACTGACTTGCTCACAATTAACCGTGAAAAAGGCGGTTTTGAGAATCTTACAGTAGGCTTCTGTGGTGACCTTAAATTCGGCAGAACAGTTCATTCTCTTATTACTGCTCTTTCAAGATATTCAGGAATAAATGTTGTTCTTATTTCTCCTGAAGAACTCAAACTCCCCAGTTATATAAAGAAAGATGTTCTTAAAAAGAACGGTATTCCTTATAAGCAGACAACTGACCTTGAAAGCGTAATGCCGGAGCTTGACATTCTCTATATGACAAGAGTTCAGAGAGAACGCTTCTTCAATGAAGAGGATTATTTACGCCTTAAGGATAGTTATATTCTTGAGCCCAAGAAGCTTCTTAATGCTAAAAAGGATTTGTGCATTATGCATCCGCTTCCCCGAGTTAACGAAATCAGCGTTGCTGTTGATGATGACCCGAGAGCTTGTTATTTTAAACAGGTTCTTTATGGTAAATACATCCGTATGGCGCTTATTCTCAAGTTATTGGAGGAGGCACAGAAATGAATATAGATTCCATTACAAACGGTTATGTTATTGACCATATTACTGCAGGTCGTGGTATGAAGCTTTATGACCTTTTAGGTCTTGATAATCAGGATTGTTCCATTGCGATTATCAAAAATGTTTCAAGTAAAAAAATGGGCAAAAAAGATATTATCAAAATTGATGCAGATATTGCTATTGATATTGATGTTATCGGTTATGTTGACCCGGGTATAACAGTTAATATTATTAAAAATTGTGAGCTTGTTGAAAAACGCACAATTGAGCTTCCTCAGATGCTCACAAATGTTATAAAATGCAAAAATCCCCGCTGCATAACAACAACCGAGCAGGAGATTAATCATGTTTTCAAGCTCACAGATAAGGACAACGGAGTTTATCGTTGTATCTACTGTGAAACACAGGCTAAATAATTACCCTAAGGAAAGGATGTTTTATATGAAAAAAGTCGGAATTATTATGGGTAGCGATAGCGATTTACCCGTTGTTGAAAAAGCAATAAACACTCTTAAAGATTTTGATGTTCCTTTTGAGGTGCATGTTTTCTCTGCTCACAGAACACCTGTTGAAGCAAAAGAATTCAGCGCAAATGCCCGTGCTAATGGTTTTGGTGTTATTATTGCTGCAGCAGGTATGGCAGCTCATCTTGCAGGTGCAGTTGCTGCAAACACAACCTTACCCGTAATCGGAATTCCGATTAAGTCCCAGAACCTTGGCGGTATGGAAGCTCTTCTTTCAACAGTTCAGATGCCTTCAGGTATCCCTGTTGCAACTGTTGCAATTGATGGTGCAGTAAACTCCGCATTACTTGCAATTGAAATCCTTTCTCTCGGTGAGCCGGAGCTTGAAAAGAAGCTTGCAGAAAAAAGAGCAAAAGATACTGCAACAGTTCTTGAAAAAAATAAAGCGATAGAAGAAAAGTATAATTAAATTTTAAAAAGTATTGTTAAGTTAGGAGTGAGTAGTGAGGAGTGAGGAATGTCGGGTCTGCGACGCAATTATAAGCTTCGCTAACCGAGAAAAAACTTCTGTGGAATTGTTATCATAGTTAAAAAGTGATTGCAATTTATTAAGAGGAATCCACTTCTTGTTCTACTGTTTATATAATGCCGACCGCAGGTCCATACACTCCTAACTCCTCACTCCTGACTCCTCACTTTGTTTTTTGTGGAGTTGATAATATTTTACCAAGAGGTGTACTATGGGTGGTTTTTTTGGTGTAGTATCTAAAAATGATGCTGTACTTGATACCTTTTTCGGAGTTGACTATCATTCCCACTTGGGAACCCGTCGTGCAGGTATGGCGGCATATGACGAAGAAAGAGGCTTACAAAGGAAAATACATAAAATTGAAAATTCTCCGTTCAGAACAAAGTTTGAGAATATTCTCGACCAGATGAGCGGTAATTCATCAATAGGCTGTATCAGTGATACAGATGCGCAACCTCTTTTAATGCGCTCTAATCACGGGCTTTATGCTATCAGCACTATTGGTATCATAAATAACAGCGAAGAACTTGTAAAACAATATCTTTCTTTCAGTGGCGGTCACTTCGGTGCTATGACAAGTGAAGGTATTAACTCTTCAGAGCTTGTTTCAGCAATGATTGACCAAAAATCAAGTTTTGCAGAGGGCATTCGCTTTGCTCAGGATATGATTGACGGCACATCTTCAATCCTTATTCTTAAAGACGATGGCAACATTATTGCTGCAAGAGATAAGGTGGGTAGAATTCCTGTTCTTATCGGTAAACGCGAGGACGGCTTCTGTGTTTCCTTTGAAGATTTTGCATATAAAAAATTAGGCTTTGATGACTATAAAGAATTAGGTCCCGGAGAAATTGTTGAAATCTCTGCAGATGAAGTGAAAGTTCTTTCTCCTGCAAGAGAGAAAAAGAAAATCTGTGCTTTCCTTTGGTCATATTATGGTTACCCCACATCCTGTTACGAGGGCAGAAATGTTGAGGCTATGAGATATGAAAACGGAAAGATTATGGCGCAGACCGATAAAATGTTAGGGGAAGCTCAGAACATCGACTATGTAAGCGGTGTTCCGGATTCAGGCACTCCTCATGCTATCGGTTATGCAAATGAAAGTGGTGTGCCTTTCGCTCGTCCTTTCATTAAATATACTCCCACCTGGCCCCGTAGCTTTATGCCCTCCAACCAGAGAGAGCGTAACAGGGTTGCCAAAATGAAACAGATTCCCGTTCACGAGCTTATTAAAGATAAAAAACTTCTTTTCGTTGATGATAGTATCGTAAGAGGCACACAGCTTCGTGAAACTGTTGAATTTCTTTACGAAAACGGTGCTAAAGAGGTTCATATGCGTTCTGCTTGCCCTCCCATTATGTATGGATGTAAATTCCTTAATTTTTCAAGAGGAACAAGTGATATGGACCTTATTTCAAGAGCTACCATTATGGAGCTTGAGGGAGAAGAAGGCTTCAAGCACCTTGATGAATACAGTGATGCTTCCACAGAGCGTGGCGCAAAAATGAGAAAAGCGATTTGCGAAAAACTTCATTTCGCATCTCTTGAATTCCAGTCATTAGAAGGCATTGTTAAAGCAATCGGACTTCCTGAGGAAGACCTTTGCACATATTGTTGGAATGGTAAAGGCTGATTTAATAAATAATTTATAGGAGAATAGATATGAATAATTCAAGATCAGAAAGTTATGCAGCAGCAGGTGTTGACATTACTGCTGGTTACAAAGCAGTTGAGCTTATGAAAAAGCACATTGCCAGAACCCGTAACGAAGGCTCAATGGATGATGTTGGCGGCTTCGGTGGTTGCTTTGACCTTGGTTTTGCTAAGGGTATGGAGCATCCCGTATTGGTTTCCGGTACTGATGGTTGCGGTACAAAAGTTAAATTAGCTATTCTTATGGATAAACATGATACAATCGGTATTGATGCAGTAGCTATGTGTGTAAACGACATTGTTTGCGTTGGTGCAAAGCCCTTGTATTTTCTTGATTATATTGCTTGCGGTAAAAATATTCCCGAGAAAATTGCTGAAATCGTAAGCGGTGTTGCAGAGGGTTGTGTTCAGTCCGGTTGCGCACTTACAGGTGGCGAAACTGCAGAGCATCCCGGTCTTATGCCCGTTGAGGATTATGACCTTGCAGGTTTTGCAGTAGGTGTTGTTGATAAACCAAAAATGATTGATAACAGCAAGATGGCTGTTGGCGATGTTGTTATCGCTCTTCCCTCCACAGGTATTCATTCAAACGGCTTCAGCTTGTGCCGTAAGGTTTTTGATATTGATAACAATAATCCCGAGCTTTATGTAGAGCGTGAAGAACTAGGTGGTAAAAGTATTGCAGAGGCTTTACTTGTTCCTACCAAGATTTATGTTAAGCCCGTTCTTGCTCTTATAGAAAAAGTTAATGTAAAAGGTATTTCACACATCACCGGTGGTGGCTTCTATGAAAATATTCCAAGAAGTATTCCCGATGGCTTGTGTGCAAAAATTGATAAGTCCGCTGTTAAGGTGCTTCCTATTTTCGATGTAATTGCTAAATGGGGCAATGTTCCTGAAAGAGATATGTTCAATACATATAATATGGGTGTTGGCATGAGCGTTGTTGTTCCTGCAAACGAAGTGGAGCTTGCTATTGCAACTCTTAAAGATAATGACATTGATGCTTATGTAATCGGTGAAATTATTGAAGGCGAAGATAAGATTATACTCGAATAATTATTGAATAAATGAAAGAGGCTGAGAAAATGCCCGATACAAAAAATATTGTTGTTCTTGTTTCCGGTGGCGGAACAAATCTCCAGGCTCTTATTGATGCAGAGAAAAGAGGGGAGTTAGGTGCAGGTAAAATTACTTGCGTTATAGCTTCCAAAGCCGATGCCTATGCTCTTACCCGTGCAGAAAATAACGGCATTAAAACAAGAACACTTATAAGAAAAGAATATTCCGATATCGCTTCATACAGCATTGCAATGAGAGATGCTCTTCTTGAAGAAAAAGCGGATCTTGTTGTGTATGCAGGGTTTATGACAATTCTTGATGAGAATGTTTGTGATACCTTTAAAAACAAAATGATCAATGTTCATCCCGCGCTTATTCCTTCTTTCTGCGGTAAAGGCTTTTATGGACTTCATGTTCACGAATGTGCTTTGGAAAAAGGTGTGAAGGTTTCAGGTGCAACAGTTCATTTTGTTACTGCAGAATGTGATGCAGGTCCAATTATCCTCCAGAAGGCAGTAGAGGTAGTTGAGGGCGACACAGCCGAAACTCTTCAGAAGAGAATTATGGAACAGGCAGAATGGAAAATACTCCCCAAGGCAGTTCAGCTTTTCTGTGACGGAAAGGTTGAGGTTGTTGATGGCAGGACGGTTATTAAAGAATAAAGGATTTTATTGAAAGGATAGATAATAATGGAAATCAGAAATCTTGAAAATGAACTTAATTCTCTCGCTTATCACGGCAGAGGTATCATTATCGGTAAAAGTGCCGATTCTAAAAAGGCTATTACTGCTTATTTCATTATGGGCAGAAGCGAAAACAGCCGTAACAGAATTTTTATTGAAGATGGCGAGGGTATCAGAACACAGGCTTTTGATGAGTCAAAAATGGTTGACCCCCACCTTATTATCTATGCTCCCGTAAGAGTTCTCGGTAATAAAACTATTGTTACAAACGGTGACCAGACAGATACAATTTATGAGCTTATGGATAAGCAGATGACCTTCGAGCAGTCTCTTCGTACCCGTGAGTTTGAAGACGATGCGCCAAACTTCACACCTCGTATTTCAGGTATCATCCGTCTTGAAAATGGTGATATGAACTACGCAATGTCCATTCTCAAATCTGCAGATGGTGATGGCTCTTCTTGCCAGAGATACACATTTGCTTACTCAAATCCTCTTCCCGGAAAAGCAAAATTCATTCATACATATAAATGCGATGGCAACCCTCTCCCCAGCTTTGAGGGTGAACCCAAAACATTGGAGCTTCCCGATGTGGATATTGACACATTAACAGACATTATCTGGAAAAATCTTAATGAAGATAACAAGGTTTCTCTTTTCGTAAGATACATTGACCTTGAAACAGGTAAATATGAATCACGCATTGTAAATAAGAACAAATAAGGAGATTATCGTAATGAAAGAATTTGAATTGAAATATGGTTGTAACCCCAACCAGAAACCCGCAAAAATCTTTATGGCAGACGGTAGTGAGCTTCCCATTGAAATTCTCTGCGGTCGTCCCGGCTTCATCAACTTCCTTGATGCCTTCAACTCATGGCAGTTGGTTAAAGAGCTTAAAGAAGCACTTGGTCTTCCTGCGGTAACTTCCTTTAAGCACGTCAGCCCCACATCTGCTGCAGTAGGTGTGCCCCTTTCCGATAAGCTTAAAAAAGCTTGCTTTGTTGATGATATTGAAGGTCTTGACGAATCTCCTCTGGCTTGTGCTTATGCAAGAGCTAGAGGTACAGACAGAATGTGCTCATTCGGTGACTGGGTTGCTCTTTCTGATGTTTGCGATGTTACAACAGCTAAACTCATTCAGCGCGAAGTTTCCGACGGTATTATCGCTCCCGGTTATGAGCCTGAAGCACTTGAAATTCTCAAATCTAAGAGAAAAGGTAACTACAATATTGTTAAAATTGACCCCGATTATGTTCCTGCTCCCATTGAACACAAACAGGTTTATGGTATTACTTTTGAGCAGGGCAGAAACAATTTTGAAATTAATGCAGACCTTCTCAAGAATATTGTTACAGAAAATAAAGATATGCCCGAAAGTGCAGTTCGTGACATTATAATTGCACTTATCACTCTTAAATATACTCAGTCAAACTCCGTTTGCTATGCAGTTGACGGCCAGGCAATCGGTGTTGGCGCAGGTCAGCAGTCAAGAATTCACTGCACACGCCTTGCAGGTACAAAGGCAGACACATGGTTCCTTCGTCAGCATGAAAAGGTTCTTAATCTTCCTTTCAAGGACACTCTCGGCAGACCTGACAGAGATAATGTTATTGACGGTTACATCAATAAAAACGAAGAGGATGTTTGTGCAGACGGTAACTGGCAGAAATACTTTACTTCTCAGCCTGAACCTCTTACAGATGAAGATGTTAAAGCATACTTCGCAACTATTGATGGTGTTGCTCTTGGCTCAGACGCATTCTTCCCCTTCAGCGATAACATTGAGCGCGCAAAGAAGAGCGGTGTTAAATACATTGCAGAACCCGGCGGTTCAATCCGTGATGATGTTGTTATTGAATGCTGTAACAAATATGGTATCACTATGTCCTTTACAGGTATGAGATTATTCCATCACTAAGAGGTATAAAGATGAAAATTATGGTTGTAGGTGGTGGCGGACGCGAGCACGCTATCATCAAGAAAATAAAAGAAAATAAAGAGGTTACTGAGATTTTTGCTCTCCCCGGTAATGGCGGTATGGCAAAGGATGCAACTCTTGTAGATATTGGTGCAAAGGATATCCCTGAAATCGTTGAATTTGCAGTTGAAAACGGTATTGATTATGCAGTTGTTGCTCCTGATGATCCGTTGGTTTTAGGTTGCGTTGATGCTCTTGAAGAAAAAGGTATTCCTTGCTTCGGTCCTAAAGGTAATGCGGCTATCATTGAGGGTAGCAAGGTTTTCTCAAAGAACCTTATGAAAAAATATGGTATTCCCACAGCGGCTTATGAAGTATTCAACGATATGGAAAAGGCTCTCGAATACCTTGAAACTGCCCCTATTCCTACAGTTATTAAGGCTGACGGACTTGCTCTCGGTAAAGGTGTTATTATTGCAAACACAAGAGAGGAAGCAAAGGCAGCAGTTGTTTCAATGATGCAGGATAAGATGTTCGGAACAAGCGGTGACAACATCGTTATTGAAGAATTCCTTACAGGCCCTGAGGTTTCCGTTCTCTCATTTACAGACGGAAAAACAGTTGTTCCTATGATTTCATCAATGGACCACAAGAGAGCAGGGGACAATGATACAGGTCTTAATACCGGTGGTATGGGAACAATTGCTCCCAATCCTTATTATACAAAAGAAGTTGCAGAAGAATGTATGGAAAAAATCTTTATTCCTACAATTGATGCAATGAATAAAGAGGGCAGAACCTTCAAAGGTTGCCTTTATTTCGGTCTTATGCTCACACCAAACGGACCTAAGGTTATCGAGTATAACTGCCGTTTTGGTGACCCTGAAACTCAGGTTGTTCTTCCTCTTCTTGAAAGTGATTTGCTTACAATTATGAAAGCAACAACCAACGGCACACTTGCTGATACAGAAGTTAAATTCAGCGAAAAAAGTGCTTGCTGTGTAATTATGGCTTCACAGGGTTACCCCGTAAGCTATGAAAAAGGCTTTGAAATGAATATTCCCGAAAATATTGAGGGCAATGTTTATGTGGCAGGTGCTTCTCTTAAATGTGGCAAGCTTCTTACAAATGGTGGTCGCGTTTTAGGTGTTACTGCTGTTGAAGAAAACCTTAAGGATGCAGTTAAAGCATCTTATGCACTTGTTGATAAAATCAGCTTTGATAACGCTTTTTATCGTAAGGATATCGGTGCAAAAGCACTTGCAGTGATAAAGGAGTAAAAGAGAATGGTATATAGAGTTTATGTAGAAAAGAAAAAAGAGCTCGCTCATGAAGCAAAGGCTCTTTTAGGCGATGCCCGTACACTTTTAGGTATTAATAATCTTGAAGATGTTCGTGTTATCAACCGTTATGATGCGGAAAATATCACAGAAGAGCTTTTTGATTATGCAATCAAAACAGTTTTCTCTGAGCCTCAGCTTGATATTGCAACAAGCGAGGTTGAGTTAGATGGCGCAACTGTTTTCGCAGTTGAATTTTTACCCGGTCAGTTTGACCAGAGAGCTGACTCTGCTGCACAGTGTATTCAGATTATCTCTCAGGGTGACCGCCCCACAGTGAAGAGCGCAAAGGTTTATGCTCTTTATGGTGACCTTTCCAATGAAGATATTGCAGAAATTAAAAAGCACGTTATTAACCCTGTTGAATCAAGAGAAGCAACCCTCGATACATATGAAACTCTTGAAATGAAATATGATATTCCCACAGAGGTTAAAACTCTTGAGGGCTTCATTAAGCTTGACAGAGCAGGTCTTGAGCAGTTTGTTAAGGATTTCGGTCTTGCAATGGATGCGGATGATATCGCATTTTGTCAGAATTATTTCAAATCTGAAGACCGAGACCCCACAATAACAGAAATCAGAATGATTGACACATATTGGTCTGACCATTGCCGTCATACCACATTCCTTACTGTTATTGATAATGTAACCTTTGAAGATGAGCTTCTTCAGAGTGCATACGATGAATATATTGCAACAAGAAAAGAGCTTGGCAGAACAAAGCCCATTTGCCTTATGGACCTTGCAACTGTTGCAGTTAAATATCTTAAAGAAAATGGCAAGTTAGAAAAGCTTGACGAATCTGAAGAAATCAACGCTTGTACAGTTAAAATCAATGTTGATGTTGATGGCGTAAGCGAGCCCTGGCTTCTTCTCTTTAAAAACGAAACACATAACCACCCCACAGAAATCGAGCCCTTTGGTGGCGCGGCAACCTGTATCGGTGGTGCAATCCGTGACCCGCTTTCAGGCCGTGCATATGTTTACGGTGCTATGCGTGTTACAGGTGCTGCAGACCCCTTGAAGCCCGTCAGCGAAACAATCAAGGGTAAGCTTCCTCAGAGAACAATTGTTACAACTGCAGCAGCAGGTTACTCCTCTTATGGTAACCAGATTGGTCTTGCAACAGGTATTGTTGATGAAATTTACCATCCCGGTTATGCTGCAAAGCGTATGGAAATCGGTGCGGTTGTAGCGGCTGCTCCTCAGGAGAATGTTCGCCGTGAAAGACCCGATCCCGGTGATATTGTTATTCTTCTTGGTGGTAGCACAGGTCGTGACGGTTGCGGTGGTGCAACAGGCTCATCAAAATCTCATACTGCAGACTCACTTGAAACCTGCGGTGCAGAAGTTCAGAAGGGTAATGCTCCCGAAGAAAGAAAACTTCAGAGATTATTCAGGAATAAAGAAGCAACACTTATGATTAAGCGTTGTAATGACTTTGGTGCAGGCGGTGTATCCGTTGCTATCGGTGAGCTTGCCGACGGTCTTAAGATTGACCTTAATGCGGTTCCTAAGAAGTATGAAGGT
>JAZNJB010000014.1:0-52687 GCA_045577815.1 Acutalibacteraceae bacterium
GTCTTTGTTTATATTTTGTTTAATATATATAAATATTTTAATATTTATTTTACAATAAAGAATATTGATTTAAAAAGTCAATTGTTGTAAAATTATTTTGTGTTTTTATATTAAAGCGAGGAGAATTTATTATGAAATACATTGAATTTGATAACTCTAAGGAATTTGATTTAATCCTTTTAGGTCGCGTAGCGGTTGATTTTAACCCAACAGACTATTATTGTCCGCTTTCGCAGAGTACAACCTTCAAAAAATATCTTGGTGGCTCCCCTGCTAATATCGCAGTTGGTCTTTCAAGACTTGGTAAAAAATGCGGTTTCTTTGCAAAGGTTTCTGATGATGAATTAGGGACATTCGTGGAAAATTTCTTTAAAAATGAGGGTATTGACTGCTCTCACATTACCCGTTGCACAAATGGTGAAAAAATCGGTCTTACATTTACAGAAATCCTTTCTGAAACAGAAAGCTCAATTCTTATGTATCGTAATGATGCGGCAGACCTTAAGCTTTCTGTTGAAGATATTGACGAAGACTACATAAAGAAATCAAAAGCTCTTCTTATTTCAGGCACCGCTCTTTGCGAAAGTCCCTCGAGAGAAGCTGCCCTTAAAGCAACAATTATCGCTAAAAAGAATAATATTCCCGTTATTTTTGATATTGACTATCGTGCATATAACTGGAAAAACAGTGATGAAATCGCAATTTATTATTCAACTCTTGCATCAAAAGCAGACATCATTCTCGGTTCAAGAGAAGAATTTGATTTAACAGAAAAGCTTATCGGTCTTGATGGTACAGATAAAACAAGCGCTTCTTACTGGCATTCACAGGGTGCAAAAATCGTTATTATCAAGCACGGTAAAGAAGGCTCAACTGCTTATACAAATGATGGTGAAAGCTTTAATATCAAGCCCTTCCCCGTTAAGCTTCTCAAATCCTTCGGTGGCGGTGATGGTTACGCTTCCGCTTTCCTTTATGGTTTATTTGAGGGTTGGGAAATTATTGATGCACTTGAATTCGGCTCAGCTTCTGCTGCTATGCTTGTTGCAAGCCACGCCTGCTCTCAGGATATGCCCTCTGTTGAAGCGGTAAAGGAGTTTATCAGAAAAGAAAAAGAAGAATATGGTGAGATGATTGCCCGTGGTTAAGGAATTTATTACAAAATTTAAAAGAGCAATAAGTGTTTTACTTCTTCTTGCATTCATACTTGTTCAGATTCCCGTTCTGATTAATGTGTATATGTATGAGTTTTCTTCAAAATACTTTTTAAATATTGAAGAATTGAGTGATTATAACTTTGATTGTGTACTTGTGCTTGGTGCAGGTGTTTGGGGCGACTCCCCCTCCCATCTACTTGAAGAAAGGCTCAACAAGGGAGTTGAGGTCTATAAAACCGGATGTACAGACAGAATTCTTATGAGCGGTGACCACGGCAGAATTGAATATGACGAAGTAAATGTTATGAAAAACTTTGCAATTGACGGTGGCGCAATTGCAGAAGAAGTATTTATGGACCACGCAGGCTTTTCGACCTATGAATCAATGTATCGGGCAAAAGAGATTTTTCAGGTAAAAAAGGTTGTAATTGTAACTCAGAAATATCATTTATACAGAGCAGTTTATAATGCAAGGAAGTTAGGTCTTGATGCCTACGGCGTTGCCGCAGACGGTCAATATAATTTTTCTCTTCCCGTAAGGACATATAACAGCTTTAGAGAATCACTTGCAAGATGCAAAGATTTTATCTGGTGCATATTTAAACCCGAACCAACTTATTTAGGTGATGTAATCCCAATAAGCTCAAGCGGTGTATTAACTGACGATAAATAAGGAGATTTTAAAATGTTTGAACAACTCCAATTCAATGAAAACGGCATAAAGACTATATGCGAAATGAACGGCAAGCATTCTGATATGCTTATGAATATCAAGGTTAAAAGGTTTACAGAAAATGAAAGCCTAACAGTTTATGACGAAGACTGCGAAACTGCATTTCTGATTCTTTACGGTGATGTTGAAATCTCCTGGGACGGAGAAAGGAAAAATATGACAAGAGAAAATCCTTTTGTCAAGGCATCCTATTGCTTACATGTTCCAAAATGCACTGAGGTTACAATCAAAGCCAATAAAGCATCAGAAATTCTTATTCAGCAGACAGATAATGATATTGTTTTCTCCCCTGTTTTCTACACTCCCGATATGATTTTATATCAGCATTTCGGCAAAGACCAGTGGGACGGAACAGGCTACAGAATAGTATCAACAGTTTTTGACCCCGATAATGCACCATATTCAAATATGGTTCTCGGTGAGGTTTACAACCAACCCGGTCGTTGGTCAAGCTACCCTCCCCATCACCACCCTCAACCCGAGGTTTATTATTATCAGTTTGATAAGCCTCAGGGCTTTGGTGCTGCATTTGTTGGTGATAATGTTTATAAAAGTGTTCAGGGCAGTGCAGTTTATATTACGGACGGCAACGACCATCAGCAAGCGGTTGCCCCGGGTTATGAAATGTGCTATATATGGATGATTCGCCATCTTCCCGATGACCCTTGGTACAAAACAACAAGGTTTGTATCTGATGAACACCAATGGCTTACAAAATAAATTATTAAGTTCAGAAATTATTCCTTAAGGAGTGATATATAATGGCTATTATGACAATGGGTCAAGCCCTTGTAAAATTCCTTGATAACCAGTATGTTTCTTTTGACGGTAAGGAAACAAAATTCGTAGATGGTATTTTTACTGTTTTCGGTCACGGAATTGTATGCGGTCTTGGTCAGGCACTTGACGAAAACCCAGGTTCTCTGAAAGTGTATCAAGGCAAAAATGAGCAAGGTATGGCTCACGTTGCCGCAAGCTTTGCAAAGCAGAACAACAGAAGAAAAATCATTGCTTGTTCTTCTTCTATCGGTCCCGGTGCTGCTAATATGATTACTGCGGCAGCTACTGCAACAGTAAACAATATTCCCTTGCTTTTGTTCCCTGCTGATACATTTGCATGTCGTCAGCCCGATCCTGTTTTACAACAGTTTGAGCAACCTTATTCTCTTTCAATTACAACAAACGATGCTTACAAGCCCGTTTGCAGATATTGGGACAGAATAGTTCGCCCCGAGCAGTTAATGAGCGCTATGACAAATGCTATGCGTGTGCTTACAGACACAGCAAACACCGGCGCGGTTTGTATTGCTCTTTGTCAGGATGTTGAAGGCGAAAGCTATGACTACCCTGATTATTTCTTTGAGAAGAGAATACATAAAATCACAAGAATTGCTCCTGCAGAGGATGAAATTTCTGACATAGCAGAGCTTCTTAAATCTGCTAAAAAGCCTCTTGTTATTGCAGGTGGCGGTGTAAGATATTCTGAAGCAGGCAGAACTGTTGAAGCCTTCTGTGAAAAGCACAACATTCCCTTTGCAGAAACTCAGAATGGTAAATCTGCTGTTTACTCCTCACACGCTCTTAACCTTGGTGGTGTTGGTGTTACGGGCAACCTTTCTGCAAATATAATTGCAAAAGAAGCAGATGTTATTCTTGGTATCGGTACTCGTTTCTCCGATTTCACAACCGCTTCAAAATCCCTTTTCAAAGCAGATGCAAAATTCATTACAATCAACACAGACAGATTTGATGCTTACAAGCTCTCTGCTTTTAAAGCTGTTTGTGATGCAAAGTTAGGTATCGAAGCACTTGACAAAGCAATTGGTGATTATAAAACTGAATACACTAATGAAATTGCTGAGGCTAAAAAAGCTTGGGCAGAAGAAATGGAAAAGCTTTCTGCTTATAAATACTCTGACGATTTTGAGCCTATTATCAAAGCAAGATACGAGGATACAATCCCCGAATTTGTTGAAAAAATCGGTGGTACAATAACACAGACATCTGCCCTTGCTCTCATCAGAGAAATTATTGATGATGATGCTATTGCAGTTGCGGCAGCAGGCTCACTCCCCGGCTGTATGCAGAGAATGTGGACAACTGATGCACCCAATTCCTACAATATGGAATATGGCTATTCCTGTATGGGTTATGAAATTGCAGGTGCTCTTGGTTCAAAAATGGCTGAACCCGATAAAGAGGTTTATGCCTTCTGCGGTGACGGTAGCTATTTAATGCTCCACAGTGAGCTTGTTACATCAATTCAGGAAAACAAGAAAATCAATGTTCTTCTCTTTGACAACTCAGGCTTTGGTTGTATCAACAACCTTCAGATGTCAAACGGTATAGGCAACCTTGCAACAGAATTCCGTAAGCGTGATGAAAACGGAAATCTCCTTGGTGAGCTTATTCCTATTGACTTTGCAATGAACGCAGCAGCATATGGTGTTAAAACCTATACTGCAAAAACTCTTGAAGAGCTTGAGGCAGCACTGATTGATTCAAAGAAACAATCAGTTTCAACTCTTATTGATATCAAGGTTCTTCCCAAGTCTATGACCGATGGTTATGGTGCTTGGTGGCACGTTGGTATCGCATCCACATCATCAAAAGAAGCAGTTAACGCTGCTTACAAAAATAAAGACGAAAATCTTAGAAAAGCGAGGAAATTCTGATGCTTGATAAAAACAAAGTAAAACTCGGTATTGCTCCTATCGCGTGGACAAACGACGATATGCCGGACCTTGGAGCAGAAAACACATTTGAGCAGTGCATTTCTGAAATGGCTCTTGCAGGCTTTACAGGTTGTGAGGTTGGTAACAAATACCCCAAGGACACTGCAGTTCTTAAAAAAGCTCTTGACCTTCGCGGTATGCAGATTTGTAATGCCTGGTTTTCAACATTCCTTACAACTAAGCCTTACGAAGAAACTGAAAAGGAATTCATCAAGCATATTACCTTCCTCAAAGAAATGGGTGCTAAGGTTGTTGGTGTTTCCGAACAGGGTCACTCAATTCAAGGCACAGACCTTTCTATCTTTGATGACAAATATGTTATGAATGATGAAGAATGGGATATGCTTTGCACAGGTCTTAACAAGCTTGGTAAGGTAGCAAAGGATATGGGTATCACTCTTACATTCCATCACCATATGGGTACAGTTGTTCAGACCGCAGCAGAAATTGACAGAATGATGGAAAATACTGACCCTGAGCTTTTCAATCTCCTCTTTGACTCAGGTCACCTTGCATATTGTGGAGAAGACTATATGTATGTTCTCAAAAAATACATTAATCGTATCAAACACGTTCACCTTAAAGACATCCGTCCTGATGTTATTGCAGATGTTAAAGCAAAAGGCGAAAGCTTCCTTCAGGGTGTTCGTAAAGGTACATTTACAGTTCCCGGTGATGGTGTTATTGACTTTGCGCCCATATTCGAAGTGCTTGCAGAAAACAACTACGAAGGTTATGTTCTTGTAGAAGCAGAGCAGGATCCCGCTATTGCAAATCCCTTTGAATATGCACTTAAAGCAAGAAAATATATTGCTGAAAAAGCAGGACTTTAATTGTGAGGTAACTAGAAATGGCTGAAAAAATCAAATATTTTTGTAATGGTCAGTTCAAAGAATCAAAAACTGACGTATGGTATGACCTTTACAACCCCAGCACCGGTGAAATAACAGGTCACGCTCCTTGTTGCACTAATGACGAGGTTCTCGAAGCAGTTGAAGCAGCAAAGGCTGCATACCCTGCATGGAGTGCAACACCCGCTATAAAGAGAGCTCAGATTCTTTATAATGTTCGCAATCTTCTTATTGAGCATATGGAAGAGCTTACAACTCTCGTTGCAGAGGAAAACGGCAAGGTATGGAGCGAGGCTGAGGGTGATGTTCTTAAGGCAAAAGAAGGTACAGAGCTTGCAACTCAGGTTCCCTCTCTTATGATGGGCGAAAGCCTTATGGATGCTTCAAGCGGTTTTGACACAACTCTTTATCGTGAATCAATGGGTGTTTTTGCAGGTATTGTTCCCGTTAACTTCCCTGCTATGATTCCTTTCGGTTGGATGGTTCCTGTTTGCGTTGCTTGCGGTAACACAATTGTTCTAAAGGCTGCATCTCTTACACCTAAAACTGCATTGAGAATTGCAGAGCTTTATAAGGAAGCAGGTATGCCCGATGGCGTTGTTAACGTTGTAACTTGTTCAAGAAATGAAATTAACACTCTTCTTGACCATCCCGACATCAAGGGTATCACTTTTGTTGGTTCAACACCTGTTGGTAAGCTCATTTATGAAAGAGCAGCTAAAGCAGGTAAGAGAGTTCAGGCTCTTTGCCAGGCTAAAAACCACGCCCTTGTTCTTGAGGATGCACCTATTGAAAGAACAGTTGCAGGTATTATCAACTCTGCTTACGGTTGTGCAGGTCAGCGTTGCATGGCACTTTCTTGCTGTGTTGTTCAGGAATCAATTGCTGATAAGTTTGTTGCAGAGCTTAAAAAGCAGGCAATGAATATCAAGGTTGGTAAATCCGTTGATAAATCATCAAAGCTTGGTCCGCTCACATATAAAAAGCACTATGACGAGGTTGTTGCAGACATTGAAAAAGGTGTTAAAGAGGGTGCAACACTTGTTCTTGACGGCAGAAATCCTGAGCTTCCCGAAGAAATCAAGAACGGCTACTTTGTTGGTCCCACTATCTTTGATAATGTAACAGAAGATATGACTATCGGCAGAGATGAGGTTTTCGGTCCCGTTCTTTGTGTTAAGAGAGTCAAGGATTTCCACGAGGGTCTTGCAGTTATGAATGCTAACCCCTATGCAAACGGCTCAGTTATCTTTACACAGAACGGTCACTATGCAAGAGAATTTGCCCGCCATACTCACGGCGGTATGGTTGGTGTTAACGTTGGCATTCCTGTTCCGATAGGCTTCTTCCCCTTCTCAGGCCATAAGGACTCCTTCTTTGGTGACCTTCACTGCCTTGGTAAAGATTCATACCGCTTCTTCACAGAAAGCAAATGTGTAACTACCCGTTGGTTTGATGAGGATGAAATCAAGAAAACCGAGGTTTCAACCTGGGACGGCACTATCTGATTTATATTTACTAATCCATTGACGAAAGGATATAATAATTATGCTTAATATTGGTATTATCGGTGCAGGACGCATCGGCAAGGTTCACCTTGAATCAATTTCATATCACGTTAAAGGTGCAGTTGTAACTGCAATTGCAGACCCTTTTATGAATGACGAAACAAAAGCCTTCTGCGAGGGCTTCGGCGTTGAAAAAATCTATACAGATTACAAAAAAATCATTGAGGATGAAACAATTGATGCAGTTCTTGTTTGCTCTTCAACCGATACTCACGCACCCATTTCAATTGAAGCTATCAATGCAGGCAAGCACGTTTTCTGTGAAAAGCCCCTTGCAAACACAGTTGATAAAATCCTTGAAATTGCAGATGCTCTCAAGGCTCATCCCGAGGTTAAATTCCAGGTTGGCTTCAACAGACGTTTTGACCATAACTTTGCGGCAGTAAGAAAAGCTTATGACGAGGGCAGAATAGGTGATGCTCAGATTCTTAAAATCACATCCCGCGACCCTCAGGCTCCCCCTGTCGGCTACTGTGCAGCAAGCATTTTCCTTGATATGACAATTCACGATTTTGATATGGCTTGCTTCCTTACAAACAGCGATGTTGAAGAGCTTTATGTTTATGCAGATGCACTTATAAATCCCGGTATCCGTGAATATGGCGATTTTGATACCGCTATCATTTCAATGAAAATGGAAAATGGTGCTCTTGCAGTTATTGATAACTCCCGCCAGGCAATGTACGGCTATGACCAGAGAGCTGAGCTTTTCGGCTCAAAGGGTATGGTTGCAACAACAAACGATACACTTTCAACTGCAGTTGTTTCTGATGCTAACGGTGTTACAGGTGAAAAGCCTCTCTACTTCTTCCTTGAAAGATATATGGGCTCATTCTCAGAAGAGGTAAGACAGTTCGTTGATTGCTGTGTAAACGACAAAGAAACACCTGTTGGTATTCACGCAGGTCTTCAGTCGGTTAAAATTGCTCTTGCAGCAGAAAAATCTGCAAATGAAGGCAGACCCGTAAAATTATCGGAGATTAAATAAAAAATGTCAGAAAAGAACTATGATATTATAGTTATTGGTGCAGGTTGCGGTGGTCTGACCGCCGCAGCTTGTGCTGCCAAAGAGGGCAAAAATGTTCTCTTACTTGAACGCCACAACACCCCCGGTGGCTTTGCTTCAAGCTTTGTAAGGGGTAGATTTGAATTTGATGTCAGTCTTCATCAGCTCTGCGGTTTCTCAAGAGATGCAGGGCTTGGTGATGTGCGCCGTATTTTTGATTATCTCGGCATAAGCGATAAAATCAAGTGGGTTGATATACCCGAGGCTTACAGATTTATATCAAAGTCCTCAGACGGCTCCCCTATTGATGTTATTATGCCCTTCGGTGTTGAAGGCTATATTGAAGCCATGGAAAAATATGTTCCCGGTAGCAAGCCATCAATGACAAAGTTGTTTAATTTAGCTGAAGAAATTGTTAATTCAAGCGAAATTTTCTCTGCATTTGAGTTCAAAAAGAATATAGGTACTCTCAAAAAGGTTTTAAAGGAGCACGGCAATTTTATAAGAACAGCCCCTTATTCCGTAAACAAGGTTTTAGATGCTTTGAAGGTGCCGAAAAAAGCGCAGGAAATTTTCACTGCTTATTGGCTCTATCTTGGGGTTGATTGCGACAGATTAAGCTTCACTCATTATATATCTATGGTATATATGTATCTTACCTATGGTGCAGTTGCACCTAAGCTCAGAAGCCACGAAATGAGTATGGCATTAGCCGGTGTTATTGAAGATAATGGTGGTGAAATCCGTTATAATTCCCACGTTTCAAGAATTATTTTCAATAACGGACAGGCTTGTGGTGTTATTCTAAAAAGCGGTGAAAAAATTATGTGTAATCACATAATTGCTAACTGCTCACCCACTACTGCATACGGAAAAATGATGAAGTCAAAGGATGTGCCTGAAAGCGCAATAAAGCGCACAAATGCCCGTTCATTCGGTATGAGAGGTGCTTGTCTTTATTTAGGCTTAAATCGTTCGCCTGAAGATTTAGGCATAACTGAGCATTCCTATTTTATTACTGATACTGCAAATTCAGTTAATCAGTACAATTTAATGAAATCGATTGATACAAACAATGCCCAAGCGGCAGTTTGTTTAAATATTGCAGACCCTGATTGCTCCCCTGCAGGTACTACCCTGCTTTGCATAACTACCCTGTATAGTGACAATTGTTGGGCAAATATCAACCCCGAAAATTACTTTGACGAGAAGGATATGCTTGCGGCTCGCCTTATTGCCAATTTTGAGAGTGCAACGGGTATAACTATTCACAACTCAATTGAGGAATTAGAGGTAGCAACACCCGTAACCTTTGCCCGTTACACCTACACTCCTCAAGGAACTGTTTACGGCTACTATGGCGATGATTGGGATGGAATTGTTCCCAGAATTATGACAGAAGCAAGTGATTGCGACACTAAAGGTCTCAGGTTCTGTGGCGGTTGGGGTGCACAGCTTTCAGGTATGAGCTCTGCAATTGCAAGTGGTAGAAATGCCGCTTTTGCAACATTTGATGATATAAATAAGGAAATTACTAAGGAGGAAAAAACCAATGAAAAATAAAATCAAGGTTGAATCCTCCTTCAGAGATATTAAAAATTTTATTAATATACCCTCTTACAGAAAAGGCGTTATTGATGAAGCTCCCGAAACACCAATAAACGCAAATTTTGCGGTGAATTCCACTGCAAACTTTCTGCACCCCACAACTCAATACCTTCAGGTAAAGCAGGTTGCGGAAATAAGCAAGGATGTCAGAGCTTATGTGCTTGAGCCTGATGCTTCTCGCGGTACTGCTAAGCTTGCTTACTTCAGACCCGGTCAGTATCTGAGTATAACTTTGAACATAGGCTCTGCGGTTGTTACAAGACCTTATACAATCTGCTCCTCGCCTCTTCGCTCTGTGGATGAAGAATATGTAATTATTGTAAAGAAAATTCCTCACGGATTCGCTTCTACACATATTTTCAATACCTGGAGTAAGGGTACAAAAATCAAAGCTTCTGCTCCTCAGGGTAATCTTTATTATCAGAAATTACGAGATTCCAAAAACATTATTGCGGTATGTGACAGTGATGGTATTTCATCCTTCTTGTCAATGGCAGAAGCGGTTGCTGACGGTACCTTAGACATCGACCTGACCCTTTTATATTCAGCCCGTAAAAGAAATGAAGCTATTATGACCGAGCGTCTGGCGGAGCTTTCTGAAACAACTGACAAATTCAGAATTGTATATGTTTTCAGTGATGAAAGAGCAGAGAAATGCGAACGAGGCTTTGTTACAAAAACACTGATTGAAAAATATGCACCTGCTTCAAAATACAGTATATTTGTTTGCGGTTCTACAGCCCTTTATAACAGAATCACTCCACAGATCGCTGAACTGAAGCTTGAAAAAAAATATATCCGCTTTGGATTAAGCGGTCAGATTCTGAATCCTGCAAGCTTACCCGATTTCCCCAAAGACGAAATCGGCAAAGCATATCTTTGCAAGGTAATTAAAGGTGGAGAATTAATTGCAACTGTTCCTTGTTCAACAGAGGAAACTCTTTTAGTTGCCCTTGAGCGCGAGGGAATCAGCGCACCCTCCTCTTGCCGAAGCGGTGAATGTGGTTTTTGCAGAGCAAGGCTCACAAGCGGAAATGTATTTATTCCTAAAGGCATTGATTCAAGAAGACTTGCTGATTCAAGCCACGGAATCATACACCCTTGTTGCTCTTACCCTATGAGCAATTTAACTTTAATTATAAATTAAAAAAGAGCGTATTCGGAAAAACAAATTTTCTGAATACGCTCAAAATATTTTTAACTTTTATTTAAAATCATCAAAGCCGTCATCGGAAACCTTTTTAACCTTTTTAGCAGCAGGCATAACAAGAGGTTCAGCAGGATTCAAAGTGATATTGGCAGTGTCAGTTGCAGTGGACTGAGAAACAGGCTCAGTTTTCTGAGCTTCAACAGACTTGTAAGGAGCTCTACTTAATTCTTCACCATTGTTAGAAAGCTTATAAGCAATTGCGGCATTCTGCATTTTGATTTCATCCATAGTTGTATCAATCTTCTTATGAACATCTCTGATTGAAGAAACGATATAACCCAGAATACCGAAAATAATCACACCATAGGTTATTACATAAACACTAAAATTTGTTGCAGAATCAACTAAAAGCAATAATACAAATGCAGGTAAAACCAAGGTTACTAAAATAAAGCCAATAACAAAAATAATTCTCTTTAAAGTTGGATTCATAGCAAAACCTCCGATTACTTATTTTCTGCAGCAATTCGCTGAAGTCCCTCAAAACCAATTCTTACAGAATCAAAAACATCTGTATCATAGCACAAATCCTGTTCAATTACAATATATTGAACTCCAATTTCTTTACAAGAGCGATAACAAGCACTTAAATCAAGGTTACCTGTACCGCATTCTGCAAAGCGTTGCTGATTATTAACAATTCTCATATCTTTAAAATGGCAAACCTCAACTCTGCCTTTTAATTTTTTAAGGTATTCTGCAGGATTAACACCACCAACCTGCATCCAATATGTATCGGGAATGAAATGAAGAGTATCGGCAGTTGTTTCTTCAATAAGTCTTTCAAAGGTACGCTTACCGTCATAAACCTCAAATTCAAAAGCGTGGTTATGGTAACAAAGCTGTTTGCCCTGCGCCTTCATTTTTGTGCCAATTTCATTGCACTTCTGAATAAAACCACTTACACCCTCAAAGGATTCGTGAATATTTCCGGGCATAGCACCAATACCAATATTATCACAATGAATAAGGTTATGCTCGTGAATAAGCGCATCCAAATCATTCTTCATTCGGTCATAGGGTTTGTGAGTTACACAGACATCCATTTTGTATTTATCAACAAGCTCTGCAACAATTTCAGGATGAATATCACCAATTGCTGAAATCTGAATAACATCACAACCAATGCCTTGAAGGAATTTGAGAGTTTCTTCAAAATCCTCTGCATTTTTGCATTTATCACGTAATGTATATAATTGAACACCTAATTTAATATCCGACATAATATCACCTACATGTTTATTTGTATTTATTTTATCACACTATTTGTTAAAGTAAAGTAATTTTTGCAAATTCGGTCAATTTTTTTGTGCATTTTATTTATAAAATCACTTGATTTTTTTTAAAAAATAGTTAAAATAAGATGTGTATGGAAAATATTACTTTATTGTTTTAAGAAGGCGAAACTATGGCAAAATATCTTATTGTTAATGCTGATGACTACGGAATGTGTAATGCAGCAAATGAGGCAGTTGAAGAGCTTTTTCTTGGCGGTTGGTTGAAATCTGCAACAATTATGATGCCCTGCCCCGGTGCAGAGCATGCAGTTCAGTTCTCTATAGACCACCCTGAATACGCAATCGGTGTTCATACCACCCTTACAAGCGAATGGGGTAAATATCGTTGGAAGCCCTTGACCGATGGTAAAACTCTTCTTGACGAAGAAGGCTTTATGTGGCATGAAAGCGATCAGGTTGAAAAGAATGCTTCTTATGAAGACATTGAAAAAGAGGTTCGCGCTCAGATTGACCTTGCTCATAAGATGGGTATGAAGCCCAGCCATGTTGATAACCATATGGGTTCTCTTTATGGCCATTATACAGGCAGATTAGGTCTTTCAAAGCTCGCTCTTAAAATCTGCGGTAGCTATGGCTATGCATATCGCCTTTATACTAAAGCTGATAAGAGAATTTGTCCTAACGGCACTCCTTATATAGCTTATGCTGCGGTTACGCTCCTTTCAAAGCATTGGGGTAAAAAATATAATGTAGTTATTCCCGATTACCTTCTTTTCCCTGATTGGAATGACGATATGAGAGTAAGCTACGAGGTTTATCGTGACACTATTCTCAAAATCTGGACAGATATTCCCGAGGGCGGAGTTACAGAAACCTTTGTTCATCCCTCTGTTGAAAATGATGAGCTCAAAGGCATTACAGGCAGATGGAAAGACAGAGTCTGGGAATACCAGCTTATGAAGGACCCATATGTACATAAATACCTTAAGGACCACGGCGTTGAATTAATAAGCTACAGAGAGCTTATTAAAATGAAGGGCGGAGTAGTTAAATAAATTGTATAGCACACTTTAATAAAAACTATTGAAATTTTTATTAAAGTGTGCTATTATTTTTTAAAATGCGTTGAGCAAGAGAGTAGAAGTTAATTGATGTTTCAGAGAGATGCGCCTTGGCTGGAAGCGTGTTACGGATGTTTTCTTTGAAGTTCACTTGTGAGCAGTGCGGTTGAAATTTGCAGTAGGTCGCAACGGGTGTAACCGTTATATTACAGACGAGTGTTTGCTCTGATGCAAAAATTAAGGGTGGTACCGCGGAGGTTGTCTTCGTCCCTTTTGGGGATGGAAGGCTTTATTTTTTTGCTTTCGCAAAAAAGTTGCAAGTTGAAAGTGGCAAATTAAGGAAACAACTTCGTAGGGTACGGTCTTGACCGTACCGCAAAACAGTTGTAAATCTTCGGTCGGGTCAAGACCCGCCCCTACATTAATCTGTTTAAAAAATCAAAAAATATATAGGAGTGAAAAAAATGCTTCAAAAGGCACAGCAGTTGAAAGAGCAATTCAGCGAAAAGGTTGCAGCAGCAACAGTTCCTGCAGAGCTTGAACAACTGAGAATTGAATTTTTAGGCAAAAAAGGTCCGATTTCTTCTCTTATGGGTGAATTGAGAAACATCCCCAATGAGCAGAAAAAGGAAGCAGGTCAGATTATCAATGACGTAAAGCAGTTCATTGAGGCTACCATCAACGAAAAAAGAATTGAGCTTATGAAGGCAGAGGAAGAACGCCTTATTAACAGTGCAGAGGATTATGACGTTACCTTCCCTGTTTCCGAGGACACCGGCTCTTATCACCCCATCACTCTCGTTCAGCGTGAGGTTGAAGATATCTTCGCAGGTATGGGCTTCTCTATTGAAGACTATGACGAAATTGTTGATGACTACCACTGCTTTGAGGCTCTCAATATTCCCAAGCATCACCCTGCCCGTGATATGCAGGACACTTATTATCTCAGCACAAATCAGTTGCTTAAGACTCACACATCTGCAGCACAGAATGCTATTCTTATTAAATACACTAAAGAGCTTGAGGCAGACCGCCCCATCCGTGTTATTTTCCCCGGCAGATGCTTCAGAAACGAGAAGATTGATGCTTGCCACGAAAACACATTCTTCCAGATGGAAGGAATTATGGTTGACAAGGATATTTCTATCTCCAACCTTATTTACTTTATGAAAACAATGCTTTCTGAGGTTTTCCAGAGAGATATTACCGTAAGACTTCGTCCCGGCTTCTTCCCCTTCGTTGAACCCGGCTTCGAGCTTGATATTCAGTGCCTTATCTGCGGTGGTGACGGTTGCCCCTCTTGTAAGGATTCAGGTTGGCTTGAGCTTTGCCCCTGCGGTATGATTCACCCCAATGTTCTAACTGCGGCAGGTCTTGACCCTGAAAAATATACAGGCTTTGCTTTCGGTCTTGGTCTTACAAGACTTGCTATGATGAGATACGGAATCAAGGATATCCGTGTTTTCAACTCCTGCAACCTTAAAGCACTTTCACAGTTCGAAAATGCTACATTCACAGATTCTGAAAAGGAGGTCAAATAAATGTTTGTTTCAATTAACTGGATTAAAGAATATGTTGACCTCGAAGGTCTTGACATTAAAAAGCTTATTAACTCCTTCACCCTTGCAACTGCAGAGGTTGAAGATATCATTGTTAAAGGTGAAGATTTAAGAGATGTTGTTGTTGGTGAAATTCTTTCAATAGAAAATCACCCCAACTCAAAGAAGCTTCATCTTCTCAAGGTTGACGGCGGCGACAGAATTTATGATGTTGTTTGCGGTGCCCCCAATGTTCGCGAGAATATGAAAATCGCTTTTGTTAAAGCCGGTGGCAGAGTTCCTGCAGGCGAAATCACAAAGGCTACTGTTGCGGGCTTTGAATCCGAGGGTATGTGTTGCTCTGCATTCGAGCTTGGTCTTTCCGATGACAAATCAGGTCTTATGGAAATCGATGTTGATGCTCCTAATGGTACAAATCTTAAGGACATCTACCCCATTGATGATATTATTTTCGAGGTTGATAACAAATCTCTCACAAACCGCCCTGACCTTTGGGGTCACTATGGTATTGCAAGAGAATTTGCAGCTCTTACTGACAGAGAGCTTAAACCCCTTCCCCTTTCCGACCTCAGTTATGACGGTGACGAAAAGATTAAGGTAACTGTTGGCAGAGAGGACCTTGTTTACAGATATTCCTGCATAAAGATGGACAATATCACAAAGAATGTTAGTCCTATGTCCTTGCAGATTCGTCTTTATTACTGCGGTATGAGAGGTATCAACCTTCTTGCCGACCTTACAAACTACATTATGCTTGAAATGGGTCAGCCCACTCACGCATTTGATGCTAATAAGATTGATGAAATCATTGTTGATACTCCCAAAGAGGACTGCAAATTCACTACTCTTGATAACACAGAGCGTGATATTACAACTGATACTCTTTTAATTAACAATGGTTCAACACCTGTTGCAATTGCAGGTATTATGGGTGGTCTTGATTCTGAAATTGTTGGCGATACAAATGCTGTTGTTTTAGAATGTGCTAACTTTGACGGTGTAAGTGTCAGAAAATCAAGCTCAAGGCTTGGTCTTCGTACAGATGCTTCTGCTCGTTACGAAAAAATGCTCGACCCTGAAATGACTGTTACTGCGGCAAAGCGTTTTGCATATCTTCTTCAGTCAATTGATGAGGGTGCAAGAGTTGCTTCACAGCTTACTGACGAATACACAAAGAAATACCCCGTAATTGATATCACCTTCAACAAGGCTTATGTTGATAAATATACAGGTATTGACATTTCCGAAGAAAGAATTCTTAAAACACTTACCGCTCTCGGCTTTACTGTTGAAAAATGTGGCGAGGATTTTAAGGTTAGAGTTCCTTCCTTCCGTGCAACAAAGGACGTTACAATCAAAGCTGATATTATTGAGGAAATCACCCGTATCTACGGCTACGATAACTTCAGCATAATTACTACTAAGAGTCCTTTAAAGCCCGTTAAGAGCGCACCTGTTCGTTCACAGAGCAACGAAATCAAGGATATTCTTGTTAAGCATTATAATCTTCACGAGGTTCACTCATATATCTGGTGCGATGTGAGAAAATATAAAAAGTTAGGCATTGAGGTTGAAGAAAATGTTAAGGTTCTTAACATTGAAAGCTCAGATAACGGAACTATTCGTAATTCAATGATACCCACACTACTTTCTGCAGTTTCAGATAACAAGGATTATTCTGACAGCTACGGTATTTTTGAAATCGGTCGTGTTGTGGCAGGCGTTAAGGAAGATGGCACTGCTAATGAGCGCAGAAGCCTCGGCATTGTTCTCTTTGACAAAACAATTTCCGAAAAGGATTTATTCTTCAAGGCAGTTTCAATGGTTAACGAGCTTTTCTTACAGATTAAGCACAAAGCTCCCGCACTTGCTAAGGTTCAGCCTGTTCACGCATGGCAACACCCCAAGAACACCGCAAGCATTTCCTGCGATGGTGTAACAGTTGGTTCAATTAACACTCTTCACCCTGCAAATGCACAAAAGCTTGATAAAAATGGTGTTGCAGTCTGCATTGAAATTGATGTTGATGACTTTATTACAATTAGTGGAAACAACATTTCATTTGTTGAGCCCTCAACTCAGCAGTCAACATATTATGACCTTTCTCTTATAATGAAAGAGGGCGTTACCTTCGCTGACCTTTCTGAATGCTGGAACAAGCTTGAGCTTTCTGAGCTTAACAATGTTAAGGTTATTGACACCTATGAAAAAGATGGTGTTAAGAGCATAACAGTCCGCCTTATCTTCTCTTCCAAAGAGAAAACTCTTGAAATGGATGAGGTACAGGGTTGGATTGATGAAATTCTCTCTAATCTCAAAGAAATCGGCATTGAAATGAGAGCTTAAAGGTATTTTTATAGCCCTTTATACTAAAGTTTGAAATTTCTTAACAATTAACTGTTGTAATTTGATTTCATTTAGTCTATAATGATTATAAGTATTTAGGAGGTGTTTATATGACAGATAAAACAATACAGTTCACTATCAGCGATGAGCACGAAAGAGAGATGCGTGAGATTCTTGTGACCGTTTATAATGCTTTGGTTGAAAAGGGTTACAACCCCACAAGTCAGCTTGTAGGTTATATCCTGTCCGAAGACCCCACCTACATCACAACTCACAACAATGCAAGAAGTCTTATCCGTAAGATTGACAGAGACGAGCTTCTTCAGGCTCTTCTTAAAGCTTACTTGCACTAATCTTAAGGAGTGTTTATTTTGGCTGATAATAAAAGCTTTTTAACCTACAAGGGCAAGCCCCTTGTTCGTAAAGGCAACACAATTTACTATGGTGATATTAATGACCCTTATGTTACTCTTCTTTCTGTTGTGGAATCTCACGAGGTTCACGGCGTTAAGATTGCAGACAAGGTTAAGGTTCAGCTCGTTAACACCAGAGAGGCTAATCCCCTCGCCGCTATTGAAAAAAGCTCTGATAAAAACGGAATGTATGCGGCAATTGAAATCGCTTCAATCTGGCTTGAAAAAGCATTAAAGGCGTAAAAAAATTACTCACTCAACTGCAAGGTTGAGTGAGTTTCACTTTTTATAGTTTAATCTTACAAAAACTTGGGGTGGTCTAAACCTCTCTTCGAAGAGAGGGGGACCGCCTTTTGATTTTTTTGTTTGGTTTCAGTTTCAAGCGTGTGGTGAATAAAATGCTTGAATATAGTCGGTCGGGCGGTGGAGAGTTCTCGACGTGAGTGCCGAACGTCGTTAAATCGTCAGATTTAATTATAACGTACCAACCGCGACTATTCTCTATATTCAGGAGCAAGCTTTACTCCGTTTGCAAGTGCTTCACACACGTTGTTGATTATATATCTGACCTCTTCAATATCTTTATTAACCTCTGTGTTTTCAAATCTTAAGATATAAAAACCAAGGCTTTCAAGATATTCTGTTCTCTTTTGGTCATATTCTTTGTTTTCTTCATAAAAATGTTGATAACCGTCAATTTCTATTATAAGTTTTAATTTTGGACAGAAAAAATCTACAATATAATTACCGATTATTCGTTGTCTGTGAAATTTCGGAACACGACCTTTTAAAATCTGAAACCAAACCTTCTTTTCTTCGTCAGTTTGGTTTTTTCGCATTTTAACGGCATATTCCTTTAAATCGTGGTTCATTGGTAATGGTTTTCTTTTATCCATTGTTCTTCCTTTATATATCGGAGTGGAAAGTTTGTTATAATTGAAGCTTACGCTTCAAAGACGCTCGAGGACTCGCGTCAAGAACTCTCCACCGTTCCGCTGAACTTTAATTTGTTTGGTTTACATTTGGCTCGTTTTGAACTGTATTGGTTAGCTTTATATATTCAAGACGGTCCCCCTCTCTTCGAAGAGAGGTTTAACAAACATCAAATTTTTTGCAAACATTTATTGAATAACTGTGTATATCAAATGTGATCTGTCAAATATTCTTACGGGTGCAATACTGTTACCTATTCCCCTGCTTACAACAAGAGTTGTGCCATTTTCTTCATAAAGTCCGCTTGAGTATTTCGGGAACAAGCCTTGGTCGGGAGCAATTAAGCCAACACCAAACAATCTGCCCTGACCGCCATGGGCGTGACCTGAATAAACCAAGTCAAAACCATACTTAGAATAAGTTTCAAGTTGTTCGGGATGATGGGCAAGAAGAATATTAAATTCATTTTTATCTACATCTAATTTGGAACAAAGTGAATCTGTTGCATCCTTAACCTCACTTGAAGAGCTACAATGAAAATATGGATCATCAATTCCAAAAACATTAATGGTTTCATTGTCAGGTAAAGTAACAACCTCATTATCGTTTCTTAAAACAACAACGCCCAAAGCTTTTAAGTCATTCATTAAATTATCAAAGGTTAGTTGACTATCAATACTGATATTACACTCGTGATTACCCGTAACATAATAAACAGGTGCTATTTCAATTATCTCTGAAATAAAATCAAGACTTTTTTCAATATCTGTTTTTCTGCAATCAACCAAATCCCCTGTTAAAAAGATTACATCAGGCTTTTCATCAGTTAATGAAGCCAGAAGCTCCTTATTTATGTTTTTATTATGGGTGTTATGATAATCGGAAACATGAGCAATTTTATAGCCTTCTTCAATTTTCAACTTATCTGTTTCAATAACAAATTCTTCAACACATAAAGTAACATTTCCCCATACAGTAACAATTGAAAAAGCAAGAAAGAGCGTTAATATAACACTAAACGCTCTTTTAACTATCTTCGGGTTATTTTTCAAACAAGCCTTCATACTTCTTATCAGAGTATTTCGCCGTTTTCGATAGCGTGAATCTGGTCAACTCTGCGCTGATGTCTGCCACCCTCAAACTCTGTGTTAAGGAAAACATCAACAAGCTCGCAGGCAAGACCGCCACCGATAACCCTTGCGCCTAAGCAAAGAGCATTTGCATCATTATGCACTCTTGTAAATTTTGCGCTGAAATAATCTGAGCAACAAGCGGCTCTGATACCCTTGACTTTATTTGCAGCCATTGAAATACCGATACCTGTACCACAGCAAAGAACTGCCTTTTCACACTCACCACTTGTAACCTTCAGGCAAGCCTTCTGTGCAAATGCTGCATAGTCAACTGAAGCATCTGAATCAGTACCGCAATCGATAAATTCAACACCTTTTTCTGTAAGATATTTTTTAATTTCCTCTTTAAGAGGGTAACCTGCGTGGTCAGAAGCAATAGCAATCATATTTAACATCCTTTCGGGTTTACTTATTATTTTTATTTTTTAATTCTCTCTCTGCCTGAGAAAGTCTTAAATAGCAAGGCAAAAGCTCATCGGGAGAAATCGACATATTCTCATCTTTTTCGAGGATTTCCGATGCAATAAGACAAACAGATGATGCGCTCTGATACCTGATGTTCAAGGGTGCAATTTCAATGTTTGGTAACTCATCTTTCATTTTGTTATAGCAAAGAAGAGCACCATCACCGATTAACATTATTCTTCCGTCAACAGATTTTAGTTGCTCTGTCAAATCTGCAATAGAAATAGCATCATCAGGGGTTTTACGTTCTAAACCATTTCCACAATCAAACTGAGCAGTATAAACCTGATTACAACGGGCATCCATAACTGCTACTGCATACACACCCGTATTTTCAAGAGGCTTTGCAATTACTTCAAGAGTTGAAAGTCCAAGACATTTTTTATTGAGAGGTTGTGCAAGACCTTTTACTGCAGAAACACCGATACGAACACCTGTAAATGAACCGGGACCGTTTGAAACTGCAAAATAATCAATATCATTAACAGAAAGTCGGGCAGTTTTAAGAACATTATCAATCATTGGCAAAAGAGTCTGACTGTGGGTAAGACCTGTATTTGAAAAATCTACCGCTAAAAGCTTTCCATCTGAATAAATGGCAGCACTTGCAGCAGTTGCAGTACTGTCAACGCCAAGAATTTTCATAAACACTCTCACCACTCATTCTCAAAATTCTGTCATCATCATTTTCACCACGAGCAAACTCTATCTTGATTAACTTTTCTTCGGGTAAAGCATTTTCAATATTCTCGCTCCATTCAACTGCGAGAACGCACCCGTTATCAAGATAATCAAAAAATCCTGTTGTGCATAAATCCTCAAAGGTATTTATTCTGTACATATCAAAGTGGCAAAGTGGGATTTCACCACCATATTCGTGAACAAGGGCAAATGTGGGGCTTGAAACATCTGCATTTATACCCATTCCTCTTGCAAGACCTGCGGTAAAACGGGTTTTACCCATTCCAAGACCGCCGAAATAGGCAACAACCTCGCCACCTTTTAAAACAGCACCTAATTTTTCACCGAAAAGCTCGGTTTCATCAGGTGAACAAGAAAACACTTCAACCATAAAAACCTCAAAATATAAATACCAATTTATAAACACTTGAAAATAAGAATTAATATATGTATAATAATAACAATATTGTTTGATAAAATCAAGAGGTGCAGGACTTGAAAAAATATTTTTCCTTAACGAGAAGATTTATTGCAGAAACAGATAAAATTCTTCTTATACTCATTGCCGCAGCTTCCGTATTCGGAGTTATGATGGTTCATAGCGCAACAAGATTTCGTTTAGGTGAAGGTGAAACAATTTATCGTGATGCAATAGTTATGATTATTGCAGCAGTTGCAGGTATTGTTATAACCCTGATAATTTCGGCAATTGATTATGAGTTGATAATGAAAATATGGCCCATAATCGGTCTTTTCTGTGTTGGGTTAATGATTATAACGCTTATTTTTGGTGCTGCCCCCGAATCCCGACCGGACTCAAAATGCTGGCTTCAGTTCGGTTCTATTTATTTCCAATCTTCAGAGCTTGTTAAAATCGGTTTTGTTATTACCTTTTCAATGCACCTTGAACTTTGTAAGGACAATATAAACTCTTTCAAATCTATTCTTTTATTAGGAATTCATGCTGTTATTCCGATTGGTCTTGTTATCCTTACCGGTGATATGGGTTCTGCTCTTGTTTTTATATTTATGACAATTGCAATGCTTTTCTTCGCAGGGCTTCATATAGGTTTTTTCGGTGCAGGTGGCATTTTAGGTATTGCCGCATCCCCTCTTATATGGATGTATGTTTTTGACGATTATCAGCGCAACAGATTTTTGGCACTTTTTCGCCCCGAAGAATTTTCAGATGAAAGCTTTCAACAAAGATTAGGACTCAATGCTCTTGGTTCAGGTGGTTTCTTCGGTCAGGGTTATCTGAAAGGAACATATACGCAGGCAGGGCTTGTTCCCGAAAGAGAAAATGACTTTATACTCACTGCAATTGGTGAAGAAACAGGCTTTTTAGGTTGCCTTATTGCGCTTTTATTGCTTTTCTTTGTTTGTCTTAAAATGATAAAAACAGGCAAAGAAGCACGAGATTTTTCTGCTCAACTTGCGTGTTATGGCATAGCATCAATGATTGCCGCTCAGGTTGCAATCAATGCAGGTATGGTGCTTATGGTACTTCCCGTTATCGGTATCACATTACCCTTCTTCAGCGCAGGCGGTACAAGTACCCTTTGCTTATATATCGGTATCGGTCTTGTGTTTAGTATTTACAGATTCAATCGTTCAAGAAAAACGGTTAATTTCAGATTAAGCAGAATTGCATCGCCGTTTTCTGAATATTAAATGCAAAGTGCAAAGCGCAAAACGCAAAGTTTCGGGTGCTGCGCACAGCTATTTTAATAATAAATCTTAAACAAAAAAACGGATTCAGGACAACTAATGTCTTGAATCCATTTTCACTTTGCGCTTTGCGTTCTGCACTTAGCACTTAGTCAATTTCGCCATTTTTGCCATAACCTTTTTTGTTCCGCAATTATCAAATGCTATTTCAAGGAGCATATCGCCACCAACTGCCTTTGCACTGACTATCATACCCTTACCAAAGGTTTTATGCTCAACTGTGTCACCAACCTTAAAGTCAAGTGTCACATTATCGGTTTCAGTCTTCTTTGGTGCAGAGCTGAAGCCACCGTTTGCAAAACCACTTGCTTTGTTCTTCGGTGCAGATGAGGTTGGCTTGGAATAAGAGTTTTCCCGGGAAAACATCTTTGTTCCGCCACTATAAGAGGAGCTACTGCCACCACCATAGGAAACTCCCGAATAACCGCCGTAGAAGGTCTGCTGAGGTGCGTTACGCTCAAAGTCGGTAAGCTCATCAGGTATTTCAGAAAGAAAGCGTGAGGGCCTTGTGAAGCTTGTATTGCCGAAGAGCATTCTTGACCTTGCATTTGTTATATAAAGCTTTTCTTTTGCTCTGGTAATGCCAACATAACAAAGTCTGCGCTCTTCTTCAAGCTCGCTCGGGTCATACATAACCTGATTTCCCGGGAAAAGTCCCTCTTCCATTCCCACAATGAAAACAACGGGAAATTCAAGACCCTTTGCAGAGTGAAGAGTCATCATAACAGTTGATTCAGCTTCTGTATTATAGTTATCAAGGTCTGTCATAAGCGCAACCTCTTCAAGAAAGCCTGTGAGAGTGCCACCCTCATTGTCTTCCATATAGCGAACAAGGTTAGCAAGAACCTCCATAACGTTAGCCTTGCGCTCTTCTGCGGTTTCTTTATCTGAATCAAGGGATGCATAATAGCCTGTTTTGGTAATTACATCATCAAAGAAATCCTGAATTGATTTTTCTTCAAGAGAAAGGGCAAGGGAATTTAAAAGATTAGTAAAATCAAGCATCCTTGAAGCGCATCGGGATAGCAACGGATATTCGTCAGCATGAGATATAACCTCATAAAAGCTTATACCTAAACCATCAGCAATTGAAGAAGCATTGTTTACCATTGTATCGCCTATTTTTCTTTTTGGTTCATTAATGATGCGCTTCATTCTGATGGTATCAGATGGATTTGCAATAACCGAAAGATAAGCAAGAATATCTTTAACTTCCTTACGGTCATAGAATCGATGACCACCGATAACCTTATAAGGCACTGCATTATAAACGAGAGCACGTTCAATACTGCTTGACTGGGCATTGGTTCTGTAAAGAATTGCAAAGTCAGAGAACTTTCTGCCAAGAGCTACTGCATTGAGTATTTCATCTGCAACATAGCGACCTTCATCACGCTCGTCAGTAAGGATTTTCACCTTAATTTTGTCGCCACCATCTTTTTCAGTCCAGAGGGTTTTACCCTTTCTTCCCTTGTTATTTTTAATGACCGCATTAGCGGCATCAAGAATAACTGATGTTGAACGGTAATTCTGTTCAAGGCGTATAACAGCAGTATCCTCATACTGATTTTCGAAGGAAAGAATATTCTCGATTGTTGCACCACGGAATTTATAAATACTCTGGTCATCATCACCAACAACGCAGATATTTCTGTAACCATTGGCAAGTAAAGATGTGAGAATATATTGAGCGTGGTTAGTGTCCTGATACTCATCCACCATAACATATCTGAAACGGCGTTGATAATATTCTAAAACATCGGGATTTTCTTTTAAAAGCTTAACTGTATTGACAATTATATCATCAAAGTCCATAGCATCAGCTTTTTTGAGCATTTCCTCGTATTTTTCAAAGGCTTGTCCAATAAGCTTTTTATTGGTGTCATACCCTGCGCTTGCAGTATAATCCGCAGGAGTCATTAAGGAATCCTTTGCCCTGCTTATTTCATTAAGAACATATTTAACAGGCAAACGCTTTTCATCAATATCAAGTACACGAAGAACCTCTTTCATAACTCTTTTTGAGTCATCGGTATCGTAAATTGTGAAATGCTTTGAAAAGCCTATTCTTTCACTGTCACGGCGCAATATACGAACACAGCAGGAATGGAAGGTGCTTGCCCAAACATCATTACCCTTTTCACCTAACATAGCTTCAAGACGGCTTTTAAGCTCATTTGCGGCTTTATTTGTGAATGTAATTGCAAGAATCTGCCAGGGCTGAGGAGCATCCACACTTAAAAGAGCTTGTACTCTATCGGGAAGCTCACCACCATTTTCTATGTAATTACGGAGAATTGCAGTATCCTCTTCTGTGGGCACTCTGTATGAAAATTCAGAATGATAAGCATTACCGTATTTAATAAGATAAGCAATACGATTAACAAGAACGGTTGTTTTACCGCTACCTGCACCTGCTAAAATGAGAACTGCACCGTTCACATTAAAAACGGCGCTTTTCTGCATATCATTCATTCTTGAAAATTCTTTTTCAATTAATTTTTTTCTTAATGAATAAAAGTCCATAATTCACCTAACTGTTATCTATTAAAATTCTTTCGATTTGTAAAACTGTTTTATATATTTTTCTGTTTAAATTGAGAAAAGAAGAATAAACTGAATATTTAATCAAAGGTTGTTCTCTTTTACATTTCAATGAATCAAGAATTTTCTTTTCGATGTTCCTTTTTTCTGAATTGAGATACTTGATTTCTTCTGAACATTGTTCAAATAGCTTTAAATTGCTTTTATAATTTTTTAAATCGGAAAAAATAAGGTTTTGTATTTTTAAGGATTTACAGATACCTTTTAATTCTTCAAAATCATTACTATTAATTAAATTCAAACACTCTTGAAGCGTAAAAACCGAATTCAATTCTTCTGTGATATTTTCCTGTAACAAGAAAATATCACCCCGTTCAAGCGGAGTAATAAATTCATTTTGCAAATTTTTTATAAGTTCACTTTTTTCCGCAGAAAATGTAATTCTTTTTGCAGAAAAATCTTCATTTAAAAGTGCTTTTTGATAAATTATCAAAATATCTTCCGATAATAATTTCAACGTCTTGAAATAATCGTAGGATTTTTTCAAATACGCGCCTCTTACTCTCAACAACAAAGTATAATCTTTACGGGGCAACCCACCACCGCTGACGCGGTCCCCCTCCCTATTAGCCTAAAGGCCAACAGGGATGATAATAATCCTATTACTTATACAAGCTGTTACCTTTACTATCTATTGCCACTAACAAAGGGAAATCTTTGATTCTTAATTTCTTTACTGATTCGCAACCCAAATCCTCAAAGGCTATAACATTGCATTCCTCAACGCATTCTGAATAGAGAGCACCTGCACCACCGATAGCGGCAAAATAGACTGCTCCATATTCCTTCATAGCATCAACAACTGCTTTGCTTCTGTTGCCCTTTCCAATCATTGCCTTCTGACCGAGAGAAATCATCAAAGGCGAAAAGCAATCCATTCTTGAAGATGTTGTAGGTCCGATACTGCCAATTGCAAGACCTTCTTTTTCAGGTGTGGGCCCTGCAAAATACACAACAGAATTTTCCAACTCAAAAGGCAACGGCTCACCCTTCAAATGCAAATCCTTTATTCTCTTGTGGGCAGCATCCCGAGCAGTATATACAGTTCCGGATAAAAGCACCCTGTCACCTGCCACGAGATTTTCCACCCATTCATTAATATTCTCGGTATTAAGATAATATTCGCTCATCAATAATCCTCGTCACCGATTTTACTGTCAAAAGTGATTTCTTCATCAACAACAGGAGCTGAAAAATCATATTCCTTTGCAACTTCAATTGTTTCGGTTTTGATTTCTTCAGTAAGAACATTTTCAGAAATAAGTGCCTGAGCAGTTTTGCTCATATCACCTGTTAATGCCTTAATGCGAAGCTCAACCTCTTCAACGGATTTTGTGAAATTACGGGCAATTTCACCGATACCTTGCGAAAGGTCATCAATTTTAACAGCAGTATCGCCAATTGCAGAATAAACTGCTTTTGTAACAGCGTTTGCTTTTTCCTTTGCCTGTTCAACAAGCTCTTCGGAATGAACTCTTGCATCAAGCATAGCCGCGCCAACCTGACGTTCCATATCAGATTTTTTACTCAATTCTGCCTGAAGTCTTTCATTTTCTGATTTAAGGGCATTGATTTCGCTTTCATCAAATGCCTTTGCCTGTGCCTCAGAAAGCTTGGTTGTGAGCTCGTTAATAAGAGTATCTTTATCGTCAATTGCACTTTCGTAATCATTGATTTTTGCAGAAAGCTCTGCAACATCTGAACGAAGCTTACTCATATCTGCAAGCTCACCTTGTAAAGCAGCAATTTCTCCGTTAAGCTGAGTAGTTTTGGCGGAATTAGCTGCAAGCTGTTTTTCAAGAGCGCTTTTTTCGGAAAGAACCTTTTCAATAAAGTCCATAACCTCATCTTTTTTAAACCCACCAAAAGCGGATGTTTTGAACATTAAGTCTTTTGACATAAAAAAACCTCATTTATAAAAGTTAGGAGTGAGGAGTTAGGAGTGTGGAGTGTCGGGACCTGCGGTCAGCATAATTTAAGATTATAACCGATACAAATTCCTCAAAATTTATATTCCAATACCTTTCACTCTCAATACCACAACTCACATTTATTTGATTATAACAGAATATAAAATATAAAACAACAAAAAATTGTATTTATTTTTTGGAATGATTGTAGTATAATAAAGAAAAATACCGAAAGGTTGTGGAATTAATGAAAAAATCTGCAAAAGCATTGTTAGGTGCAGGTGCCGTTTTCTTTGGTTCGGGTCTTGCTATGAACACCTTTGTTCTCACAAGAGCTTCAAAGAAGGTAAGCGATTTCAAAAAAGAGCTTGAAGAAAAGAAAACCCCCACAGACAAAACAACCCCAAAAGAACTTTTGAGAGCTGAGGGCGATGCTTGGGTTGATTCCAAGGGTTATGACCATATCGTTATCAAAAACCGTAAAAATGAGCCTATACACGCTCTTGTTGTCAAAGCAGATGAAGAAAGTGATAAATGGCTTATCTGTATTCACGGCTACACAAGCTCTCCCAAGGGTATGGGCAGTTATGCTCTTCATTACCACAAACGAGGCTACAACGTTCTTCTCCCCTGCCTTCGTGGTCACGATATGAGCGAGCATCGTTCAATTACTATGGGTTGGCTTGACCGACTTGACATTATTGACTGGATTCAGTACATATCAAAAACTTACAATAGTCCTCAGATTGTTCTTCACGGCGTATCAATGGGTGCGGCAACTACAATGATGACAACGGGTGAGGATTTACCCTTCAATGTTAAATGTGCCGTTGCAGACTGCGGTTATTCTTCAGTATGGGATGAATTCAAAAACGAAATGAAGGAAACCTACCATACACCTGCTTTCCCTGTTCTTTATGCGGCAAATATGGTTACAAATGTTATTTCAGGCTTTGATTTCAAAAAAGCTTCCTGCGTTGAGCAGTTGAAAAAGAGCAAAACACCAACAATTTTCCTGCATGGCGAAAAGGATTTATTTGTTCCCTACAGAATGCTTGACCTTAACTATAATGCGGCGGCCTGCGAAAAGGAAAAGGTTTCAATTCCTGATGCAGAGCATGCAGAAGCACATCTTGTTCACCCCGAGCTTTACTGGAATTCCGTTTTCAGCTTCGTTGATAAATATATCGATTAATCAAATTTTTTACTCCTCATTAATTTGAGGAGTTTTTTATATAAAAAAGGATATAATAAATACGTGTAATATTGGTAAAAACGTAAAAAATTTGATTAAGAAAGAATATTTAGTATTTTATATTGAAATCGTGCGCAAAATGTAGTATAATTACTAAGATTACAAAATAGGTAATTCTGGACTAAATTTTGACTATTTTACAGGAGGTCGTAATATGTCAGCATTAACAAACAACAAGAGCGTCCTTGCTTGGATTGACGAAAAGGTTGATCTTGTAAAGCCCGACAAAATTGTTTGGATTGACGGCTCTAAAGAACAGATTGAGGAGCTCAGAGCAACTGCTTGCTCAACAGGCGAGCTTATTAAACTTAATCAGGAGCTTCTCCCCGACTGCTATCTTCACAGAACTGCGGTTAACGACGTTGCTCGTGTTGAAGGCAGAACCTTCATCTGTGCAAACACAAAAGAGGAAGCAGGTCCCACAAATAACTGGATGGACCCTGCTGAAGCTTATGAAATGCTTTACGATATCGCTCGTGACAGCTACAAGGGCAGAACAATGTATGTAATCCCCTATTCAATGGGTCCTGTTGGCTCTCCCTTTGCAAAGGTTGGTATTGAGCTTACTGACTCTATCTATGTTGTTCTCAACATGGTTATTATGACAAGAGTTGGTAAAGATGTTCTCGAAGTTCTTGGCGACAGCAATGACTGGGTTCGCGGTCTTCACTGCCGTTGCGATATTGATGAAGAAAAGAGATATATCTGTCAGTTCCCTCAGGACAACACAATTATCTCCGTTAACTCCGGTTACGGCGGAAACGTTCTTCTCGGTAAAAAATGCTTCGCACTCCGTATCGCTTCTTACCAGGGTTGGAAAGAAGGCTGGCAGGCAGAGCATATGCTCATCCTCGGTATTGAAAATCCTCAGGGCGAGGTTAAATATATCTGCGCAGCATTCCCCTCAGCTTGCGGTAAAACAAACCTTGCTATGCTTATTCCTCCGGAGCTTTACAAGGAAAAAGGCTACAAGGTATGGTGCGTTGGTGACGATATTTCCTGGATTCGTAAGGGTCCTGACGGAAGACTCTATGCTATCAACCCCGAAAACGGTTTCTTTGGCGTTGCTCCCGGTACTAACGTAAAATCCAACCCCAACGCTCTTGCTTCAACAAAGAAGGGCACAAACTTCACAAACGTTGCTCACAACCTTGATGATAACACAGTTTGGTGGGAAGATCTTGACAAGAATCCTCCTGCAAATGCAGTTGCATGGAAGGGCAACCCCTGGAATGGTCAGGAAAGCGAAGAAAAAGGCGCACATCCCAACAGCCGTTTCACAGCTCCTGCTGTTAACTGTCCTTGCCTCAGCTCCGAATTTGAGAACCCCAATGGTGTTCCGATTTCAGCAATCGTATTCGGTGGCAGACGTGCAAAGCTTGCTCCCCTTGTTTATCAGTCACGTGACTGGAACCACGGTGTATTCGTAGGTTCTATTATGGCTTCTGAAACAACTGCTGCAGCTGCAGGTGCAGTTGGCGTTGTTCGTCGTGACCCCATGGCAATGCTTCCCTTCTGCGGTTACAATATGGCAGATTACTGGCAGCATTGGATTGATATCGGTGCAACTCTTGACCCCGATAAAGCTCCCAAAATCTTCAACGTTAACTGGTTCAGAGAAGGCGATGAAGGCAACTTTATGTGGCCCGGCTTCGGTGATAACCTCAGAGTTCTTGAGTGGATTATTAACCGTTGCGAAGGCAAGGTAGATGCTAAGGATACAGAAATCGGTTACATCCCCTATGCAAAAGACATCAACATCGAAGGTCTTGAGGGTGAAGTATCTCTTGAATCTCTCGAAAGCATCCTCGAAGTTGAAAAAGAACTCTGGCAGGAAGATGCTAAGGGTATTGAAGAATTCTACGCTAAATTCGGTGACAAGATTCCCGCTGTTCTTGCAGAAGAACTTGCTACTCTTAAGAAAAACGTTCAATAATATAAATTAAGTTATAAGGGTTGTGCTTCGGCATAGCCCTTATGCCACATTAAAACTTGTAAAAATACATTTAAGAAAGAAGTCGTTTAAAATGGCAAAGCTTACAAGAGAAACAAAAGACGGTATTTATTCACTTATGCTCACTCCTTTTTTTGAGGACAGAACAATTGACTATAATACATACGAGGAATATGCTGATTGGCAGGTTTCACAAGGTGTTGCTCACCTTTTTGCAGTTTGCGGCAGCTCTGAAATGAAAGAGCTTACTCTTGAAGAAAGACTCAGACTCGCTGAGCTTACAGTTAAACACAAGGGTGACACAACTGTTGTTGCAACTGCAAACATCGAAGCAACAAAGGAAGAAAACCTTGAAGAAATCAAGAAAATGGAGCAGACAGGTGTTGACGGACTTGTTCTTACCACAAAGGGAATGGGCGATGACGATGACAAGCTTGTTGAATACATCAGAGAATTAGCTTCCAGCACTACTCTCCCCGTTTTCCTTTATGAATTCCCCGGCTTCCAGCCTCACCTTATGAGCGGTAAGGCTTATGGCGAGCTTACAAAGGATGGTCTTATCTGGGGTATTAAAGATACAACCTGCTCTCTTGAAATGATTAAAGACAAAATCGCAAACAAAGGTGATTCTACAATCATTCAGGCAAATATGCCCTATCTTTTTGATTCTTATGTTGCAGGTGCAAGAGGCGTTATGGCTACTCCCACATCCTGCGGTGGTGCATTCTTCCAGAGATTCCACGAGGCATTTGTAAGCGGTGATATGGCTCTTGCCGAACAGCGTTATAACGAAATCATCCTTCTTGATAATGCTATTGACAGTGGCTTCTGTGCAAGTGCAAAAGAGCTTATCAGACTTCAGGGTGTTGAAGGCTTCAATTGGTACACAAGAGGCTCACATCACCTTTCACCCGCAAGACTTCGCTCCATTAAATCATTCCACGATTGGTGCGTAGCAAACGGACTTATGAAATAAATTTCAAAAAAGCAACTGACAAAAAGTCAGTTGCTTTTTTAGTTAGGAATGAGTAATGAGAAGTGTGGAGTATCGAGTCCTGTGGTAAGCAATTATATATAGCAAAACATCAAGATTTTTTTGTTCCCTTTTGCCAGAGTAGATTCCAATCTTTATCGAATGCAGTATATACGCATTCCTCTTCGTCTGCTCTACCAGCTTCATCAAAAGAAATTGTATTTGTACAACAAAAAATCCTTTCTTCTTTTGTTTCTATAATTTGCTCTATTTTGTAACCTTGTATTGCCACTTCACCGAGATTTCTGTTATCTTTTGAATAATGAATAAAGCGAGCAGTTTTATAGTTGTTTTCATTATTACTTTTAAATTCAACAATAAATTCTCCGTTGTCTAAAATAAAGATATCTCCTATATATTCATTTTCAACACTGGTTTTAAAAGTATTTTTAGAAACAACGTTTTTATTAAGATCAAGTCGAATAAGTGTTTTCTTCTGTCTGGAGTATGGTTCATCACTCTTTTTCAATATTGGGTAGCCATAATCAGAAACAGTTTCTTTATTCCAAGGATAGAAGCTACCATCAATTTCATATTCCCACAACAATTCAAAATCGTCATTAAACGCACTTAATCTGTTAATTCTTTCAACATCATCCTCACCAGTTAGTTCAGATGTCATAGCAAAGAAACCTTTACCAGAAACATAAGCTAAATTATCAATTATATAAGTTCCATCAGTTAAATCAACCTGATTTATAACTTCACCATCAGCGGATAATTTGATAAGACTTGCCTGATAACCATCTGATCCATCACCAACCCACTTAATTCTTCTGGTGACACCTAAAATCAAGCTACCATCTTCTGTTTCAACCATTCCTCTGATAAGGTAAACTTCTTTACTTTTAAAATCTTTTTGCCAAACAACATTACCTTTAGAATCTACCTTAACAAGATTTACTTTTGAAGAAAAATCAACTTTAAGTAACGGTAGTGTCCTTATAGTATAAGTTGAATAAAAAACATCACCTTTTTTATTTATCCACCGTATATGTGGCATACAGTATCTGGCATAAAATAAGCTTTCTTTATCTTTGCCTGCATATTTGTAAGCATATTCGGTTTCATACAGTTTTTCTCCATATATATTATACTTTTTAATTTTAATTTTCCCATCATCTTGATTATATTTAAAATATCCGTCATTGCCGAACTCGCCATTTGCTACTGCCCAGTTACCATTAACCATTCTCTGAAACTGTTTTGGAACTCTACTAATAGTTTTTGCCGAATAATCTTTTGTTATTTCCTTATCAGAAGCAAAAGCAGTTTGAAAGAGCATTAAAAATATAAGTATAGCAGATATAATTCTTATAACATTTTTCTTCATATAAGACATCTCCTTTATATGTTAATTATAACATATAGGTCTACTGCAGTCAACAAAGTCCGAATATATATCACAATATTTTTCTCTTGAAACCTATACACTTTTATAGTATAATTTATATAATTGTGCGGTATATGGAAAACCACAGAAAATACACTTGGGGAAGTGATATTTTGAATATTGAAGAAATTCTGAAAAAGCAAAAGGAATTTTACCGGAGTGGTAAAACCTTGCCTGTAAAATTCCGTATTCAGATGCTTTTAAAGCTTTATAAAGCAATTCAGAAATATGAAAAAGAAATCAATGAAGCTCTAAAAAAAGATTTGGGTAAAAGCGATTTTGATGGTTTTGTGTGTGAAACAGGGCTTGTTCTTATGGAGCTGAACTATATGATTCGCTACACCGCTCTTTATGCTAAAAAGCACAGAGTATATACCCCTATCGGTCAATGCATTGGTAGCGCTTACAAAAAAGCTTCACCTTATGGCAACGTGCTTATAATGAGCCCTTGGAATTACCCCTTCCTTTTAACAATGACTCCCATTTCCGATGCTATTTCCGCAGGTAACACAATTATTGTTAAACCAAGCGCTTATTCTCCTGCTACGAGTGAAATTATTAAAAAGATAATCGAGGAATGCTTCCCACCTGAATATATTGCAGTTGTAACAGGTGGCAGAGAAGAAAACAAGGAGCTTTTAAATCAGAAGTTTGATATGATTTTCTTCACAGGCAGTCAGGCTGTTGGTAAAGAAATTCTTCATAAAGCGGCAGATACTCTTACACCTGTTGTTCTGGAGCTTGGCGGCAAAAATCCTTGTATTGTTGATTCAACTGCAAAAGTAAAATTGGCAGCAAAAAGAATCACCTATGGTAAATTCCTTAATTGCGGTCAGACCTGCGTTGCACCTGACTATGTTATCTGCCATAGTAGTGTTAAGAATGAATTTATAGCTGAACTAAAAAAACAAATCGAAAAACAATTTGGTAACGATATTCTCAACAATAATGAATACGGCAAAATCGTAAACGAAAAGCATTTTAACAGAATTTGCAATTTAATTGACGAAAGAAAGGTTACTTTCGGTGGCGAAAGAGATATAACTACTCTTAAAATTGCACCAACTGTTATGGACAATGTTACCTGGGATGACAAAGTTATGAAAGAAGAAATTTTTGGTCCTATTCTTCCCATACTCACATTTGACACATACGAAGAGCTTTATAATTTATTTGCTGATATGCCAAAACCACTTGCTTTATATTTTTTCTCGGAAGATAAAAAGAGCATTGACAGAACTATTGAAAAATGTCAGTTTGGTGGCGGTTGCGTTAATGATACAATTATGCAGATAGCCCTTAACAGCTTCGGTTTTGGTGGCGTTGGCGAAAGCGGTATGGGTTCATATCACGGAAAAGCAGGTTTCAATGCCTTTTCCCACGAAAAAAGCATTCATAAAAAGGTTACCTGGTTTGATTTTCCCGTACGATATAATCCACACGATAACAAGTTTTTCAATTTCCTATCTCATTTATATATGAGATAAACTAAATACAGAAAATATTTCGAGGTGTTTTTATGTTAGACAAATTTCTTTCCGGTTGGGGCGGTTTCGTTGGTATATGCGAGCATATCAAAATTTTCATCTACTCCAAAAGAGCTAATAAAATGCAGGAAACCTGCGTTAAAAGGCTTATGAGAAAAAATAAAACAACTGAATATGGTAAGCTCCATAATTTCAAGGATGTTAAATCCATTGAGGATTATCAGAAAATAGTCCCCCTTTCTGTTTATGCGGACTATGACGATTACGTTTGGAGAATGGCTGACGGTGAAAAGGGTCTTATTACAAATATGTATGTTCGCCGATTCACAGAAAGCTCGGGCAGTACAGGTAAGCAAAAGCTTGTTCCCCTCTCATACTGGGCAGAATGGGTTTGCCAATGCTTCAGCTTCTCCGCTCCTGTTGGCTGCGCTGTTAAATGGTTCGCAAAGCAGGGAAAAACCTTACCTGCTCAGAAGGGTCTTTTAACCGCAGAAATCGGTTGCAGAAAGGTTAAGGGCGGTACAATCAGTTGCCTTTCCTCAATTCCCCTCTTAAATGTAAGCCCTATTGTTGAGGCATTTACAACATCACCCAGAGAGGTTCTTTTCCCCGAGCCCGGTGTTGATATGGATATGCACTATATGAAGCTTCGTTTTGCTCTTCCCAGTAAAAAAGTAAGCTATCTTGGTACAATATTCATCACAACCCTTGAATCAATGTTTTTCTATATGGAAGAAAACTGGGAAATGCTTTGCGATGATATTGAAAAAGGTATTATCAATGATAATGTTGTTGTGCCTGACCATATCAGAGAGAAATACAACAAAAAGCTTAAACCCAACCCCAAGAGAGCAGAAGAATTAAGAAGAGAATTCAGAAAGGGCTTTGATGAATCCCCCATCATCCCTCGTATCTGGCCCAACGTTGGTTGGATGTATGGTATGGGTACAGGCTCCCTCAGCTTCTATCAAAAGAAATTGAGAAGATATCTTGGTGAAGATATTCCCATGCACTATCTGGGCTATACTGCAACAGAAGCATTTATGGCTATCCCCCTTGAATTCAACTCCTTTGAATATGTTATTCTTCCTCAGAACGGCTTTTATGAATTCCGCCCTATAGACCAGGAAGATTATGACAATCTGCTTACCATCAAAGACCTTGAGGTCGGCAAGGAATATGAGATTATTCTCACAAATATGAGTGGCTTCTATCGTTACAGAATTCAGGATGTTATCAAGGTTACAGGCTATTATAATCAGTCTCCGAAAATCACCTTCTGCTATCGTCTTAATCAGATTGCAAACATCAGCGGTGAAAAGGTAAGCTCAATGGCTTTTGATGAAATTGTTGCCAATATGTCCGAAGAGTCAGGCGATTTATATATCGGCTACAGTATTTATGCCGACAGAAGCACATCACCCGGTCATTACAAGCTGTTTATTGAGCTGGCAGAAGATATTACCGACGAGAAAAAGGCTACATACAACGCACTTTTCGAAGAAAAGCTTTGCCAGGGTAACGTTTCTGTTGAGCCCCTTATCAAAAGTGGTGCTTTAGGTCATCCGCAGGTTCTCTTCCTTAAGAAAGGTACTTACGACGACTACCGTGAGGTATTAAGAAAGCGTGGCGCAAATCTCAATCAGGTTAAGCCCATTAAGGTTATTGATACTGATGAGAAGAGAGATTTCTTCTTTGACCATATCGAAAAGGATTAATTATGAAATTAAACTACGAAGCAGAAGCCCTCGCTCTTAAAAAGAAAGGGCTTACTGATGAAAAGGTTATTAAGGATTTAATGGCTTTTAAAGAGCAGAATCCCCAGTTATTGAAAAAAACTCTGCCCTGCGAGATGTATGATAAAATCAATCTTATGTGCAGAAAATATATGGACAGACTTGCACGATTTGAAGTGGACTATGACTTTATAGTTGACGAAGAGGCATTCAAAAATGTTGCAGTCTGCGCCCTTGAAAGTGCACCCTTCTTACATTCGCAGGTTATCAGAAACCCAATCGCACCCTATTGGAAGGTTGCAGATTACAATATTAACGAATTTGTTTTTGCAAAAGAGGTTGAGGATTTAGAAAAGGCTAAAAAAGAGTTCTTTTCAAGGCAAATTTCTCTTAAAAGCAACATTCAATTCAATATCGGTCTTTTCTACCATCAAGGCAAAACCTACATACTTTTTATATGGAATCATATGTGTATGGATGGTGGCGGTTTTAAGGCATTCTGGAGTGACTTTTGCAAAGCCTACTCCGATTACGTTTTAAAAGGTATCTCTCCTCTTTGCTTCTCTGTGGGCTCAAGAAACTATACAGAGGTTTACAAGGATATGGAGCCCGATTTCCGTAAGAAAGCAAAAAAGCAATTAGCCAATATTTCACCCCGAGACAAGCACCGGTTCCCTTTTGAAAACAACAATATCGAAAGTGATGTTGTTATAGTTTCAAGAAAAATTGAGAAAGAGCATTTTGACAAAGCAGTAGCTTTCACAAAGGCTATAGGCGGTACAGTAAACGACTTACTTGTTGCTTCATATATTGATGCACTTAAAAAGGTTGCAAGCTTCAATAATGATGAAAGCATCAGCGTTTCCTGTGCAACTGATTTAAGGCGACACATCAAGGATTTAAGCACTATTGGTTACACTAACCACGTTTCATTCAGTCATTGTGCAATTGAGAGAATGGGTAACGATTTAAAGGATACCCTTTCAATTGTAAGTAAGAAAACAAAAGAACTGAAAGCCGATGAATTTATGGGTCTGCACGGAATCCCCCTACTTAATTTTGCTTACAAAACAATGATTTATGCACAAGCAGAGCCAATAGTTAAGCTTTTTTACCGCAACCCTACTTTATCAGTCAGTAATGTTGGTAAAATTGATACTGTTGCATTCAGTCTTGCGAATAATAAACCTTTCTCTGCTTTCGTTGCAGGTGCTGCTAAAAACAAGCCCTGCGCAGTTATGACTGCCCTTAGTATAAATGGAGAGCTTAGTGTTTCTATGTGCCTTCGAGGAAACAAAAACGATGAAGAAATTCTCCAGAAATTCTTCACCGAGTACGAAAAGAATATTAAGTCATTTCTTTAAGATGCCAGATGCCAGATGCCAGATGCCAGTCGCCAGCTGCCAGTCGCCAGTTGCCAGTCGCCAGTTGCCAGTTGCCAGATGCCAGTCGCCAGTTGCCAGTCGCCAGTCGCCAGTTGCCAGATGCCAGATTTTATAGCATAAACTTTATTGTTCTAATTATTTTATAATTTCCTATATAATTTAATATTTTGAATTTAAAATTAAAAGGCGTTTCCTAACTCTAAAAAGAGATAAGGATACGCCTTTATTTTCATAATCTTATTTTGAGTATAAGAAAAAATAAATTAAGAAGAATAAAAATATTGAATCAACTCTGGCATCTGGTATCTGGCATCTGGTATCTTACTATTAATTAATCCTTTGTAAGCTCTTTAATATATTTCTTAAAGAATACAACGCCGTCTTTAAGTGAAGATACGGGAATTCTCTCGTTTGTTCCGTGGGTTGTTAAAAGAAGAGCTGTATCCATAAGGAAGGGTGAATAACGATAGATATTATCGCATACATCCTCATAATTTCGGGCATCTGTGCCACCCATAACAAGATAAGGCGCAACAATTGCCTTGGGGTCCATTTCCTTGCAGATTTCTCTTATAGCATTGAATGCTCTTGAATCTGTGGGAGAAATCTTTGAGGGGTTCTTACCGCTTACCATTTTAACTTCTGCCTTAGGGCCTGCAATTTTTCTGATATGAGCTTCAACATCATCAATTGTCTGACCGGGCATAATACGGAAATTCACATTAACAGTTGCCTTCTGAGGTAAAACATTGGGTGCAGGGCTACCGGTTGCCATAGTAACTGCAGTTGTTGTTCTCATCATTGAAGCAACGGGAGGAATTTCAGAGCAAATCTTTGTTACAAGAGGTTTGAGAACAGGAAGATTTGACATAACACATCTTACGGGGTAAGTTGTATTTTTACCGATTTCATTGAAAAGGGAGTAAAGCTGAGGTGTAAGCTCTGCTTTAAACTGATTGTTTTCCAATTTACAAACAATTCTTGAAAGCTCACCTAATGCGCTATGCTTGGGAGGCTGTGAGGAATGACCGCCCTTTGCGTTAACTGAAATCTCAAAGTCAACGTGACCTTTTTCTGCAATACCAACGCCTGCAAGATGACCGTCAATAACCTTATCAACCTTAGCTTCAAGGATTGCACCGCCTTCATCGAGAACGCTGTCAAGCTTAATGCCACGCTCTTTAAACCAACGCATCATACAATCAGCACCGCAGATTTCACCCTCTGCCATAACCTCTTCATTATGACCAAAGCAAATGTAAACATCTCTTTCGGGAACATAACCCTCTTCAAGAAGAGTTTCAACTGCCTCGCAAACGCCGATAAGGTGGTTTTTCATATCAATTGCGCCTCTGCCCCAAAGGAAGCCCTCTGCTACCTCACCGCTATATGCAGGATATTTCCAGTCGTCCTCAGTACCGGGAGTAACGGGAACAACATCCTGATGAGAAAGAAGAGCAATAGGCTCTTTTTCAGGGTGCTCACTCTTCCAATGATATAAAAGGCTACGAGTTGAAACAATCTCTTTAGTAAGCTTTTCATGCATAAGAGGATATGCCTTTTCAAGCATTGCGTGGAACTCATCAAAGGGAGCCCAATCAACAAGACTTTCATCTCTGTTAGCAATTGTGGGAATTTTAATTGCGTCAGAAAGATTCTTTATAAATCTTTCAACATCAACCTTTTCTTCCTCGCCTGTATTTGCATTTTCAATGGGTTTTGCTTTATAGGTTGTTGCAGCACGAACCATACTCACACCAACGCCTGCCAATGCAGCAACCCCTAAACCTGTTTTAATAATCTTTGATTTTTTCATAAGCTTATTCTCCTAAAAATACAATTAAAACTCAAATAATGATATCTGGTCGCTATCGGGTAAATCACCGAAGGCACCGCAAGCCTTAAGAACGGCAACTGTTGACCTGCCTGCACCTGAACGAACCTCAAAATCTTCAATTGAAGAGAATGCAGGACCGCCATCATCTTTAGCTTTTGCCAACTGCTCTGCAGCAGCATCACCAACACCTGCAAGAGCTGAGAAAGGCATTCTGATTTTACCGTCCTCAGGCTCATAGGAATGAGCGGTTGACTTATAAATATCTATGGGTAAAAACTCAATGCCACGCACCATAGCCTCATAAACAATCATCATAATTGTTTCTTTATCTTTTTCTGCGTTGGAAGCCTCTTTACCCTTGTTTCTTATCATCTGAAGAAGCGTTTTGACTGCCTCTTTACCCTTTGACATTGATTCTGCATCAACATCTCCCCCACGAACAGTAAGGTAAGCACAGTAATATTCAAGTGGCTTATAAACCTTGAACCAGGCAAGACGAAGAGATGCAATAATATAAGCAGCCGCGTGAGCCTTGGGGAACATATACTGAATTTTTTTACAGGAGTCAATGTACCATTCAGGAACATCGTGGTCTCTCATCATTTGTTCTTGTTCGGGCTTGAGCTGTTTATTTTTCTTACGGACATCTTCCATAATATCGAAAGCTTGTTTAGGCTCAAGTCCTTTATGAAGAAGATAAACCATAATACTGTCACGAGTACCGATAACCTCGGAAATGGTGCATATTCCGTCACGAATCAAGTCCTGAGCATTACCAAGCCACACGGCAGTACCGTGGGAAAGACCTGCAATCTGAATAAGGTCGGCAAAGGTTTGTGGCTTTGCTTCAAGAAGCATTCCCTTTGTGAAATCTGTTCCCATTTCAGGAATGGAAAGTGTACCCGTGGGCCAACCTAATTCCTCTGCAGTAACACCAAGTGGTTCCGGTGATGTGCAAAGCTCATAAAGCTTTCTGTCACTTATGTCAATATCAAGAACGTCAATGCCGGTTAAGTCAGTTAAATGCTTGTAAATTGTGGGAACATCATGACCCAGCTCGTCAAGCTTCAAAAGCGTATCGTGCATTGAGTTAAAGTCAAAGTGAGTTGTAATAATATCTTTTGTTGCATCGTCTGCAGGTCTTTGAACAGGTGTGAAGTCCTCAACCTCATAGGTATTGGGAACAACAACCATACCACCGGGGTGCTGACCTGTTGTTCTCTTAACACCTGTGCAACCAAGTGTAAGACGGTCAATCTCCGCTTTTGTAACATTAAGACCTCGTTCCTCAACATATTTCTTTACAAAGCCGTAAGCAGTTTTTTCTGCAACACCTGAAATTGTTCCTGCTTTAAAAACGTATGCCTTACCGAAAAGCTCTTCTGTGTATCTGTGTGACTGGCTCTGATATTCACCTGCAAAGTTAAGGTCGATATCAGGAGATTTATCACCAAAGAAGCCAAGGAAGGTTTCAAAGGGGATTTCGTGACCGTCACGGAACAAGGGTGTTCCGCATTCAGGGCAATTCTTCTCTGGCAAGTCAAAGCCTGAGCCAACCTCGTTATGCAAGAAAAATTCCGAATATTTACAATTTGTGCAACGGTAGTGAGGTTGTAATGGGTTAACCTCGGAAATACCTGCCATAATTGCAACGAAGGACGAACCAACCGAACCTCTCGAGCCGACATAATAGCCACATTCCTCTGAATGCTTAACAAGAAGACGGGCAATCATATAAAGTCCTGCAAATCCGTTTTCGATAATAGATTTAAGCTCTTTATCAAGTCGGTCTGCAACAACCTTTGGAACAGGGTCGCCATACCATTCCTTTGCTCTGTCCCAGCAATGCTTTGTTAAATCCTCTTCAGCACCGGGAATAACGGGGTTGAAGGTACCATCAGGAATGGGAAGAATACCCGGTTCAATCATATCTGCAATATAGTTTGTGTTGGTAATAACAACCTCTTTTGCAGTTTCTTCACCTAAGTATGCAAAATCCTCAAGCATTTCATTTGTTGTTTTAAAATACAAGGGTGCCTGATTATCTGCATCAGTAAAGCCCTGCCCTGCCTGAAGAATTGCTCTGTATTTTGCATCATTCTTATCAAGAAAATGAACGTCACCCGTGGCAACAGTTTTCTTTCCTAACTCATCACCGAGATTAATAATCATACGGTTGATGTTTTCAATATCCGCATAAGAGTTTATGCCCTCATAATCGCCATCATTTTTTGTTATCATAAATTCATTGTTGCCCGTTGGCTGAATTTCAAGATAATCATAGAATGAGGCAATTTCGAGAAGCTTCTCCTTACTTTCCCCTGCTAAAATTGCACGATAAAGCTCGCCTGCCTCACAAGCGCTACCGATAATAAGACCCTCTCGTCTTTCTTCAATAAGACTTTTAGGCATTCTTGGTCTTTTGTGGAAATATTTAATATTTGAGTCAGATATTAGCTTATAAAGATTTTTAAGACCCACCTTATTTTTAACAAGAAGAATACAGTGGTAGCTCCTATCTGCTTTTATCTCTTCATCAGTTTTCTTTGAACCATCGGAGTTATAGTCATTTACAAGGTAGCATTCGCAACCGTAAATAATTTTAAAATCGCTGCCTCTTGCAGTATTACAAGCCTCAGGGAACGCCTGAACACAACCGTGGTCAGTAATAGCAATTGCCTTGTGACCCCATTTCATAGCCCTTTTAACAATGGATTTTGCGCTACTCATAGCATCCATCGCAGACATATTGGTATGAAGATGAAGCTCTACTCGTTTTTCCTCGGCTTCGTCAACAAAATCAACCTTACTGATTGTTGCAACGCAGTTTGGCTTGATAACAAAATCCTTTTTATAATCGTCATAGCCTAAAACACCGCGTACAAGAACAGTAACACCATCCTTCAGCTGACCGTCAAGGTATTCAAGCTGTTCTTTGGTATCAAAGAATTTACAACCGAATGAACCGGTATTATCAGTTATATTGAACTCAATAATATATCTCTTTCCGTCCTTTGTTTCGCGTTTTTCATATTTAAAAATATCTCCCCAGACGAAAACCTGACCATCCTCATAGCCAACCTCGGACATAGGCTTTGGTTTCTGATATTTAAAATTACCGATAATAGTTTTAACAGTATTAAAATCAAGAGGAACATCAGGAAAATTCTCATACTGCGCCTGTGGACGAAGAGTTTTATTAGAAGAGTCAATCTCCTGTTGCTTTCTTAAAAACTCCTCTTCATTTGAGTCCTGACCGATAAATTCAACTGTTACATCTCTGTTGAAATGAGCTTTTATGTATTCCTCAAGGAATTTATCTGCACCTGCATTAACGCAGATATCTCTGCCACTTTTAAGAAAATTAACAGTAAATGTATCATCAACAAAGCTTGTGTCTATACTGTCAAGAAAACCATTAGTCTGAGGCACATTAACCCTCATAACCTTTAAAAGCATAGGAAAACAGCTTTCGGTCAATGCCTCGGGTGGTAAAACATATTCGAATTCAACTGATTTAAAACGAAGAGCTGTTTTTATCTCATTTGCAACTGCTTTAAGGCACATTATGTTGCCAAAAGCATCAACATGCAAAAGAGCTCTCATTGTCATATTTTCTTTATTTATCTGCAAATCGGTGAAGCTTGTATTTCCAAGCATATCGCGGTATTTTTCTGTGGCGATATATTCACCGAAAATATCTATAAAGTTATTCATCATAAATTATCAATTTCCTCAAGAAGCTCTTTGAGGACATTTTCTTCTGAAACCTTTCTAAGAATCTCGCCTTTTTTGAAGAGAACGGCGCATCCGTCCCCTCCTGCTATACCGATATCGGCTTCCTTAGCCTCACCGGGTCCGTTAACAACGCAACCCATAACGGCAATTTTTATAGGCTTTTTAATATCTCTGACCGCATTTTCCACTTGATTTGCAAGAGAAACAAGGTCAATTTTTGTTCGTCCGCAAGTGGGACAAGCCACTATCTGAGGAGTTTCTACTCTCACATTAACTGCTTTGAGAATATCTTTAGCGGCATAAATTTCCTTAACAGGCTCGTCCGTAATAGAAACTCTTATAGTATCGCCGATGCCTTTGAGAAGAAGTGAGCCGATACCAATTGATGATTTAATCAACGAGCTTCTTTCTGTTCCTGCCTCAGTAACACCGAGATGCAAGGGATAATCACACCTCTCAGCAACAAGAGAATAAGCCTCAACCATATTGCCCACATCAGAGGATTTAATTGAAATAACAGTATTATAAAAATCGCAGTCCTCCAAAAGCTTAACGTGGCGGAAAGCACTTTCAACCATCGCCTCAGGAGTTGCACCACCGAATTTCTCTAATAAATCCTTTTCAACAGAGCCGGAGTTGACACCGATTCTGATTGGTACATTTTTTAAATTACAAGCATCTGCAACTGCAAAAACCTTTTCAGCAGAGCCAATGTTACCGGGGTTAATCCGGATTTTATCAACCCCTGCATTAAGAGATTCAAGGGCAAGCTTATAGTCAAAATGAATATCTGCAACAAGGGGAATATTGCTATGCTCTTTCAATCTTCCAAGCACTCTCACCGCATCCATATCAGGAACTGCCATACGGACAATTTCGCAGCCTGCATCCTCAAGGGCTTTAAGCTGCTTTAAATTACCCTCAAAATCACTTGCAAGGGCATTGAGCATTGACTGAATAGCAATTGGTGCATCTCCACCGATTTTTATACCGCCAACATTAACTTGTCTTGAAACTCGTCTAATCATTTTAATTCACCTAAAACTGTTTTATAACGTCATTAACTGAAATAATCGCCATTAATATAAGCAAGAGAATAAGTCCGACTGTATGAACTATACCCTCTTTTTTTGCAGGAATTGGTTTTCTTCTTATCATCTCAATAAAAATAAAGAACAATCTGCCACCATCAAGAGCAGGCAACGGAAGAAGATTAAACATACCAACATTTATTGTTATCATTGAAAGGAAATTAAGTGCTGTAAGAATTTTGTCCTTGAATTCAACAGGTTGAGCAGTTGACTCTGCAATAGCAGAAATAGTACCGATAGGACCTGAAACATCCTTCATACCATATTTACCCGTAACTATATCAACAAGGCTTAAACGAACCATCTGCACTATTGAAGCAGAATCAAGAACTGCATTCTTAATAACATTCAAGGGATCAGGCTCTTCACCTACAATATAGAAATCCTGTTGAACATACATTCTGCCCTCATATTCAAACTGCTTAAACTCGACATTTTCAACAAGCACCTTTTCACCGTCACGGATAACAGTGATATCAAGCTTGTTATCGGTGTCGCGAACCATATTGAAGGAAACGCCCTGTGAAGAATAAATATGGGTGTTATTGATTTTTATAATCTCGTCTCCTGCTTTAAGACCGCTTTTGTCACTGACGGAATTTTCCATAAAGCTGTGAATCTGGCGTGAACCAACAAGGTCACCGCAGGAAAGGCAGATACCAACAACAACAACACCTAAAATAAGATTAAGAATTGCTCCTGCCGCAACAATAATGAATCTCTGCCATGCAGGTTTATTGTTGAATGCTCTCGGATTATCGCTTTCCTCGTCCTCACCCTCCATACTGACAAAGCCACCGATTGGTAGAAGACGCAAAGCATAGGTTGTTTCGCCTTTTTTCTTTTTAAGAAGCTTAGGTCCCATACCGAGAGAGAATTCATTGACCTGAACATCAAAAAGCTTTGCAAATGAAAAATGACCGAATTCGTGAATGGCAATAATTACACCAAAAAGGAAAATTGCAAGTATAAATGGCCAGACACTGCTCCAGAGTGCGCCGATATCAAAATTTTCTATGGTTAACACCTCTTTGAATTAATAAGAAAAGTTTATACTTTAGCTAATTCTCTTACCTTTTCTCTCATTAAAGCATCTGTATCAAGAACATCCTGTAAAGTAAAATCCTGCTTTTTAAGAGTATATTCAGATGCCTGAGAAATAAGCTCGGGAATAGCATTAAATGATATTTTACCCTGTCTGAAAAGAAAATTTGCTTCTTCATTGGCGCAGTTTACCGCAGCAGGATACAACCCGCCTTTAGTAATGGCATCGCGACAAATATTCATACAAGGGAAGTTTTCATAGTCAGGCTTATAGAAAGTAAGATTTCCCACTTCCCACAAATCGAGCTGTTTTTCAGGAGATTGGTAACGCTCAGGATAGGTAATTGCAAACTGAATAGGCAATCTCATATCAGGGTGACCTAACTGTGCAATAACAGAGTTATCGTCATACTCTATAAGAGAATGAACAATGCTTTCTCTGTGAACAACAATGTCAATCATATCAGGGCTCACATCAAATAGCCACACCGCCTCAATAAGCTCAAGACCTTTATTGAACATTGTTGCACTGTCGATTGTAATTTTCTGCCCCATACTCCAGCTTGGGTGCTTCAAAGCATCTGCAAGAGTAACCCTTTCAAGCTCTTCCTTTGTTTTACCAAAGAAAGGACCGCCTGAAGCAGTAAGAATAATTCTTTTAAGTGCTTTATTTGATGGTGCACCTAAAAGGCATTGGAAAATTGCAGAATGCTCACTGTCAACGGGCAAAATTGAAACATTATTCTTTTTTGCAGCCTCTGTTACCAAATGACCACCTGCAACAAGAGTTTCTTTATTAGCAAGGGCAATTGTTTTACCGGCATTAACTGCATCAAGAGTAGGCTTGAGACCTGCCATACCAACAACAGAGTTAAGTGTAATTTCACCCTCTGCCTCTGCACCACAGAAGCAAACACCCTCCATACCGCTCAAAACAGTAACATCAGTATCTGCTACTCTTATTTTAAGGTCTTTTGCAGCATCCTCATCAACAAGTGCTGCATACCTGGGTTTAAATTCCCTTATTTGTTTTTCAATTTTGTCAACATCAGAAAATGCGGCAAGAGCCTCGATTTTATAACCGTGGGCCCTTGCTACGTCTAGTGTCTGAACACCTATTGAACCTGTTGAACCTAATAAATTAATAGTCTTCATAATTAATCAAAATGCATTAATGAAATATATTGCAGAATAAAGAACGGGCATAACAAACAACGCACTGTCAAAACGGTCCATAATACCACCGTGACCGGGAAGAAGCTTACCAAAGTCCTTTATTCCGAAATTACGTTTGATTGTGGATGCGGCAAGGTCGCCAAACATACTGATAACAGAAAGAACAACGCTCAATATTGCAACAGTTATGTAGGAAAGTATTGATTCGCCCTCAAAGAAGAATTTCTTGAAAACGAAAAGAAGCAAGAGGTTAAGTAAAACTGCACCAACAACGCCACCAATTGCGCCTTCAACAGATTTCTTGGGACTGATTTTGGGGCAAAGCTTATGCTTACCAAGCTTACTGCCTACAAAGTATGCGAAAATATCTGTCATCCAGCTTGCAAACAAAGCAAAAAGAAGAAGATAAATTCCGTCAATCTTTGTATAACCGTCAAAATGCTTATGAATATCACGGAAAACAATCATAAGAGAAAATGAAAACGGCACACAAACAGAAGCGAATATTGCAGTTACTGCTTGTTCAAATTTTGTTGTTTCAAATTTCAAAAGCATAAATATGAAAATAAGAACAACGAAAACGCCACCGAAAGCAGCAATGGGCATTTTAACGTCAAAATGAACAATAAACGGAATTGCAACAGAAAGCACAAGACTGACTGCCATTATCATTTTATTTTTAAGTCCTACTGCTTTTTCAATTTCCCATACAGCCATACCGCTTAATAAAGCAACAAATATGGGGAACACAATTGTGTTCATAAGCAAAAGCGCACCAATAAATATTATACCGGACAAAACACCGGTTATTACTCTCTGTTTCACGTTTTTCTCCTTGTTTTAATCCACAAAATTAAATCATACACCACCGAAACGGCGGTTACGTTTCTGATAGTCTTCAAGTATCTTGTTAACATCCTCTTCTGAAAAATCAGGCCAGAGAATATCAGAATACCAGAATTCCGAATATGCAGACTGCCATGTCATAAAGTTTGAAAGTCTGTATTCTCCGCTTGGTCTTACAATAATATCAGGGTCAGGCTGACCTGCGGTATAAATATGATTACCAACAAGCTCTTCTGTTATTTCGTCAACAGATAACTCCCCTGCCTTAACTTTTTCAGAAATCTCTTTTACGGCGTGGGTAATTTCTGCCCTGCCACCATAATTAAGAGCGATATTAACAGTAACCTTGTCGTATTTCGCGGACTCCTTTTCTGCTTTTTCAATAAGCCTTAAAAGGTCCTTAGGAAGATTATCACGCTCACCGATAAATTTGAGTCGCATCTGACGGATATCATTTTCGGCAATACGCTCATCACCCTCTTTAAGATACTCCTTAAAAAGCTTCATAAGAGCAAGAACCTCGGATTTAGGTCGGTTCCAGTTCTCGGTTGAAAAAGCATAGAAGGTCATATATTTAATACCCACATCGGCACAATATTCACCGATACGGCGGAATGTCATTGCACCTTCCTTATGACCCGCACTTCTTTCAAGTCCGCGCATTTTTGCCCATCTGCCGTTACCGTCCATAATAAAGCCGATATGCTGGGGCAAAACATCAAATTTGGGAATATTTTTTTCCATACTCAGATTTCCATAATTTCTTTTGTTTTTGCGTTTGCGATTTCGTCAATCTTCTTAACGAATTCATCAGTAATTTTCTGAAGCTTTTCTTCGCCATATTTCTGGTCATCTTCAGTAATTTCTGAATTCTTTTTCATTGTTTTGATTTTTTCGATGCAATCACGTCTTATCTGACGAACTGCAACCTTTGTATCTTCAGCATATTTAGAAACATCCTTAGCAAGCTGTTTTCTTCTTTCTTCTGTAAGAGCAGGGAAAACAAGACGGATGATTCTGCCATCGTTTGAAGGATTAATACCAAGGTCAGAAGCAAGGATTGCTTTTTCGATAAGGCTTAATGCAGACATATCCCAGGGCTGAATAGCAAGAATGCGGGGCTCGGGAACTGAAATTGCAGCCATCTGGTTAATGGGTGTGGGAGAACCATAGTAATCAACACTGATTCTGTCAAGAACTGCGGCATTTGCTCTGCCAGCTCTGATTGAGTTATACTCATATTTGAGTGAGTTGATTGATTTTTCCATTTTTTCATTTGCTAAATTGAATACTGTTTCCATAAAGAATACCTCCAGAATTTATGTAAATTTAATTATTAACTGTTTAATATGGTGTTGCTTATTCGTTTGTAACAACTGTACCAGCGTTTTCGCCACAAACTGCTTTGAGAATGTTGCTTGTATCATTGAGATTAAATACAAGAATGGGAAGATTATTTTCCTGACAGATAGCAGCTGCTGCAGTATCCATAACTGCAAGATGTCTTTCAAGAAGCTCGTTATGAGTGATTTTATCGAACTTAACCGCATCATCGAACTTGTTGGGGTCTTTATCATAAATACCGTCAACATTAGTTGCTTTCAGAAGAACATCTGCATTAATCTGAGCTGCTCTCAATGCTGCACCTGAGTCAGTTGAGAAGAAGGGGTTACCTGTTCCCCCTGCAAAAATAACAACTCTACCCTTTTCAAGATGCCTTACTGCTTCGTCACGAATAAAGGTTTCAACAACACCTGTAATCTGCACTGCAGACTGAACGCGTGCTTCAACACCAATATCAAGGAAGCCCTGCTGAAGAGCAAGTGAATTCATAACAGTTGCAAGCATACCGATGGAGTCAGCTCTTGTTCTGTCCATAGCGCCACTTGAACGACCACGCCAGAAGTTACCGCCACCAACAACGATACCAACCTGAACACCCTTGTCAGTTACCTCCTTAATAGCCTTGCAAACATCTTCAATAATATTAAAATCGAAGCCGTGGCCTGCTTCACCGGCAAGCACCTCACCGCTTAATTTTAACAACAATCTTTTATAAACAGGTTTCATAATTTTGCTCCTTTCTTACAAGCCCACATTTTATACCTAATTATACCATTCTATTTTACAACAAACACCGTTTTTTGTAAATTGTTTTATTGCTCAAAAATATATTATATTTTTATATATATTTAATAATATATAATATAAAAAAGACTACCACAAAAATGTGATAGTCTGAAAAAATTATGATACTCTTCTTTTTAATCTTATATCATCAGCAATCATTGCGATAAATTCAGAATTTGTGGGCTTGCCTCTATCGTTCTGAATAGTATATCCGAAATAAGAGTTGAGAACATCAACATCTCCTCTGTCCCATGCAGTTTCGATACCATGTCGAATGGCTCTCTCAACTCTTGATGAGGTGCTTTTGAAATTTTTGGCAACCGTGGGATAGAGAATTTTTGTAACTGAATTTAGCATTTCGGGATTTTCAACAGTTAATTTAATAGCCTCGCGAACATATCTGTAGCCCTTGATGTGAGCAGGAACACCAATCTGATGAAGAATATCTGTTATAATAACATTCAAATCCTTTGGTTCTTCAAAATGAGCTCCGCCACCTAAATCTTTCCAACTGGTTAACTGAACTATTCTCTGAGCCACCATTGAAGCATCAATAGGCTTAAGAAAATAATAGTCAACTCCGCATCTTAAAATTTCTCTTTCAAAATTAACATTGTCAATACCGGACATAACAATTAACAATGGTCTTTTTGCAGGGTCCTTCATATTTAATCTGGACACAACCCCCACTGCATCAATGTGTTGCAAAAATGCATCCATAACCACAACATCAGGATTGGTTTCTTCAATTATATTAAGAAGCTCCGCACCATTTTTATGACAAAGTCTGACTTCCATTTTGCTTGCACGAAGAGCATTTGCAAGCTGAATAGTAGCTTCATCCTTTTCATCAGTCAACAAGACTCGCAGATTGCCAACCATTTGAACACCTCCTAAAGTATGCTCAAATTATACCCTGTAAATCATTAATATTCAAGAGGCTTCGCAAAATATCGTTAGATTAAACAAATTGCGCGTTTTTTCCAAAAATGAAAAAAGAATAAATTGTTTCTAAATTGTCGGATTTTGTCGAATGTTTTATGCATAATGCCATATAAAGATTTGCAAGTATCAAATTTTATTTATTCTCCTCTTCCAGTTTTTCTAACATTGTCTGAGCGAAAATACCGAAGCCACCTGTTGCATCATTAAGAAAAACGTGAGTGACTGCACCGATAATTTTACCATTCTGAATTATAGGACTGCCACTCATCCCCTGAATAATTCCACCTGTTTTTTCAATTAATTTTCTGTCTGTAACCCTTATAACAAGGTTTTTATTTTCACTTGAATTTTTATCAATCTTCTCAATAATAATAGAATAATTTTCGGTTATTCCCTTTTCAACTGTTGTAACAATTTCCGCTTCACCTAACTGAATTTCGGTATTGTGAGCAATCTGATAGAGGCTTTGATTTCCGGGCAAGGAATCAAAACAACCATACACCCCTAAATTATCATTACTGAAAATTACGCCTGTTTTATCATTATCAAGATAACCGCAAAGCTCACCTGCCGAGCCATTCTGCCCCTTTATAAATCCCGTTATTTCGGCATCGGTGCATTCCCCCTGAGAAATGGGAATGGTGGATTTTGTATCAATATCGCAAACTGCATGGCCAAGGGATGCAAATGCACCATCCTGCATACAAAAGGTTACTGTTCCGATACCTGCGGAGCTATCTCTTATCCAGATGCCTGCCTTATATTTTTTCTCACTCTCAGAATATTCCCCTTTAAAAGAAACCTGAAAGCTTCTGCCGTTTCTTTCCACATCAAAAGACAAGGCTTGTCCACCGCTTTTTTCAATAATTTCCGAAACCTGTTTGTTGCTTTTCACCTCAACACCATTAATTTTCTTTATAATATCACCAAGCTTAAGCCCTGCTTTTTCTGCAGTATTAACAAGACCATCCACCGTATCAACAGCCTCTGTTCCCACTATAACAACACCATCTGCATAAAGCTTCAAGCCAATGGGATAACCTCCGATAAAAACCTGTGGTAATTGCTCAGTTGACTCTCTTTTTTCACTGATTCCGTCATTATTATAATTTAATATGTTCAGAAAATCTTCTTTAATTTCTGTTAATTTACCACTTACATTATAAAGCTTAACATCGGCAACAGTATCATTTTCAAATATGCCTGATGAAAAAACCGAAAGCATTAAAACTGATGATAAAACTATTGAAAGCATTGATAAAAAGACTTTTCTTTTTTTCAAAAAAATCACCTCATTTCACACAAATTACTTTGTGTAGAATGAGCGTGAATATAACGAAAAATAATTGACAAAAAAATAAAACAGCCTTGATTTATCAAGACTGCTTTATGGTAAAATTTGTTAAATTAAATGGAAATTTCGTTTGCAATTCTGTAAAGGTCAAGGTCAATTGTTTTCTTCATATTGAGAGCTTCAATAATATCATAGTCAACAATTTTTTCTTTACAGGAAGCAACAACTCTGTTACCGATATCGTTTTTAAGAAGCTGAACTGCATAGTTACCCATCTGAGAAGCGAGAACTCTGTCACGAACTGAGGGTGAGCCACCACGCTGAACATGGCCGAGAATTGTTGCACGGCTTTCAACGCCTGTTTTCTGCTCGATGTATTTTGCAAGTGAGTGAGCATCAATACCCTTAACACCTTCAGCAATAACAATAACAAAATGCTCTTTGCCGGTTTTCTGAGTACGTTTCATTCTTTCGATGATGTATGAATCAATATCGTAATCAACCTCAGGAATGAGAATGCAAGTTGCACCGATAGCAAGACCTGCATTAAGAGCAAGATAACCTGCATTTCTTCCCATTACCTCAACAACAGAGCATCTGTCATGAGATTCTGTTGTATCACGGATACGGTCAACCATTGCCATAACTGTATTAAGAGCAGTATCGTAACCGATTGTATGGTCGCAGGATGCAATATCATTATCAATAGTACCGGGAATACCAATACAAGGAATACCCTTGAGAGTAAGAGCACGAGCGCCTTTGAATGTACCGTCGCCACCAATAGCAACAATACCTTCAAGACCAAATTCCTTACAAACCTCAACTGCCTTGTCCTGAACCTCAGGGTCTGCAAACTCGGGGCAACGAGCAGAATAAAGCATTGTACCGCCACGATGAATAATATCAGAAACGGAACGAAGGTTCATTTCATACATATCGCCTTCAACAAGACCTTTATAACCACGACGGATACCCATAACTCTCATACCGCTTTCGCAAGCAGTTCTTACTACTGCACGAATGGCAGCGTTCATACCGGGTGCGTCACCGCCGCTTGTAAGTACACCGATTGTTTTCACTTCAATGACCTCCATCACACTTATGTTTTGTTTTAAATCCAATGAATTATAGCACACATTTATTAATCTATCAAGAGTAAAAAGTGAAATTCCGTTATTTTTGTAAAAATATGTTTTTTTGAATATAATTTGCCAATTAATCATATTTATGTTATACTTTCAGGCGGTGATAATTATGAAAAATAAAATCATTAAAATTATATCTTTATTTATTTCTATCGTTTTTTTATGCTCCTGCGGTAACACGAAGGTTTTAAGAACAAAGGAAATAACCGATAAAATCACGCAGACTGCGGTTGTTACCGAAACCGACATCAAA
>JAZNJB010000015.1:0-14153 GCA_045577815.1 Acutalibacteraceae bacterium
TCATTTGTAGCGTTACAAGCCGGACAAACCCAAGCCTGAGATACAGGTGCTTGCGGTTGAACAGGCTGACCATAAGCCGATTGCTGATTATAACCGTTGTTCATCGGTTGATTGTAGCCATTGTTCATTGGCTGGTTGTAACCGTTATTCATTGGCTGGTTGTAACCATTATTCATTCCTGCATTACCATTTTGTGTAAGGTTGTTTATAACCTGCTGTGCAGTCTGCTGATAGCGGTTATATTCCATTGTGCCCATACCCTCAACATCGCTGTCATTGAGTCTTGCAGTAATTTCGTCGAAATAAGGATTGTTCACCTTGATATCAACATAGAAATCATAAGTAAACTTGTATCTCGGCGGATTGTAGCTTACTCTTTCTCCGTCTTTGCCCTGTGTGTAAATTTCTTCACGGTCTTCATCAACTCTGAGATTACAGCCTGCTACACTTGAAAGCGGAATAACATCGGGGTTTTCATCACTCCAGCTTCCGGGATTACGACGTGAAACAACAAAGCTCTGCTTCATCGGGTCGATGTAGATTTTATCGTCCTCACCAAAGGTGAACATCGGTGAAAAACCGGCAAGAATCTGCTTATTCTGCTCTCTGTATTCAAGTTGATTTTTGATTTCTGAAATAGTTGAACTTCTTCTTTCGCTGAAGAAAGGTGAAAGTTTCTTTGCACAGTCCTTACACATATTTCCGTCTTCAAGTTTTCTGTTACCTAAAAGACCAATTTTTTCACCACAGATATCACAATATTTTTTATCAAAAAGTCCCATTATATTTTCCTCCTAATAATTATTTAGCATCGTTTACATCAAAAATGTCGCCACATTCAGGGCAGAATTTTGGCGGATTGTGTGGGTCAGCAGGTTTCCAACCACATTTATCGCATTGGTAAAGTGGTGCCCCTGCAGGTTTTTGACTACCACAGTTCTGACAGAATTTACCTTTATTAACCGCACCGCAAGAACAAGTCCAGCCCTCGTCAGCAGGTTTCGGAGAACCGCATTCAGGACAGAATTTACCGTTTACAGTTGCACCGCAGGAGCATTTCCAGCTATCTCCCGCAGGTTTAGGTTCAGGCTTCTTGGCACCGCAGTTAGGACAAAAATTACCTGAAACTGTATTACCACAAGAACAACTCCAACCATTCTGTACAGGTGCTTGCTGTTGAGGCTGTTGTTGTCCCATTGCAAAAAGGTTCTGCGCATTCATACCGCCGCCTGTATTCATTGCCATACCCATACCCATAAAACCGGTCATAGCACCTGCTTCATTTTTAGCTGCATCTTGCATAGCCTGAGCCTGAGCACCAACGAGTGTTGCTGCAGCCATGGTTGGATCACGCATAACGGCATTTCTCTGAAGTTGTTTAATCAAATCCTCGTCTTCTTTTGGAGCTGTTATGGAGTTGATTGCAACAGACACTACTGAAAGTCCGCGAAGATTCACCCATTTTTCGGTAAGCACCTCATTCATCGCATCGGAAAGCTCCATTGTGTGTCCCGGTAAAGCACTGTAGCGAATTCCCATATCGGAAATCTTTGCAAATGCAGGTTGTAAAGCATTTAAAAATTCCGACTTTAATTGAGCATCAATCTCTTCTCTTGTGTATTCTCTTTCGACATTACCGCATACATTAGTGTAGAATAAAATCGGGTCGCTGATTTTATATGAATATGTACCGTTGCAACGAACAGAAATATCAATATCCAATCCGATATTTCTGTCTACGACTCTGAATGGTACAGGATTAGGTGTGCCAAACATATTACCAGTAAGTTCTTTTGTGTTAAAATAATAAACTCTCTGATCCTTACCGGTATCTCCGCCGTAAGTAAAACGCTTTCCGACAGCCTTAAATGATTCTTTTATGCTGTCGCCAAGTTTTCCTGAAAAAACACTTGGTTCTGTTGAAGAATCATAAGTAAATTCACCCGGCTCTGCACAAATTTCAACAATTTTGCCTTGCTCAACAATAATCATACATTGACCATCAGCAACTGCTATACCGGAACCGTTTGAAATAATATTGTCGTTACCTTTTGTGTTCGAGGAACGTCCGCCAACGCGTTTTGATCCCTTAACAACCATTACATCTTTATCAATAGCATCGCAATAGAAAAACTCTTTCCATTGGTCAGCAAAAACACCGCCGAGTGCTCCTACACCTGCTTTAATAAGTCCCATATCAATTTACTCCCTTCAATTAATCATTTATTTTTTTGCACAGTCTTTACAACATAGGCCACCTTGAAGGTCCACTCCGTATACTGTGCATTCTTCACAAACCATATTCCCACAAATTTCACATTTGTTCAATTCAAGCCGCACCTCATTGTTAGCACGTTCATAAGCGTTTCCGTGATCATTTGCGTAAATAATCGCTCTTGCTTCTCGTTCATCATCGCTTAAAAACTTTTTATCCTTGAAGCCTGAAACAAATTCATGAACTTCTGTTTTAATAGGTTTACCACAACAATCGCAGTAAAATTCAAATTCGAACTGCTTAATTGTTGATTTATCGGCAAACCTTTTTGTTACAGCTTTCAACATAACACAGACCTCCTTGTTGTTTTTCAATATAATTTTAATCTTTATAGCTACATAAAATAAGTAGCCCTATGGGTTACTTTCATAAAAAAAGGGCTACCTTTAGGGCTACCATGTCAAAAAACGCAATCATCCTTTGTATAATTTATATAAACAAAAAGTAAGGATATATTCGTTAATATTCTGTATAAATTGACAAGAAATTCAAATTATGCTATATTATGATATATAAATATATGGAGTAAATTATGAAAATTGATATAAAAAACCTAACTTTTCCCGAACAGGTTAAAGCTGTACGAATTTTTTTACAACTGACTCAGACTGAGTTAGCAAAACAAATAGGTATTTCTTATGCTACCATCAGTCGATGGGAAAGAGAAAACAGGACGCCGCATCTTGCAATGCTCGGTAAATTCTATTCATTTTGCATGCGTAACGGAATAGAAATAAATACAATAAAGGAGGAATAATATGTCAGTTCTCTACGGAATTATTTTTGTTGTTTCTCTTTTAATGATTGTTGTCTATTTTTTAGTTGACAAAAAACACGACCCATGGCTTCTTATGCTCTTTATTTGTGTTGCTGTCTGTGATTCCGGTTATTTTCTTCTGTCTGTTGCAAAAAATTTAAACTTTTCTTTATGGGCTAACAGAATTGCATATCTCGGAAATATTTTTCTGCCTTTTGCCATACTTATGATGATTATGGCTCTTTCAAGGTTTTCTTATCCAAAGTATTTACCCCGTGTTTTAATAAGTATAAATTTGATAATGCTGCTTATAGTTTCAAGTGGTGGACTTCTCCCTATTTACTACAAAAATGTGTCCTTTGAAATTGTAAACGGAATAGGTACCCTTGTTAAAGAATATGGTATATTGCATAACCTATATAAAGTTTTTTTATTTGGATATTTTGTTGCTATGTCTGTCATTATCATATACACCGCTGTTAAAAAAACTGTCGTCTCTGTAAAGCACTCTATTTTTCTTACCTTTGTCGTTATAGGCAACATTGCAATATGGCTTATAGAAAACAGTATAAATGCAGGATTTGAATTCATGTCCATTTCTTATATCATTACGGAGGGTATGATTTTATTCCTTTATGGAATTTTGCAAGATTACGAGTTGGCAAATACTACAAGATTTAATCTTGAATCTGCTTCCGTAAAAACAGAACCTAAACAATTCAATACAAGCGAAGATGCTGTTAACATGAGATATCTTGACCCGGTTCAAATCAATGTTGTATTTGAAAACTGGAACGAAATCAGCTTACTATCCCAACGAGAAAAAGAAGTTTTAAGATTGATTATGCAAAATAAAAAACGCAAAGACATTGCTGATGAACTCTTCGTAACGGAAAGCACAATCAAAAAACACACTTCAAGCATTTTTAAGAAACTCAATATAAATAATCGTTCTGAACTTTTTGAATACGCAAAAAGTATTTATAAAGAATTGAACTAAGTAAAAGTGCAGTAGCCAAAACTACTGCACTTAATAAATTTTATTTATTATAACCCTATAAATGTATTCATCCTTAACTACAACCATAGGTCGCGTGTTCGAGTCACGTTTCCAGCTCCAAAAATCCCGCACACGAAAGTGTACGGGATTTTTACTTGTTCACTCTTCACTTTTCACTCTTCGCTAAAAAGCTCCTCAATAAATGCTTTTAAAAGCATTTTCAAGCCCAATTATTACAAAAAACAGGTTGAAAATTACAATATGCACATATTTAACCATTGATTTACTATAGTATAATCAAAAGAAAGATTACAAACATCCTGTTTCAAGGCAATCTTATGAAAGGGGTAAATAATATGACAAGCGATAGCAAGAAATTTAATGACTGGACTAAAGTAGAAAGTGTTGAGGATGGCAAAGCAACATTTAAAGACATTTGTAAAATAATATGGAACAAGCTAATTTATAAAGACAGCATCATCAGGGCTGTGTTACTTTTTATTGGTTTATGTTCAATAAATATAATGCTTGTATTTGATTTCGGTTTAGGCTACTGGTATTTTGTAGAGCCAATTTCACCCTGCTTCCCAAGTGTTGTTGAGCTGGCTTTTTGCCTTGTCGGATTTGCATTTTTTACTGTTTATACAATAATGTGTTGCAGAAAGAAATTACAAAAACAATTATTAGGTATAACAGCAGCTTTAGGCACAATCACTCTCGGTTCTGTAATTACAAGTGGGTTATTTTTCCCTATATCCAATGCCATAGAACTTGTGTATAGTTATATAACAAACAATCCTGACCACGAATCAGGTTTAGCAGGTAAAATTTCTTTCTCAATTAATTTTATTTTACTAATTGCTTATACTGCTCTTACGTATCGCTCATATTATAAAAACTCTGACACCGAAACAAAAAAATATCGTTTATCCTTAGTTAAAAACACTGCTATTCTTTCTGTTGTTTTTGTAGGCTTTCTTGTTCTCTACGGCTTTGCTTTTGCAAAATATGAATACGAATGGTTTGATAAAGAGTATTACACAGAATATTCACAAGAAGATTATCTTTCCGAAATCACATCAGAGCAAAGAAAAGTCTATACTGATATAAAAATCGGTGATGATGCAAGCAAAACACAAAAAGAGCTAACAGAAAAAGGTTTTATAAAACAAAAACAAAATTACGAGGATTTCCTTTTTGACTGTTTATTCTCATACTATATAGATGATTACTTAACTCCAAAGAATCCTGAAAATACATTTACAAATCAATACGCTATATACTGTTACACTAACGTAATGGAAAATTCGGATAACTGGGATGAAATTATTAGTTGCATAATCATTTCATATGACCCGAACGGGAAAATCAATTACAAGCTTTTTATTCCTAATGCAGATGGTTGCAATATAGATGGTTATTATCTGGATTACGAACACGGTGAACAAACAAGAAAGTGGTTTGATAATATAAAGAATGGTGAAAATGCTGATAACATTATGGATTTCATCAGAAACACAGATGCTTTTGTAATTGAAGATGAAAAATATGAGGGTGAAATAAAAATAAACACATATAAAATTATCTTGAAGTGCTATTACCCTCTCAAAGTAGATTTTTATGATTTCTTGTACGACAGAGATGCTGCTAATAAGAATTATTTTTATGATATTGAAATAGTTTTCACAGATGGCACTGTTGCAAAAAAGATAATTTCAGAGAGTTGGTAAAATATCAACCGCAGAAATAAAAATAAATTTGCTGTTGGCTTTCTTCTAAATCTTACATTTTTCTTAAGATTTTCGCAATTTGTTGTTATAACTTTTTATTACCGCTATAATTATGTTACAACCAATTTAAAGGGAGTGTTTTTATGGCAAAGTTAAAACCAAAAAAGAAAGTTATTAAAACAATTGTAATAGTTGCAGTGATTCTTATAGCTATTGATATTCTTTTAAGTGGTATAAACTTAGTACCATTCATATACAGAAATGAACCTGTTTCGTTTTTAACGCCTGATTTAACCTGGAACAGTAAGCCAAGTGATGTTATATTGAAATATGGGTTACCGGAAAATATAAGCGAAACAAGCGACATAACAGGTGAACGCACTTTTGATTTCAAATGCGTTTATGACGGAAAGGACGTAGCTTTTTCATCTGATAACAGAGGAGCTATAAACAGCGAATTCCACCGCTATTATTTCTCAATAGATTGCAAAACACCTGAAGAAGCAAACAAATTCTTTGATGAATGCCATAAAAAAATAATGGATTTATATAAAGATGATCCTGATTTCAAGTTTGAAGGCACAGAAACTGAAACTGATTATGAATTCACAGATGGTAACGCCGTTTCATACAGTTCCACTAACGAAAACGGTGTAATAAAAACCACCATAATAGACGATGAGGGAAATGAAATTCCGCTTGAAGAAGCAGATAATGTTATAGAAATAAAAACAAAGGAAAACAGCTATGATATGAGTAATACAGTAGGTGTGAACTGTTATCTTTCTGTTTCCGAAGGCGAATCTTCCGTTTATTTCTCAACAGAAAATATGTATTAATTCCATTACTTTTTATATTAAAATTAATCTATTATTCAACAATAAAAAAATCCGTTTAACAGAAATTTCTGCTAAACGGATTTTTGTTATTTTATTTATGCCCGAACTGTTGTTTCATTCGTCTTTCTTTTGAAAGAATTCTCTTTCTTAAACGGATGCTTTCGGGTGTAACTTCAAGAAGCTCGTCATCACCGATAAACTCCATTGACTGTTCAAGGGAAAGGACTGTGTGAGGAACAAGACGGAGTGCATCGTCACTACCTGAGGCACGGGTGTTTGTCATCTGTTTTTTCTTACAAACATTGCAAACAATATCTTCATTCTTTGCGCATTCGCCAACAATCATACCTTCATAAACAGGAACACCGGGACCAACGAAAAGGCGACCTCTGTCCTGAGTATTGAAAAGACCATAGCCTGTGGTCTCCCCCGCTTCGTGAACAACGATAGAACCGCGTTCGCGCATCTGAATATCGCCTTTATATTCCTCATAACCTGCAAAAAGGTTATTCATAATACCATTACCGTTTGTATCAGTCATAAACTCGGAACGATAACCGATAAGACCACGGGCAGGAATTTTGAATTCAATATGAGTTGAGCCACCGTCACGAACGTCCATATTTTCAAGCTCACCCTTACGTGAACCGATTTTCTCCATAACTGCACCAACATAATTTTCAGGCACTTCAACAATAAGAAGCTCCATTGGCTCTAAAAGCTCACCATTAGGGCCTTTTTTATAAATAACCTGAGGACGAGAAACCTGGAATTCATAACCCTGACGACGCATTGTTTCAATAAGAATTGAAAGGTGCAATTCACCACGACCGCTGACCTTAAAGGAGTCGGTTGTATCAGTTTCTTCAACTCTCATACTAACATTTGTTTCAACCTCTTTGAAAAGACGGGCGCGGATGTTACGGGATGTAACAAATTTACCCTCCTGACCTGCGAAGGGGCTATCATTAACCATAAAGTTCATTGAAATTGTAGGCTCGTCTATTTCAACGAAAGGAAGTGCTTCAGGGAAATCCTTATCACAAGCAGTTTCGCCAATGTTAAGCTCTGCAATACCTGAAACTGCAACTAGGTCACCCATTTTTGCTTCCTGACATTCAACTCTTGCGAGACCTTCAAATGTATAAAGCTTTACTATTTTTGCATTGGACTGAACGCCATCCTTATTGCAAAGAGCAACCTGCTGACCAACCTTAACTGAACCGCGTTCAACTCTGCCAACACCGATTCTGCCGAGATAATCATCATAATCAAGGCTAGAGAAAAGAAGCTGTAATGGACCGTCAATATCGCCCTCGGGCGCATCAATATTTTCAAGGATAGAATCAAGAAGAGGTCTCATATCCCCTTCTCTTACATCTGCATCAAGAGAAGCATAGCCATCACGACCTGAAGCGAAAACAACGGGGAATTCAATCTGGTCATCATTCGCACCAAGCTCAATAAACAAGTCAAGAACCTCGTCAATAACCTCCATTGGTCTTGCACCGGGGCGATCAACCTTGTTTATAACAACAATTGCTTTTTTGCCGAGAGCAAGTGCCTTTTTAAGAACAAAACGAGTCTGAGGCATACAGCCCTCAAATGCATCAACAAGCAAAAGAACGCCGTCAACCATCATCATAATACGCTCAACCTCGCCACCGAAGTCAGCATGGCCGGGAGTGTCAACAATGTTGATTTTAACACCATTGTAATGAATACCTGTATTTTTAGAAAGAATTGTTATTCCTCTTTCTTTTTCAAGGTCGTTGGAGTCCATAACCCTTTCGTCAACCTGCTCATTGGAACGGAAAATACCGCTCTGATGAAGAAGCTGGTCAACAAGAGTTGTTTTACCATGGTCAACGTGAGCAATAATCGCTATATTTCTTATATCTTCTCTTTTCTGCACCTTTTTCACCTTCAAATCAGTAACCGGATTTTTAACTATAAAATTATACCACTCAAAACAAGGTTTATCAAGTTTTTTAGTATTCTTAATCATAGAAATTCGACAAAAGAATTGAAAAACTATTATATAATTTGCCAAAACAAATAGAAATATTGAAAAATCAACTTTGATTTGCTAAAATAACTGCGGTGGTAAAATGAAATTTAAAAATGTGCTTATTGCAAGTGATTTTGACGGAACACTAAAAAATGACGATGGCATAATAACTCCCGATGTTATTGAAAAAATACAATATTTTATTGATAATGGTGGTTTTTTCACAGTCTGCACAGGCAGAATACATCAAGGTTTTCATCTTTATAGTCCCGAATATATCAATGCCCCAGTTCTTTTAGGCAACGGAGCTATGGCATATGATTACGAAAAAAGTGAAGTTATTTTCAATGCTGCTATCGGTGAAGAGGGTTTCTCGGCAATAAAAGAGGTTTTAAAAGCGTTTCCCGATATTTCAATTGAATTTTATAATTTTGAAAAAGTATGCGCAATTAACCTGAATTCACATTCTGAGCAGCATTTCACAAGTCAAGGTATTAACTTTGAAATTGTTAACACTCCCGAAGAGGCACCTCTTCCCTGGACAAAGGTTATGATAGCCGCCCACGGTTGCTCGCAAGAGGTTCAGGAAATTCTTGAAAAGCATCCCGAAATCAATTACCTGAAAACAACGGGCAAATATGTTGAAATTCTGAAAAAAGGTGTTGATAAAGGAACAGGGCTTTTAAAGCTTGCGGAAGCTTTAGGTTGCAAGCAAAAGGACACCTACGCCGCAGGTGACGGCTACAACGATGTTGAAATGCTTGTTGCTTCAAATGGCGGTTTCGTCCCCGAAAACGGCTCACAAGAGGCACTTTCGGTTGCGAAATATGTAACAAGGTCAAATAACGCTGGTTGCATAGCACATACAATTGAAATATTGGATGAATTATATAAATAAAATATCGGACAGTAACAAATCGTTTGTTACTGTCCGACCTTTTAATATTTATCTGTAATTGATTTAGTATCAGAACAAGCACTTTGGGTTTTGCTGTAATATGCTTTCACCTTATAATAATATTTTGTTCCTTTTTTAGCGGTTGTATCTCTGTAAACAACATTTGATTCACCTTTTTCGGTTGCAATTCTTGAATAACTGCCACCAGCTTCTTTACGGTAAACCAAATATCCTTCTGCACCTTTCACCTCAGACCATCTGAGTCCAACACCCTTTGTTGAGGTTGAAGGTGTGTTCAAGGTGGGAGCTTCAAGATGATATACAGAAATTGAGCTTGAAAGCGGTGAATTACCCGCACCACTGATTGCCTTTACAGCATAGTAATATTTGGTGCCTGATTTTGCAGTTTTATCTGTGTAGTAAGTATTGGTAGTATAACCGATATATTTCCAATCAGTCTTACTTGTTTTACGATAAACTCTGTATCTATCTGCACCAAGTACACTACGCCATTTTATTAAAGCACCATATTCGGTGTTTTCAATTGATTTGAGTGTGGGCTTTGCGCAAACATAATTATAATGAATTTGTGCTTCTTCTAAAATTGGATTATAATAATCAATTTCAATGTTCTTCCATTGCTTTTGAGAGCCTGTATAATATATATTCTCAATGGCGTTGCAATACCAAAATGCTTCATGACCTATATAAACTACGCTTTCGGGAATGAAAACAGATTTAATATTGGTGCAAAATCGGAATGCATTACTCCCAATATCAGTTACTGTATCAGGAATTGAAACTGCTGTAATACCATCGCAACTCATTAATGCATACTCTGCAATAACCTTGGTATTATCCTTGATTCTATACATACCCTTAACTTGTCTATCAACTTCAAGCAAACAGTTATTTAAATACAAAGACCCATTTTCCCAATTATTGTTATCATTATAAAATACAGAATTAGCAAAAGCACCGGAACCAATATGTTTAATATTATTACCTTTGATGGTTATTGATGAAAGATTTTCGCAATAATTAAACGCCCATCTGTTTATGTGTGTTACACTTGCAGGAATTGTTATTGATGTAAGATTTTTACAACCAAGGAATGCATATTCTCCTATTACTTTCAAGCCGTTTCCTAATTTCACAGAAGAAAGATTATCACAACCCGAAAATGCACTCTCATCTAAATCGGTAATGCTATCAGGAAGAACAACAGAAGTGAGGTTATTAGAATCACTAAAGGCAACCATCCATATTTTTTCAACACCATCAGGAACGGTATAGCTTGTTGAGGAATTCGCTCTCGGGTATTGAATAAGCTCAGTTTTAGCTTTGTTAAACAATACACCGGCAACAGAAACAAAATTCTTGTTTTCGGAATCAACTTTTATTGATTCAAGATTCGTACAAATTGCAAACACATCAACGCCTATATTTTCCAAGCCTTTACCAATTGTAACACTTTTAAGATTTGGGCAATCGAACAAAGCACCTGTTCCTATATTTTTGACGCTATCAGGAAATTTAATGGAACTTAATTGGCAACCATAGAAAACATATTTACCTATATCAGTTACATTCTCTGGAATTTTAATAGAGGTAAGCGGGCAACCTTTGAAGGCTTGGTCACCTATACTTGTTACAGTGCTTGGAATTGTGATTTTTTTAAGTGAAGAACACCAATGGAATGCACGAGAGCCTATATTTTTCAATCCTTCGGGAAGGGTTACAGAATAAAGATAATTGCACCCATCAAAAACGCCATCGGATAATTCAGTAACACCCTCAGGAACAACTATTTTTCCTATATAACAATCATCAAAAGCGAAAGTTCCTATCTTTGTAACAGTATCAGGAATATTAAACTCTTGCAAACCACAACGCGCAAACGCATTGCTACCTATACTCACAAGGTCATCAGACGGAATAACCTTGTTAAGCTCCCTGTTTCCTGCAAAAGCGTATGCACCTATATACTTTACTCCATCAGGAATTGTATAAGACGATTTTTCACGAGCGCAAGGATACTGAACAAGCTTTGTTTTCGATTTATTAAACAAGACTCCGTTTATTGAAGAAAAATGCTTGCTACCGGAAGCAACAGAATATGAACTTATATTATCGCAATCCAAAAAAGCATCACCGCTAATTTCTGCAATTGAGGCAGAAAGCGCAATAGACTCCAGTGAATCACAATATCCAAAAGCTTCTTTTCCTATTTCAGTAACAGTATCAGAAAAAACAATTTCTTCGATACCGCTATGAGCAAAAGCACCCTCCCCAATGCTCAGAACACCTTCTGATAAAATGACCTTATCAGGAGCGCTTGCTTCAAAAGCATTGGTGGCAATATATTTTACACCATCAGGAATTGTGTACGAAGAACCATTTTTGTTATCAGGATAGCGAACAAGCTTTGTCTGGTCTTTATTAAACAAAACCCCGTCTATAGCTGAAAAATACTTGCTCTTTGAAGAAACGGAAAACGATTTTAAATAATCACAACTATAAAAAGCCCTTTCATCAATTTCTTTGATCGTTGCAGGAATAAACATAGAACCAATATTATCATTATGCTGAAAAGCAAATCTTGCAATTTTAGTAACAGGCAAGCCATTATATTTTGAAGGAATTGATAATTTATCAGTATATTCACCAATATATGCTGTTACTGAATAAGAAGCACCATCATCGTTTAACTTAAACATTATTTCATCTGCACTTGCAGCAGTCACTGTTACAGGCAACACAGAAAATGTTCCTAAAACAATAACTAAAGATAAAAATACTCCTAAAATGCGTTTCATAAACATCATTCCTTTCATTATCTTAATTTTATTATATTTTATATATGCACTAATGTCAATAGTAAAAATATTTATTAAAAACATAGTAAATAATTTTACTCGGGTATTATAATATCAGGTGATAGTATGAATACTTATGTAAAACGAATAAGGGATTTGCGAGAGGATGCAGATTTAACCCAATCTCAAATTGCAGAATATCTCGGAACCTCTCAAACGATGTATGCCAGATATGAACGTGGCGCTAATGAAATTCCTGTAAGACATATTATAAAACTTTGTGAATATTATGGGGTTTCAGCAGATTATATTTTAGGAATAACTGATAAAAAATAAAAGCAGATAAAACCAAAATACGCGGTTTTATCTGCTTTATGTTTTAATCCGCTTTAATTTTTGCTTCCTTACCATCCTTGAGAAGCTGTTTGAGAGTTTCAGCATCGTCATTTTTCATAGCGTCGCTGTATTTCTGAAGCTCTGCGATAATGTTATCAAGCTCGAAAATAAGGTTATCTTTATTATCAAGGAAAAGCTCTGTCCACATATTTTCATTAAGGTAAGCAACTCGGGTTAAATCCTTGTAGCTACCTGCAGAAATACCCTTTCTTTCAAGTGCTGATGGACTTTTAACAAAAGCGTTTGATACTACATGGGCAAGCTGAGAAGTAAATGCTATAAGCTTATCGTGCTTTTGAGGTGTCATAACAGAAACGCGACCAAAGCCTAACTGCATAATAACCTCTCTTGCATTGGCAAGGGTTAAAATATCTTCATTTTCTTTAGGTGTTAAAACAAATGGCGCATTATAAAACATTGTATCCTTTGAATTTTCAAAGCCTGAAAACTGTGTACCTGCCATTGGATGACCACCAACGAACGAGAAATTATGCTTGTCTGCAATTTCAAAGCATTTGTCACAAACTGATCTTTTTACACCTGCACAGTCAATAACAACTGCGCCATCTTTAAAAATTGAAGCATTTTTCTCAACAAATTCAATTACTGCTTCAGGGTAAAGAGGAATAAATATGTAATCGCAGCTTGAAATTCTTTTTTCTGTCAATTCACCATCTATGCTTTTTTCCGAAACTGCCTTTTTAACAGTTTTAGGGTCAATATCATAGCCATAAACCTTAAATTTAGTATTTTTCTTAGCTGATTTTGCAATAGAACCACCTATAAGACCGAGACCAACAACACCAATATTCATAAAAATTCCTCCTAAGAATTAAAAATACAATATAATAAGAAACAAAAATCCCTTGCAGTGATTATACTGCAAGGGTTAAATAAACGACTAAAAACAGCAGCACAAATCACTATTACTTATTTAGTTAAGTAATAGTAATAATAGTATGTAACTGCGTTAAACTGTTTCATAACCGTTTTTCCTCTCATTTTTTCTAAATAGTAGCACTATTATATTTATTTGTCAAGATATTTTCTTTCAAATAATTACAAGAAATTATTTGAATAAAAAACAAAAAAGTCGAAGATGAACTTCGACTTCGGTTTATATACCCTGAAAACTGAATAAAGAGAAAGCTAGTCGAAACAAACGAAATGGTCAAGCCCTCGACCTATTAGTACTGCTTAGCTGAACATGTCACCATGCTTACACACGCAGCCTATCAACCTCATAGTCCTTGAGGGGTCTTACTAACTTAAGTTATGGGAAATCTAATCTTGGAGATGGCTTCACGCTTAGATGCTTTCAGCGTTTATCCAATCCGCACATAGCTACTCGGCCGTGCCACTGGCGTGACAACCGATGCACCAGCGGTGCGTCCATCCCGGTCCTCTCGTACTAGGGACAGCGCTCCT